>NZ_JBWKFZ010000014.1:254781-290674 GCF_056433985.1 Streptomyces sp. NPDC044106
GGCGACCGTGGTGGCCGTTCTTTCGAGCGTCGTGACGACCGTGGCGGTGAGCGTGGTGGCTTCCGCCGCGACGACAACCGCGGTGGCGGCTTCAACCGTGACCGCCGTGACGACAACCGTGGTGGCGGCTTCCGTCGCGACGACCGCCCCTCCGGCGGCCACCGCGGCAGCGACCGCCCCTTCAACCGTGACCGCCGCGACGACCGCCCCGCCGGTGGCGGCTTCCGCTCCGGTGGCCACGACCGTCCGGCCCACAACCGCCGTGACGACCGCACCGGCTCCGGCACGGGCTCCTTCGGCCGCCGCGACGACAAGCCGCGCTGGAAGCGCAACGGCTGAGCGGTGACCGCCCGGCCCGACGGGCCTGGCTGAACCGAAGACGAAGGGCCCGCACGGCGTACGCGCCGTGCGGGCCCTTCGTCGTACCCGTACGGGCCGCCCCGCGCATGGCGCGCCCACGGCGAGGGAATCGCTGGGGGCATGACAAGTGACCCGAGCGAACGGAAACAGCCACCACCCACGACCGCGCGCGCCCCCATGTCCGCCTCCGCCTCCGCCCCCACCTCCGGCTCCGACGAGGAGCGTCTCGCCCAGCTCGGTTACACGCAGGTCCTCGCGCGGCGCATGTCCGCGTTCTCCAACTACGCCGTCTCGTTCACGATCATCTCGGTCCTGTCCGGGTGCCTCACCATGTACCTGTTCGGGATGAACACCGGCGGCCCTGCCGTGATCACCTGGGGCTGGGTCGGCGTCGGCCTGATGACGCTCTTCGTGGGGCTCGCGATGGCCGAGATCTGCTCCGCGTACCCGACATCCGCCGGGCTCTACTTCTGGGCGCACCGGCTCGCGCCCGCCCGCTCCGCCGCCGCGTGGGCGTGGTTCACGGGCTGGTTCAACGTACTCGGGCAGGTCGCCGTCACCGCGGGGATCGACTTCGGCGCGGCGTCGTTCCTCGGCGCGTACCTGAACCTCCAGTTCGACTTCGCGGTCACCGAGGAGCGCACGATCCTGCTCTTCGCCGCGATCCTCGTGCTGCACGGGCTGGTCAACACCTTCGGCGTGCGCATCGTCGGGCTGCTCAACAGCGTCAGCGTGTGGTGGCACGTGGCCGGGGTGGCGGTGATCGTCGGCGCGCTCGCGTTCTCGCCGGACTCGCACCGGTCGGCGTCCTTCGTCTTCACCGAGTTCGTGAACAACACGGGCTGGGGCAGCGGCCTCTACGTCGTCCTCATCGGGCTGCTCATGGCGCAGTACACCTTCACCGGCTACGACGCCTCCGCGCACATGACGGAGGAGACCCACGACGCCTCGACGGCGGGCCCCAAGGGCATCGTCCGGGCCATCTGGACCTCCTGGATAGCGGGTTTCGTCCTGCTCCTCGGCTTCACCTTCGCCATCCAGTCGTACGAGGGCGCCCGCGGCTCGGCGACGGGCGCGCCGCCCGCCCAGATCCTCCTGGACGCACTCGGCGCGACGGCGGGCAAGCTGCTCCTGCTCGTCGTGATCGGAGCCCAGCTCTTCTGCGGCATGGCCTCGGTGACCGCCAACTCCCGCATGATCTACGCCTTCTCGCGGGACGGCGCGCTGCCGTACTCGCACATCTGGCACTCGGTCAGCCCGCGGACGAGGACCCCGGTGGCCGCGGTGTGGCTGGCCGCGCTCGGCGCGCTGGTGCTCGGCCTGCCGTACCTGATCAACGTCACGGCGTACGCGGCGGTGACCTCGATCGCCGTCATCGGGCTCTACATCGCCTACGTCGTCCCGACGTTGCTGCGGCTGCGCAAGGGGGACGCCTTCGAGCGCGGGCCCTGGCACCTGGGGCGCTGGTCCCGCCCGGTCGGTGTCGTCGCGGTGGGGTGGGTCGGCGTGATCACCGTCCTGTTCATGCTGCCGCAGGTGTCGCCGGTCACCTGGGAGACCTTCAACTACGCGCCGGTCGCGGTGCTCGTCGTCCTCGGATTCGCGGCGGCCTGGTGGCTGGCGTCGGCCAGGCACTGGTTCCTCAACCCGGACCACGCCCGCACGCGGGCCCGCGACGCGGCGCGCGCGAGCCGCCCGGAGCCCCTCGACCCGTGAGGGGCGGAGGTGCTCCGGACGGTCGCGGCGGTCGGGCGGCTCGTGGGCCGGTCAGCTCGCGGGCTCCGCGACGTAGCCGGTCGGCTCCGGTGCCGGTGCCGGTTCTTGCTCCGGCTTGGCAGCCGGTGCCCCATCCTTTGCCGCCGGTGCCCCGGCCTTCCCGGCCGGACGCAGGGAAAGTACGAGCACAGCCGCCCCGAAGAGCGCGACGAGCATGATCCAGACCGCGCCGACGTGCATGGCGTGGACGAACGCGTCATCGGCGGCGTGCGCGAGAGCGGGCCGGTGGGTCTCGGCGGCGACGTGCCGGGCCTGCTCGGCGGAGACGCCCGCCCGGTCCCGTACCGACGCGGGCACGTCACCCAGCGACGGTTCGATCGCGCGCCGGTACACGATCGACATGATCGTGCCGCCGACGGCGATGCCGAGCACGCTGCCGGTCTGCCGCACGGTGTTGGTGACGGCCGATCCGGCACCGGCCCGCTCCAGCGGCAGCGAGCTGATCAGCGCCGCCGTCACAGGACCGAGCACCATGCCGATCGTGAGGCCCTGGACGAGGAGCAGGGCCTCGATCCAGCCGAGCGGTGTCCCAAGGCCGAAGAACCCGTACGCGCCCATGGTCAGCGCCGCCACGACGAGCGCGGGCACGGACACGGCACGCAGCGACCAGCGGCGCACGAGCCGGGCGCCGACGGGCGCGCCCAGGATCGCGCCGAGCGCGGTCGGGAGACCGGCGAGGCCCGCCTCGGTCGGCGTGTAGCCGCGGGCGCCCTGCAGGTAGAACGCGTTGTAGAAGGTGACGGCGGTCACGGCGAAGAGGAGCAGGCCGAGCGCGACGTTGCCGCCGCCGAAGGTGCGCTGCGCGAGCAGGCGGGGGTCGAAGCTCGGCATCCTGGTGCGCAGTTCGACGAGGACGAAGGCGGTCAGCAGGACGAGGCCGACGGCGACCGGCGCCCAGACGTCGGTACGGCCCCAGGCGGCCACCTGCCCCGCCCGGATAAGACCGTAGGCCAGCGCCGCGAGCCCGGTGATCGAAAGGAGCATGCCGGCCGGGTCGAGGGGACGCCGGACGGGGCTGCGGAAATTCGGGACCAGCGTGGTGATTCCGATCAGCGCGAGCACTACGACCGGGACATTGACGAGAAAGACCGAGCCCCACCAGAAATGGTCGAGGAGCAGCCCGGCGAGCACCGGGCCCGCGGCCATTCCGACACCGGCGGACGTCGAGGAAATGGCGATCGCGGTCGAGCGGGCGGGGCCTGTGAAGGTCCACATGAGGATGGCGAGGTTCGCGGGCATGATCAGCGCGCTGCCCAGACCCATCGCTGCACGAGCGGCGATCAATTGATTCGCGTCGCCCGCATATGCCGCCCACACCGAAGAGGCGGCGAAAACCACGAGACCACTGACGAGCACGGTCCGGTGCCCGAACCGGTCGCCCAGCGCGCCCGCGGTGAACATCAGGGTGGCGAAGGCCAGGGTGTACGAGCCCGTGGCCCACTGGAGCGCGGCAGGCCCGGCGTCGAGGCCGCGGGCCGGGTCGGCGAGGGTCTCCAGGGCGGTGCTCAGGACAGTGTTGTCCAGCCAGATCAGGAGCGAGCACACCATGAGAGCGGCGAGGATCAACTGCTGCCTGGACTTCGACAGCGAAGGGGATGTGGTCACGAATTCCCTAGGGGTCGGGTCGGTGAAAACTGACGAGGAGGAACGTAAGCAATTCCGTATCCCCCTGTCAATTGCTCGGGCTGTTGTTTTTTCGCAGGTCGCCGGGGCATAGCGGGGGGCCCGTGTCAATTCTCTGAACAGTGCGCGGGAATCGGCTTCCCGGAGATATTCGGAGGCATGGCGCCGGGCGCCTGTCAATGCGCAATTCTCCGCATGCGAACCGCCTTGAACTGCCGATGAATGGAATGGGCGGGGCATATTGCTCCACCCCTGTCAATTTCGAATTCGCAGTTCAGGTGCCTTGCGGTGCGACCGGATGTCTGCCCCGTCGCCCCCACGGTCCGCCGCCGGGTGGGGGAACGTCCGCCACCGCCGTGCTGGGACGCCGAGTTGGGGCCGGGCGCGCCCGGCGGGGATAAGGCTGTGAGGCTCGTCGGACCGTACGGCTATGCTGGGCGGGCGGGCCGCTAGCTCAATTGGTCAGAGCAGCAGACTTTTAATCTGTTGGTTGTGGGTTCGAGTCCCACGCGGCCTACGTGGAAGGCCCAGCCGGAGAGCGCTCCGGCTGGGCCTTCAGTGTGTTCGGGGGTCCCGGCGATCGGTCGCCGGCCCGCGGCCTGGGGGGAGGCCTCTTGCAGGGAGATCTGGATCGCGCTGCCGCCCGTGCCCGCGCGGAGGCCGATGAACCGCGGGACGATCACCCGCACGCCGTGGTCCTCGAGCGGGCCGGGTGGCTGCTCGACCACGACAACGCGCATGGTGGCGACCATGTGGCGGACGCGGCGATCCGCGTGTGGCGTTCCGAACGCGCGAAGATCACGGAGGATGACAAGGCCCAGCTGAGCGTCGTCGCCGAACTCGCGGAGATCGCGGGCTGGTTGCTGTTCGACGCGGCACGCCGTGCGGAGGCCCGGGCCGCATGGTCGGAGTCCCTGGACATGGCGCAGCGGGCGGGCGACCGCTCCATGCAGTGGTTCGCCATGGATCTCCTGGCTCTGGAGGCGGTCGAGAGCGGCCGGGTGGGGGAGGCGCTGTCTCTCTGTGAGGAGATCGCCGGTCGCGGAGTGCCGCCGCGTGTGGCACTGCTCACCGAGCTTCGACGCGGCCGGGCCCTGGCCACGGCCGGTGACCACGCGCGGGCGCGGCAGGCGATCGGGAAGGCGCGCGGCGCCCTGGAGGACTCCCTCGACCCCCGTGATCCGCTGTGGTCGTGGTGGGTGAACGATCTGGAAGTCACCGGGCACGAGGCGGAGGTCGCCCTGTCGCTGGGTGAACCCGCGCGTGCGGTACCGCGCTTCGAGCGGGCCCGGGAGCTGGTCGAGGCGGCCGATCCGTCGGGACGCGGAGCTCTGTACTACGCCACGGCCGAGCTGGACGCACTCGTACGGCTCAAGGCCTGGCGAGAGGCCGAAGAGCCGCTGTCGCGGCTGCCGCCTCTGCTGCGCGACGTGACCTCGTCCCGCCACCGCGGGCGCCTGCGCACGAGCTTGCGCGTCATCGGCAGGGACGGCCCCTCGTGGCTGGCCGACCTGGCGCGCGAAGTGGCGACGAGCCGATAGGGACGGAGCCACCCGGATCGGCGAAGAGCCGTCCAGGCGGCTCCGGTCGTGTCAGGCTTGCGGGGCGGGCCGGCAGGCCGGGGACGGCAGGGGTGGGGTTGGCCATGGACTGGCGTCGGTTCGCGTTGCAGATGGCTTCGATGGCGCGCGACCTCCTGGCGCAGGAGTCCGTCGACGCCACGCTGCGGCAGATCAGCACGTCCGCCGTCGAGCTGGTGGACGGGTGCGACGCGGCCGGGATCCTCGTCCTGCGCGGCAAGAAGGTGGTCACGATGGCGGCCACCGAACAACTCGTCGTCGGGACGTCGCGCGGCGGGTCTGTGAGCGGGGCGCCGTGATGTGAGCGGCCCATACACGCGGCTCCCCCGGCTCTTTGCTGAACCGGAGGAACCTGGCCCGGTCAGCCCTCCAGAGGATCGCTGCTGAACCCGGGCCTGACCATCAGGTCCCCATCCCTGTACACCTCACACATACCCGTCGACCGGAGGGCGAGAAGCCGCCGATGCCCGAGCCGTCACGGCTGCCGTACCGCCACCACCTCGAACTCCACCGTCACCTGCGAGCTGACGATGAGCGTGTCCACGGCGTTGGCGGTCGCGCCCCAGTCCTTGCGGTTGATCGTGGCGCCGCCGCGGAAACCGGCCAGGAGGCGGCCGTCGGCGCCGCTCTCGCCGCCGGTCGACTCGACGTCCAGGGTGAGCGGCCTCGTCGTGCCGCGCAGCGTCAGGTCGCCGGTGACCCGGAAGCGGGCCCCGTCCACCTGCTTCACCTCGGTCGAGGTGAACGTGATGACGGGGTGGTTGGCCGCGTCCAGGAACTTGGCGCGCAACGGGTCGTCGCGCATCCGCTTGCCGGTCTGGAGGCTCGCCGCCCGCAGGGTGAGCCGGACGTGGGACTTCGCCGGGTTGTCGCCGTCGAGGTGGGCACTGCCCTCGAACTCCTCGAACGTGCCGCGTACTCGAGGCCCCACGGAGTGCTTGCCGACGAACCCGATCCGGGTGCGGTCGGCGTCGAGGGCGTACTCGCCGCTCAGCTCACTGAGCTCGGTGATGGTTGGCATGCTTGGTCACTCCCGGAATCGCGGGAATCGCGGACGAGGCGTTGACGATACCGCCGTCGGCCGCGTCCCTCCGGGCTGCTCCAGCCTCAAACCACCCCGAGTCAAGCGCAGTTGCGGGACGCGAACGCCGTCCCCTGTTGCGCACACCGTGCGCAGTGCGTACAGTGTTCGCAACGAGAGCACGCCGTACTCGGCGAGCGTGCCGCCCACTTTCCTGGGGGTCCCACGATGGAAGTACGCCGCGATCCGCGCCGCTGGCTCATCCTGATCGTGCTCTGCCTGAGCACGCTCGTCCTGGTCGTCGACAACATGGTCCTGACCGTCTCGGTCCCGCCCATCGCCGAGGATCTGGGCGCGGACGCCCAGGACATCCAGTGGATCATCGAGTCGTACATCCTCGTCTTCGCCGGACTGCTCCTCACCGCGGGCAGCCTCTCCGACCGGTTCGGACGGCGGCGCGTGATGATCGTGGGGCTCGCCCTCTTCGGTGCGGCGTCCCTCCTGGCCACCGTCGCCCAGAACCCCGAACAGCTCATCGCGGGGCGGGTGTTGATGGGCGTCGGCGGCGCCCTGATCATGCCGAGCACCCTGTCGATCCTCATCACCGTCTTCGACGACGAGGAGCGCCGCAAGGCCATCGGCGCCTGGAGCGCGGTGGCCGTGGTCGGCCTGGTCGGCGGGCCCGTGCTCGGCGGCGTGCTGATCGCCCACTTCTGGTGGGGCGCGGTCTTCCTGATGAACGTCCCCGTGGCCGGCCTCGCCATCGTCGCCGCCCTCGTCCTGATGCCCGAGTCCAAGGGCCCCGCCCGGAAGGCCGACCCGCTCGGCATGGCCCTGTCCATGGTCGGCATGACCGCGCTCGTCTGGACGATCATCGAGTCCGCCAAGACCGGGCTGGACGACATGGGTACGCAGGCCTCGCTCGGTCTCGCCGTCGTCGCCCTGGTGGCCTTCGGCATCTGGGAGACCCGCACCGCGTCCCCGATGGTGCCGCTCTCGCTCTTCCGCAACCGCGTCTTCAGCGGCGCCAGCTTCTCCCTCGTCCTGCTGACCTTCGCCAACGGCGGCCTGATGCTGGTCCTCACCCAGTACCTGCAGTTCGTCCTCGGCTACTCCCCCGCCAAGACCGGCCTCGCCTTCGCCCCCATGGCCGTCGCCACCCTCGTCTTCAACGGCATCGGCGCCACCCTCGGCAACAGGATCGGCAACCGGCCCATGACCGCGGTCGGCCTGGCCGTCATCGCCGCGGGATTCGGCGCCCTCGCCTCGCTCCCCTCCGACGCCGGGTTCGGGATGCTCGCCGCGGCCATGGTCCTGATCGGCGTCGGCGGCGGCCTGGCGATGCCGGCGGCGACCGCCGCCCTGATGAGCGCGGTCCCCGCCGAGCACGCCGGGGTCGGCTCCGCCCTCAACGACACCGTCCAGCAGGCCGGCGCGGCCCTCGGCGTCGCCGTCCTCGGCACGGTCCTCTCCAGCACCTACACCGACGCCATGCCCGCCTCCGCCCCCGCAGGGGCAGGGCACTCCGTCCCGGACGCGCTCGCCCTGGCCGCCACCACCGGCGACAGCGCCCTCGCCACCGCCGCCCGAGAGGCCTTCACCGAGGCGATGTCGGCCAGCTTCTGGGCCGGAGCCGCGGGCGTCCTGGCCGCCGCGGTCCTCGCCCTCGTCCTCATCCGGGACGGCGGCAAGGGCGTCGCGGGGGAGCAGGCTCCGGCCGACACCGAGCAGCCCCCGGCCGACAGCGAGGCCACCCGAAGCGGTGAACTGACCAAGGCCGCCTGACCGCCCGAGTGCCGTTCGCCCGGCCGCCCGACCACCAGCCCGTCCCTCCTCGGCCGCCCCCCTCATACGCCTTCCGCGCCCCGCCCGGCTTCGGCCCCGCGGGGCGCCGTGGTGTTGACTGGCCGGTCTCCGCCGCACATCTGGAGGGACCACCGTGACTCCACCACAGCCGACGCCACCGCGCCTGGGCGTCGCCGTCATCACGATGGGCAACCGGCCCCGGGAGCTCGACGCGCTGCTGGCGTCCGTCGCCATGCAGGACGTACCCGCCGACCGCGTCGTCGTCGTCGGCAACGGCTCGCCCCTCCCCGAACTCCCCTCCCTGCCCGGCAAGGTGACCGCCGTCGAGCTGGACGAGAACCTCGGCTGCCCGGGCGGACGGAACGTCGCCATCGAGCGCCTCGCGGACTTCGGCGACGTGGACGTCGTGATCGAGCTCGACGACGACGGACTGCTCGTCGCCGACGACGTCTTCCGCAGGATCCGCGACCTGTTCGCCGCCGACCCGCGCCTCGGCATCGTCGGCTTCCGCATCGCCGACGAGACGGGCGAGACCCAGCGCCGCCACATCCCCCGGCTGCGCGCCACCGACCCGATGAAGCGGGGCCTGGTCACCGCCTTCCTCGGCGGCGGGCACGCGCTGTCCATGCACATGCTGGCCCGCACCGGCACCTGGCCCGCCCAGTTCTTCTTCGGGCACGAGGAGACCGACCTGGCCTGGCGGGCGGTCGACGACGGCTGGCAGATCCTCTACGAACCGGCCCTGCTGCTCCAGCACCCCAAGACCTCCCCGGCCCGGCACGCCGTCTACTACCGCAACACCGCCCGCAACCGCGTCTGGCTGGTCCGCCGCCGCCTCCCGCTCCCGCTGATCCCCGTCCACCTGGGCGTCTGGACCCTCCTCACCCTCGCCCGCACCCGCTCCCTGCCCGGCCTGAAGGCCTGGGCCGCCGGCTTCGTCGAAGGGCTGCGGACACCGTGCGGCGAGCGCCGGCCCATGCGCTGGCGCACGGCCTGGCGGTTGACCCGCCTCGGCCGGCCGCCGGTCATCTGACGGGCGTACGGAGGACGGGACCCGGGCGCGGACGGCACACCCGGACATGGCGTACCCGGACACGGCGTACCCGGACACGGCGTACCCGGACAGGGCACACGCCTCCGGCGCCGAGCCGCCCGAACGGAGCAGCCCGGCGGTGCGCCGACCCGAGCACCGGGCCAGGCTGAACGCCAGGGCAATGAGGCCCGCAGCGGTGGGGCCCGAGCCGGCCCCGAACCGGAGGTGCAGCATGGCGGCAGCCGTACGCGGCACAGGGCGGCGCGCCCTGGCCCTCCTCCTGGCCCCTCTCCTCCTCGCCCTCGCCGCGGCCTGCGGTGGCGGCTCCGGCGGCCCGGACACCCGTACGGCCGCGGCCCGCCCCCTCGACCTCGCCTTCAACCACCCCGGCGTCCTGGTCGGCAAGGAGCAGCTCGACCGGGTCCGCGCCCACGTCGGAGCGCGTGAGCAGCCCTGGCTCGCGGCGTTCGAGCAGATGCGGAGCAGCAGGTTCGCCGCGGCGGACTACACGGCGAAGCCGTACGACGTCGTGGTCTGTCCGCCCGACACCCGCCCCGGTCAGGGCTGCGTCGAGGAGCGCGAGGACGCCCTGGCCGCGTACACCCAGGCGCTGCTCTGGAGCGTCACCGGTGAGCGCGCGCACGCCGAGAAGGCCGTGCAGATCATGGACGCCTGGTCGAAGCGGATCACCGGGCACACCGAGGCCAACGCCGGGCTGCAGACCGCCTGGGCCGCCTCGTCATGGGCCCGTGCCGCCGAGATCGTGCGCTACACGTACGACGGCTGGAGCGACGGGGCGCTGCTGCGTTTCGAGCGGATGCTGCGCAACGCCTACCTGCCCCAGGTCAGGAACGGTTCCGCCGACTTCAACGGCAACTGGGACCTGGTGATGGCCGACGCGACCATGTCGATGGCCGTCTTCCTCGACGACCACGCCACGTTCGAGAAGGCCGTGCACCACTTCAGGACGCGCGTGCCCGCCTACTTCTACCTGGAGTCGGACGGGAAGCTGCCCGTCTCGCCGGAGGGCAGCGGCATCGACACGGCGGGCGAGCTGAAGAGGTACTGGTTCGGGCAGGGCACGTTCACCGACGGGATCTCCCAGGAGACCTGCCGCAACTTCAAGCACGCGAGCTACTCGCTCGCCGCCGCCTCGCACATGGCGGAGACCGCCCGGCACCAGGGCGTCGATCTGTACGGGGAGGTCAGGGACCGGTTGCGGGCCGCCTTCGAGTTCCACGCCAAGTACCAGCTGGGCGCGCGGGCGCCCGCCTGGCTGTGCGGCGGCAGGGTGCGGCGCGACATGGGACCCGACACGGAGGTCGGCCTGAACCACCTGCGGGGGCGGCTGCATCTGGAAATGCCGTACACCGAGAAGTACACGGTGGCCCGGCGGCCGGAGGGGACGGACGGTCTCTTCGTGGCCTGGGAGACGCTCACCCACGCGGGCAACGCCTGAAGTGGTTCGACGCACCCCTCCAGATGGCGTAGAGTTGCATTCAACGGCGCGGGGTGGAGCAGCTCGGTAGCTCGCTGGGCTCATAACCCAGAGGTCGCAGGTTCAAATCCTGTCCCCGCTACTCAAGACCTAGGGCCCGGAACCAGCAATGGTTCCGGGCCCTAGGTGTTTTCCCGGGTCCTAGGTGTTTTCCCGGCCCTTCCCCCGGGCGCGCCTTGGGGACCCTCCTCCGTAACCCGGTCGGACCGCACCGGCTCGCACCCGCTCCCCGACGGGGGAACCCTGAGTGGAGCGCGTTGATGGGCGCGGAGTCGGCGGGAGACAAGCGGTGGGGCAGCGAGCGGGAACCGGCGACAGGGGTGCCTCCGCGCACGAATGGGCGTTCGTCCGCGCCCTGCCGCTCCTGCTCCTGCTGGTCGGCGTCGTCTACGACGCGGCGACCCCGCCGGACTTCACCGCGGCCCCTCTCTACACGGCCGCCCCGCTGATCGCCGCCCCCTTCTACTCGCTGCTCAGCACCGTCCTGACCGGCGCCGCGTCCACCGTCGCCGTCCTCTTCCTGCACTTCGGGGCCCGGGCCGACAGCCGCGTCGAGGCCGTCACCGAAGTGATCACCGTGGTGACCGTCGCAATCCTCGCCATCGTCATCAACCGCGTCGTCCGCCGCGGCAACGACCGGCTCGCCAACGCCCGCTCCATCGCCGAGACCACCCAGCGCGCCGTGCTGCCGGAGCCCGACCCGCGCATCGGCGGGCTCGACATCGCGGCGCGGTACGAGGCCGCGCAGGCCGACGCGTTCATCGGGGGCGATCTGTACGCGGTGCAGGACACCCCGCATGGCGTGCGGCTCATCGTCGGTGACGTACGGGGCAAGGGCATGGGCGCGGTCGCGGCGGTCGCCGTCGTCATCGGCGCCTTCCGGGAGGCCGCCGAGCAGGAGACCACCCTGGAGGCGGTGGCCCAGCGCCTGGAGCGGGCGCTCGCGCGCGAGGGCACCCGGCGCGACGGGCTCGACGCGTTCGAGGGGTTCACCACCGCCGTCCTCGCCGAGATCCGGCACGCCGACGGCCGCGTACGGCTGATCAACCGGGGGCACCCGGCGCCGCTGCTGCTGCGCGGGGACGGCCGGCTGTGCGTCATGTCGGCGAGCGAGCCCGCGCTGCCGCTCGGCATGGGCGATCTGGGGGTCTGGCCGGACCGGGCGGACGAATCGGAGTTCCCGCCCGGCGCGATGCTGCTCTTCTACACGGACGGCCTGTCGGAGGCGCGCGACGTGACGGGGGAGTTCTACGATCCGGCGGCCCGGCTCGGCGGGCGGATCTTCCCCGGACGTGGGGGACCGCGGGCCCTGCTCGCCGCGCTCGCGGAGGAGGTGCGGCGGCACACCGGGGGCCGGATGACCGACGACATGGCGCTGCTCGCGGTGCGCCGGCCCGTCGCGGGGGATCCGGACGTCACAGATCCGGGCGTCACCGCCGGTGATTGAAGTGAGCCACTCCGCATCACAACTGACGTGTTGTCAAGGGAGTGTGAAGTTCCGGTGCACGGCCCGGTGTGAGGAAGTGTCGTCAACTCGCCCTGTTCTGACCACTCCTGTCCCCATACGTACAGGTGAACAGCGTTAACGATCAATCGGAACAGCTTGGAATAGTGACCCGCTGTCTATTAACGTTCGATAACGCAGCGCGGTCGTCCCAGCCGTCACTAGAGGCGGCTCCGCGCGCACGCGCCTAATCCCGCAAGGGAGCCGGGGAACCACTAACTTGGGGTGAATCGGGCCTCTGCGCCTCGTGCATCCGTGCACCCGCGCCAGACGCTCGTAGGAGACCTTCCTGCTCCGAACCCGTCAGCTAACCCGGTAGGCGAGAAGGAAGGAAAGGAGCGCGCCCCAGTGGCGTCCAACCGGCCTGCCCCCCAAGCCGTGTACGTACCGAATGACGACGACTTCGGCTCGTACGACGAGGGCTCTTTCGAAGAGTGGAACCCCACCGAGGAGTCCGTCCGTCCCGTCCGCGGCAGGCACCGTGTGCACAAGAAGAGCGGTGGCGGGCTCGCCCGGAGCTCCACCGTCCTCGGCGTGGGCGTCATCGCCGCCGTCGGCGCGGGCGGCATCGCCACCGCGCAGGACGGCAGGCCGCCGGTCTCCATATCCATGCCCGACTTGCCGGGCATGGACACCGTCGCCGACTCGCTGCCGGACGCCGAGTCGCTGCCCGGCGTCGGCTCGTTGCTGGCCGACGGCTCCCCGGACACCACGGCGAACGCCGCCGCGGCGGCTCCGCTCACCGCGGCCGGTGTCAGCACCGCCGACGCCGAGCAGGGCACCACCGACGCGGGCGAGGCACTGCGCGCCCGCATCATGCGGCAGGCCGAGAACCAGCAGCACCAGGCCGACACCGCCGTACGGACCGCGGCCGAGGACGCGACCGCCCGGCAGGCCGCCCGGCAGGCCGCCGGCCAGCAGCGGGCCGCCGAGAAGAAGGCCGACGCCGAGGCCGCCGCCAAGAAGAAGAAGGCGGAGGAGGCCCGCAAGGCGAAGGCCGAGGCCGAACGCCTGGCCAAGCTCGCCAAGAGCTACGCCATCCCCACCTCGTCGTACACCCTCACCTCACACTTCGGTGACGCCGGTGCCATGTGGTCCTCGGGCCACCACACCGGACTGGACTTCGCCGCTCCCACGGGTACCCCGCTCAAGGCCGTGCACACCGGCACCGTCAAGGAGGCCGGCTGGGCGGGCGCGTACGGCTACCGCACCGTGCTCGAACTCGAGGACGGCACGGAGGTCTGGTACTGCCACCAGTCCTCGCTCAATGTCAGCGCGGGCCAGAAGGTCACCACGGGCGAGGTCATCGGCCGCGTCGGCGCGACCGGCAACGTCACCGGGCCCCACCTGCACATGGAGGTCCACACCCCGGACGGCACGGGCATCGACCCGCTGACCTGGCTGCAGGGCAAGGGCCTGAACCCCTGATCGACCCTCGTCCCTGACGGAATTCGCATACCGTCGGGGACGTTGAGCGACATATGACTTCTCTCCGTACACTCGGCGCTTCCGAACTCGAGGTCTCCCCGCTCGCCCTGGGCGGCAACGTCTTCGGCTGGACCGCCGACCGGGCGGCGTCCTTCGCCGTCCTCGACGCCTACACCGCGGCAGGCGGCAACTTCATCGACACCGCCGACGTCTACTCCGCCTGGGTCGACGGCAACAAGGGCGGCGAGTCCGAGACCCTCATCGGCGAGTGGCTGGCCGAGCGCGGCAACCGTTCCGACGTCGTCCTCGCCACGAAGGTCGGCGCCCACCCCGACTTCAAGGGCCTCTCCCCGGCCACGGTCAAGGGCGGCATCGACGCGTCCCTGCGCCGTCTCGGCACCGACTACATCGACCTCTACTACACGCACTACGACGACCCGTCGGTCCCCGTCGAGGAGATCATCGGCACCCTCGACGAGCTGGTGCGGGACGGCAAGGTGCGGGCGATCGCGGCCTCCAACATCACCCCGGAACGGCTTCAGGAGTCCCTCGACTTCTCCGACCGCGAGGGCCTCGCGCGCTACGTCGCGCTCCAGCCGCACTACAACCTCGTCTCCCGCGACACCTACGAGGGCCCGCTCCAGGAGGTCGCATCCCGCTCCGGCCTCGCGGCCGTGCCCTACTACGCACTCGCGTCCGGCTTCCTCACCGGCAAGTACCGCCCGGGTGCGCGGGTGGAGAGCGCGCGCAGCGGGCGCGTCCAGGAGTACGCGGGCACCGAGCGCGGCGACCGCGTCCTGACCGCGCTCGACGAGATCGCCGCGGAGCGCGGCGCCGAGGTCGCGACCGTGGCGCTCGCCTGGCTCGCGGCCCAGCCCACCGTCGCGGCGCCGATCGCCTCCGCCCGCACGGTCGAGCAGCTGCCCGCGCTGCTCGCGGTGGCGGACCTCCAGCTCACGGAGGCGGAGGCCGCGCGCCTCACGGCGGCTTCCGCGTAGCCCTCAGGGGCGGCGGTACGGATTGTCGTACGCCGTCGGGTAGCCGTAGCCGTAGCCGTAGGCCGGGTAGGGCTGCGGCTGCGGCTGGTACGGGGGCAGGCCGGGCGGAAGGTGCCCGTACGCCGCGTACGGCACGGGGAGCATCACCGGCACCGGCAGTGTCGCGCGGGCTGCGTACGCGAGGGCGGGGCGGGCCGGCTCGCGGCGCTCCCAGAGCTTGTCGAGCAGCTCACGCTCGCGTACGACGAAGTCGGCCCCGGCCCGGCCGCGCCGGCCCCGGTGGCGCAGGAGCGCGAGCGACGTCGCATACGTCTCGTACTCGGCGACCGTGCGGGCCGCGGCCTTGCCCCAGGTGTACGAGGCGTAGTCGCGGGCCAGCGAGCGGGCGCGCATCGAGCCGAGCGCGTACGGCTCGGGCGGGGTCAGCCAGCCGGCCGCGGCGTACCCGGGCAGCTCCGCCCGGATCGTGCGCAGTTCGCGCTGCCGGGTCCAGATCGCCAGCCAGGTCAGCAGCCCGAACGCCGGGAGCATGAAGGCCGCGTACACGGTGAAGAAGCCGTACTGCCCGAAGACCGCCGAGCCGTTCCACAGCGCGTGCATGCCCATCGCGAGCAGCAGCCCGGCGAGCGGGAGCAGCGCGCGGCGCAGGCGCCGGTGCTCGGCGGCGAACGCGGCGAGGCCGAAGCCGATGCCGGTCAGGACCGTGAACAGCGGATGCGCGAACGGCGACATGACGACGCGTACGAAGAAGGTCGCGGCCGTCACCGAGGCGAGGCCGCTTTCGCGGCTGAGCTGGTCGGTGACGAAGGCGTTGCCCAGATAGAGGATGTTCTCGGTGAACGCGAAGCCGGTCGCGGTCACCCCGGCTATGACGACGCCGTCGACGATCCCCGTGAAGTCGCGTCTGCGGAAGAGGAAGACGAGCAGGACGGCCGCCGCCTTCGCGCTCTCCTCGACGATCGGGGCGATGACGGTCGCGCCGAGGGTGTCGGCGCTGGTGGGGTCGGCGGTGGCGGTGGCTATCCAGCGGATCGCGAAGCTGTTCGCGACGATCGCTATGAGGGCGGCGGCGCAGGCTCCCCAGGAGAAGGAGAAGAGGAGGTTCCGCCAGGGCCCCGGCTGCACCCGGTCCAGCCAGCGGAAGGCGGCGACGAGCAGCGGCACGGGCACGGTCGCGAGACCGAGCCCGACCAGGAAGCCTTCGGTGCCGGTCTGCTCCCTGACCAGGGCGAGGATCACCAGGCCCGAGAGGGCGAGCAGCGTGACGAGCGCGGCCACGCGTATCGCGCGCCGCTGCCACCAGCGGACGCGGCGCAGCGCCCCCGGGGCGGGCGCCTCGGGGGGTATCGGATACGGGGAAACGGTGGCCACGCCGTTGACCCTAACGAGGGACGGGACAGGCCGCGACGGTGCCTCAGCCCTGGGCAGGGGCGACTCGGCGGAACAGCAGGTCGTGGACGACGTGGCCCTTGTCGAGGCCCTGGCCCTCGAAGCGGGTGAGGGGGCGGAAGGCGGGGCGCGGCGCGTACCCGCCGTCGGCCTGGGTGTTCTCGAAGTCGGGGTGCGCGGTGAGCACCTCCAGCATCTGCTCGGCGTACGGCTCCCAGTCGGTCGCGCAGTGCAGCAGCGCGCCGGGCTTGAGGGAGGGCGCGGCCAGCGTCAGGAACTCCGGCTGGATCAGACGGCGCTTGTGGTGGCGGGCCTTGGGCCAGGGGTCGGGGAAGTAGACGCGAAGGCCGTCGAGGGACGCGGGCGCGAGCATCTCGCGGAGCAGGATGATCGCGTCGCCGTTGGCCACCCGGACGTTGCTCAGGCCGTTCCGCTCGGCGAGGGCGAGGAGGTTGCCCTGGCCGGGGGTGTGCACGTCGACGGCGAGGATGCCGGTGTCCGGGTCGGCGGCGGCCATCTTCGCGGTGGCCTCGCCCATGCCGAAGCCGATCTCCAGGACGACGGGCTTGCCGGAGGGGGTCTCGCCGTCGCCGAAGAGCTCGGCGAGATCCAGCGTGCGCAGGCCGTCGATGTCCAGTCCCCACGTGGGCCAGAGCCGGCGCAGGGCGTCCTCCTGGCTGGCGGTCACCCGGCTGCGCCGGGGCTGGAAACTCCGGATCCGCCGCTCGTGGTGCGACCCCGCGGGGTCGGGCGACGGCCCTCCGGGAAACCGGGCCGGAGCCTGCGGACGGCCACCCGCGCGCGGGGCACGGACAGCGTCCGGCGACGGGGTTTCGGGGGTGTGGGGTGAGTCAGACACAGTGCGGCGATTTTACGGGGTGGCGGAGGGCGGGGGCGCACGAGCCGTTGCGGGAGCGGCTGCGGGAGCCGCTGCACGAGCCGGGTCCGGTCCACGGCTGCCTGTCCGCTCCCCGGCTGCCTGTTCCTGGCCAGGGTCGTCGCTCAGCCCGCGGCGCGCAACGCGCCCAGCGCCCGGCGGGCGACCTCCCTGCCGATGGGGAGGGAGGCGGTGGCGGCGGGGGACGGCGCGTTCAGTACGTGCACCGTGCGCGCGCCCTCGCGTATCAGGAAGTCGTCGACCAGCGTGCCGTCCCGCAGGACCGCCTGGGCCCGGACACCGGCGGGCGCGGGCACCAGATCGTCCGGCCCCACCGCGGGCAGCAGCCTGCGCACCGCTTCGGTGAACGCGGACTTGGACGCCGAACGGCGCAGCTCACCCGCCCCGTACCGCCAGTGGCGGCGCGCTATGTGCCAGGAGCCGGGCCAGCCGAGGGTCCCCGCGAGCTCGCGGGGGCGGATGACCGACCAGTCGTACCCCTCCCTGGCCAGCGCGGGGACCGCGTTCGGTCCCACGTGGACGCCGCCGCCGATGCCCCGGGTGAGGTGCACGCCGAGGAAGGGGAAGGCCGGGTCGGGCACGGGGTAGACGAGGCCGCGCACCAGCTCGGGGCGGACGAGATCGAAGTACTCGCCGCGGAACGGGACGATCCGCATGCCCGGGTCGTCGCCGGTGAGCCGCGCGACCTCGTCGCAGTGCAGTCCCGCGCAGTTCACCAGGACCTTGCCGCGGACGACCGTGCCGTCGGCGGTGGCGACCGCCACACCGCGGTCGGGGCGGCGGTCGATGCGGGTGACCTCGCCGCCCGCGCCGTAGCGGATGTCGGCTCCGGAGGCGTCCGCCAGGTGCGCCGCCACCGCGCTGTAGTCGCAGATCCCGGTCGTGCCCACGTGGATGGCGGCCAGGCCGCGGACCTCCGGTTCGTACTCGGCGATCTGGGCGGGGCCGAGCTCCCGGACCGGAATGCCGTTCTCCCTGCCGCGCTGGACGAGGCCGTGCAGGCGGGGGAGCTCCGCGCGCTCGGTGGCGACGATCAGCTTGCCGGTGACCTCGTGCGCGATGTCGTACTCCGCGCAGAACTTGATCATCTCGGCGGCGCCGCGGACCGCGTACCTCGCCTTGAGCGAGCCCGGACGGTAGTAGATCCCGCTGTGGATCACGCCGCTGTTGCGGCCCGTCTGGTGGCGGGCGGGTCCGTGCTCCTTCTCCAGGACCGTGACCCTGGTGCCGGGGGCGGTGCGCGTGAGGGCATACGCCGTCGCCAGACCGACGATCCCGCCGCCGATCACCAGTACGTCGCAGTCGTACGCGACCTTCTTCACCGCGCCTCACCTCCCACCACAGATACTGCCCTGCGCCACTGACAACGCCGCCAAACCTCGGGCGCCGGATCCTTCTCCGCCGCTCCGCGGTGGTTCACACGGGGCCACCCCCGCGTTCACCCACCCGCCCGCCATGACGATGCCGGACGCGACGGTGCCGCCCCCCCGGGCCACCCCGGAATCCGCCCGCCGGCTACGCCGGAGCCATCAGCAGCGGCCGTGCCCGCTCGCGGAGCTCCACCACCCGTGGCTCGTCCCCGTACGGCTCCAGACGGTGCAGCAGGTCCTTCACGTACTCCGTGGTCCGCGCGGAGGAGATCCGCCCGGCGACCTCGAGCGCCCGCGTGCCCTGCTCGCACGCCGCGTCGAGGTTGCCGGACTCCAGCTCGGCGACCGCCGACACCACGAGGCGTAATCCGTGCGAGCGCACGAACTCCTCGGTGGGGCGGGACAGCGCCTGCTCGGTGAAGCGCCGGACCTGCCGCGGCGCCTTCAGGTCGCGGTAGCACTCGGCGGCGTCGGCGGCGAAGCGGTCGTAGGAGTAGAAGCCGAGCCAGCTGGGGTCGTGGTCGCCGTCCCGGGACCGCTCCAGCCACCCCTCGGCGGCCCGCAGCGCCGCCCCCGCGGCCTGCGCGTCGTTGGCACGCGCGTGGGCCCGCGCCTCGACGAGGCGGAAGAAGCTCATGGTGCGGGCGGTGGCAAGGCCCCTGTTCCGCTCCAGGGCGGCCTGTGCGAGGTCGACGCCCTCGTCCCCGAAGCCGCGGTACGTCGCCTGGAGGGACATGGAAGCAAGGACGTACCCCCCAAGGGGTACGTCCGCCGCCGCGCGGGCGAGCCGCAGCGCCTGGATGTAGTAGCGCTGGGCCGCCTCCTGCTGGCCCGTGTCGAAGGCCATCCAGCCGGCGAGGCGCGTCAGCTCGGCCGACGCCCCGAAGAGCGCGCGGCCGACCTCGTCGGAGTACGAGCCGAGCAGCAGTGGCGCCGCCTCGACCCGCAGGCACTCGGGGACCATCGAGGAACGCCAGTCGCCGCCTCCGTACTTGGAGTCCCAGCGGCGCGCGTCCTCGGCGGCCTCCCGCAGCTTCAGTACGTCGCTGTGACCGACCTTCATCGGCGCGCCGTCCTCGGGGTGCGC
Organism: Streptomyces sp. NPDC044106; assembly: GCF_056433985.1. Lineage (NCBI taxonomy): Bacteria > Bacillati > Actinomycetota > Actinomycetes > Kitasatosporales > Streptomycetaceae > Streptomyces > Streptomyces sp. NPDC044106. The sequence goes on from NZ_JBWKFZ010000014.1 coordinate 274,153, forward strand.
GACGTCGCGTGCCACCTCGGGCGACACGTCGCGGGCGACGGAGCTGTCGGCCGGGGTTATCAGCCAGCGCGACGCGGGCGTCGCGTAGGCGCTGACGGCGAAGGAGCCGGCCAGCGACTGCCAGATGCCGCCGCCCGCCCTGCGGCCCGCCAGATCGAGGCGGTACAGCTCGGTCGCGGACTTCACCGCCGCCCCCACGTCGCGCGGGAAGGCGAGGCCCACCTCGGGCGCGGGGTCGGCGTCCGCGAGGCCGATCTCGTGCAGCGGCACCGGGCGGCCGAGCTTCTGTCCGATGGCCGCCGCGATCAGGTGGGGCGCGGCGCCCTGCGGCACCATGCCCTTGGACACCCAGCGGGCCACCGATGTCTTGTCGTAACGGAGCGTCAACCCGCGTTGTGCGCCGAGGTCGTTGACCCGGCGGGCGAGTCCCGCATTGCTGATTCCCGCGAGGGCGAGAACGGTGCCGAGCTTTTCGTTCGGCCCGCGTTGCTCCCTGGACATGCGCCACCCCTCGACACAGACGGCTGCCGGGCGGTGGCTGGACCGCACGGCATTCGTGCTGGGTTCCCCCGGGGGCAGTGGCACCCGTGGCCGTGAACCGGCCGTGAGCGCCGTGGCATGCGCCACGTGCGCCATGGCCGGACCCTCCGCGCACCGCGGTCCGGGCGGTCGCGCCCCGGGCCCCGCGCGCAGTGGCCGGAATGGCGGCCGCAAGAGCGTTTGGCCGATCCTCCAGGTATATGCCTCCGCGAAAACATCAGCACACACAGCGTAGTTCGCCGCATCCCAAGCGTTAAGAGGCGCAGTTCCGGATGGCGAGATTGTTGCCCGTACGGAAGTGCGTCCATGCCTCGGCGTGCTCCGGTTGTGTGGCCGTGCGCCCGTGTGTGCGCTCTTCTCCGGCCACTGGGGGAGCGCTTCCATTGGCGGTGCGTGGGTCGGCCCGCTGCGCTGGAGTCAGTGGGCTGGGGGACACCGCCGCCTTCATCCCCGCGGGCGGCGGACCGGTCCGGGGGGCGAACGCCGCCTCCCGGGCTGTGGGTTGCCGTCGAACGGTTCCGTTCCGGGCGCATCCCAGGCCGATTTGGCCGAAAAGCGCCCGTGTATACAAACGGGCATTTCGCCCACGGGTGGGCTGCGGAGTGCGCTCGCGCCCGTCACACGCGCCACGGGCGCGAGGCCTTCGCGCGGCGCGCCGGGGCCGGACCGAGGTCTTCCCGGGTCCTGTACGAGGTCTCCCCGGGGCCTGCCCGAGGTCTCCCCGGGGCCTGCCCGAGGTCTCCCCGGCGTCCTCGTAAGAAGCATGCTGTCGTTCGGCCCTTCAACTACCGCACGCCCAAGGTGCATTCACTGGCCCTAGAGGGCCTCCGCAGCCCTTCCCGCGCGCCTCCTTCGTGGCAGCATGGGTCCCCAGTTCTCCGGTAGTTCTTCGGTGCGCTCGGTCGGCCGTGCCGACGGCGATACGCCGACGGTTCGTCCACAGCCTGTGGAGGCAGCGATGCGGTGGTTGGTGGGGTGGAGCAGTACCACCGCGAGGTCCTCGGCCCTGGGCTCTGCCGGTGCCACCGGCGCGGACGGCGAGACCGTGCACCCGGTCGGCTCCCAGCTCCTGTGGGGCGACCCGGACCCGCTCTGGGCGGTGGGCGACTGGCGCGCCGACGAAGTACGCACAGTGACCGTCGACGAGCAGGCCCGCATCGCGGTGCTCGGCACCTGCGGAGCCGACGACGACGAACTGCGGGTCGGTCTCCTCGCCGCCCGCGGCGGCGCCCTGCGTCACCTGACGGCCTGGCCCGGCAGTTACACGGCGGTCGTCCAGGTCGGCCGCCGCGTCATGATCGCGGGTGACCTCGCGGGCGCCCGCCCCGTCTTCTACACCCCCTGGGCAGGGGGGACGGCCTATGCGACGGCCGCGCTGCCGCTGGCCGACCTCATCGAGGCCCACCTGGACATCGGCCACCTCGCGGCGCTGCTCGCCGCCCCCGACGTCCCCGAGGCGCTGCACGACTCCACCCCGTACCAGGGCGTGCGGCGCGTGCCACCGGGGCACGCGCTGATCCTGCGCGCGGGCGCACGGGAGATCGCCGGGTACGAACCCGTGGCCTCGCTGGCCGTCGCGGCTCCCCCCGGCGACCCCGACAGTGCGGTGGACGGCGTCAGGGACGCCCTCGTTGAGGCGGTACGTACCCGCCTCACCGCCCCGCGCCACGTACCCGGCACGGGCGTCGACCCCGGCCCCGTGCCCGGCATGGGGCCCGCCGAACGGCGCGCGGCCCGCGGCATGCCGGTGCCCGGCATCGGAGCCGACCTCTCCGGAGGACCCGCATCGGGAACCCTCGCCCTCCTCGCCGCCGGCCTGCCCGGGATGCCCGGCACCGTCCTCGGGCACGGCACGGGCGCGGGGGAGCGGCTGCTCGCCGTCACCTTCAACGACCTGGCCGTCAACGGCCGAGAGGCCGAACTGGAGCGGGCCGGCGCCATCGCCGCCAACCCCCGCCTGCACCACGTCGTCGTCGCCGCGGGCGAGGACGCATTGCCCTACGCCGACCTCGACGGCCCCCTGACGGACGAGCCGAGCGCCGTCCTCGTCTCCGCCCAGCGCCACCGCGCGCGGCTCTCATCGGGCAGCGCCGACCACTTCACGGGCCACGGCGCCCGGCAGGTCCTCGACGCCCACCCGGCCCGCCTCGCCGACCTCCTGATGGACCGCAAGCGGCGCCACCTCGTGCGCCCCGTGGCGGCCCTCGCGAAGGCCGACGGCTCGGTGCTGGTCCCCGCGCGCGTGTACGGCGCCGCGCGCAAGCTGGCCCGCATGCCGCACCGCGCGGGCGTCGAGTCACTCGCCGACCAGCTGCTGCACCGCCGCTTCGACGAACCGGGCGGGGCCGTGGGGGCGTCGCTCGCCGCTCTCGCGTGGGCAAGGCCGGGCCCCGCCGCGCGCTGGCTGACCGGTGAGGCCCTCGCTGAAGTATCGGTTCGCCTCCACGACACGACGCTGCGCGGGGCCGGGCCCGGCCAGCGCCCGGGCGAGTTCCGCGCGCGGGCGTCCCTCGCCCGGCACGCGGCGGACCTGCGCGTCCTGGAACAGGCCGCAGAGGTGCGCTTCCAGCGCCTGCACGCGCCCTTCCTGGACAACCAGGTCGTCCGCGCCTGCCGCGCCCTCCCCGAAGCCCTGCGGGTCCGGCCCGGGGCGCGGGCCGCGATCCTGCGCACCGTCCTGGAGGGCGCCGGGGTCACCGAACTGCCGCCCGGCTGGGGCGCGCCGTCCCACGCGTCGAACGAGGCCGCCGTCCGCACCGGCCTCCGCGTGGCGGTGGACGACCTGATCGCCCTCTTCGACACCCCGCTGCTCGCTCAAGCCGGCCTGGTCGAGGCCCGCGTCGTCCGCAAGGCCCTGCGCTCGGCAGCCGAAGGAGAACCACTTCCGCTGGACGGCCTCGCCGACCTGGTATCCACCGAACTGTGGCTGCGGCGGCTGCTGTCGCGAAGAGGAACGTGCTGGACCGGCACTCCAGCACGGCAACGAGCCGTCCCTACGGGGAGCGTGGTTCCGCAGCGGGGTGCTCTAGGGGCGGGGCGTCGGCCGTCCAGCGGGGCCTCGGCCGGGTCGACCGGGTAGGTCGGACGGGCGGGTCGGGCGGGTCGGAGAGAGCGGGCCCGGCGGGGTGGAGGGGACGTACGCCGCCACCGGAACGCCACACTCCGGAAGCCGCCGCCGTCCCCGGTGACGCGCACCCGTAAGAAAGCCCGCGCCCCCGCGCACTCCACCGGGGAGAATGACGAGGTGCGGTACAGAATTCTGGGCGCCACCGAGGCGTACGACGACCAAGGCGCCCCCCTGCCCGTAGGGGGCCAGCGCCTGCGCGCCCTGCTCGCGGCCCTCGCGCTCCACGCGAACCGCACGGCCGCCGTCGCCACCCTCATCGACGAGGTCTGGGCGGACGACCCGCCGGCCGACGCCCCCGCCGCCCTCCAGGCACTCGTCGGGCGCCTGCGCCGCGCTCTCGGCAAGGACGCCGTCGTGTCGGCCCCCGGCGGCTACCGCCTCGCTGTCGCCCCCGAGGACGTGGACCTGCACCGTTTCGAGCGGCTCGCGCGCGAGGGCAGGGCGGCCCTGGACCGCGACGACCCGGCGTCCGCCGCCCGCACCCTGCGCGAAGCGCTCGCCCTGTGGCGCGGCCCCGCCCTCGCCGATCTCTCCGACCACAGCGCCTCGGCACGCCCCGAGGCCCTGCGCGCCGAGGCCGTCCGCGCGCGGATCGAGGCGGACCTGCTCCTCGGCCGCGCCCCCGACGTCGTACCGGAACTGCGGGAGCTGACCGCCGTCCAGCCGTACGACGAAACCTTGCGCGCCCTGCTGATCCGCGCCCTGCGCGATACCGGACGCGGGGCCGACGCGCTCGCCGCCTACGAGGAGGCGCGCCGCGCGCTCGCCGACGGCCTCGGCACCGACCCCGGCCCGGAACTCCGGGCGCTGCACGCGCAGTTGCTCGCCGGTTCTGGTCCCGGTTCTGGTCCCGGCCCCGGTTCTGGTTCTGGTTCTGGTGCGGGTCCAGCGGACCGCACGGGCCCAGCGGACCGCACCGGCCCAGCGGACCGCACCAGCCCAGCGGACCGCAACAGCCCGGCAGGCTCCATCGGCCAAGCGGGCCGCATCGGCCAGGCAGCCTCCGGCGAACGATCGGCCGCCACCGGCGGTCCAGCGGCACACCACGCACAACTGCCCCGCACGGAGCAGCCGTCCCCCGCCGACCCGACCGCCCCCGCCGAACCGCCAAGCCGCGCCGGTCAGCCGACGCCCATCGAGCCCTCCCCGCAACCCGGCCGCTCCCCGCACCCCGACCGCTCCGCCCCCGCCGAGCGGAACGGGAACATCCGCGCCCGCTTGACGTCCTTCGTCGGCCGGGAACCAGAACTCGCCGCCATCCGTTCGGACTTGCGCAGGGCCCGCCTCGTCACCCTCACCGGACCGGGCGGCTCCGGCAAGACCCGCCTCGCCGAGGAAGCCGCCGCCGGGCATCCACAGGCATGGCTGGCCGAGCTCGCCCCGCTCGACCATCCCAAGGCGGTGCCCGGCGCTGTCGTCAGTGCGCTCGACCTGCGCGAGACCGTACTGATGACCAGCGAACTGACCGCGCCGCAGGACGACCCGGTCGCCCTGCTCGTCGAGTACTGCGCCTCGCGCAGCCTGCTCCTGCTCCTTGACAACTGCGAACACGTCATCGGCGCCGCCGCCGAGCTCGCCGAGACCCTCCTCACGCACTGCCCGGGCCTCACCATCCTCGCCACCAGCCGCGAACCCCTGGGCGTGCCGGGCGAGTCGGTGCGCCCCGTGGAACCGCTCCCGCCCGACCCGGCGCACCGCCTGTTCGCCGAGCGGGCCGCGGCGGTGCGGGTCGGCTTCGACCCCGAGGAGGACGCGGCGGCCGTCGCGGAGATCTGCCGCCGTCTGGACGGCCTGCCGCTCGCCATCGAACTGGCCGCCGCCCGCCTCAGGTTGCTCACCCCGCGCCAGATCGCCGACCGTCTCGACGACCGCTTCCGCCTCCTGACCAGCGGCAGCCGCACGGTACTGCCCCGCCAGCAGACCCTGCGGGCCGTCGTCGACTGGTCCTGGGAACTCCTCGACGAGGCCGAGCGGACCGTGCTGCGCGAGGTGTCCGTCTTCGCCGGCAGCTGGGACCTTCAGGCGGCGGAAGCGGTCTGCACCGCACCGGCCACCGACCTGATCGGCGCCCTGGTCGACAAGTCCCTGGTCGTGGCCGTCCCGGCCGCGGGACCCGGCGACACCGGTATGCGCTACCGCCTCCTGGAGACCATCCACGAGTACGCCAGTGAGCGCTCTGCCGAGACCCCGGAGCTGCTCGCCGCGGCCACCGACCGCCACTCGGCGTTCTTCGCCGACCTCGTCGCACGGGCCGACCCCCTGATCCGCTCGGCCGAGCAACTGCCGTGGATCACCCGCCTGGAGACCGAGCTCGACAACATCCGGGCGGCCCTGCAGCGTCTCATCGAGTCCGGTGACGCGGCGGCTGCGATCAGGATGGTGCTGCACACGGGCTGGTTCTGGTGGCTGCGCAACTACCGCGGCGAGGGCGCCGACTGGATGGGCCGCGTCGTGGCACTCGCCCCGGACGGCCTGCCCGACGAGGACGATCCGCTCTACTGGCCGTGGATGAACCTCCGGATACTCCACCTGTTCCTGGTCGCGGAGTCCAGGCCCGTGCGGGGGCCCGAGGGGCCGGGCCAGGACGCCGGCTGGGGCGACGACGAGTACATCACCGCGCTGCGCAGCGCGTTCATGCGGCCGGGCCCCGAGTCCGCCCGCTTCCCCGGCCTCATCTGGCCGTTCTCGATCTTCTTCACCGGCGGCACCCACGAGGACGCCAAGGTCCCGCTGAACCGGACGGTCGAGAACTGCCGCAGGTACGGCGGCGACTGGGACCTCGGCGTCATCCTCATGTTCCGCACCCACATGGCCGTCGACATGCCCGGCAACCTCTCGGGTGTCGACGAGGACCTGGCCGAGCTGCGGGAACTGAGCCGCCGCGTCGGCGACCGCTGGATGCGCGCGCAGGTGTGCAGCGCGGCGGGCGAGGCGGCCATGGCCCGCAGCAACTACGAGGACGCCCGCGCCGAGTACGAGGAGGCGCTGCGCCTGGCCTACGAGGTGGGGGCATACGCCGAGGCGCCGTTCCTGCTCGCCCGGGTCGCCGAGATCTCCTACCGCCGGGGCGACCGGGCCGTCGCGTCCAAGGTGCTCGACGAGGCGAGCCGGGAGGCCGACCGGTCCGGAGTGACGGATTCGCGCGCCTTCGTACGGCTGCTGCGGGCGATGATGCTGCTGGACGAGGGGAACACCGCCGGGGCCAGGGCCTTGTGGGAGGAGGCGCGTCGCGAGTCCGCGTACGGCTCACCGCCCCCGCAGTTCGAAGCCGCCCTCGGGGGGCTGCGGGCCGGCATCGTCGCGGCCGAGTCGGGACCGGCCGAGGCACTGCCGCTGCTCACCGAGGCGCTGGGCGCGGCCCTGACGGCACGCTGCTCCGAGTCGATCCTCGCCTCCTTGATCGACAGCACCGCCGTGTTCCTCGGCGACCTCGGCCACCACGCGTGTGCGGCCCGGGTGCTCGCCGCCGCCATGTCCCTGCGCAACGGACTCGCCCGCGCCATGCCGGAGGCCGCGGAGGCCGAGCGCGCGGAGCGCGAGGCCCTCGCCGCGCTCGGCCCGGAAGGGTACGAGCGGGAGCGCGCGGCGGGCAGCATGCTGACGCCCGAGGACGTACTCGCCGTGGCGGCCGAGGCGCTCGCGGAGACAACGGGCCCGACAGGCGCCTAGGCCAATACATCTAGCGGCAGGTCATCCGCGACTGCGCCCAGTCCGCGAGGGCCGTCGCGTCGAACGGCGTGTACGGGTCGACGACGAGCCTGACCGTCTTGCGTCCGGCGATGCCCACATGCAGGGGCACTGCCGGGTCACCACCCTTGACCAGCGGGGACTGCCACAGCCGCGTCCCGTCCCCGTACACGGAGAAGCGCACCTTGCCGAGGCCCATCGTCATGTCGTCGACACCGACGACCGCGTCGTACGTCGAGCAGCTGCGGTTCAGGTCGATCGTGACGGAGGACCTGCCGTGCACGGTCACGCCGTGGGAGTACCGCTTGCCGCCGACCGCGAGGCCCCAGCGCTGCCACACCCAGCTGCTCCCGGCGAGCCGCATCTCGGGCTTGGTGCCGTCGCCCATGAGGCCGTACTTCAGCTCGTTCCACTGGTAGACCCGGGGGGCCGGGGGTGGTGGGGGAGGCGGCTTCGGGGTCGGGGTCGGCTTCGGCGGTTTCGGCGTGGGCTTCGGGGCCGGTGGCGGCGGGGGCGGCTCCGGCTCGGGCTTCTCCTTGGCGGGAGGCTTCGGCTTCGGCGGGGGAGCGTGGGTGGGCGTGGGTTTCGGCTTCGGCTTCGGCGCGGGGGGCGGCGGGGTCGGCTTCGCCTTCGGGGGCGGCGGCTTCTGCGGCACGATCGACTCGGACACCGCGGGCTCCTTGGCCTTCGGCGGCGGATCCTCCTTCGGCTTGCCGCTCCCGCCGGTCAGGGCGATCGCCGCGGCGACCGCGGCCGCCACGACGACACTCGCCGCGATCCCGGCCTTCGCCGGCGCGCCGAGCCCCTCGGACGCGGCGGCCCCACCCGCGGCGGAACCACCGGACGAACCGCCCGCGGCAGCCGCACCGGCGGCCCCCGCCGCGCCCGCTCCCGCGGTACCGCCGCCGATGAGCGCCACGGCCTTCGCGTACCCGGCGGCACCGAACCAGCCGATGACGGCGATCGGCACCACCGCGGGGATGCCGCTGGCGACATCCTCGATCTGGCCCGCGGCCAGCCGGCACTTGGCGCACTCCTCCAGGTGCTTGCGCAGCCCGCGCTCGGCACGGGTGCGCAGGCCGCCGCGGGCGTAGGCGCCGAGCCGGTCGGCGTAGCGCGCACACTCCTCGCTCTCGGTGAGCGTCGCGCTCACATGCGCCTGCAAATAGGCCTGTTTCAGCCCCTCGCGGGCGCGGCTCGCGAGCACGCGCGTGCCGTTCGCGTCGAGTCCGAAGAGCGTGGCGACGTCGCTCGGGGACTCCTCCTCGACCTCCGTGTGCCACAGCACGGCCTGCCAGCGTTCCGGCAGGCTCCGGAAGGCCTGCATGGCCATCGACTGCTCGGCCTCGTGCATCGCCCGGACGTCCGCGCCCAGGTCCAGCGTGTCGTCGTCGGCCACCTCGGCACCGCGCGCCGCCTGCGCCGCGAACACCGCGAAGTCATCGACGAGTTGCTCGCGCTTCGCCGACTTCGTCCAGCCCGCCGCGACCCGGCGCACCGTGGTCAGGAGGTACGCGCGGACGGCGTGCTCGGGCCCGCTGCCGCCCCGCACCGCCTGCAGCATGCGGGCGAACACCTCAGCGGTGAGGTCGTCGGCCGTGTGCGCGTCACGGCAGCAGGTACGGGCATAGCGGCGCACGGCTTCGGCATGCCGGCGGTAGAGCTCCTCGTACGCGGAGTCGTCGCCGCCGCGCATCCGGGTGATCAGGTCGGCGTCGGCCACCGCCCCCTCACCGGAGCCGGGCACCGGAGCGCCCGCCCCGCCCGCACGCTGCGGCGGCACACTGGGCTCGGCCGGGGCGCCCGCCGGACCTCCGTCCACGTCGGCCGAAGCCTCCGTACCACCGCCGGGGCCGCCCTGGGGCGGCACCTGCCGGGAGGGCGGCGCACCGGTCTCCGTAGGGGAGCCGCCCGGGGGAGCCTCCTCGCCCAGGCCGCCGGACGACTCGTCCCGACCGTCAACACTCATCGCGGAACGCCCCCGGTTGCACACTCAGACCCGACCACCGGGAAAGAGTGCCACAGGGGCGCGCCACGGCCGACGGTCATGACAGGCAACCACCCGTCCGGGGTGAGTTCCCGCAATGGAGCACTACCGTTCACCCATTCGGGGAAGGCTCAACGACCGCGCCCGAGCACGGTATTGAGCCTTCCGCCGTACGGGAGCAGCGCCGACGCGGCCCGTCCGGTCACGCGGGCCGCGACCGCAGCCCTTCGAGCAGGATGTCGAGCAGTCGCGAGGAGGCCGCCGCCTGCTGCGCCGCGTCCGGCAGCGAGGGCGCCGCCGTGGCTATCACCAGCAGCACGTCCGACACCGTCACGTCCGCCCGCAGCGCGCCCGCCGCACGGGCCCGCTCCACGAGTCGGCCGACGACGTCGAGCAGCGTCGCCGCCCCCGCGTCGTCAGCCAGCGACACCGACTCCTCGGCCGGCGCCTGGCGCTGCTCCACGAGACGCAGCTCGGGAGAGTCCGGGACCGACTGCCGCTGCTGCGGCACCCGCGCCTCGTCGTCCGCCGCGCCGTCCTCGACGCTCACCCGCAGCACCTGCGGCGGCAGCAGCCGGCCCGCCCCCGATGCCACGGACGTCCGCAGGAAGCGCGACAGCGCCGACCACGGCTCGTCCTCCTGCCTGAGCGCCGCACGCGCCTGGTCGGTCAGCCGAGAGGTCTCCTCCTCGGCTATGCGCCTGACCAGCACGTCCTTGCTCGGGAAGCGTCGGTAGACAGTGCCGACGCCGACCCGCGCGCGCCGCGCCACGTCCTCCATCGGCGCGCCGTAGCCCAGCTCGCCGAAGACTTCGCGTGCCGCCCTGAGCACATGTTCGAGATTGCGCTGTGCGTCGACACGCAGCGGTGTCGTGCGCGCTCCTTCCCCCATGTCACGTCCGTTCCCACCCGGGCCGACGGCTGCTGCCGTCATGCCGGCGGAAGTCCAGTGAGTCTCCTGAATGCTCATACACGTTCCCCCGGTAATGACGTCTCCCCCCGGAGACACTCCCCGTCATTGACTACCGACGTGTGAGGGGCGGGCGCTTCCACGAACCGGAATTCCGGCCCGGCGAGCGCATCCCCCGACACCCCGACGTCCCACGAACATAGTTGAGCGGGGGTCAATTCAGAAGAGGCGGGTTCCGCACAGCACGCCCCCCGATCGGAGTACGCGCCTTTTCCGGCCTTATCGCGGCCCACCCCCGAACCCCACTCCCCTCCGCTGACCTGCACACCTTCCCCGCCCGGCGGCCACGCGCCGAGCCGTTCGCACAGACCTTGCCCGGTCACACAAATTGCCGGGCCTGTGGACAAACTCCAAAGCCGGGTGCGTCATGGGATGGTGAAGGCTGCGATCTCCGGCGGGACCCACCCCGCCTCCACGGACTGTGTGCGCATTCTCGTCGTCGGCGGCGGCTACGTCGGCATGTACACCGCGCTGAGACTCCAGAGAAAGCTGAAGCGGGAGCTCGCACGGGGCGAGGTCGAGATCGTCGTGATCAGCCCCGACCCGTACATGACGTATCAGCCGTTCCTGCCCGAAGCGGCGGCCGGGAACATCTCGCCGCGCCATGTCGTCGTCCCGCTGCGCCGCGTCCTCGACAAGTGCCGCATCGTCATCGGCGAGGTCGAGTCCATCGAGCACGCCAAGCGCACCGCGTCCTTCACCACCCTCGCCACCGAGGAGGAAGGCACCGGGGCCGCCCGGATCACGTACGACGAACTCGTGCTGGCCCCCGGCTCCATCGCGCGCACGCTGCCCATCCCCGGCCTCGCCGAGTACGCCATCGGCTTCAAGACCGTCGAAGAGGCCATCGGCCTGCGCAACCACGTCATCGAGCAGATGGACATCGCCTCCTCCACCCGCGACCCCGCCATCCGCGACGCCGCCCTGACCTTCGTCTTCGTAGGAGGCGGCTACGCGGGAGTCGAGGCGCTCGGCGAACTGGAGGACATGGCGCGCTACGCCACCCGCTACTACCGCAACATCAAGGCCGAGGACATGAAGTGGATCCTCGTCGAGGCGGCGGGCCGGATCCTGCCCGAAGTCGGCGAGGAGATGGGCCGCTACACGGTGCGCGAACTGCGACGGCGCAATATCGACGTACGCCTGGAGACCCGCCTCGACTCCTGCGAGGACCGGGTGGCCGTCCTCAGCGACGGCTCCCGCTTCCCCACCCGCACCGTCGTGTGGACCGCCGGCGTCAAACCCCACCCCGTCCTCGCCGCGTCGGACCTGCCGCTGAACGAACGCGGCCGCCTCATGTGCACCGCGGAGCTGACCGTGGACGGCGCCACGCACGCGTGGGCGGCGGGAGACGCGGCCGCCGTCCCCGACGCCACCGCCGGCGCACCCGGCAAGGAGTGCGCGCCCAACGCCCAGCACGCGGTACGCCAGGCCAGGACCCTCGGCGACAACATCACCGCGTCCCTCCGCGGAAAGCCGCTCCAGGAGTACGCACACAAGTACGCGGGCTCCGTGGCCTCCCTGGGACTGCACAAAGGTGTCGCGCACGTCTACGGACGCAAGCTGAAGGGCTACCCTGCCTGGTTCATGCACCGCGTCTACCACTTGAGCAGAGTGCCGACCGTCAACCGCAAGTCCCGTGTGCTCGCCGAATGGACCCTGTCCGGCCTGTTCAAACGCGAGATCGTCTCCCTCGGATCGCTCGAACACCCCCGTGCGGAGTTCGAACTCGCGGCCGGTGGCGAACGCCCGAAGGGGTCCCCCTGATCCACATCAGGAACTCACCGCACAGGACCGGCGTCTGACGGATGTCAGTCCCCTCGGTCAGACTGTTCGTGTGACCATGGGCAGGCCGTCAGGCCGACACCAGGGACGTCCGCTCTCGACATGCTGTGTTCCCGATCCAGAAGCGTTCCCGATCCAGAAGCGACACCACGAGGCCTACCGCAGTGAACTTCACGCGCTGGAGCGCCCGGCTCCCCGGAACGCAGCGCCGCGCAGCAGCGCGGACCGAACAGGCGGTCGCCGCCGCACCGCGCGGGGACGGCTCCGTCCCCGCCGCCCGCGCCGAGCGGCCCTCCGACGAAGCGGAGACACGCATCCCGGACGGCGCCGACGGCGTCACCGACATCGCGGGCCTCGCCGGCCTCGACGAACTGCCGGCCCGCGAGGTGCTCGACCGCATCCCCGCCCTCGTCGCCCTCGTGCACGGCGCCGACCACCGCATCGCGTACGTCAACGACGCGTACGTGACCGCCTTTGGCCCCCGGCCCGTCGGCGAGCCCGCGCGCGTGGCCCTGCCCGAACTGGACGAGCTGAGCCTGCTGCCGCTCCTGGACCAGGTCCTGCGCAGCGCCAAGCCGCGCACCGTCAAGTCCCGCAAGGCACCCTCGGGCCGCTCGTACACGTTCACCTGCACCCCCGTGACACTGCCGCTCGGCGGCTCCGCGGCGGGCCCCGAAGAAGGCGGCGGCGTCCTCGTCTTCGCCGCCGACGTCACCGACCACGCCGAGGCCGCCGAGCGCCTGCGCACCAGCGAGCGGGCCCAGCGCGAGACGGCCGTCACCCTGCAGAAGTCCCTCCTGCCCCAGGAGCTCGAGCAGCCCGACGACCTGCGCATCGCCGCCACCTACCAGCCGGGCGGCACCGAGGCGGCGGTCGGCGGCGACTGGTACGACGTGATCACCCTCGGCGGCGGCCGCACCGCCCTCGTCATCGGCGACGTGATGGGCCGCGGCGTACGCGCGGCGGCCGTCATGGGCCAGCTCCGCACGGCCGTACGCGCCTACGCCCGCCTCGACCTGCCCCCGCACGAGGTCCTGCAGCTCCTGGACGGCCTGGCCGCCGAGATCGACGCCAGCCAGATCGCCACCTGTGTCTACGCGGTGCACGACCCGAACGAAGGAAGCCTGGTCTACGCATCGGCCGGCCACCTGCCCATCCTCGTACGCGACGAGAACGGCACGATCCACCGCGCCGAGGAGCCCACGGGCCCGCCGCTCGGCACCGGCGGCTGGCTGCACACCTCGGGCTCCGTCCCGCTCGGCCCCGGCTCCACCGCCGTCCTCTATACGGACGGCCTGGTCGAGCGGCGCAGCGAGGACATCGACGAGGGAGTGGCCTCCCTGGAGCGCGCCCTCGCAGGCGCCACCGGCACGCCCCAAGTCGTGTGCGACCGCCTGATCCGAGCCCTCGGGGTGGCGGCCGACCACGACGACGACGTCGCCGTCATGGTCGTCCAGCACCCCGCCCGCACCGGCTCGGACGCCGAGCTCTTCAGAAACGCCGCCCTGGAGCTGCTGGGCGGCGTGGAAGCGGCTCCACGCGCGCGTGCCTTCGCCACCGGCGTCCTCGCCAGCTGGCGCTTCTCACCGGAACTGCACGACCTGGGCGTCCTCGCGGCCAGCGAACTGGTCGCCAACTCCCTCCAGCACGGCACCCCGCCGATGCGCCTGCGACTGCGCCGCACCGACCGCCGGCTGATCATCGAGGTGACCGACGGCGACGACCACCTGCCGCGCCGCCGCCGCGCCGAACCGGCCGACGAGGCGGGGCGCGGCATCGCCATCGTCGCCACCATCGCGTCGAACTGGGGCTCGCGCCGCACACCGGGCGGCGGCAAGGCCGTCTGGTGCGAGTTCGCGCTGCCGAAGCAGCACTGAGAGCCTGTGTCCTATCCCTGTGACACAGGCTCTGAGAGCGTCGGCCGTACCGGTGACGCCTACGCGTCGGCCGTGGCGGGCGCGGTGGCGGCCGGGCCGCCCTGCGCCACCACCGGGCTCTTGGCCAGCGAGGGCTGGTTCTGCACCGGGGTGAGCCGGCGCCCGAGCCGCACCGCGAGCACCGTGATGCCCAGCGAGAAGAGCACGAACGTCACGATGTACGGGACGTGCAGCGCGGCGCCCATCGGCCCGCCCACGGCCGGACCGACCGCGAGGGCCAGCTGCTTCACCAGGGCGAAGGCCGAGTTGTACTGACCGACCATGCCGCCCGGCGCCAGATCCGCGACCAGCGGCGCGACGGTCGGCGACAGCATCGCCTCACCGAGCCCGAAGAGCGCGTACGTCGAGATGAACGCGGCGGTCGCCATCGCCTGGCTGCCGTGCCCGACCCCGGCGTACCCGGCGAGGAGCCACGCGAAGGCCCAGATCAGGCCGACGGACGCGATCACACGGGAACGCTTGCGGCGCTCGACCCACTTCAGGACGGCGAACTGCGCGATCACGATCATGGCCGTGTTGGCGGCGAGCGCGATACCGAGCGTCGAGGCCGAGATGCCCGCGGCCTCCACGCCGTACGCGGAGAGCCCCGACTCGAACTGCCCGTAGCAGGCGAAGAAGATCACGAAGCCGAGCACGCACAGCTGCACCATGGCCTTGTGCCGCAGGAGCACCCGCATGCCGCCCCGGGGAGCGGAGGCATCCTTGGGCATCGAGTCATGGAAGGACGGCGCGTGCGGAAGCCGCACGGTCAGCGCGATGGCCGCGAGCACCAGGAACATCACGGACTCGATGGAGAACAGCAGCGTGAAGCTGCCGACCCGGCTCTCGTCGACGATCTGGCCGCCGATGAGACCACCGATACCGAGGCCCAGGTTCTGCAGGAAGAACTGCGTCGCGAAGGACCGCGTCCGGGTGGCCGGCGTCGACGACCAGACGATCATCGTCGCCAGCGCAGGCTGCATGACCGCCGTGCCCGCGCCGAGCAGCGCCGCGGAGAGGATCGCCGTCGGCTCGCTGCTCGCGACACCGAGCGCGACCGCGCCCACGGAGGCGACGACCGCCGCGCCGACGAGCACCGGCAGCGGGCCGCGCCGGTCGATGACGCGGCCGGTGACTGGCAGGACGATCAGAGCGGCCATGGCGAAGGCGGCGAGCACGATGCCCGCCGCACTGGCCCCCAGATCCCTCACCTGCGCCACATAGACGTAGAGGAACGGAACCGTGAACCCGATGCCGAACGCGCTCAGCGCGCTGCCTGCCTGAATGCGACGCATCGCTGCGCCCATCGCCCTGGTCACTTTCACCTGCCTTAGGAGTGAGGTCTGAAGACTTCGAAGCTAAAGTTAGGATCTAAACAGTACACACTGAAGGACTTCAATGCCAAGTAGGGGCGTGCCATACTGCGGCCATGGGTGACACCCCCGGCCCGAGCGAGCCGACACTTGAAGAACAGATCGCCGCGTATCAGCGGGAGTTCCAGGACCTCGACCCCCAGGTCGAGCAGATCGTCTCGGCCCTCGGCCGCCTGAACCGCCGCATGAACGTCGCCTACGGGCGCCAGACCGCGACCCTCGGCATCAGCAACGCCGAGTGGGAGGTCCTCAAGGCCCTCGTCCTCTCCGGCGCCCCGTACCAAATGGGCCCCGGCGAGCTGGCCAAGGGACTCGGCCTCACCCCGGCCGCCATGACCCACCGCATCGACCGCATGGTGGCGGAGGGCCTGGTCACCCGGGACCGCGACGAGACCAACCGCGTCCGCGTGATCGTCGAGCTGACCGCTGAGGGCCGCGAGAAGTGGCTGGAGGCGATGCGCCTGGCCACGGTCTTCGAGGAGGATCTCCTCCAGGATCTGTCGCAGGACGAGCGAGGTGTCCTGGGCGAGGTGCTGACTCGTCTTCTCCGTCGTGTGGAGCACGCCCAGCCGGACGCCGGCGGCCGCCTCAGCGACCTGGACTGACGGTGGTCGGCGGACCGGTCGGGCCGCGCGGGGCGGGGTTGACAGCCACCTGCCCGATCCGTAGAGTTCTTCGGGTTGCCACGGAGCCGTAACGGTTCTGCGGCGGCACCTTCCGCCGCTGTCGAAGCGGCAAACCAAACTCTGCACAACCTCCCAACGGAACGCATTCGGCATGCCCGAATTCAATTCCAAGGCTCGATTATGAGTCGCCGGGAAAACCCGCTAGAGTTTGAGACGTCGGAACGGCCCAACAGCCGGGAAGGCAACCCCACTTCGACTGGGAGTCAGGCCCGAAAGGATCTGATAGAGTCGGAACCGCCGGAAAGGGAAACGCGAAAGCCGAAAGGCCGGAGCGGGAACCGGAAAGGCACCGAGGAAGTCGGACACGAAAGAGTCTGATAGAGTCGGAAACGCAAGAACGAAGAACAAAAAGAAACACCGAAGGGAAGCGCCCGGAGGAAAGCCCGCGAGGGTGAGTACAAAGGAAGCGTCCGTTCCTTGAGAACTCAACAGCGTGCCAAAAGTCAACGCC
>NZ_JBWKFZ010000015.1:0-176235 GCF_056433985.1 Streptomyces sp. NPDC044106
TGTGCTTGCTCTTGCCGAACATGGCGAGGTCCTCTCACGGATGCAACGGCATGAGCAGCGGCCCCGGTGTTCCAGCACCGGGGCCGCGCGCCGTTGAAGTCGGAAGATCCGGCTCCTCTCAACCCCGCCCGTGCGACGTGCTCCGCAGAACCGTCGTACGGGCGGGGCGAGCAACCGGCGCGGCGATAGCCGCCGCGAATCGGTGGATGGTGACCGGCCGGCCGCAGCACTCAATCGCGCTCGGAGGCCCGGGGGTGGAGCGGCGCCGCCGTGCCGGTCTTCACGGCCGCGCCCATCACTTTCGTCGACTCACCGTCACTCCTTCGAACTGCTGAACATGGGGATACGCACTGCAAGGGGGACCGATGTCCCCACCCTCCGGCCGTTGCTCGCGGTCACCGGGCCACCTCGCCAGTCGGGCCGAAGCCCTGTCCTCTGGCCTTTAGCGGGATTGCAGCGTCCCCGCCCCATGCATTCGTGCAGGTCAAGCAAGGTTCCGAGTCGCGCTAACCCTGCTCGAAATAAAGACTGACTTACCGGTGTTGGTGGTGTTGTACCAACAACCTGATGTCATGAGATTGCACCACGACGTTGGGTCCGTCAAGGCAAACGGCGTATGTTGTTGGAACAAGTCGGCCAACTGGCAGGGAGAGGCCATGAAGGAGCAACGCCCGCGGTATCACCGGATCGCTGATGACCTGCGAGGACAGATCGAGCGGGGCGAGCTGCAAGCGGGTGGACAGCTCCCGACGGAGTACGAGCTGGTTGAGCGCTACGAAGCCAGTCGCAACACGGTGCGACTGGCCCTGCGTCGCCTCACAGAAGAGGGGCTAATCATCGCTGGCCAGGGGCGGGGCAGCTTCGTTCGGCGGCGCCTGACTCCAGCCGTCTGGGACTGGTCCGTTCTGGAGTCACGAGAGCGCCACAAGTCAGACGAACAAGGCGACCAATGGGCCAGTATCGTGGCCGAAAGTGGTCGTCTGCCCCGGCAGGAAGTCCGGGTTTCCATCCGGCGTCCGTCTGCCGAGATCGCCGAACGACTGGAGTTGGACCCCGAGAGCGCTCTGACTGTGGTTCGGGAGCGAGTGCGCATCGTGGACCAAGACCCGTACGCGCTGGCCGACTCGTATTTTCCCGAGGAACTGGTTCGCGGTACGCCCCTCATGTTGCCGGAGGATGTGTCCGCACCTGGCGGGGTACTCGCCAGCGTCGGCCTTGTTCAAGCTCGCTACCGAGATGAGATCACAGTGCGAATGCCGACACGCGCTGAGATCGAGAAGTTGTCTCTCCCCTCGGCCACACCTGTCGCCGTGCACATGCGCACGGGTTACGACGAGAACGACAAACCCCTTCGAGTCATGGTCACGATCCTCCCGGGAGACCGTCATGTCATCACGTACGACGTTTCGGCAGAGTGAGCGTGCCGCACAGGAGAAAGCCAGCGTGAAAGCCTTGCGAAGCATCGACCCGACGCTCCCGGACGATGCGGCGCCTGAGCGAGTCTGGTACACGTCCTACGGCTCGAACATGCACCTGGATCGGCTTGCTGCCTACATCCGCGGCGGGCGTCCATCGGGCGCGGCAAAGGACTACCCGGGATGCCGTAATCCCGCGATGCCCGCTCAATCCATCCCCGTGGAACTGAACGGAGCGATGTACTTCGCGACCGTGTCGCCCGTGTGGGGAGGTGGGCGGGCCTTCTACGACCCCCGCGCGAGCGGTCGCGTCTTGGCCAGAGCCCACCTGGTGACCGTCGAGCAATTCGCCGACATCGCCGCTCAGGAGATGTACCGGGAGCCGGGTGCCGACTTGGACTTGACCAGAGCGCTTACACAAGGGCGTGACGTCCTGGGCGACGGTCGATACGAAACGTTGGTGTGCGCTGGCCAAGTCGACCGCATGCCCGTTCTGACGTTCACGGCCCCTTGGGGCTTGGGCGATGTCCAGTGGGTGCCCCCGTCCCCGGCTTACGTGCGCTTCCTGGCGTCGGGGCTCCTATCGGCCGGCGCATGGGATATGGAAGCGGTGGCTTCATACGTGTCGGCCTGCCCTGGCGCGTCTGGGCACTGGTCACAGCAGGGCGTCGCCGATCTGCTGAGTGATGACTCGTGAGGGCAGGGTCGCTCGCAGATAGTTCGCACGTACCCCTGTCGAGCGCTGCCCCTGCGACTGACGCGGGCACGAATGCGGGGCCGTGTGTGGGCCGTCCGAGGGCGGCCAAAGACGGCCAACGACGACCGACAACGACGGGTATCAAAGGGTGGGTCGGCCGCTGCACCCCTGGTTAGGGCCCCTCTGCCCTACGAGTTCTGACCAGGCCGCGGCCATCCAACCACATGTTAGCGATCTGTTGGCGACCCCTGATCTGATCTCTACATCGGACCTGGCCCGCCGGTACTCGCGCACAGCGCGTAGCTCGGGGGAGTGTCGCCGCCGCGGCCGGGTCCGGATGCAGAGAGAGCCCCGGTCGGCGGAGGTGAACGACCGGGGCTTTCGCACTGCCGCCGTCCGCGCCGCCCGCGGCCCATAGCGGATTCCGGCCCCGCCGGGCGCCGCACCCCGGCCGGATTCCTCCACGCCGTCTCTACGCCGACGCCGCCACGCCTCCGCAGTCCCCTCGCCACATCTCCACGAAGCCGGAGTCACCCTCACCAGGGTGAGATCACGTCGTCGAAGCCTCCCGGCGCCACTCCCGGCACCACTCCCGAAACCACCCCGGGCCCACTCATCACCCCCGTCACACCACCCCCGTCACGCCACCGGCAACCGCACGGTGAACAGCGACCCCTTCCCCGGCACGCTCTCCGCCGTCACCGTGCCGTCGTGCGCCTCCACCAGCTTCCGGACGATCGAGAGGCCGAGCCCGCTGCCGCCCGTCGCGCGGGTCCGCGACTTGTCCGCGCGCCAGAAGCGGTCGAAGACGTGCGGCAGGTCGGCGGGCGCGATACCCGTACCGGTGTCGGCGACCTCGATGAGTACGGCGTCGTCCGTGGTGCGGCAGCTGATGCGGACGTTGCCGCCCTCGGGGGTGTGGCGGACGGCGTTGGAGACGAGGTTGCCGATCGCCTGGCGCAGCCGCAGCGGGTCGGCCCGCACCCACGGGTCGCCGAACGCGGTGGCCCTGAGCCGCACCCCGGCCGTCTCCGCGCGCGCCTGGTGCGCGGCCGCCACCTGCTCGGCGATCTCGGCGGCGCGCACCGGTTCGCGGTGCAGCCGGAGCGTGCCGGCGTCGGCGGCCGCCAGGTCCTGCAGGTCGTCGACGATGTGCTGGAGCAGCAGTGCCTCTTCGAGGAGCGAGGTGACCAGTTCGGGGTCGGTGTCGACGACGCCGTCCTCCGCTGCCTCCAGCCAGCCCCGGATGTTGGACAGCGGAGTGCGCAGCTCGTGCGCCACGTCGCTGACCATCGCCTTGCGCTGTTCCTCCAGGGCCTTGCGGTGGGCGGCCATGTCGTTGAAGGCGGCGGCGAGTTGGCTGATCTCGCCCGCCGAGCGGGTGGCCCGCTCGGAAACCGGTTCGCTCGTCTCGTCCGCCTTCATGCGCCGGGTCGCGGCGGTGAGCGCGCGCAGCGGCCGGGTGAGCCGGGTCGCGGCGAGCGCGGTGACCGCGACGGTGACGGCGAGGACGGCCGCGGCGAGCCCGGCAAGACGCGCGGTGTTGCCCCGGGAGAGGCTGAAGCCGGGCGTGCTCCGCGTGCCGTCGGAGCTGGTGATGAAGAGCAGCGCGGGTGAGGAGACGTAGGGGCCGAGCTGTTCGCGGCGCGCGGTGTCGACGCAGGAGGCGGTGGCGGCGGCCGTGGCCGCGGCGTCGGAGGTGGGCGGGACTGCTTCGAAGTCGGCCGCACCGGCGGGGCCGGGGTCCACGGGGACCGCCCCGGACGCCGGGTCGGGTTCGGTGGTCGGGTACGTCGGGACGGCGGCGCCGACCGGCTTCGGGCCGTACCGCCCGGTCAGGTCGAGGCTGACGGGGACCGGGTCGAGACCGTGCCGCTTCATACAGGCGTCGGTGAGGGAGTTGAGCTTCTTGAGGGCCTTCTGCTCGGTCGCGGTCGGCATTTCGAGCGGGGGCATACGGCAGCGGGCCCGCAGGGAGTCGTCCGGGTCGTGTGCGATCTGGATGGTCGGGCGCCCACCCGGGCCGACGACGACCTGCGCGCTCCCGCCCATGTCGGTCACGCAGGCCGCGCTCTTGTCGGCGGCTTCCTTGAGCCGGACGCGTTCCACCTTGGTGAGGCGGTAGGGGCCGACCGCGCGCGGGTCGATGCGGTCGGCCGCGTGGCCCTTGGCGGTGCCGTTCCGGGCGACCGTGTCCCGACCGGTGGAGTCGGTGGACTGGGCGGAGTCGGTGGTGCTCGTGTCGTCGCCCGTACGTTCCGGGGAGAGCATGGAATCGACGGCGAGCGGGTCGAGGACGGCGGAGGCGGTCGGGGGGAGGGAGGTACGCCTGGAGTCGTCCTCGTGCGGGCCCTTCTTCGAGCTCCCCTCACGGCTGCCCTTTGAGCCCTTGTCCGGGTCCGTCTTGGGGTCCGCCTTGGGGTCCGTCTTGGGGTCCGTCTTGGGGGCGTTCCTCGAGTCCTTCTTCGAACCGCCCTCGCCGTGGCCGTCCGCCGAAGCGCCTTGCCCTCTCGGGGCTGCCGAGTCCGCGATGACCTTGCGGTCCTGCGTGGTGAGGGCGACCCGGCGACCGGTGCTCCGGGACAGTTCGCGTACGGCCTCTTCGGCTCCCCGCCACTCCGGGGCGCTCGCGCCGACGCCGAGGAGCTTGTCGTAGATGCGGGCGTCGTCGGCGAGGACCTGGCCCTGCTCCTGCCGCAGCGCACCGGACGTCGTCTGCGCCGCGAGCCAGGCGGTGGCGGCGATCGAGCCGACGGAGACGAGGACGGATACGGCGAGGAGGCGTGCGAGGAGGCTCTTGCGGAGCGGAATGTCACGCGCCACGTCGTGCCGCCGCCCCATTGGCGACCGCACCGCTCACGGCGGGTTCACCGGTACCGGTACCGGTACCGGTACTGCTGGCACTGCCGCTACCGCTACCGCTACCGCTACCGCTACCGCTACCGACCAACTTGTACCCCACCCCGAAAACCGTCACGAGCCGGTCGGGGCGGCGCGGGTCGGTCTCGATCTTCTTGCGCAGGTTGAGGATGTGCACGTCGACCGTACGCACGGATATGTAGCCGGACGAGCCGTGGATCCGGTCGAGGAGCTGGGGCCGCGTGAAGACCCGGTCCGGCTCCTCCGCGAGCGCGCTCAGCAGGTCGAACTCGCCGGGCGTGCAGTCGACGTAGCGCCCGTCGACCGTCACCTCGTGCCGCAGCGGGTCGACGACGAGACCGGCGACGCGCAGGATCCGCCGGTCGGTGCCGGACAGCGGCGGGTGGATGCCGCTCGCACGCCGCAGCAACGTCCGCACCCGGGCCATCAGCTCGCGAGGGCTGTACGGCTTGGTGAGGTAGTCGTCGGCGCCCAGATCGAGGCCCGCGAGCAGGTCGTCCTCCGTGGAACGGGCGGTCAGCATCAGGATCGGCAGGCGGGTCAGCCCGGCGGGACCAGCACCGCCCCGCAGGAGCCTGGTGACCTCCAGGCCGTCGGTGCCGGGCATCATCACGTCGAGGATCAGCAGGTCCGGCGACCGGTGCCGCATCGCGGCGAGGGCGGCTGACCCGTCGTGGACGACGGCGACGGCGTGGCCCTCGCGCTCCAGATAGCGGCGGACCAGCTCGGCCTGTTTTTCGTCGTCCTCCGCGACCAGGACAAAAGCGCACATGGCGTTGAGGATAGGCATGCATCGCGTGTTGCAGGAGAGGCAAATGGGATTCGCACGCAGGCCTGACAGGATCCTCATAAGTACCTGGGACCCTGTCCGGCACCCCCGCCTAGGTGTGCTGACCCCTAGGCCTGTTGCGTAAGTCGATCTTGGTGACGCTAGGGTTCCCGCTTGTCGGCTTTCGTGTAGGGAGGGGCGGGAACCGTGGACGATCACGTACAGACCCGTGTTTCGGCGTACGCAATCGCGGTGGAGGACGGTCGGCTGCTGCTGATCCGACTGTCGGACGCCTCGCCAGTCTTCACACCGGGTCTGTGGCACATGCCAGGCGGCGGAATCGACCCGGGCGAACAGCCTGTGGAGGCCTTGTCCCGTGAACTCCGGGAGGAGACAGGGCTTGAACTCGCTGATGCTCGTCTGCTCGACGCGCGGACTTACGCGGTCCGGCGGAATGGGGTGAGCTGGAGCCTCACGGCGTTGTTCTACGTCGTTGTCCTCAAGGGCGGGGCGCTGGCGGTGACCGAGATCGACGGCTCCACCGACGCGGTGGCGTGGATTCCTCTGGCCGACTTGCAGGACGACACCATGCTGTCACCAGCGGCTGCCGATGCGCTCCGCATACTTGAGCAGGCTGAAGAGGTTGGTCACAGCCACTCGTTGAGGACTGCGACCAGCACGGTTGCCTCGTAACGGACGGCGAGCTTGTCGTATCGCGTGGCGACTGCCCTGTGGCGCTTGAGTCGATTGATTCCGCACTCGACTGCGTGTCGCTCGCGGTAGTCGGTCTTGTCGAACTTCGGCGGCCGACCACCGCGGGAGCCGAGCTTGCTGCGGTTGCGGACCCGGTCCGCAGGCACCGGGATCGTTGCCTTGATACCGCGTTTGCGCAGATAGGAGCGGTTCTTCCTGGAGTCGTATGCCTTGTCGGCCCGCACTCGGTCCGGCCGCTTGCGGGGCCGCCCCACTCCCAGACGCGGCACCCGGATCGCCTCAAGCACGGGCTCGAACTGCGGGGAATCTCCGCGCTGCCCGGCGGTGATCACCACCGACAGAGGCTTCTGCCCCTGCTCAACGGCGAGGTGGATCCTGGTGGTCAGCCCGCCTCGGGAGCGTCCGAGACCGTGGTCAGCCGGCTCTGCGACGAGACCGCCGGGCGGCTCCTTTTGAAGATCCCCCTCTTCGCCGCTCCGGCGGCGTGCTGGTGAGCGCGGCAGACGGTGGAGTCGACGTTCACGTCCCAGGTGATCAGGCCCTTCGCGTCGGCCTGAGCCTGGAGCTGGGCGACTATCCGAGCCCAGGCGCCGTCCCGCTGCCAGCGCCGGAACAGGTCATAGACCCGGTCCCACGGGCCGTACCGGTCAGGCACATCGCGCCACGGGGCGCCGGTCCGTGTCCGCCACCGTATGCCGTCTATCAGCTGCCGCCGTGTCCACACCTGCGGCCGGCCCGGCTTGATGCCCCGCGGCAGCAGCGGCCCAAGCCGGGCCCACTGGCCGTTCGTCAGATCCCCACGCCCCACAGCAGGCGATCATCAACGATCAAGATCCACTTTCGCAACAGGCCCTAGCTGTGGTTGTGCAGGTGATCAGCGGTCAGGCGTTACGCCACAGAGGGCTGTCGACGACGAAGGAGAGCGCCCTCACCGGGTATCCGTAAGTGAGCGGCCCAACGGGCCTGACGCCGTCTGTGGGGATAGGCCTTACTGGGGAGTCGCACGGGACCCCTGAGAAGCTGATCACCTTGTCCGTGTCGTTGTCGAAGTGGACCACTAGTTGTTGCCTCAGGATCTGGGTCCCATCCGATTCGACGAAGAAAAGGGCCTCCTTCGGGATGTCGTGGCAGCCGTCGGTCGGGTTCTCAATGGTGACGGCGTAGTGCCCCTTGGCGTCAGCACCCGGCGGGTTCGAGTCGTACGGCCTGCCATCCATGTGCCGTGTGACGCTGCCTGTGGCGTCGGCTGACCCCTAGGAGCCCGGCTGCCCCTTAAGGGCCCGGCCCGCAGCCTCCGGGGACAGGTCCCCGTTGGTCCACGCGTAGACGGTGTTTCCGTGGACCGCGACCCGGTACGCGTAGGAGTCGCCGCACTCCGTACGGGACCGCGACGGCGTCCGGTCGGGCCACCATGACGCGTCGAGCTTCGGCGCACCGACCCGGGGTGAGCCGACCCCGCAGGCAACGCCCCGGTCGACCGGCACGCCACCGCTACGGACGCCCCCGTCGCCGCTGCCCGCGCCGGCGTCGCCGAGCGTGTAGCGGATCAGCTTCGCGGCACCGGTCGTCTTCACCTTCACCTTGATGTTCTCGGCGTCCTTGGGGACCCATCGGGGCAGTACGAACGCCAGGTCACCCTTGGTGGGCGCGTCCGCCGCCGTCGCGAAGGACTTCGTCTTCTCCTTGAAGACGTGCTCACTGACGACGTCCGGCATCAGCGCGCTGTCCTTGAGCGCGGGCGCCGCGACGGCGACGGTACCGGCGGCCACCAGGCACCCGGCCATGGTGAGGACGAGGACACCGGCCTTCTTCTTGTTCAGGGGCATGAGACCAGTCTTCGGCCCCGGACACCGGTTTCCGTACGGCCGCAGAACGAAATACAGCCTCTGCGGCGCGACGGAGGTCGGACTCGGGGTCCGCCTCAAGACGTACGGGTCCTCCGCCCCCGCCCGCCCACATCCCCGAGCACCCCCAACGCCTCCGCGAGGACATCCAGCGGCGGCGACGCGAGCCCGACCCGCACCGCGTCCGGCACCGAGTGGGAGCCCGCGACGAAGGCCGAGCCCGGCGTGACGCCGATGCCACGGTCCGCCGCCGCCGCGACGAAGGTCTCGGCACGCCACGGCGCGGGCAGCTCCCACCAGCAGTAATAGGCGCGGATATCGGTACGGAACCGCCCCTTGACCCCCGCGTCGATCAGCCGCTCCCGCACGATGCGGTGCCGCACGGCCGCGTCGGCGCGCTTGGCCGCGACCAGCCTCTCCACGGTCCCGTCGGCGACCCACCGCACGGCCGCCGCGAGGTTGAACGCCCCCGCCGTCCACGCCCCGGACCGCAGGGAGCGCGCGAGGGCGTCCAGGTGAGCGGCCGGGGCGACGAGCATGCCGACGGTGAGGCCGGGCGCGAGCCGTTTGGAGAGGCTGTCGACGAAGATGACGCGCTCGGGCAGCCGGGCGACAAGCGGAGCGGGCGCGTCCGGGGCAAGGAACCCCCAGGTGCCGTCCTCGACGACGAGCACGCCCGACCTCTCGATGACGTCGGCCAGCTCCTGCCGCCGCTCCTCCCCCGCGGTCACGGACAACGGATTCTGCAGGGTCGGCTGTACGTAGACGCCGCTGAGGGAGGCCTTCCGGTGCGCGTCGGCGAGCGCGCCCGGCACCATGCCCTGCTCGTCCACGGCAACCGGCACGAGCTCCACACCGAGCTGCCCCGCGATGGCTTTCACCAGCGGATATGTCACTTCCTCGACCCCAATACGGCCCCCGGGGCGCGCCAACGAGGAGAGCGCGGCAGCGATGGCCTGCCGACTGTTCCCCGCGAACAACACCCGCTCCGCTTCCGGCCGCCAGCCACTGCGCGCCAGCACGGACACGGCGGCATCCCGCGCCTCCGCGGTTCCATCGGGAGCGACGACTCGGGTCGCCTCCCTCAACACGTCGGCGCGCAGCAGCGGCGTGAGGCCTCGGCTCATGGCCTCCGACTGCCCTTCGACAATCGGGTAGTTGAGCTCGAGGTTGACGGGGGGTGTTGTGGGGGTGTGGGTGGGAGGGGCGAGTGAGATGAGCCCCGACAGACCCGACAGACCCGGCGGCCTTGCCGGCCCCGACAGCCCCGACAGCCCCGACAGCCCCGACAGCCCCACCTCCCCAACTCCCGCCCCCGCGCCCCCCTCCGTCAGAGCCACAGCACCGCCGACATGCGGCGCGGCAGCCCGTACGAACGTCCCGCGCCCCACCTCGCCCACGACCAGCCCCCGCCGCGCAAGCTCCCCGTACACGCGGATGGCCGTGGAGTTGGCGATCCGCCTGTGCCGGGCGAAGACCCGCTGCGGAGGCAGTTGGTCCCCGGCCCGCAGCACCCCGGCCTCGATCTGCCGGGCGACATCATCCGCAACGCGCCGAAACTCGTCCCGCCGAGCCATGATTCCCCTCACCTTCCACGGCCCCGCCGACCGTCTCCCTGGTCGCGGAGCGACGCCCCTCACCCGAACCCTCCGCACACCCACCCCCGTACCGCCCCCGCCCCCGCCCCGCGAACATTGCACCGAGAGCAAAGACCTTATTGCACCGCCTACTTGACCACGCCTAGCCTCCCCACATGGCTACCGCGCAGCTCAACGGCATCACCATCGGCTACGACGACGTACGCAGGAGCGAAGACGGAACGATAGGCGGGGGCGAGGGCAAGGGCGACGGCGAGGGCAAGACCGACGCCACCGGGACCCCCACCCCCACCACTCCCCTCGTCCTCCTCCACGGCCACCCCTTCGACCGCTCCATGTGGTCCCCCCAACGCACCGCCCTCGCCACGACCCACCGCGTCATCACCCCCGACCTCCGCGGCTACGGCGAGTCCACCGTCGTCCCCGGCACCACCGACTTCGCCACCTTCGCCGAGGACGTCGCCACTCTCCTGGACCACCTCGGCGTCGAGAAGTTCGCGCTCGGCGGCCTCTCCATGGGCGGCCAGATCGTGATGGAGTGCTACCGCCTGTTCCCGGAGCGCATCACGGGCCTCCTCCTCGCCGACACGTTCCCCGCCCCCGAGACACCGTCCGGCAAGGCCGCCCGGAACGCCCTCGCCGACCGCCTTCTCGCCGAAGGCATGCGGGGATACGCGGATGACGTACGGGACAAGATGGTGGCCCCGTACAACACGGAGGCGTCCGCGACCGTCCACCGCATGATGCTGTCCGCCCCGCCCGAGGGAGCGGCCGCCGCCCTGCGAGGGCGCGCCGAACGCCCGGACTACCGCGCCCTCTTGACCCGCGTCGACGTCCCGTCCCTCGTGATCGTCGGCCGCGACGACACGTACACCCCCGTCTCCGACGCCGAGGCCATGCACGCCGCGCTCCCCGACTCGGCGCTGCACATCGTGGAGGCGGCGGCCCACATGCCGAACCTGGAACGCCCCGACGAGTTCAACTCCGCGCTCCGCACCTGGCTGTCCCGCATCTCCTGAAGCAGCCACACCTCGAAGCATCGATCAGCCCCCGAAGAGAGCCCCCGAAGAGGGGAGTTTTCACCACCGACTTCTCCCCGCCCCGCACCCGATAATGAGCTCGCGGACAGCGTGAAACGGCATGAACCCGCAGTTCAGACGCGCGAGGGGGAAGTCCATGACCACACACCGAGGACCCACGGGGAACGACACCACCACCGCGTTCAAACGTTCCCTCCTCCTCTGGGCCCTCTCCCTCCGCGCGTTCTGGCTCTCCCTCTGGATGGTCCAAGCCCACGTCTTCTTCGCGGGCGGCCCGAACGCCAAGCTGCTTCCGGCCCCGATGCGTCACGTCCGAAGACTCGCGGACCGCCAGCGCGCACTGGCCGAGGAGTGGTCGGGCAAGGACTTCCCCGCGCCCTACGACCAACGCCCCGACCGCTCACAAGGCCTCGCCCTGCGCGCCCAGTTGGCGGGCAAGGAGGGCCAGGTATGGCGTGACTGGCGATGGGCGGGCCTCGATCCGTACCTCGGCGGCACGATCGCCTTCGGCCCGCTCGCCCTGCTCATCAGCGGCGTATGGGGGCTGGCCACAGCGGTGTTCGGCACGCGGTTGTCCCATGAGTGGGACAGCATCTGGTACCTCTTCGTACCGGTCCAGAACTGGCCCACGGCCGCCCTCGCCGGCGTGCTCGGCGCCCTGCAGCTCCCGCTCGCGTTCCACTGGGCAGCGCCCCGCGCCGTCCGGTTGCACGAGTGCTACCTCCGCGCGATGCTCGCCCCCAGCGAAGGTGAACTGCGCGCGGAGCTGGCCGAGATGGCGCACCGCATCGACCACCTCACGACCACCCGTACCGCCGCCGTCGACACACAGATGGCCGAGATCCGCCGCATCGAACGCGACCTGCACGACGGCGCGCAGGTCCGCCTGGTGGCGATGGGCATGACACTCGACGCGGCCGAACACCTCCTGGAGTCCAACCCCGACGCGGTACGCGCCCTGCTCGTGGAGGCCCGCGAGAACTCCACCAAGGCGCTGCAGGAGCTGCGCGACCTGGTCCGCGGCATCCACCCGCCGGTACTCGCGGACCGCGGGCTCGCGGACGCCATCCGCTCGTTGGCGCTGATCAGCCCGCTCAGGACCGAGGTGGTGGCCGACCTGCCCGCGCGCCCCGAGCCGCCGGTGGAGTCGGCCGTGTACTTCGCGGTCTCGGAGATCATGGCGAACGCCGCCAAGCACGCCGGGGCGGAACGCGTCCGGATCGACATCCGCCACGAAGGCGATTCCCCCACCGACGTCACACGCACGACCACGGACGGATCCGAAGCAGCTACCGGAGCGGCAGCCGCAACCGCCCACGCCTCCGGACCCGGACCCGGGCCCAAATCCGAGTCCGCATCCGAAACCACATCCGAAGCCACATCCACATCCAAGGGCTCCGGCTCCCTCCGCATCACCATCACCGACGACGGCCACGGCGGAGCCGACCCGTCCCGCGGCTCGGGCCTGCGCGGCATCGAACAACGCCTGGCCACCTTCGACGGCATACTCGCCGTGAGCAGCCCGCCCGGCGGCCCGACCATGGTGACGGTGGAGGTGCCGTGCGCGTTGTCCTCGCCGAAGACCACTTCCTGCTGAGGGACGGTCTCAGCAGACTCCTCACCGCCTTCGGGCACGAAGTGGCCGCGGCCGTCGACAACGGCCCCGAACTCCTTGACGCACTCACGGAACTGCGGCCGGACGTCGCGATCGTCGACGTCCGGCTCCCCCCGGGCTTCAGCGACGAGGGCCTGCGCGCCGCCGTGACGGCGCGCGGCCGCGTGCCCGGGCTGCCGGTCCTGTTGCTCTCCCAGTACGTGGAGCCGCTGTACGCGCACGAGTTGCTGGCGACCGGTTCCGAGGGGGTCGGCTACGTCCTGAAGGACCGGGTATCGAACGGTGCCGCGTTCATCTCGACGATCGAGCGCGTCGCCGCGGGCGGCACCGCCATGGACCCCGAGGTGGTCTCGCAACTGCTGGTCCGCAAGGACCGCGACACCGGCATGGCTACGCTCACCACGCGCGAACGCGAGGTCCTGGGGTGCCTGGCGCAGGGGCGCTCCAACGCGGGCATCGCGGAGGCCCTGTTCATCTCGGAGAAGGCCGTCGCCAAGCACATCGGCAACATCTTCCCCAAGCTCGGCCTGCCCCCGTCGGACACCGACAACCGCCGCGTGCTGGCGGTCCTGGCCTACCTGGACCACTGACCGGCCTACGACCTCCCCC
Source organism: Streptomyces sp. NPDC044106 (assembly GCF_056433985.1). Taxonomy (NCBI): domain Bacteria; kingdom Bacillati; phylum Actinomycetota; class Actinomycetes; order Kitasatosporales; family Streptomycetaceae; genus Streptomyces; species Streptomyces sp. NPDC044106. The sequence goes on from NZ_JBWKFZ010000015.1 coordinate 13,182, forward strand.
ACTACCAAGTGGGCCGCGCCCCCACCCCGCCATCCACCACCAGATCCGTACCCGTGATCCAGGAAGCCGCATCCGAAGCGAGGAACACGCACGCGTTGCCGACGTCCTCGGGCCGCCCGAGCCTCCCGAGCGGTGCCGCCCGGCCCCACCGCGCCACCCCGTCGGGCCACTCTTCGGCAAGCCCCGGCCGCTCGATCAGACCCGGCGATACGCTGTTGACGCGGATGCCGCGCGGCCCGTACTCCAGGGCCGCCGAACGGGCGAACATGATCAGGGCGGCCTTGGACGCGCTGTAGTGCGCGTGGCCGGGCGCGGGGCTGGACCCTTCGATGGACGCGATATGGGTGACCGTACCGCCGCCGTCCTGGCCGGCCATGAACTCGGCGGCGGCCTGCGTGCAGCAGAACGCACTCGTCACGTTGGCCTCCGAGACCTGCCGCCAGTCCGCCCCGCTCATACCGGCGAGTTCCTGCACAGGCTGGATCCCGGCGGCGTTGACCAGCGAGTCCAGGCGCCCGCGCCACGCGTACGCCCTCTCGACGAGGCGATGGCACTCGTCCTCGACCGCCAGCTCCGCCGGTACGGCGATGGCGTCACCGCCCGCCGCGACGATCTCCCCGACCAGCGCTTCGGCCCGCTGCCCGGCGCGCCGGTAGTGCACCACGACCGCGGCCCCCGCCTGCGCGAACCGCCGGGCGACCCCGGCACCGATGACACCACTGGCACCGGTGACCAGAGCAACCCGCCCGGAAAGCCCCGACACCACACCATCACGCGCCCCCTCACCACCACTCACCCCCTGCCCCACCCCACTCCCCGTCCCACTCCCCATCCCACTCCCCATCCGCAACGGCGCCCCGACCCGGCACAGCTCCCGAATGAGCCCCTCCCGCCCCGGATACCGCACGCTCAGCTCCTCGGCGTCCCCACCCTCGTAGTCCTCGTCGAGGAAGCCGGGCGCCATGGTGGTCCCGAAGAGCGCCCACCCGCACCGCCCACCGCCCCGAACCCGCGCCCCCATCCACGTCCCCGCCGGAACCACCAACTGCACCTGCCCCTCGGCACCGCCCAGTACGGCGATCCGGTCCGTGCCGTCGGGTGCGAGGAGGAGCAGTTCCAGCGGGTCACCCTCGTAGAAGTGCCAGACCTCGTCGATGGGGAGCCGGTGCAGAGCGGAGAAGTCACCGGGTGCGTCGGTCAGCAGCGCGACGATCGCCGACCCCGCGGGACGCCCATCGGCACCCGGCGGCCCGGCCCAGGTCCGCCGGAACAGTCCACCCTCGACCGGCAACGGCACCAGCCCGTGCCGCGCGGCCACCTCTTCAGCTGTGTCGACCATGGCCGATTGCTCCCCACCCAGAGCCCACCACAACCGCACCCGCACGGCCCGCTCACGCCACCGACGCCACATCCCCCAAAAGCAAAAGCCCCAGGTCACGGCGAGTGAGTCCTGGGGCTTCCACAGAGCCGCCTTCGGGATTCGAACCCGAGACCTACGCATTACGAGTGCGTTGCTCTGGCCATCTGAGCTAAGGCGGCACGCCGTCCGCACCATCGTGCGATCAGCAACGCGGCCAAGTCTACACAGTTTTCGGGGGTGCTCCGCACACCCCTTCGGCACGCCTATGAGCAGCGCTTTCCGTCCTTCGGGACGGTGCCCTTCAGTAGGTAGGCGTTGATCGTCGCGTCGACGCACTCGCTGCCGCGCCCGTACGCCGTGTGGCCGTCGCCCTCGTATGTGAGGAGGTGGCCGGAGGAGAGCTGGGAGGCCAGGGCCTTGGCCCAGCGGTAGGGGGTCGCCGGGTCGCGGGTCGTGCCCGCGACCACGATCGGGGCCGCACCCTTCGCCTCGATGCGGTGCGGGCGGCCCGTGGCCCGCACCGGCCAGTACGTGCAGTTCAGCGAGGACCAGGCGAGGCCCTCGCCGAAGACCGGGGAGGCCTTCTCGAAGGCAGGCAGCGCCTTCTTCGCGTCGTCCGGTGAGCTGAAGGCGGGCGGCAGGTCCAGGCAGTTCACGGCCGCGTTGGCGAACATGAGGTTCGCGTACGAGCCGTCGCCGTCCCGCTCGTAGTAGCCGTCGGAGAGCGCGAGCAGGCCCGAGCCGTCCATGCCCTTCATCGCCGAGGTGAGCGCGTCGCGCAGCTGGGGCCAGCCCGCCTCGTCGTACATGGCGGCGATCACACCCGTCGTGGCGAGCGCCTCGCCCAGCTTCCGGCCGCGGCTGCTCGTGGCCAGCGGCCTCCGGTCCAGTGCGCCGAAGAAGGCCTTCAGACGCTTGCCCGCGTCCTGCGGGCTCCCGCCGCCCAGCGGGCAGTCCGCCCCGCGCTTCACGCAGTCCTTCGCGAACGACCGGAACGCCGTCTCGAACCCGGCGGTCTGTTCCTGGTTCATTCGCCGTGCGGGCAGCCGGGGGTCCATCGCGCCGTCCAGGACCAGGCGGCCCACCCGTTTGGGATAGAGCTCGGCGTATGTCGCGCCGAGGAACGTCCCGTACGAGGCGCCGACGTACGACAGCTTCCTGTCGCCGAGCGCCGCGCGCAGGACGTCCATGTCACGGGCCGCCTCGACCGTGGAAACGTGCGGCAGCACCTTGGCCGACCGCTCCTCGCAGCCGGCCGCGAACCTCTTGAACGCCGTGCTCAGTTCGTCCGTCTCGCGCGGGTCGTCGGGCGTGACGTCGGTCTGCGTGTACGCGTCCATGCGCTTGCCGTCGAGGCAGGTCACGGGCTCGCTGCGGGCCACGCCGCGCGGGTCGACGGCCACCATGTCGTAGTGGGCGCGGACCTCCTCGGGGTAGCCGAGTCCCGCGTACGACTGGAGGTAGCCGATCGCCGAGCCGCCGGGGCCGCCGGGGTTGACCAGGAGCGAGCCGAGGTGGCCGCTCTTCTTCGTGGCCCGCTTGCGGGCGACCGCCAGCTTGATGTCGCCCGCCGCGGGCTTCGCGTAGTCGAGCGGCGCCTTCATGGAGGCGCACTCGAAATCGGGGACACCGCACTCGTGCCAGCTCAGCTTCTGCCCGTAGTACGGGGCGAGCTCCGCAGGCACCGAGCGGGACAGCGACGCCAGGGACGTGTCCGCCGTCGAACTCCGCGAAGCGCATCCGGAGACGAGCAGGCCTGCGGTCACGAGCAGAGCGCCGTACCTGCGGGGCGAGCCGTACGTGCGGAGCGAAAGGTTACGGCTGCGACGGCCGCGACGGCTGGTGTCCATCACGCGAGAGTAACTCTCGGCGAAGGGCTCATCACGTAACGCACTCGTACGAGCGACTTCGTCAATCCGTCGGATCGCCCGGCCCGGCGGCCTGCCCGGTGGCCTGTCTGGTGTCCTGCCCGGTGGCCTGTCTGGTGTCCTGCGCGGCGGCCTGCCTGGTGTCCTGCCCGGCCTGACCTGCCGGGTGTCCTGCCCAGCGGGCCGCCCGCCCCGTCGCCCGGTCAGCCGCCCGCTCCGTCGCCCGGTCAGCCCGCCCGCAGCGCCACCGTCATCGCCTCGACCGCAAGCAGCGGCGCCACATTGCGGTCCAGGGCGGTGCGGCAGGCGCCGATCGCCTCGATGCGGCGCAGCGTGGACTCGGGGGAGGTGCCCAGGGCCATGCGCTGCAACATGTCCTGCACCTCGGTATTGGCGATCGCCACCCGTGAACCCAGCTGCAGGGCGAGCACGTCCCTGTAGAGCCCGGTCAGGTCGATGAGCGCGAGGTCGAGGCTGTCGCGCTGCGTACGCGTCTTGCGGCGCTTCTGCCGGTCCTCGAGTTCCTTCATGACCCCGGCCGTACCGCGCGGCATCCGACCGCCCTGCGCCGCGCCGAGCGCCGCCTTCAGCTCGTCGGTCTCCTTGGTGTCGACCTCGTCGGCGACCTGCTTCGCGTCCTCGGTCGCCGTGTCGATCAGCTCCTGCGCCGCCTTCAGGCAGCCGCCGATCTCCGTGACCCGCAGCGGCATCTTCAGGACGGCGGCCCTGCGCTCACGCGCGCGTGGATCGGTCGCGAGGCGCCGGGCGCGGCCGATGTGCCCCTGCGTGGCGCGTGCCACGACGGCGGCCACGTCCGGCTCGATGCCGTCCCTGCGGATGAGCACGTCGGCGACCGCGTCCACCGGCGGCGTACGCAGGGTCAGGAGCCGGCAGCGGGAGCGGATCGTCGGCAGCACGTCCTCCAGGGAAGGCGCGCAGAGCATCCAGACGGTGCGGGGAGCGGGCTCCTCGACGGCCTTGAGGAGGACGTTCCCCGCGCCCTCGGTGAGGCGGTCGGCGTCCTCCATGACGATGACCTGCCAGCGGCCGACCGCGGGCGAGAGCTGCGCCCGCCGGACGAGGTCGCGGGTCTCCTTCACACCGATGGACAGCATGTCCGTGCGCACCACTTCCACGTCGGCGTGGGTGCCGATGAGGCTGGTGTGGCAGCCGTCGCAGAAGCCGCAGCCCGGGACGCCACCGAGCGCGCGGTCCGGGCTCGTGCACTGCAGGGCGGCGGCGAAGGCGCGCGCGGCGGTGGCGCGTCCGGAGCCGGGCGGGCCCGTGAACAGCCAGGCGTGCGTCATCTTCGACGACTCCGGGAGCGGGGTGGCCGCGGCGACCGCGGTCACCAGCGCGTCGGCGTCCCGAGCGGCCGCGCTCAGCTGCTCGCTCACCCGCTCCTGCCCCACCAGGTCGTCCCACACGCTCATGGGGTCACCGCCTTACGCTGCGCTCTGCCCGGCCCGGATGCCGGACTCCCCATTGTGGAGCACGCCTCTGACAATCCGGTCCGCAGGCCGCCGACAGCAGGGAGGCCGCCGACAGCAGGGCTCAGGGCTCAGCGGCCTTTACGCCCGCGGCGCCCCCTCCCGCTCCCGCCCTCGTCCTCATCGTCCTCGTGCGACCCGAGCAGTTCGTCCGCCAGCGACGGGAGGTCGTCGAGCGGCGTCTCCTCGGCCCAGGCGGAGCGGGGCCGCTGGGGCACGCCCGACTCGTCGATCTGGGGCAGCTCCCGAGTCCGCTCGTTCGGCCCCTCCGAGGACTCCGCAGGCGCGGCGGGCCGCTCGTCACGGAAGTATCCCGGCGGCACCTTGTCCTCCGAGATCGCCGGCAGCACGGCCGTCTCTTCCGCGGACCCCTCGGGGGCGGGCGCCTCGGGGACGGACACCTGCGGCAGCACCTCGGTGTCGTCGGCGCCGGGCCGCTCGGCCCCGATCGCCGGCAGCACGGCGGTCTCGTCGGCCGCGCCGGAGGGCGGCGCCACCACGGGCGTGGTCACGGTGGTCTCGTTGTCCGGCGCGGTCTCGTTGCCCGGCGCGGACTGACCCGACGCGGGCTGTCCCGACGCGCCCTGTCCCGACGCGGACCGAACCGACGAGGCCTCCCCCTGCCCGGAAGCGGAAGCCGACCCCGAAGGCGCGGCCTTCGAAGACGCACTCTCCGAAGACGCCGTCCGCGAAGACGCGCTCTCCGAAGACCCCGCCCCCGAAGACCCCGCCCCCGAAGCCCCAGCACGCGAAGCCGCAGGCCCCGAAACCGCAGGCCCCGAAACCGCCGCAGCAGCCGAAGCCGCTGCCGCCGCCGCGGACGCCGCCGCGAGCCGCCGCGCCTCCTCCGCACGCAGCAGCGCCTCCTCGGCCTTCCGCTGCTTCTCCAGGCGCCGTTCCTCCGCCTCGGCGCGCCGCCGCGCCTCTTCCTCGGCCTCCTTGCGCCGCCGCTCCTCCTCGGCCTTGCGCACCTTCTCCTCGGCGAGGAGCCTGGCCTGCTCCTCCTCGGCCTTGCGGCGGGCTTCCTCGGCGCGCTTCCTGGCCTCTTCGGCCTGCCGCTCGGCCTCGCGGCGCTGCGCCTCTTCCAGCTCGCGCCGCTTGCGCGCCTCCTCCTCGGCACGGAGCTTGGCGAGCTGCTCCTGGCGCTCGCGCTCCAGTCGCTCCTCCTCGGCCTTGCGCGCCGCCTCTTCCTCGGCCTTGCGCCTGGCCTCCTCCTCGGCGGCCCTGCGGGCCTCTTCCCGCGCCTTCACCTCGGCCTCGGAGAGCGGGAGCACCGTGTCGAGCCGGTGCCGGATCACGGTCGTGACCGCCTCCGGCTCCTGTGCGGCGTCGACGATCAGGTACCGGCCCGGAGCGGCGGCGGCGAGCGTGAGGAAACCGGAACGCACGCGCGCGTGGAACTCGGCGGGCTCCGACTCAAGGCGGTCGGGCGCCTCCGTGAACCGCTCGCGGGCGGCCTCGGGGGACACGTCGAGCAGGCAGGTCAGGTTCGGCACGAGGCCACCCGTGGCCCAGCGGTTGATGCGGGCGATCTCGGTGGGCGACAAGTCGCGTCCCGCGCCCTGGTAGGCGACGGACGAGTCGATGTAGCGGTCGGAGATGACCACGGCGCCGCGCTCCAGGGCGGGGCGTACGACCGTGTCGACGTGCTCCGCGCGGTCGGCGGCGTACAGCAGTGCTTCGGCGCGGTGCGAGAGACCGGCCGAGGAGACGTCAAGGAGGATCGACCGCAGCCGCTTGCCGACGGGCGTCGCCCCCGGCTCGCGGGTGACGACGACCTCGTGCCCCTTGGTGCGGATCCACTCGGCGAGTGCCTCGGCCTGCGTCGACTTGCCGGCGCCGTCGCCGCCCTCGAGGGCGATGAAGAAGCCGGTGGCGCAGGTCGCCTGCACCGGGTCGTCGCCGCCGCGCAGCGCGTCGAGCAGGTCGTTGCGGAGCGGCACGCCCTGCCGGTCGTCGGCCTTGGCGAGGACCAGGGCGGCCACCGGCAGGAGCAGCGCGCCGACCAGCATCAGCGTGAAGGCGGCGCCTCCGTGGTCGAAGACGAACTTGCCGTTGACCATGCGGTGCGGCCCGATCAGGGCGGCGATCACCGGGGCCACCAGCGCGCCGAGCGCGAGGGAGAGACGTACGACCGCGTGGAGGTGCTCCGTGGTGCGGGCCCTGCGGTAGTCCTCCACCTCCTGGTCGAGCAGCGCGTGCCCGGTGTTGGCCGCGACGCCCGCGCAGACCCCGGTGAGGACCAGGAGCAGCAGCACGGTCGTCACGTCGGGCACGAGGCCCGCGGCGAGCAGCGCGACGCCGGTGAAGGCGATGGCGAGCGCGAGCAGCCTGCGGCGCGAGAGCGAGGGCAGCAGGGACGGCGCGGTGCGGATGCCGAGGGCGGTGCCGCCGGTCAGCGCGAGGACGATCAGGCCGTACGTGACGGGCCCGCCGCCGAGGTCCTTGGCGTGCAGCACGGCGACGGCGACGGCCGCCGCGACAGCCACGGAGACGGCGGTGCAGGCCACCACGAGGAGCGGGATCGCGCCGGTACGGCCCTTGTCGGTGCCGGAGCCGGTACGCGGCCTGCGGAGCCCTTCGAGGGGGCTGCGCGCGCGGGGCGTCTGCGTGCCGGGAAGTTCGAGGAAGTAGACGATCGAGAGCGACGCGGCGAAGAGGCCGGCCGCCACGAAGGAGGCGAGTCCGGCCTGGTGCAGCTCGAACCAGTCGAGGCCCGCGCCGAGGACGTTCCCGACGAGGGTGATGGCGACGAGGATCGTGGCCGCGATGGGCAGGGCGAGGAATCCCGTGCGCAGGGACAGGCGCCGCAGCGCGTCCATGTGGTCCGGCAGCGGCCTTATCGTCGCACCCTCCAGGGGCGGCGCGGGCAGCAGCGCGGGCGCCGCGCTCTCCTTGGCGACCGTCCAGAAGCGCTCGGCGACGCCCACGACGAAGGACGTCACCAGGATCACCGCGAGGGCGTTGTCCGGAGTCCAGTCGATCCACAGCGGCGCGACGACCAGGAGTGCGGCCCGCACGCCGTCGGCACCGACCATGGTCCAGCGGCGGTCCAGCGGCCCGCCGGGTGAGGTGAGCGAGGTGAGGGGCCCGAGAAGCACCGCTCCGAAGAGCAGCGTCGCGAGAACGCGTGCTCCGAAGACAGCGGTTACGGCGAGGGCCACGCCCCGGTAACCGCCTCCGAAGGCGCCTTCGGCGATGGCGGACTGGAGGGCGAGGATCACCAGGACGAGGAGGGCGAGCGCGTCGCCGACACTGTCGACGAGATGGGCGCTCCACAACCTCTTCAGCTGCGGTACGCGCAGCAAGGCGCGGACGGCGCGCTCTCGGGAATCTGCGACCAGGGCGTCGTCGGGGGCCGGGATTCCGGCCGTTGGCTGCTCGGCACGCGTCATCCGTCCAGCCTATCTGGACGGGTCGCTTCCCTGCCGAGCCACCCGAACAAACGACCGTCTGGTCCAGCACGTCCAGCACGTCCAGCACGTCCAGCTGGTCCCGTTGCAGGCGGAACGTGCCGTTTCAGGGGGTGCACAGACCAGTGCCGGGCGCCTGCGACGAGGCACCCGGCACTGGGCAGGTCGGTCGGGATCGGTGGAGGTCAGTCCTCCGAAGCCGCCTTGGCCGAAGCCGCCACCTTCTTCGTGGTCGTCTTCTTCGCGGTCGTCTTCTTGGCCGCGGTGGTCGTCTTCTTGGCGGCCGTCTTCTTGGCCGCGGTCTTCTTGGCGGGTGCCTTCTTCGCGGCGGTCTTCTTCGCGGGCGCCTTCTTCGCCGTCTTCTTGGCGGGGCCCTTCGCCCGCTTCTCCGCGAGGAGCTCGTAGCCCCGCTCAGGGGTGATGTCCTCGACGGAGTCCGCCGCCCGCAAGGTGGCGTTCGTCTCGCCGTCGGTGACGTACGCGCCGAAGCGGCCGTCCTTGACCACGACCGGCTTTCCGCTGACCGGGTCCTCGCCGAGCTCCTTGAGCGGCGGCTTGGCCGCGGCGCGGCCACGCTGCTTCGGCTTGGAGTAGATCTCCAGTGCCTCTTCCAGCGTGATCGTGAAGAGCTGCTCCTCGCTGTCGATGGAGCGCGAGTCGGTGCCCTTCTTCAGATACGGGCCGTACCGGCCGTTCTGCGCGGTGATCTCGACGCCCTCGGCGTCGGTGCCGACGACGCGCGGCAGGGACATCAGTTTGAGGGCGTCCGCGAGGGTGACCGTGTCGAGCGACATGGACTTGAAGAGCGACGCCGTGCGCGGCTTGACCGCGTTCTTGCCGGTCTTCGGGGTGCCCTCGGGGAGGATCTCCGTCACGTACGGGCCGTAGCGGCCGTCCTTGGCGACGATCTGACGGCCCGTCTCGGGGTCCGCGCCGAGTTCGAAGTCGCCGCTCGGCTTGGCGAGCAGTTCCTCCGCGTAGTCGACGGTCAGCTCGTCGGGCGCCAGGTCGTCGGGGACGTCCGCGCGCTGGTGGTTCTCGGAGTCGCGCTCGCCACGCTCGATGTAGGGGCCGTAGCGGCCGACGCGCAGGACGACGTCGTTGCCGACCGGGAAGGACGACACCTCGCGGGCGTCGATCGCGCCGAGGTCGGTGACGAGCTCCTTGAGACCGCCGAGGTGGTCGCCGTCGCCGTTGCCCGCCTCTGCCGCGCCGCCGGATCCCTCGCCCTCACCGAAGTAGAAGCGCCGCAGCCACGGCACGGCCTGCGCCTCGCCGCGGGCGATGCGGTCGAGGTCGTCCTCCATCTTGGCGGTGAAGTCGTAGTCGACGAGCCGCCCGAAGTGCTTCTCCAGGAGGTTCACGACGGCGAACGAGAGGAACGAGGGGACGAGCGCCGTCCCCTTCTTGAAGACGTACCCGCGGTCGAGGATCGTGCCGAGGATCGACGCGTACGTCGACGGGCGGCCGATCTCGCGCTCTTCGAGCTCCTTGACCAGGCTGGCCTCGGTGTAGCGGGCCGGGGGCTTGGTGGCGTGGCCGTCGACGGAGAGCTCGTCGGCGGTGAGCGGGTCGCCCTCGCCGACCTGCGGGAGCCTGCGCTCGCGGTCGTCGAGCTCGGCGTTCGGGTCGTCGGCGCCCTCCACGTAGGCCTTGAGGAAGCCGTGGAAGGTGATGGTCTTGCCGGACGCGCTGAACTCGGCGTCGCGGCCGTCGGAGGCGCTGCCACCGATCTTCACCGTGACGGAGTTTCCGGTCGCGTCCTTCATCTGGGAGGCGACGGTCCGCTTCCAGATGAGCTCGTAGAGCCGGAACTGGTCGCCGGTCAGGCCGGTCTCGGCGGGCGTGCGGAAACGATCACCCGAGGGACGGATCGCCTCGTGCGCCTCCTGCGCGTTCTTGACCTTCCCGGCGTACGTACGCGGCTTGTCCGGCAGGTAGTCGCTGCCGTAGAGCTGCGTGACCTGGGCCCGGGCGGCCGCGACCGCCGTGTCGGAGAGGGTCGTGGAGTCCGTACGCATGTAGGTGATGAAGCCGTTCTCGTACAGCTTCTGGGCCACCTGCATGGTCGCCTTGGCGCCGAAGCCGAGCTTGCGGCTCGCCTCCTGCTGCATCGTCGTCGTACGGAACGGCGCGTACGGCGAGCGGCGGTACGGCTTGGACTCGACGGAACGTACGGAGAACCGCGTGTCCTGGAGGGCGGCGGCCAGCGCGCGGGCGTTCGCCTCGTCCAGGTGCAGGGTGTTCGCGCTGTTGGCCTTCAGCTGCCCGACGGAGTTGAAGTCGCGGCCCTGCGCGATGCGCTTGCCGTCGACCGCGGTGAGGCGGGCGACCAGCTGCGAGGGGTCGGAGGCGTCGCCGACGCGGCCGGTGCCGAAGGTGCCGGTCAGGTCCCAGTACTCGGCGGAGCGGAAGGCGATGCGCTCGCGCTCCCGTTCGACGACGAGACGGGTGGCGACGGACTGCACGCGGCCTGCCGACAGGCGCGGCATGACCTTCTTCCACAGGACCGGCGAGACCTCGTAGCCGTAGAGGCGGTCGAGGATGCGACGGGTCTCCTGGGCGTCGACCATGCGCTTGTTGAGCTCGCGCGGGTTGGCGACGGCGCTGCGGATCGCGTCCTTGGTGATCTCGTGGAAGACCATCCGGTGGACGGGGACCTTGGGCTTCAGGACCTCGAGGAGGTGCCACGCGATGGCTTCGCCCTCGCGGTCCTCATCGGTGGCGAGGAAGAGCTCGTCGGAATCCTTCAGCAGGTCCTTGAGCTTCTTGACCTGTGCCTTCTTGTCGGCGTTGACGACATAGATGGGCTGGAAGTCGTGCTCGACGTCCACGCCGAGGCGGCGCACCTCGCCGGTGTACTTCTCGGGCACCTCCGCGGCGCCGTTGGGGAGGTCGCGGATGTGCCCGACGCTGGCCTCGACTACGTAGCCGGGGCCGAGGTAGCTCTTGATCGTCTTCGCCTTGGCAGGCGACTCGACGATGACGAGTCGGCGGCCGCCCTGTGCGGTCTCGCTGGTCGGGGACAACTTCGCTCTTCTCTCCGGTCGACACTCGGTGGCGGTGCGCGGTGGCACCGCTTGGTCGCAGAGCCGGTCGCAGTGCGCGGTGGCAGTGCTCGTGGCGGTGCGGTGGCAGTGCCCGCATGGCTTGCGTTGCGCTGTCGCTGCGGAGTGTGACGGTACATCCCGCCCCCGTGTCAAACGGGAAAAGCCCGCAACGGCCACTCGAACGGTAACCCGACTACCGTCATTCCTGCCGCCCGGAGTGGCGACCCGCTGTTTCGGCACCGGTCCCGGCAGTGGACGGGGCCGTACCCGCGTGGCCACCGGGAGCCGGGTGCCCGACGGGTCGGAAGGGGAGCGTCCGCCGACCCGCCGTAGAGCGTCCGCCCAGCCGGGACACGGAGTGTCCGCGCGGCCCGTGCCCGGTCTGTCAACCGGAACGGCGCGGTCCGCCGCGCCGCCGAAGCCGCGTCAGAGTCTTGTGAAGCACCACATGCCGAGGAGCAGCGCGCCCGATCCGGCGAGCGTGGCGAGGGTCACCGATGCGACAGGGCTCACACCCTGGGCGACGGGGGCGCGGTGTGCGACTCGCGCGCCGGTCCACAGCAGCAGTCCGGCGCCGAAGACCGCGAACACCGTCCCCGCGAAGATCGCTGGCCCGCTCTCCATGCTCTTGCCTCCCCGTGCCGAGTTCCCTGCCGGGAGGTTGTCACGCACGGGAATCCGGAGTACGAAATCGGGGTGAACGACGGACGGCGCTGCGAGCTGGCGGCGCGATGTTGGCTGGTTTCCCGCGCCTGGCGCCCTACGCCCCGGCTCCGCGCCAGGGCCCTGGGCCCTACACCCCGACCGGCAGCAGGAAGCCCTGCTCCACGAGGAGTCTGATCTGCGCGGGCGTCCGGTCGCGCAGCAACACCGGATCCTCGCCGACCAGTTGCGCGATGGCGTCCAGGATCCGTCCGGCGCTCAGCGAGCCGTCGCAGACGCCGGCGAACCCGGCGCCCACCGTGTCCACCTTGGTGGCCCGCCGCATCCCGCGGTTCTGCCGCAGCACGACGTGCTCCGGGTCCTCGGCGCCAGGCAGCCCGACCTGCTCCTGCACGACCTCGTCGGCGAGCTTGAAGTGCCCGGTGAGCAGCGCGGCGTCGTCGTGCGTACGCAGGTAGTCCTGCCGTTCGAAGAACTCCCGGACCGTGTCGCCGAGCGGCTGCTCGACGGGGTGCGGCCACTCCTCCACGGTGATGGACGGCTCGGCGGCCCCGGTCTTGCGCAGCGCGATCCAGCCGAACCCGACGGCCCGTGTGCCCCGCGCCTCGAACTCGTCCAGCCACGCGTCGTACCGCGCCGCGTACTGCCCGGGGTCCGTGCGGTGGTCCCCGGCGTCCCGCAGCCACAGCTCGGCGTACTGCGTGATGTCCTGCACCTCGCGCTGCACGATCCAGGCGTCGCAGCCGCGCGGCACCCAGGAGCGCAGCCGGTCCTGCCACTCCTCGCCGTCCACGTGCTGCCAGTTCGCCAGGAAGTGCGCGTACCCCCCTTCGTTCAAGTGCTCCCCCGCCTCCTGAACGAGCGACCGGCACAGATCGTCCCCGCCCATCCCGCCGTCCCGGTAGGTGAGCCGGGCACCCGGCGAGATCACGAACGGTGGGTTCGACACGATCAGGTCGTACGTCTCGTCGGCCACCGGCTCGAAGAGCGAGCCCTCCCGCAGGTCGGCCTCCGGGGCTCCGGAGAGCGCCAGGGTGAGCCGGGTGAACCGCAGCGCGCGGGGGTTGAGGTCGGTCGCGGTCACGCGGGTGGCGTGCTGCGCGGCGTGCAGCGCCTGGATGCCGGATCCGGTGCCGAGGTCCAGTGCGCTCGCGACGGGCGTACGCACCGTGATGCCCGCGAGTGTCGTGGACGCGCCGCCGACCCCGAGGACGACGCCCTCCTCGTGCTTGCCGATGCCACCGGCACCGCCGACCGCGCAGCCGAGGTCGGAGACGATGAACCAGTCCTCACCGCCCGGCCCGCCGTACGGCCGCACGTCCACGGTCGCCCGCAGCCCGCCGTCCCCTTCGGCGCTCTTCTCCTCCTCGGCCAGCCAACCGCTCTCCAGGAGTACGTCGACGGGCAGAACGTCCGCCACGCGCGCGTGGGGCACCGATTCCTGCAGCAGGAAGAGGCGTACGAGCGCTGCGAGCGCCCCGTCCCCGCGCGTGGCCCGCAGCGCGGGGACGGTCTCGCTGCGGGCGAGCGCGGTGTACGCGGGCGCCCCGAGCAGCTCGAGCAGCCCGTCGGCGGTGAAGTCGGCGCCGAGCAGGGCCGCCCGCAGGGAGGCGGCTGCGTCGGCGCGGTCGGACGAGGGCAGGGGAAGGCTCGCGTTACTCACTCCCCCATTGTGGCCCTCCGGATGCTCCGACGCCCTCGGCCCCGCCAGGGGTTCCGAGGGCGTCGGGAACGTACGGCCAACTGGGGTTGGTCCAGGGGGCCGGCCGGTGCCGGACCAAGGAGCGGGCTGGTGCCGGACCAGGGGCGGCCTAGCTCTTGGCGGAGGGGGTGGCGGACGCGCTCTTGCAGCTGTCCTGCTTGCCCATCGCCTTGCCGACCTCGCCCTCCTGCAGCTTCTCCAGCGCTTCGTTGCCGCTCTTGCTCAGCTTGTCCAGCTCGCCCGCGACGTCCTTGAGGCCGTCCGCGAAGTCCGCCTGGTTCTTGGTGTCCAGGCCGTCGACCTGCTTCTTCAGGTCCCCGTACGACTTGGAGATGGAGTTGAGCTCCTTGACGGCGTCGTCCGCCTTCTTCTTCCCGTCGTCGGCCGGCGGCGCACCGGCCTTCTTCACGGCGTCACCCATCGACTTGTAGGCGTCGGACATGTCCTGGAACGCCTTGGAGTCGGTCTTCTGGACGTCGGACGGCGAGCTGTTGTCGGAGGTCTCCTTCTGGATCGCTGCGTTGGCGTCCGCGATCTTCTTGGACTGGGGCTGCACGGAGTCGCAGACCTTCTTGGCCCAGTCGTCGAGCTCCTTGTTCCCGTCGTCGTCGCTGCTGCACCCTGACAGAGCGAGTACCAGTACCGCACCGCCGGACAGTGCGGCTGCAAGCTTCTTGTTCACCGGATTGGTCCCTTCCATGGCTCTCGGCCCCGGAACTTACACGCCAACTGGGCGACAACCGCATGTCGGGGGCCCGGTACAACCGCTATTGCAGCCATTTGCACCAAGCGGCGACGGCATGCGAGAGAAGGTTCACGAGGCTCCGCGCACACCGGCCGGCGCACACCCCGCGCACACCGGTCCGCGCACGGCGACGGGCGGACGGCGCCTCAGAAAGCGCCGCCCGCCCGCGTGTTGGGCCGAGCCCGATCAGGAGTGACGAAGTGTCCGCTACGAGACCACGGCCGGGTCGGCCGGTTTGGTCACCCGCTCGGCGTTGCCGTCGTCCCCGACGGCGATGCCACGCCGCTTGGAGACGTAGACCGCGCCGATGATGATCGCGATGGAGAGCGCCGCGATCAGCACCCGCATCCCGACGCTGGCGTCGTCCCCGTAGCTGAACTTGATGACCGCGGGCGCGATGAGCAGCGCCACCAGGTTCATCACCTTCAGCAGGGGGTTGATCGCCGGGCCCGCGGTGTCCTTGAACGGGTCACCGACGGTGTCACCGATGACGGTCGCGGCATGCGCCTCGCTTCCCTTGCCACCGTGGTGGCCGTCCTCGACGAGCTTCTTGGCGTTGTCCCAGGCACCGCCGGAGTTGGCCAGGAAGACCGCCATGAGGGTGCCCGTGCCGATCGCGCCCGCGAGGAACGAGCCGAGCGCGCCGACGCCGAGCGAGAACCCGACCGCGATCGGGGTGAGCACGGCGAGCAGACCCGGCGTGGCCAGCTCGCGCAGCGCGTCCTTGGTGCAGATGTCGACGACGCGCCCGTACTCCGGTTCCTCGGTGTAGTCCATGATCCCGGGGTGCTCGCGGAACTGCCGCCGCACCTCGTAGACCACGGCTCCCGCCGACCGCGACACCGCGTTGATCGCGAGCCCCGAGAAGAGGAAGACGACCGCGGCGCCGAGGATGAGACCCACCAGGTTGTTGGGCTGTGAGATGTCCATCACGAGGTTCATCGGCGCGCCGTCGCCCAGTTTCTCGCCGACGTCCTTGGCCGCTTCCGCGATGGCGTCGCGGTACGACCCGAAGAGCGCCGACGCCGCGAGGACCGCGGTCGCGATGGCGATGCCCTTGGTGATGGCCTTGGTGGTGTTGCCGACGGCGTCCAGGTCGGTGAGCACCTGCGCGCCCGCGCCCTCGACGTCGCCGGACATCTCGGCGATGCCCTGCGCGTTGTCGGAGACGGGTCCGAAGGTGTCCATGGCGACGATGACACCGACCGTGGTCAGCAGCCCCGTACCGGCGAGCGCGACCGCGAAGAGGGCGAGCATGATCGACGTACCGCCGAGCAGGAACGCCCCGTACACGCCGAGCCCGATCAGCAGCGCGGTGTAGACGGCCGATTCCAGACCGAGCGAGATACCGGCCAGGACCACGGTGGCCGGGCCGGTGAGCGAGGTCTTCCCGATGTCCTGGACGGGACGCCGGTTGGTCTCGGTGAAGTAGCCGGTGAGCTGCTGGATCAGCGCGGCCATGACGATGCCGATGGCGACGGCGACGAGCGCGAGGACCCGCGGATCGCCGTCGTGCCCCTTGATCGCCGTGTCCGTGACGCCGTCCAGGTCCGTGTACGAGGACGGCAGGTACGCGTAGACCGCCGCGGCCACGAGCGCCAGCGAGATGAACGCGGAGATGAAGAATCCGCGGTTGATGGCGCTCATGCCGCTGCGGTCGGAGCGCCGGGGCGCCACCGCGAAGATGCCGATCATCGCCGTCACGACGCCGATGGCCGGGACGATCAGCGGAAAGGCGAGCCCGGAGTCACCGAACGCCACCTTCCCGAGGATCAGCGCGGCGACCAGTGTCACGGCGTACGACTCGAAGAGGTCGGCGGCCATACCGGCACAGTCGCCGACGTTGTCGCCCACGTTGTCGGCGATGGTCGCGGCATTACGCGGATCGTCCTCCGGAATGCCCTGCTCGACCTTGCCGACCAGGTCGGCGCCGACGTCGGCGGCCTTGGTGAAGATGCCGCCGCCGACACGCATGAACATCGCGATCAGCGCGGCGCCCAGACCGAAGCCTTCGAGCACCTTCGGCGCGTCGGCCGCGTAGACGAGCACCACACAGGAGGCGCCCAGAAGACCGAGCCCCACCGTGAACATGCCGACGACGCCGCCCGTGCGGAAAGCGATCTTCATGGCCTTGTGCGAAACGGCGGTGAGATCCTTTTCCGGCTCACCTTCCGCGGGAGTGGCCTCTCGGGCGGCGGCTGCCACGCGCACATTGCTGCGTACGGCGAGCCACATACCGATATAGCCGGTGGTCGCCGAGAACGCCGCACCGATCAAGAAGAAGATCGATCGTCCGGCGCGCTGATTCCAGTCGTCCGCGGGCAGCAGCATGAGCAGGAAGAACACCACGACGGCGAATACGCCGAGAGTGCGCAACTGACGCCCCAGATAGGCATTCGCGCCCTCCTGGACCGCTGCCGCGATCTTCTTCATGCTGTCGGTGCCCTCGCCTGCCGCGAGCACCTGGCGTACCAGTACGCCCGCGACGACGAGCGCCGCGAGTGCGACGGCCGCGACGACCATCACGATGAGGCGATTGTCATCTGTCAGTACTGCGGCTGCGAAGGTTGAGGGGTGGTCAAACTGATGAGGGGTAGAAAGCCCCGCCATTCGTCCTCCTTGACGCTTGGGCTGAGCTCAAGATGTGGACGGATTGTAGGGAGCAGAACCTGATCAAAACAGAGCGCCACAAACGGAATTGACCTGAGATTGCTTCTCAGCAAATGATCGCGCACGAGGATTGGCCCCAAAAGCGGTAATGCCCCAAAACCGTTGACGAGCGATCTTCGGTCCAGGCAGATTAATGATCGGGGAGGAAAAGGGCCTGCTCATCGCGGTGGCGGCAGAGGGGTGAGCACGCCCCTGGGGGCTGGAAAGGCGCGGCCGGGGCTGGGCAGGAGAGCCGGGGCGGAGGGCGGCCTGGGGCAGGGTGGGCGAGGCTGGGCCGGGGAGGGCGAGCCCGCGGGGCCGGTGTGGGCCTGCGGGGCGTCTGTGGGGCGCCTTCGAGGCCTCTGGCGTCGTCTGCCGCGTCTGCCGGGCGTCCCGAGGTCAGGTCACGGTCGGCCGGATTGGGCAGGACGGGGCTGGACGGGCCGGGGCGGGACACGGCGACACGGCGACACGGCGACACGGCACAGCGTGGCGGGCCGGTACATGAATGACCGAGGCGCGACGAGCCGGAACGCAGGGTCGGAACAGGAGGGTCTGGATCAGGCCGACTCGGGTCAGGAAAGGCCTGAACGGGGCGTACGACTCAGGGAAGAAGCGGTGCCGGAGTAGTCGGCCAGGTCATGCGGATGACACCGCCGGACTCGCCGGCCGTGACCTCCACGTCGTCCACGAGCCCGCTGATGACCGCGAGGCCCATCTCGTCCTCGCCCTCCGCGTCGTCGCCCTCACCGAGCCGCGCGCCGGGCGCCCGGTCCCCTGGTGCCGCACGAGGCGCCTCGTCGCCGACCTCGATGGAGAACTGCTTCTCGTCCTCGATCAGCGCCACCCACACCGGCGCCGTCACCCCGCTGCTCTGGTGCAGCCCGACGGCGCGCGTGCAGGCCTCGCCGACCGCGAGCCTGACCTCGTCGAGAACGGCCTCGTCCACCCCAGCCCTGCGCGCCACCGCGGCCGCCACCAGGCGGGCGGTCCTGACATGCTCGGGCAGCGCACTGAAGCGGAGCTCAACGGTGGCCATGCATCCCCCTCGACATACGCACGTGCTGTCAGAGGGCCGGGCCGCAGGCCCGGTCCCCTGCTGTACTGCCGCCCCGGGCCCAGGGGCCCGGGAGGTCCGGCTTCCGGTCGGCCGACACTCGGTGGTCACCCGGTCGGTGGCCGCCACTCAGGCGGCGGCCACTCGATCGGTGGCCGCCACTCAGTCGGTGGCCGCGACCGCTTCCTCGACCGAGGTGTGAATGGGGAACACCTTGGTCAGGCCGGTGATACGGAAGATCTTGAGAATGCGCTCCTGGTTGCAGACCAGGCGCAGCGAGCCCTCATGGGCACGCACCCGCTTCAAGCCGCCGACCAGCACGCCGAGCCCGGTGGAGTCGAGGAAGTCCACGCCCTCCATGTCGACGACCAGATGAAAACTGCCGTCGTTCACCAGCTCGACCAACTGTTCGCGCAACTTTGGCGCGGTATAAACATCGATTTCGCCACCGACCTCGACGACCGTACGATCGCCGACGGTACGGGTCGACAGGGACAGGTCCACGGATCCTCCAGCACCTTGCTATCGAGCGGTCATCCCTCGGGACACCTCGGCAGAGCCCCCAGGACGGATCGCCAGCCGCGATGGCATTCAATCACTTACTGGTAGGCGCGCACGACGCCTTGGGACCATTGTCCATCCCGCCAGTGACACACTCGATGCCGATGGCCAAAATTTCTCCGGCCGGAGGACCCTCCGCGGGCGCCCCGGCACGCACGTCCCCGCGGACCGTCCTGGACCGGCTCACCGCGGGGCCGAGCCGTGCATCGCGCGTCACTCATACGGAGCACTTGCCCCCACGTGAGGCCCGGTATGCAGTCTGGCCCGACCGCATCCGCCCCGAGGTCATATCCGCCGTCAGGGCCGCGGGCATCGAGCACCCCTGGGCCCACCAGGCACTGGCCGCCGAGCACGCTCTGGACGGCGAATCCGTGGTCGTCGCCACCGGCACCGCGTCCGGCAAGTCGCTGGCCTACCTCACCCCAGTCCTCTCCGCCCTCCTCGACGGCTCCGAAGCCGCCAACGGCCGCGGCGCCACCGCCCTGTACCTAGCGCCGACCAAGGCCCTCGCCGCCGACCAGCGCCGCGCCGTCCGCGAGCTGGCGGCCCCGCTCGGCAAGGCGGTACGGCCCGCCGTGTACGACGGCGACACCCCCTTCGAAGAACGCGAATGGGTGCGTCAGTACGCCAACTACGTCCTGACCAACCCGGACATGCTGCACCGCGGGATCCTCCCCTCCCACCCCCGCTGGTCCTCCTTCCTGCGCGCCCTGCGCTACGTCGTCATCGACGAGTGCCACACCTATCGCGGCGTCTTCGGCTCCCATGTCGCCCAGGTCCTGCGCCGCCTGCGCCGCCTCTGCGCCCGCTACGGCTCCGAGCCCGTCTTCCTCCTCGCCTCCGCCACCTCCGCCGACCCCGCCGCGTCCGCGGAACGCCTCACCGGAGTGCCCGTGCGGGAGGTCGCCGACGACGCCTCACCCCGCGGCGATCTCGTCTTCGCCCTCTGGGAACCCCCGCTTACCGAGCTGCACGGCGAGAAGGGCGCCCCCGTCCGCCGCACCGCCACCGCCGAGACCGCGGACCTGCTCACCGACCTGACCGTCCAGGGTGTCCGCTCGGTCGCCTTCGTACGCTCCCGGCGCGGCGCCGAACTGATCTCGGTCATCGCCCAGGAACGCCTCTCCGAGGTCGACCGTTCCCTCGCCCGCCGCGTCGCCGCCTACCGCGGCGGCTACCTGCCCGAGGAACGCCGCGCCCTGGAACGCGCCCTGCACTCCGGCGAGCTCCTCGGCCTCGCCGCCACCACCGCCCTCGAACTCGGCGTGGACGTCTCGGGGTTGGACGCCGTCATCATCGCCGGGTACCCGGGGACCCGGGCCTCCCTCTGGCAGCAGGCCGGGCGTGCGGGACGGTCGGGGCAGGGCGCCCTGGCCGTACTCGTCGCCCGCGACGATCCGCTGGACACCTATCTTGTCCACCACCCCGAGGCGCTGTTCCAACAGCCTGTGGAGTCCACGGTCCTCGACCCCGACAATCCCTACGTCCTCGCGCCCCACCTCTGCGCCGCCGCCGCGGAACTTCCGCTGACAGAGGACGACGTGGCCCTCTTCGGCCCCACCACCGAAGAACTGCTCCCACAGCTGGAGGCCGCCAAGCTGCTCCGTCGCCGGACCAAGTCCTGGCACTGGACCCGCCGCGAACGCGCCGCCGACCTCACCGACATCCGCGGCGAGGGCGGGCGGCCCGTCCAGATCGTCGAGGAGGGCACGGGCCGGCTGCTCGGCACGGTCGACGCGTCCGCCGCCCACACCACCGTCCACGAAGGCGCCGTCCACCTCCATCAGGGGCTCACGTATCTCGTGCGCCGCCTCGACCTGGAGGACTCGGTGGCCCTGGTGGAGGAGGCCGTACCGCCCTACTCCACCACCGCGCGCGACACCACGGCGATCTCCATCCTGGAGACGGACACCGAGGTGCCCTGGGGCGCGGGACGCCTCTGCTACGGCTCCGTCGAAGTCACCAACCAAGTCGTCTCCTTCCTGCGTCGCAAACTGATCACGGGCGAAGTGCTCGGCGAGACCAAGCTCGATCTCCCTCCTCGTACGCTCCGTACGCGGGCCGTGTGGTGGACGGTCACCGAGGACCAACTGGACGCCGCCCGCATCAATCCCGAGATCCTCGGCGGTGCGCTGCACGCCGCCGAGCACGCCTCCATCGGGATGCTGCCGCTGTTCGCCACGTGCGACCGGTGGGACATCGGCGGCGTCTCCGTGCCGCTGCATCCGGACACGCTCCTTCCCACGGTCTTCGTGTACGACGGCCACCCCGGCGGGGCGGGCTTCGCCGAACGGGCCTTCCACACGGCGCGGGAGTGGCTGACGGCCACCCGGCAGGCGATCGCCTCCTGCGAGTGCGAGGCGGGCTGCCCCTCGTGTATCCAGTCCCCCAAGTGCGGCAACGGCAACGATCCGTTGCACAAGCGGGGAGCGGTTCGGCTTCTTTCGGTGTTGCTCAGGGATTCGGAGACGTAGGACGGGCGCCGTGGGTGGGCGTGTGCGGCTTCGGTTGGGGTTGGGCTCCTGTTGTGGGAGGTTCAGGGCTCGCGTCGGCGTGGCACGGGTGGGTGGGGGGAGTGGGCCTCCCGGGCCCGCCCGGGATCTGGCCGTGACCGAGAAGGGGCCGGCCGAGGAGGAAGCCGTGACCTCGGAAATCTCGCCGTGCAGGGCGCACCGCACGATCCGCGCCCTCTGAGCCTCAGCCACCCGTGCCGCTCCCTCACACGCGTCCGCGGAACCCGCCGCCCATCGGTCCGCCGCGGCCAGCGCCGCCAGGTCCGCCGCGCCGCCCGCCCGGTGCCGGGCCGTCACGGCCTGTGCCATCGCGAGCACCGCGCCACAGACCACGCCCAGCACGGCCATCACCACGACCACCCACACGGTGGCGGCCCCGCGGTCCCGGCCCGCTCCGCGCCACTTCCCCGCCCTCATACGTCCACCCCCACCGTCTCCTCCGCCAACGCGACCGCCTCGGACCGCAGCCGCAGCCCCAGACCCAGCACCGCCGGGCCCGGCGTGTCCGCCGCCACCTCGACCCGGACCAGGTCGCCGTCGCGCCGCACGGAGACGCTCGCCCCGCGCGGCGCCGCCTGCCGTGCCGCCGCCACGGCCGTGCCCTTTGGATCCTGGCGGGCCGCGGCCCGAGCCCCGGCCCGGGCCGCGTCCACGCACTGGATCTGCGCGGAGACCACCAGCAACGTCCAGATCAGCGCCATGGTGAACAGCACCAGCGTCGGCAGCACCACGGCCGCCTCCGCCGTGACGAACCCACGGTCCGAGCGGGGGCGCCGGTACCGGTCGCTCCATCGACCCTGTCCCGCCTCAGAACGGGACATCGAGCGCCTTCTCCACGACCGCCTGGAGCGCCGCCCTGACCTGCCCGCTCGTCACCACCTTGTAGAGCAGGCCGGCGAATCCCACCGCCGCGATCAAGCCCATCGCGTACTCGGACGTGACCATTCCTGCGTCCCTGCCCGGCGAGCCGGTCCACCAGGCCCGCCACCGGCCCCAATGCGCCGTTCGCCCTCGCGCCACCATTCCCCGCATCGTCTTCCCCCACATTTCAACCTCCCTGTAAAGCCCGGCAGTTGTTCTCAGTGCTCGGTTTTCAGTTCTCGGTTCTCGACTCTCGGTTCCGGGGGTCAGTCAGGGGCCCCTCGGCGTTCGCTTCAGTGCCGTCCTCGTTCAGCCCGCTCTCAACAAGCCCTCCGCCATCCCGATCACCACCGGCAGCACCCCGACCGCGACGAACGCCGGCAAGAAGCACAGGCCCACCGGCGCCGTCATCAGGACCGCCGCCCTGCGTGCGCCTGCCGTCGCTGTCCGGCTCCGCTGCGCCCTGGCATCCGCTGCCAGGCGGGCCACCGGGGCGGCTGCCGGTGCTCCGGTTTCGCCGGACCGTTCCAGGAGTCGGGCCAGAGGGGCGGCGTCCGGTATCGCGGCCAACTGGCGCCAGGCGTCGGACGGTTCTCCGCCCAGCCGCATCTCCGCCGCTCCGCACGCCAGCCGTGTGCCGATCGGGCCCCGCAGCGACTCACCGACCGCGTGGGCCGCCGCTACCGGACTCGCCCCCGCAGCCACGCAGGCCGCGAGAAGGTCAGCGGCCAGCGGGAGTTGACGTGCTGCCTCCGCTTTCGTGTGCTCGTCGTCCGGATCGAGTGGGGATGCACGCGACCGTTGGTTGCGGCGCCATGTGCCGTAGCCCACCGCAGCTCCGGTCAGGAGGCCCGGGACCCCGCCCACCAGGGCGTAGGCAGCGCTCGCCGTGCCGGCCATCAGCAACCACTCTCGTGCCCTGGTCCGACGGACCAGGTCCGGTGCCGGGCTCGGTGTGCGGCGGCGTGTGGGCGGCCGTTCCACGTACAGCGCTCGTCCTGCGCGGCGTCGCGCCGTCCGCTCCCGTCGCGCGGCCAGCGCCGTCAGCACCAGCCAGAGCACGGCCGCGGTATCCCACACGACTACCCCCAGCCTGTGGACAACGTCCATCACTCCTCCGCCCCTCGTACGATCCGCAGCGCCCACCAAGTACCGATGGCCTCCAGCACTCCCCCCGCCGTGAGACACGCCAGCCCCGGGCCCGTGTGAAACAGCACCCGTAGTGGCTGAGCCCCCAGCGCGCTGCCCATCAGCAGGCCCAGGACGGGCAGCCCCGCGAGCATCACGGCAGTCGACCGGGCCCCCGCCAACTGGGCCCGCAAATCGGCTCGCTGGTCGCGCTCCGCGCGAAGTGCTCCCTCCAGGCGTTCCAGACCCGCGGCGAGCCCCGCTCCCCGGTCCACCGCCACCCGCCAGCAGGCCGCGAATCCGAGCAGTCCTTCGGCGCCGGGCTCCCGGGCGGCTTCTCGCAGCGCCCCCGGCACGTCCCCGCCGAACCGCGCCGCCGCCAGCACCGCGCTCCGGGTCCCACCGACGCCCGCGTCGGCTTCGCCGAGTGCTCGCCGCAGCGCCTCTCCGGGCTGCCGTCCTGCCCGCACCTCGCCTGCGAGCGCTCCGCACAGCCCGATCACCGCGTCGCCGCGCCGCTCCCGGTCCATGCGTGCGTCCCGGGCCCGCCGCACACGCGCCGCCAACGGCACCCCGGCCGCACCGACAACCAGCGGCACCACGGACTCCGCCAGGAGTGCGACCGCCCCTCCGGCCGCCAGGCACCACCATTCGGGGCGCGTCCGGGCCATTGCCTGCATCCGGCGCCAGGGCGGAGTCCGGGTCGTCTGCGGCGCGTCGGGGCCGAACAGCGATCGCAGCCGCCGGGCCTCCTGGTTCCGTCGGCCAAGGAGCCAGGCCGCGCTCCCGGCGCACAGTGCCGCCGCCCACATCGAGACGTTCACAGGGCGTCGCTCCAGGCTCCTTCAGCGAGCAGGGAGTTCAGTCGTTTCCATCCCCGCTCCCGCGTGAAGGCGGAGTCCCCCCACCGCAGCGCCGGCACGGTCACCACCAAGCCGGATTCGGTCCGCTCCAGGACATGCACCTCGGCGATGCGGCGGCGGCCCGCCCTGTCCCTTACGAGATGGATCACCACGGACAGGGCCGCCGCCAACTGGCTGTGCAGGGCTGCCCGGTCGAGTCCCGCGGCAGTCCCCAGTGCCTCCAGCCGGGCCGGTACGTCCGCCGCGGCGTTGGCGTGGACCGTGCCGCAACCTCCCTCGTGTCCGGTGTTCAGCGCGGCCAGCAGATGGACCACCTCGGCGCCCCGCACCTCACCGACGACCAGCCGGTCGGGTCGCATCCGCAGCGCCTGCCGCACGAGGTCGTCCAGACCGACGAGGCCTGCCCCTTCCTGGTTCGCGGGCCTGGACTCCAGGCGGACCACGTGAGGGTGCCCGGGCCTCAGCTCCGCCGAGTCCTCGGCGAGGACGATGCGCTCCTTGGGTCCGACAAGGCCGAGCAGCGCGCTCAGCAAGGTCGTCTTGCCACTGCCGGTGCCCCCGCTGATCAGGAAGGACAGCCGGGCGTCGAGCAAGGCCCGCAGGAAGCGGTCGCCGCCGGGCGGCACCGTCCCCGCGTCGACCAGTTCCGCGAGGGTGAAGGCTCTGGACCGCACCACCCGCAGGGAGAGGCAGGTCGAGCCCACGGCCACCGGTGGCAGCACCGCGTGCAGCCGGGTGCCGTCCGGGAGGCGGGCGTCCACCCACGGCCTCGCGTCGTCGAGACGTCGTCCCGCCACGGCCGCGAGGCGCTGTGCCAGACGCCGCACCGCGGCCGCGTCCCGGAACGTCACGCCCGTCAGCTCAAGGCCTCCGCCCCGGTCCACCCACACCCGGTCGGGCGCGCAGACGAGGACGTCGGTGACCGAGGCGTCCGCGAGCAGCGGCTCCAAGGGGCCCGCGCCGACCAGCTCCGAGCGCAGTTGGTCGGCCGCCCCGAGGATCTCCGCGTCCCCGAGCACCCGGCCCTGGGCGCGCAGCGCTTCGGCGACCCTGGCCGGCGTCGGCTCCGTGCCGTTCTCCGCGAGCCACTGCCTGACGCCGTCCAGCATCCGGGTCCCGACCACCGCGCTCATACGCCCACTCCCGCGGTGTCGACCGGCAGCCGGTCCCAGAAGGACGTACAGAACCGCGCCAGTGGTCCCCGCGCCGGACCTCCCGGTGGCGTCCCCGCCGCCTGCGCCGAGGCCAGGCCCGCCTCCCAGGGCACTTCGCCCGCCAGCGGCAGGCCGAGCAGGCGCGCGACCTCCTCGGGGTCGAGACCACCGGCTTCCCCTGGCCCCGCGCCGTGGGAGACGAGCACCCGCAGGTCCCGCAGGACCATGCCCGCCGCTGAGGCCACCCGCCGCGCCCCGGCCACCGCGCGCAGTTCGGCGGGCACCACCAGGAGGCCGAGGTCGACCTGTGCGAGCGCCTCGGCGACCACCTCGTCCACCCGGCGGGGCAGGTCGACGATCACCACGCCCCCGCGCCTGCGGGCCGCCGAGACGACCGCACGCACGGCCTCCGGGGCGACCGTGACCGCCTCTCCACGGTCCCAGCTGAGGACCCGCAGCGCATGCAGCTCGGGCAGTGATTCCTCCAGCGCGCTGCCGCCGACCCTGCCCCGCGAGGCGGCGAACGCCGGCCATCGCAGTCCGTCGGCGCCCTCGCCGCCCAGGAGTACGTCGAGGCCGCCGCCCAACGGGTCCCCGTCGACGAGCATCGTGCGCCGCCCGGACCGTGCCGCCGTGACGGCCAGGGCGCAGGCCAGCGTGGAGGCCCCGGCGCCGCCGCGGCCGCCGATGACGCCGATGGTGAGCGCGGGCCGGCCCACGCCCTCGACCACGTCGGCGATGCGGTCCACGAGCCACTGCTCCCCGTCGGGCAGGAGCAGCACATGGTCGGCGCCGATCTCCACGGCCCGCCGCCAGACGCCGGGGTCGTCCTGGTCCCGCCCGACCAGCACGACTCCGCTCCGTCGCGGGGCTCCGCGCACCCGGTCGGCCGCGTCGTCCCCGACCAGGACGAGCGGGGCCGCGTCCCAGCCCTGCCTGTGCGACGGCCCGCCGTGGTGCACCTCGGGCAGCGCCCCGGCCGCCGCGCACAGCCGCAGCAGGTCGTCCAGCAGTTCCACGTCCTCCGTGACGATCAGCGGCCCGCCCTGCCGTCCGTCGGCCGTCGTGGTCCCGTCACGCGAAATGACTCCACCCATGATCTTCATCCCCCTTCACACCGCAAGACACTTGTGAATGCCGCGTCACGCATCGGCGAAGAGCCGGACAAAGCAATCCGGCCATGAACTTCGCGAGCGGAACGAGCGGAATCAGCGTGCGACGCTGCCGAAAATGGTGTGGATCTTGGTCAATAACTGTGGAGAACGCGGTGCCTGTGAATATCCCCGTCACCCATACCAGTGACATCAGTCCGCCTTCGTGGCGACTTCCGCAGAGCAGCGCTACAACTACAGAGAGTGACGAAGGCTGTGCAGCTGGAGGGAAGGTCGAGAGAGCGATGAGGACCGCTCAAGAGCTGGAAGAGGATCAGCGGAGGGTTCAAAAACCCATCCGGACATGCGACGACCCCCGCCGGGGGGGAGAGCGGGGGTCGTCCCCACGGTCCGACTCGGGGGGGGAGGAGCCAGACCGGGTTAGCACGGTCGCGAACGATCCGTGACTTCCATGGTGTACCCGAGAGCCTTCTCAGGCAAACCCACGCGCCTCAGCTTACGCCGAATGGTGGGCGCCTATGCTCGGCATCGTGGAAAACCACTCCTTGCCTCGGACCGCCGCGTTCTTTGACCTGGACAAGACGGTCATTGCGAAGTCGAGCACACTCACCTTCAGCAAGTCGTTCTACCAAGGCGGCCTGATCAACCGCCGAGCGGTGTTGCGCACCGCGTACGCGCAGTTCGTCTTCCTCGCGGGCGGCGCCGACCACGACCAGATGGAGCGGATGCGCGAGTACCTGTCCGCACTGTGCCGGGGGTGGAACGTCGAGCAGGTCAAGGAAATCGTCGCCGAGACCCTGCACGACCTGATCGACCCCATCATCTACGACGAGGCCGCGTCCCTCATCGAGGAACACCACACCGCGGGCCGCGACGTCGTCATCGTCTCCACCTCGGGCGCCGAAGTCGTCGAGCCGGTCGGTGAACTCCTCGGCGCGGACCGGGTGGTGGCGACCCGCATGGTGGTCGGGGACGACGGATGCTTCACGGGCGAGGTGGAGTACTACGCGTACGGGCCCACCAAGGCGGTGGCGATCAAGGAGCTCGCGCGGTCGGAGGGGTACGACCTGGACCGCTGCTACGCCTACAGCGACTCGGCGACCGATCTGCCGATGCTGCAGTCGGTCGGCCACCCCTTCGCGGTCAATCCCGACCGCGCCCTGCGCCGCGAGGCCGTCGCGCGCGGGTGGCCGATCCTCGATTTCCACCGCCCGGTCCGCCTGAAACAGCGCCTTCCCGCACCGCCCCGCCCGGCCGTCGTTGCGGCAGCCGCGGTCGGGGCGGCGGCGGCCACGGCAGGCCTCGTCTGGTTCGCCGGCCGGCGCCGCACGGCCACCGGCTGAACGACGCCGCCGTCCGGCCGAAACCGCACGCCGAAGCGGCGCCCGATTCACACCTGTTTGAACCTAAAAGTAAAGAAGTGCGGCCAGGACTTCCGCTTACCCCAGGACTGGAGTACAAAGGAGTCAACGGCCCGCGAGACCAAGGACATCCGAGAGGATCACCTTTAAACGCAGTAAGGCCCCACGGACCGAAGCATGAACGCCGAGCACCCACGCGACGTCGACCCGTCGATTACGGGCCAGCCGCACCAGGTGACGGGCAACGTCCCGACCTGATGGGCAACACTTCGAGGACGCTTGGTAACCCGGTGGACATGCCAGCGGCGGTACGGATCCCGTACCGCCGCAACCCTTTTCACGGCCCCCTCGGTTCCCCGCGCAGGGTCTCCTGCCAAGCGCCGACGCCCTATGCCGCCCCGCGCTGCAGTGCCTCGCAGACCGCCGTCGACTCCCTGACGCCCAGCTCCACCGCCTTGCCGCAGTGGGAGATCCAGGCCGTCATGCCTTCAGGGCGGCCTGACGCATAGCCGTCGAGGGCCGCCACGTACGCCGCCCGGCCCAGCTCCGCGTACCCCGCCTCCGCCGGGCAGACCGACTTCGGATCGAGGCCGCTGCCCACCAGGACGATGCGTTCGGCGGCCCGCGCGACCAGGCCGTTGTGCGAGCCGAAGGGACGCAGGCTGAGCAGCTCACCGTGGACCACGGCCGCCGTCACCAAGGCCGGCGCCGCGCTGCCCGCGATGATCAGCCGAGAGAGTCCCTCCAGGCGGCCCGCCACCTCGTCCGCGTCCGGCAGGGGCAGCTCGACCAGCGGTTCGTCGACGGGCTCGCCCGCCAGTCGCGGCCGGCCCGCCTTCTCGGTGGAGTCGGCCGCGGCGACCAGATGCAGACGCGCCAGGACCCGCAGCGGCGACTGGCGCCAGATGGACAGGAGTTGACCGGCCTCGGCGGTCAGCCGCAGAGCCGCGCCGACCGTGCCGGCCTCACCGCCGCCGCTGAAGTCACTGCGCCGACGCACCTCTTCGAGCGCCCAGTCGGCACCGGAGAGCGCCGCGGAGCCGCGAGCTCCGCGCAGTGCCGCCTCGGAGGTGATCGCGTTGCTGCGGCGGCGCATGATCCGGTGCCCGTAGACCCGGTCCACGGCCTTGCGCACGGAGCCCACGGAATCGGCCACACCGGGGAGGTTCCCGAGGGCCGCAAGGGGGTCTTCGCCGCTCGGGCCGGGCTGGGAGCTCGGGGAGGGATCAGCTGTCGTACTCATGAGTACGACCCTACGTACTCCAGGGCCGCACTCCACGAAGGAGTGGTCTTCTTCACGCGGATCCAGCACCCGACGTACACATACGGCTACTCTTCGTGGTTATGAAAATCGCTTTCGTGGGGAAGGGCGGCAGCGGGAAGACCACGCTGTCCTCGCTCTTCATCCGCCATCTCGCCGCCACCGGCGCGCCCGTCATCGCGGTGGACGCCGACATCAACCAGCACTTGGGCCCCGCCCTGGGTCTCGACGAGGCGGAGGCCGCCGAGCTGCCCGCCCTGGGTGCCCGCCTGCCCCTGATCAAGGAGTACCTGAGGGGCTCCAACGCGCGGATCGCCTCCGCCGACACGATGATCAAGACGACACCGCCCGGTGACGGCTCCCGACTGCTGCGGGTGCGCGAGGACAACGCCGTGTACGACGCCTGCGCGCGGCCCGTGGAACTGGACGACGCCACGGTGCGTTTGATGGTCACCGGGCCGTTCACCGAAGCCGACCTCGGTGTCGCCTGCTACCACTCCAAGACGGGAGCGGTGGAGCTCTGCCTGAACCACCTCGTCGACGGCCGCGACGAGTACGCGGTCGTGGACATGACCGCGGGTTCGGACTCCTTCGCCTCCGGCATGTTCACCCGCTTCGACATGACGTTCCTGGTGGCCGAGCCGACGAAGAAGGGAGTCTCCGTCTACCGCCAGTACAAGGAGTACGCACGGGACTTCGGCGTCAGCCTGGCAGTCGTCGGCAACAAGGTGCAGGGCCAGGACGACATCGACTTCCTGCGCGAGCAGGTCGGCGAGGATCTGCTCGTGACGGTCGGGCACTCGGACTGGGTGCGCGCCATGGAGAAGGGGCATCCGCCGCGCTTCGAACTCCTGGAGGAGGACAACCGCTGCTCCCTGCGGGCACTCCAGGACGCCGTCGACGCCTCGTACGAGCGACGGGACTGGGAGCGGTACACCCGCCAGATGGTCCACTTCCACCTGAAGAACGCACAGAGCTGGGGCAACGAACGCACGGGGGCCGACCTGGCTGCCCAGGTCGACCCCGACTTCGTGCTGCGCGAGCGCATGACCGCCACGGCCTGAACGAGCCGCCGCGAAGCACTACTGGTGGTGCTTGACCGCCGGAGCGCCGGGGACGCCCTTCGGGGCCGGTGCGGGCTGGGCGGAGAGGAACCTCGCCCAGCCCTCCTTCGGCGCCTTGCCGACCGGGAGCCCGGACAGTTTCGCCAGCGTCTTCGGGTCCTGGGCGTCGAGCCAGTCCGCGAGTTGGCGGAAGGAGACGCAGCGCACCTCGCGCTTGTTGCACACCTGCTCGACGGTCTCCTCGACGGCTCGCATGTACGTGCCGCCGTTCCAGGACTCGAAGTGGTTGCCGATGATCAGCGGCGCCCTGTTGCCCTTGTAGGCGCGATCGAAGCCCTCAAGCAGACCGTCACGCATCTGGTCGCCCCAGTACTCGTGCTGGGAGGGGTCGCCCTGCGATGTCGAACCGGACTGGTTGACCATGAAGTTGTAGTCCATGGTCAGCGTCTCGAACTTGCGCCCGGGGACCGGGACGAGCTGCATCGACAGGTCCCACAGTCCCTCCTTCTTCTTGGGCCAGACCTGGTCGTTCACGCCACTGGTGTCGTAGCGGAAGCCCAGCTCCCGGGCGGCCCGCATGAAGTTCTTCTGGCCTTCGAGGCAGGGGGTGCGCGCGCCGATCAGCTCCTTGTCGTAGTCGAACGGCAGCGGCTGCGCCTTCTTCAGGCCGGCGTTCGTCTTCCAGCCCTTGACGAAGGACTTGGCCTGCCTGATCTCGCTCTTCCAGTCCTCGACGGACCACTCCCCGACGCCGCGGCCCGCGCCGCAGAAGTGGCCGTTGAAGTGTGTGCCGACTTCATTGCCCTCGAGCCAGGCGCCGCGGAGCTGCTCCACGGTGTCCCTGATCCCCTTGCGGTCGTTGAAGCCGATGTCCGAGCTGCCCGTCAGGTGCTGGGGTGGTTTGTAGAGCTTCCGCTTGCCCTCCGGGAGCATGTAGACGCCACTGAGGAAGTACGTCATCTTCGCGTTGTTCCGCTCGGCGACCTTGCGGAAGTGGGAGAAGAGCTTCTGGCTGTCCTCACCGGCCCCGTCCCAGGAGAAGACCACGAACTGCGGTGGTTTCTGGCCCGGTTTCAGGCGGACGGGCCGGGGCAGGTGCGGTTGCTTCCCGGTGAAGGACGTGGAGCCGTCGCCGATCAGGCGGACGGCGTTCTTGGGGGCCGGGGCTCCGGCCGGCTTCTTCGCGCCGTGGGCGCCTTTCTTGGCTCCGGTGCCGCTGTCGGCGCAGCCGGCCAGTGCCGCCACGCACGCCACGAGGGCGGTGAGGCTCGCGGTGGTTCTTCGGGTGGCGGCCATCTTCCGCCCACCTTCTTCCGTGCAAGTCGGGACAGAACAGTCCGAACTTCGCACGGGGTCTTAATTGTTCTAATACGACAAGCCGATTAAAATTCTTATTCACTCTTTTGGGTGGCCAAATAGGCCAAATACCCCGAAAAGCTATTCAGGGCCTTTACTCTGCATTACGATCCATTTACCGAGAGTTGAGAGATCCCGCCGCTGCACGCCGTGACCCACGGCCGCGACCCGCCCTTCGGAGACCTCCGGAGGACCCCTTGTCCCGCGACCGCGCCGCCCCGGAGGAGACGGGAAACATGTCTGCTTGCGTCCCCACTCGCGCCACCGACTCGATCCACACACCCCGCGCCAACAAGCCCCACGCCCCGCCGCCCGGCAAGCGGTTCCGCATCGCGGGCGCCGACCTCTCCGCGTCGGTCGCCGTCTTCCTGATCGCCCTGCCGTTGTCCCTCGGCATCGCCCTCGCGACCGGGGCACCACTCCAGGCAGGCCTCGTGGCCGCTGCCGTCGGCGGCATCCTCGTCGGACTGCTCGGCGGATCGCCGCTGCAGGTCAGCGGCCCCGCCGCCGGTCTGACCGTCGTCACCGCCGACCTCATCCAGCAGTACGGCTGGCGGACCACCTGCGCCATCACGGTCCTCGCCGGATTCGCCCAACTCGGCCTCGGCTGCCTGCGCGTGGCCCGCACCGCGCTCGCCGTCAGCCCCGCCGTCGTCCACGGCATGCTGGCCGGCATCGGCGTCACGATCGCGGTGGCCCAGCTCCACATCGTGCTCGGCGGCACCCCGCAGAGCTCTGTCCTCGACAACGTCCGCGCGTTGCCCGCCCAGTTGGCCGACCTTCATCCGGCCGCCCTGACGATCAGCGTGCTCACCCTGGCGATCCTGCTCCTCTGGCCCCGGATCCCCGGGCGCGCGGGACGTCTGGCCAAAGTCCTGCCCGCGGCCCTCATCTCCGTCGCCGCCGCGACGGCCGTCGCCTCGGCCGGCCGACTCGAGGTCGACAGGGTCGACCTGCCGTCCTGGCGCAGTCACGCGCTGGCCGGGCTGCCGGAAGGGCCCGTGCTCGGCATCATCGCCGCCGTGCTCACCACCACCCTGGTGTGCAGCGTGCAGTCGCTGCTCGGCGCCGTCGCCGTCGACAAGGTCGTCGCGAGCCAGCACGACCTGCACCCCGGCGTGCGCCGCTCCGACCTCGACCGCGAACTGCTCGGCCAGGGCGCGGCCAACATCGTCTCCGGCACGCTCGGCGGGCTGCCCGTCGCCGGTGTCGCCGTGCGCAGCATGGCCAATGTGCGCGCGGGCGCCGTCAGCAGGAACTCCACGATGCTGCACGGCGTTTGGGTAGTAGTGGCCGCGCTGCTCCTGGTCCCCGTCCTGGAGCTGATCCCGCTCGCGGCCCTCGCCTCCCTCGTCATGGCCGTCGGCATCAAGATGGTCAGCCTCAACCACATCCGCACCATCACCCGCCACCGCGAGATCCCCGTCTACGCCGCCACCACCCTCGGCGTCATCCTCTTCGGCGTCCTCGAAGGCGTGGCGCTCGGCGTCGCCGTGGCCGTGGCCGTCTCGCTGCACCGGCTCGCCCGCACCCGGATCACCCACTGCGAGACGGACGGCGTACACCACGTGCGCGTACGCGGCCAGTTGACCTTCCTCGCGGTGCCGCGGCTCAGCCGGACGCTGCACCTCGTCCCGCATGACGCACAGGTGATCGTGGAGCTGGACGGCTCCTTCATGGACCATGCCGCGTACGAATCACTGCAGTGCTGGCAGGACGCGCATGCCGCGCACGGCGGCAGCGTCGAGATCACCGGCCGCTCCGGGGCTCGCATCGCCGAGCCCGCCGGCGCAACGCACTCCTGCTGCAGGCCCTGGACCCCGTGGCGCAACCACCACTGCGACCGGCCGCAGGAGACGGAGCGGTCCGGGCGGCCCAGTGGGCATCAACTGGAGAGTGGGATCAGCGCGTTCCAGCGGAACACGGCGCCGCATGTGCGCGGGGAGCTCGCCAGGCTCGCGCGTGAGGGCCAGCAGCCCGCGCAGCTCTTCCTGACCTGCGCGGACTCCCGGGTCGTCACCTCGATGATCACTTCGAGCGGTCCCGGTGACCTCTTCGTCGTACGCAATGTGGGCAATCTGGTGCCGCTGCCGGGCGCCGAGAGCGGGGACGACTCGGTGGGCGCCGCGATCGAGTACGCGGTCGACGTGCTCAAGGTGCGGTCCATCACCGTGTGCGGGCACTCCGGGTGCGGGGCCATGCAGGCGCTGCTCAATACCCCGCCCGGTGGTGCGCAGACACCGCTGAAGCGGTGGCTCCGGCACGGGCTGCCGAGCCTGGAGCGCATGAGCGCACAGGACAAGGCGTGGGCGCGTCTCGCCGGGCGCGCGCCCGCCGACTCGGTCGAGCAGCTCTGCCTCACCAATGTGGTGCAGCAACTGGAGCACCTCAAGGCGCACGAAGCGGTGGCGCGCCGCCTCGCGGAAGGTGATCTCGAGCTGCACGGCATGTACTTCCACGTCGGAGAGGCGCAGGCCTACCTGCTGACGGAAGGCGCGGGGTCCGAGCGGGTGGCCGACGAGGTGTTCGATCAGGTGGCGCCGACCGCGCGGGTCAAGGCGTAGCGGCGTCCTTCCCTTCCGGGGCTGGGTGCTCCTGGTCACGGTACGTCCCGCGTCGTGCCTGGGGAGCGTGCGGCAGCGCCCCCTTGAAGCGACCGGAGAAGGGGGGACCCGGGTCAGGGTTCCCCCCCCCGGCAGCCAGTATTCCGGCACCCAACAGCCGACATTTCGGCACTCCCACCCCGGTGTCGCCCCGGTATCGCCCCGGTAGAAGCCCCCGAACCCCCTGGTGCGACGCTGGCCTACAACACCTGTCTTCGTGACACACCGGGCACCCCTGTCTTTACCGGGAGCCGAGTGCCAGGATCGGGAGGGGGTTGACCAACTCCCCGCGCGACCTAAAGAATCCGACCGGTCACGATATTGGTCTAAACCACGCCGGGCCCGGTGTGATGCCGCATGTTGGGAGCTTGCACATGAGCGAACGTCCGTCCATCGCCAACATGTTGAAGGAGGAGCGTCGCTTCGCGCCGCCGGCGGAGCTCGCGGCCGCCGCCAACGTCACCGCGGAGGCGTACGAGCGGGCCAAGGCCGACCGGCTCGGTTTCTGGGCCGAGCAGGCGCGCCGGCTGACCTGGGCCACGGAGCCGACCGAGACGCTGGACTGGTCGAATCCGCCGTTCGCCAAGTGGTTCGCCGACGGCAAGCTCAACGTCGCGTACAACTGCGTCGACCGCCATGTGGAGGCGGGCAACGGCGATCGCGTCGCGATCCACTTCGAGGGCGAGCCCGGTGACAGCCGGGCCATCACCTACGCCGAGCTCAAGGACGAGGTCAGCCGGGCCGCCAACGCCCTGACCGAGCTCGGCGTCACCAAGGGCGACCGTGTCGCCGTCTACCTGCCGATGATCCCCGAGGCGGTCATCGCGATGCTGGCCTGCGCCCGTATCGGCGCCGCGCACTCGGTGGTCTTCGGCGGCTTCTCCGCGGACGCCATCGCCAAGCGCATCGAGGACGCCGACGCCAAGGTCGTCATCACGTCGGACGGCGGTTACCGCCGCGGCAAGCCCTCCGCGCTCAAGCCGGCCGTGGACGAGGCCGTGGGCCGCGTCGACGGCGTGAGCAGCGTCCTCGTGGTGCGCCGCACCGGCCAGGACGTGGCGTGGACCGAGGGCCGCGACGTGTGGTGGCACGAGATCACGCAGAAGCAGTCCGCGGAGCACACCCCCGAGGCCTTCGACGCGGAGCACCCGCTCTTCATCCTCTACACCTCGGGCACCACGGGTAAGCCGAAGGGCATCCTGCACACCTCCGGCGGTTACCTCACCCAGGCGGCCTACACCCACCACGCCGTCTTCGACCTGAAGCCCGAGACCGACGTCTACTGGTGCACGGCCGACATCGGCTGGGTCACCGGCCACTCGTACATCACGTACGGGCCGCTGGCGAACGGCGCGACGCAGGTG
This sequence comes from Streptomyces sp. NPDC044106, assembly GCF_056433985.1. Lineage (NCBI taxonomy): Bacteria > Bacillati > Actinomycetota > Actinomycetes > Kitasatosporales > Streptomycetaceae > Streptomyces > Streptomyces sp. NPDC044106. The sequence goes on from NZ_JBWKFZ010000015.1 coordinate 48,380, forward strand.
ATGTACGAGGGCACCCCCGACACCCCGCACCAGGGCCGTTTCTGGGAGATCGTCCAGAAGTACAAGGTGTCGATCCTCTACACCGCGCCGACGGCGATCCGGACGTTCATGAAGTGGGGCGACGACATCCCCGCGAAGTTCGACCTCAGCAGTCTGCGGGTGCTCGGATCGGTCGGCGAGCCGATCAACCCCGAGGCCTGGATGTGGTATCGGAAGAACATCGGCGGCGACGCCTGCCCGATCGTGGACACCTGGTGGCAGACCGAGACCGGCGCGATGATGATCTCCCCGCTGCCGGGCGTGACCGAGACCAAGCCGGGCAGCGCCCAGCGCGCCCTGCCGGGCATCTGTGCCACCGTCGTCGACGACGAGGCGAACGAGGTGCCGGACGGCGGTGGCGGCTATCTCGTCCTGACCGAGCCGTGGCCGTCGATGCTGCGCACCATCTGGGGCGACGACCAGCGGTTCATCGACACGTACTGGTCGCGTTTCGAGGGCAGGTACTTCGCGGGTGACGGCGCCAAGAAGGACGACGACGGCGACATCTGGCTGCTCGGCCGCGTCGACGACGTGATGCTCGTCTCCGGGCACAACATCTCCACCACCGAGGTCGAGTCCGCCCTCGTCTCGCACCCGGCGGTCGCCGAGGCGGCCGTCGTGGGCGCGGCGGACGAGACGACGGGCCAGGCCATCGTGGCATTCGTGATCCTGCGGGGTACGGCCGACGCCGACGACGAGGGGCTCGTGGCGGACCTGCGCAACCACGTGGGCGCCACCCTCGGGCCGATCGCCAAGCCGAAGCGGGTCCTGCCGGTGGCCGAGCTGCCGAAGACCCGGTCCGGCAAGATCATGCGGCGGCTGCTGCGGGACGTCGCGGAGAACCGCGAGCTCGGAGACGTCACCACGCTCACCGATTCGTCCGTGATGGACCTCATTCAGACGAGGCTCCCGGCCGCTCCGAGCGAGGACTGAACCCCGGGAAACCAACGGTTCGCGTAAGCACAAGGGGGCCGTCCGGCAGCGCGCCGGGCGGCCCCCTTGTGCTTAAGGTGAAGATCACCGGATACGTCCGGGCGTACGTTAGGTAGGCTAAGAATCGCGTCAGTAACGCAACAAGACGACGCGACGAGAAGAATCTAGGTGCGCCGGGAAGTCTGGTCGGCATGTGCTCCGTCCTGCCCACCCGACCGGAGGTCGATTCTCGTGACCGCGCCCGCCCCCACCGACAACCGCAAGGTTCTCGGAAGGCTCTCCCTCCCCGAGCGGAACTTCGTCGCGGAGGCGCTGCGCACCGAGACCGTCGGTGGAGTGCTGCTGCTCGCCGCCGCGGTCACCGCGCTGATCTGGTCCAACACGGCCGGCGGCTCGTACGAATCCGTCCGCGGCTTCCACTTGGGGCCCGGCTCGCTCGGGCTCAACCTCTCCGTCCAGCACTGGGCGGCCGACGGGCTGCTCGCCGTCTTCTTCTTCGTGGCGGGCATCGAACTCAAGCGCGAACTGGTCGCTGGCGATCTGCGCGACCCCAAGGCCGCCGCGCTCCCCGTCGTCGCGGCGCTCTGCGGCATGGCCGTACCTGCGTTCGTGTACTTCCTGACCAACCTCGCGGGCGGCGGCTCGCTGGACGGCTGGGCCGTCCCGACCGCGACCGACATCGCCTTCGCCCTCGCCGTCCTCGCGGTCATCGGCACCTCGCTGCCGTCCGCGCTGCGCGCCTTCCTGCTCACCCTCGCCGTCGTCGACGACCTCTTCGCGATCCTGATCATCGCGGTCTTCTTCACCAGCGACCTCAACTTCGCGGCGCTCGGCGGCGCCGTCGTCGGCCTCGCCGTCTTCTGGCTGCTGCTCAGGAAGCGGGTGCGCGGCTGGTACATCTACGTGCCGCTGGCCCTGGTCATCTGGGGCCTGATGTACAACAGCGGCATCCACGCCACCATCGCGGGCGTCGCGATGGGCCTGATGCTGCGCTGCCACAAGGAGGACGAGAGCGAGCAGCACTCCCCCGGTGAGCACATCGAACATCTCGTACGTCCCGTCTCCGCGGGCCTGGCCGTGCCGCTGTTCGCCCTGTTCAGCGCCGGTGTGGTCGTCTCGGGCGGCGCGCTCGGCGATGTGTTCACCAAACCGGAGACGCTCGGTGTGGTCCTTGGTCTGGTGATCGGCAAGGCGGTCGGCATCTTCGGCGGCACGTGGCTCGCGGCGCGGTTCACCAAGGCCGAGCTGAACGACGACCTGGCCTGGCCCGACGTGTTCGCGGTCGCCTCGCTGGCCGGCATCGGCTTCACCGTCTCGCTGCTCATCGGCGAACTCGCCTTCACCGAGGACCCGCTGCTCACCGACGAGATCAAGGCGGCCGTCCTGATGGGCTCGCTGATCGCGGCGGTCATCTCCGGAATCCTGCTGAAGGTGCGCAATGCCAAGTACCGCAAGCTGTGCGAGGACGAGGAGCGCGACGACGACCTCGACGGCATCCCCGACATCTACGAACTGGACAAGCCCGACTATCACCTGCGGATGGCCGCCATCTATGAGAAGAAGGCCGCGGAGCATCGCAGGCTTGCCGAAGTCTCGGGCGGGGAACGCAAGGACGGCAACGGTCCGGCATGATCTGAGCAGACATACCTCAGAAGAGATCAGAAGAGATAAAGGGGAGAACGCGATGAGCTCACCCGACGGCCCCGTCGGCGCCGAGCGCAGCCTCGGCCAGCTGGTCGCCACGGCGACCGGCGAGATGTCCGCGCTGGTGCACGACGAGATCGCCCTGGCCAAGGCCCAGCTCCGCCAGGACGTCAAGCGCGGCGCGATCGGCGGTGGTGCGTTCGCCGCGGCCGGCACGGTCCTCATCTTCTCGTTGCCGATGCTGAGCTTCGCGCTCGCCTACGGCATCCGCACCTGGAGCGACTGGAACCTCGCGATCTGCTTCGTGCTGTCCTTCGCCGCCAATGTGCTGGTGGCCGGGCTGCTCGCGCTGATCGGTGTCGTCTTCGCGAAGAAGGCGAAGAAGGGCAAGGGCCCGCAGAAGGTCGCCGCGTCGGCCAAGGAGACGGCTGCCGTACTGGGGAACGTCAAGCCGCATCCCCGCGCGGTGAGCCCCGCGAGTGTCGTCGAGGTGCGAGTCGGTGAGACGGGGGCGACTGTGGCACGCTCGTCCTCATGACGGACCCCGCCACTCCATCGGCCCAATCCCCCGCCTCAGTCGTACGCGTCGAGGGGCCCTGGACCCACCGGGACGTCGCCGCCAACGGTGCGCGGTTCCACATCGCCGAGATGGGTGAGGGGCCGCTGGTCCTTCTGCTGCACGGCTTCCCGCAGTTCTGGTGGTCGTGGCGGCACCAGATGGTGGCACTCGCCGACGCGGGCTTCCGGGCCGTCGCGATGGATCTGCGCGGCGTAGGCGGCAGCGACCGCACCCCCCGCGGCTACGACCCGGCCAACCTCGCGCTCGACATCACCGGTGTCGTACGTTCCCTCGGCGAGCCGGACGCCGCGCTCGTCGGGCACGACCTCGGCGGGTACCTGGCGTGGACGGCGGCCGTGATGCGGCCCAAGCTGGTGCGCCGCCTCGCCGTCTCCTCGATGCCGCATCCGCGGCGCTGGCGCTCGGCGATGCTGGCGGACCGCAAGCAGACCGCGGCGGCGTCGTACGTATGGGGTTTCCAGCGGCCGTGGGTGCCGGAGCGTCAGTTGGTCGCCGACGACGGCGCCTTGGTGGGCCGCCTTGTACGCGACTGGTCCGGGCCGGGACTACCGGACGACGACGCGGTGGAGACGTACCGGCGGGCCATGTGCATCCCCTCGACGGCGCACTGCTCGATCGAGCCGTACCGCTGGATGGTGCGGTCGATGGCGCGGCCCGACGGCATCCAGTTCAACCGCCGCATGAAGCGCCCCGTGCGGGTGCCGACGCTGCATCTGCACGGATCGCTCGACCCCGTGATGCGGACGAGGAGCGCGGCGGGCTCCGGCGAGTACGTCGAAGCGCCGTACCGCTGGCGGCTGTTCGACGGGCTCGGACACTTCCCGCACGAGGAGGACCCGGTGGCGTTCTCGACCGAGCTGGTGAACTGGCTGAAGGACCCCGAACCGGACCGGTGAGGTGGCGGACGCCGATTCGCGAGGGTTCGGGCGGGCCTTCCTGAGGACCCGCGGGAACACTTGTCCTACGAACGCCAATTGCCCCGCGCATAGGCCAATTGGGGCCCCTGGGCGCGGTTACCGACCATGAGGCACGGGCACACGTCGGGGTATGGGCTGGACGCACGACTACAGTGACGTAGCACGCAATCGCCGCTCGGCCACAGCGCTGAACAGCAGCGAGAGGGGCGGGCTACAGGAGCAGGGCCGGCACGGCCCCCCTCAAGCGATGGGCATCCCCCGCATTCTCCGCCGGAGGGCACGCTGGGTCTCCGCGCGCCTTCGGCATACGCGCGACTGACCCCGCCGCCTGCGCGACCGGCTCCGCCACCTTCTTCCGGGCAGCCCGGTCGCCGGGGACCGTTCCTGGTCCTGGAGCGCGCAGCTCCTAGTCCTAGAGCGCGCAGCCCTGGCTGTCGACCTCCTGGTTGGCGGTGCGGCCCCGCTCGATGTCCTCGCGCACCTCGTCGGCCGTGAGCGCATAGCCGGTGTCCGGGTCGTCGAGGGACTTCGCGAACACCACGCCGTAGACCTCGCCGTCGGGCGTGAGCAGCGGGCCGCCGGAGTTGCCCTGGCGGACGGTCGCGTAGAGCGAGTACACGTCGCGGTGCACGGTGCCGCGGTGGTAGATGTCCGGGCCGTTGGCCGTGATGCGACCGCGCACGCGTGCGGGCCTGACGTCGTACGGCCCGTCCTCGGGGAAGCCCGCCACGATGGCGCCGACGCCGCTGGTCGCGTCCTTCGACGTGAACTTCAGGGGCGGCGCCTTCAGCGCGGGCACGTCGAGGACGGCGATGTCGCGCTCCCAGTCGTAGAGGACGACCTTCGCGTCGTACGTCTGGTTCTGATCGCCTATCTGGATCGTCGGCTCGTCCACGCCGCCCACCACGTGCGCGTTGGTCATCACGCGGCGGTCCGCGAAGACGAAGCCGGTGCCTTCGAGGACCTTGCCGCAACTGCGCGCCTCACCGCGGACCTTCACGATGGAACGCTTGGCCGTCGTGGCGACCTTGCTCTTGGCGAGCTTGGGGTCGGGCGGCTGGACTTCCTTGATGGGCTCGTTCGAGAACGGGCTGAAGACCTGCGGAAAGCCGTTCTGCGCGAGGACCGAGGAGAAGTCCGCGAACCAGGTGTCCGCCTGGCCGGGCAGCGCGCGCGACACGCCGAGCAGGATCTTGGAACTCCGCACCTCCTTGCCGAGGGTCGGCAGCGTCGTACCCGCGAGGGCGGAGCCGATCAGCCAGGCAACGAGGAGCATCGCCACCACGTTCACCAGCGCGCCGCCGGTGGCGTCCAGGGCGCGGGCGGGCTGCCAGGTGATGTACCGGCGCAGCTTGTTGCCGAGGTGGGTGGTGAAGGCCTGACCGATCGACGCGCAGACGATCACGATGACGACGGCGACCACCGCCGCGGTCGTACTCACCTCGGCCGCGTCGTCGTCCGTCATGGCGTCCCAGACGATCGGCAGCAGATAGACGGCGACGAGACCGCCGCCGAGGAATCCGGTCACCGAGAGGATGCCGACCACGAAGCCCTGGCGGTACCCGACTACCGCGAACCACACGGCGGCGAGCAGCAGCAGGACGTCCAGCATGTTCACCGATTCAATCCTCGCCTCGCATCGCGGTCGCCATTCCACGCAACCTTGTCATGCGCGCCAGTCGAGCGGGACCTGCCTACTGCGGTCCCAGGGGCGCTCCCAGCCCGCGAAGTGCAGGATTCTATCGATCACGCCGGCCGTGAAACCCCAGACCAGAGCGGACTCGACGAGGAAAGCGGGGCCGTGGTGGCCGCTGGGGTGGATCGCCGTCGCCCGGTTCGCCGGATCCGTGAGATCGGCCACGGGCACTGTGAAGACGCGGGCCGTCTCGTTCGGATCGACGACGCTCACGGGGGTCGGAGTGCGCCACCAGCCGAGCACGGGCGTCACGACGAAGTCGCTCACCGGGATGAAGAGGCGGGGCAGTTCGGCGAAGAGCTGGACGCCGCGGGGGTCGAGCCCGGTCTCCTCCTCGGCCTCGCGCAGGGCGGCGCGCAAGGGGCCTTCGCCCTGCGGGTCGCCGTCCTCGGGGTCGAGCGCGCCGCCGGGGAAGGAGGGCTGCCCCGCGTGCGAGCGCAGGGATCCGGCGCGCTCCATCAGGAGCAGCTCGGGTCCTCGTTCGCCCTCTCCGAAGAGGACGAGCACGGCGGACTGCCGTCCGGCACCGCTCTCCGGGGGCAGGAAGCGGCTCAGCTGCAACGGCTGAACGGTCTGCGCGGCGCGGACGACCGGGTCGAGCCAGGAAGGGAGGCCGGTGGTGGTGAGGAGGGGGGTGGGTTGGGTTGTGGGGTGGGGGTGGGGGTCTGTGGGGTGGGGGTGAGCTGTGGGCTGGGCAGGGTCTGTGGGCTGGGCAGGGTCTGTGGGGTGGGGGTGAGCTGTGGGCTGGGCAGGGTCTGTGGGTTGGGCGGGGTCTGTGGGCTGGGCGCCGCTTGCGGGCTGGCTGTCGCCGGTGGGCTGGCTGGGGGCCGCGGACGGGGCGACGTCTGTGGTGTGGCCGCCGCCGGTGGGCTGGCTGGGGTCTACGGTCTGGCTGCCGCCATCGTTCTGACCGCGGCATGCGGGCTGGGTGTCGCCTGCGGTGTGGCTGCCGCCAGCGTGCTGGCTGGGGGCTGCGGGCTGGCTGCCGCCCGCGGTTCGGGCGACGCCTGCGGTGTGGCTGCCGCCGGTGGGCTGGGTGTCGTCGGTGTGTTGGCTGCCGCCGGTGGGCTGGGTGTCGCCTGCGGTGTGGCTGCCGCCGGTGGGCTGGGTGTCGCCGGTGCTGTCGCCCGCGGTTCGGGCGACGCCTGCGGTGTGGCTGCCGCCGGTGGGCTGGGTGTCGCCGGTGCTGTCGCCCGCGGTCCGGGCGACGCCGCTGTTCCGGCTGTCGCCCCCCTGCTCACCCTCGTACGTGCTCGTCGTGTCGCTCGCGTGCGTCATCGGCACCCCCGTCCGTCTCTGGACAACGCTCTCGCCCCTCCGGTTCGTTCCGTCCGCCGTCGGTGTCACCCCGCGAGCGGCGGCGCCGGCTTGCCCGGGTAGTCGGACGGCGGCTTGAGGCGCTGGCCAGGGAAGCCGCCCATCTCGTACTTCAGCAGCTTCTTCGCCTTCTCCGGATCGGTCTCGCCCTCCCCGTACGACGGGCAGAGCGGGGCGATCGGGCAGGCGCCGCAGGCGGGCTTGCGGGAGTGGCAGATGCGGCGGCCGTGGAAGATCACTCGGTGCGAGAGCATCGTCCACTCGCTCTTCGGGAAGAGCTCGGCGACTGCCGCCTCGACCTTCACCGGGTCCGTCTCCTCGGTCCACTTCCAGCGGCGGACCAGACGTCCGAAGTGGGTGTCCACAGTGATGCCAGGTACTCCGAAGGCGTTGCCCAAAACGACGAACGCCGTCTTGCGGCCGACGCCGGGGAGCTTGACCAGGTCGTCGAGGCGGCCCGGCACCTCGCCCCCGAAGTCGTCCCGCAACACCTTGGCCAGGCCCATGATCGACTTGGTCTTCGCCCGGAAGAAGCCGGTCGGCCTGATCAGCTCCTCGACCTCCTCGGGGACGGCCGCGGCCAGGTCCTCCGCAGTCGGGTACGCGGCGAAGAGACGCGGGGTCGTCTGATTCACACGCAGGTCGGTGGTCTGGGCGGAGAGAACCGTGGCGATCAGGAGCTCGAACGGGTTCTCGAAGTCCAGCTCCGGGTGGGCGTACGAGTACACCTCGGCGAGCTCACGGTTGATCCGCCGGGCGCGGCGGACGAGAGCGGCGTGGGACTCCGTCCGGGTGCCGGTGTCGGCGGTCGGGGCTTCCTGCTTCTGCGCCGGTGAGGCGGGCTTTTGGGCGGTGGCCTTCTTGGCGGCGGCCTTCTTCGCAGGGGCCTTCTTGGCGGGCTTCTTCTCCGCAGGCTTCTTCTCCGCAGGCTTCTTCTCCGCAGCGGTCTCCGTGCCAGGGGTCGCCTTTGCTGCTGTGTTCTTTGCTGCTGTGTTCTTTGCTGACGCCGTCGCCGCAGGCGCCTTCTTCACGGGCGTCTTCTTCGCTGCCGCCTTCTTCGCCGGGGCCTTCTCGGCCGTCGGCGTCGTCACCGCAGGTGTCGTCTTCTTTGCGTTCACAGGGCCGACCTCTTCGCCGGGAACAACAGGGATACTGTCCGTTTCGTCGCTTTATCGAGGGCGTCGGACGCTTGTTCGCCCACAGCGGAATCGCGAGGTGCGCTCACCTGCTCAGCCCCCTCGGCCTGCGCTCTCACCGGCTTTTTGGACACCCGGCCAGCCTAGAGCCCGGCACTGACATCCGTCCCTGACCCCATGGATCGGCCCCCAATTGGCCCCCTCCCGCACAGCTTGCGACGCCAGTGCGGCAGACTTGTGACTGATCACACTGTTTGGACAGTCCGGCAAAATGGGGAACACGGTCCCCTGATATGCGGGGGAAGCAAGATCCCCTGAGCAGGTCGACAAGGAGAGAACTCGTGGACGACGTTCTGCGGCGCGCCCCGCTCTTCGCGGCGCTCGATGACGAGCAGGCCGCGGAGCTCCGCGCCTCCATGAGTGAGGTGACGCTCGCGCGCGGGGATGCGCTTTTCCATGAGGGCGACCCCGGAGACCGCCTGTACGTGGTCACCGAGGGCAAGGTGAAGCTCCACCGCACCTCGCCCGACGGCCGCGAGAACATGCTCGCGGTGCTCGGCCCCGGCGAGCTCATCGGAGAGCTGTCGCTCTTCGACCCGGGCCCCCGGACCGCCACGGCGTCCGCCCTCACCGAGGTCAAGCTGCTCGGCCTCGGCCACGGCGACCTCCAGCCCTGGCTGAACGCCCGCCCCGAGGTGGCCGCCGCGCTGCTGCGCGCCGTCGCCCGGCGCCTTCGCAAGACCAATGACCAGATGTCCGACCTCGTCTTCTCCGACGTGCCGGGCCGTGTGGCCCGTGCGCTCCTCGACCTGTCGCGCCGGTTCGGCGTGCAGTCCGAAGAGGGCATCCACGTCGTGCACGACCTCACGCAGGAAGAGCTCGCCCAGCTGGTCGGCGCCTCCCGCGAGACGGTCAACAAGGCGCTCGCCGACTTCGCCGGACGCGGCTGGCTGCGGCTCGAGGCCCGCGCCGTGATCCTGCTCGACGTCGAGCGGCTGGCCAAGCGGTCGCGCTGACGCCGTGTCCGTACGCCGATGGGCCCCGCCTCCCTGTGCGGCGGGGCCCATCGGCGTAGTCAGATCAGGCCGTGCTCCCGCAGGTAGTCCAGCTGCGCCCTGACCGAGAGCTCCGCCGCCGGCCACAGCGAGCGGTCCACGTCCGCGTACACATGCGCGACGACGTCCGACGCCTCCGTGTGGCCGTTCTCCACGGCCGTCTCGACCTGGGCCAGTCGGTTGGCGCGGTGCGCGAGGTAGAACTCGACGGCGCCCTGGGCGTCCTCCAGGACCGGGCCGTGGCCCGGCAGGACGGTGTGGACGCCGTCGTCCACCGCCAGCGAGCGCAACCGGCGCAGGGAGTCCAGGTAGTCGCCGAGACGGCCGTCAGGATGCGCCACGACCGTGGTGCCACGGCCCAGGACCGTGTCACCCGTCAGGACGGCTTGGTCGGCGGGCAGGTGGAAGCAGAGCGAGTCCGCCGTGTGGCCGGGGGTCCCGACCACATGCATCTCCAGGCCACCGGTCGTGATCACGTCACCGGCCGACAGGCCCTCGTCGCCGAGGCGCAGGGCGGGGTCCAGTGCGCGGACGTGAGTGCGGGTCAGCTCGGCGAAGCGGGTGGCGCCCTCGGCGTGGTCGGGGTGGCCGTGGGTGAGGAGCGTCAGGGCGACCCGTTTGCCCGCCTTCTCCGCGGTCTCTATGACGCGGCTCAGGTGGGCGTCGTCCAGCGGGCCCGGGTCGATGACCACCGCGAGCGGTGAGTCCGGCTCGGAGACGATCCAGGTGTTCGTGCCGTCCAGGGTCATCGCGGAGGCGTTGGGCGCGAGGACGTTGACCGTGCGGGGGGTGGCGGGGCCGCTTAGGGCTCCGCCCCGGGGCTGGCCGGGAAGGGCGGCGGCGTCGGTCATGTGGGGTGACTCCTGTCGGGGTGGGCGGTTGCGGTGGCGTGTGCGGCTGCGTGTGCGGCTGCGCTGGGGCTGGGGTCTGCGCCGGTTCTTCGTCTGTGGGGCGGGGCCGCGGGGGTATGTGCGTACTCGCTGTCCCTGCGTCGCGCTGCACGGACAATGGGGCTACAGGATGCTCGGTGCTCCGTTCGCACATACCCCCACGTCCCCTCCGGCGCGCGTGCGACCGCGCCCCGGTGGGGGTTGACCCGTCCTGCCGTACGTTGCGGGGCAAACGCCCCCGCCCCCGCCCCTACCTCCGCCGTGCCTCGCGGGGCAAACAGGTGGGTGGGTGGGATGGATCCGCCGCGAAGCGGCGGGCCTGTCCGCACCCGCGGACGGGAGACGGGGGAGAGACCCCACCCACCGCTGAGGTAACCCGCCAGGGGCACGTCACTGGCTGCCGCCGCCCGCCACCACACGTTTCGTGAACTCCTCGTGGCCCGGCCAGGACAGGATCAATTCGTCGCCCTCCAGACGCGCTTGCGCCAGTACGGGGGTCATGTCCTGGGACGAGGCCGCGGCCAGGGCGGCCCGGGGCGAGGGGTGGGGGCTCAGGGAACGCAGCGTCGCGATGGTGGGCGGCATCATCAGGAGTTCGCCCGCGTCGTAGCGCGCGGCCGCCTCCGCGGGGGCGATCCAGACCGTGCGGTCGGCCTCCGTGGAGGCGTTGCGCGTGCGCTGGCCCTCGGGCAGTGCGGCCACGAAGAAGAACGTGTCGTACCGCTTCGGCTCGAACTCGGGGGTGATCCAACGGGCCCACGCGGCCAGGAGGTCGCTGCGCAGATACAGGCCCCGGCGGTCCAGGAACTCCGCGAAGGAGAGGTCGCGGGCGACCAGGGCCTCGCGGTCCGACTCCCAGTCGTCGCCCGTGGTGTCGCCGACGACCGTGTCCGGGGACGGCCCGGCGAGCAGCACGCCCGCCTCCTCGTACGTCTCACGGACCGCCGCACAGACGATCCGCTGGGCGGCGGCCTCGTCGTCGACGCCCAGGCGGGCCGCCCAGGAGGCCCGCGCGGGGCCCGTCCAGCGCACCAGGTGGTCGTCGTCGCGCGGGTCGACGCCGCCGCCCGGATACGCGTACGCGCCCCCGGCGAAGGCCATGGAGGCGCGTCTGCGCAACATGTGTACTTCCGGCCCACCGCCGCCCGCCCTGAGCAGCATGACGGTCGCGGCGCGACGCGGAACGGCCGGAGTCAGCGAGCCGCTCGCGAGGGCGCGGATGCGGTCGGGCCACTCCGGGGGGTACCACTGCCCATTTGCCATGGGCGGAGGCTATCCCCTGGTGAGCTGATGTTCGAGAGGCAACTATCGGTGCCTACAGAGGTACCGATAAGCGATATCCGCATCCCTGAAAGGCCGAAAGACGCTTACGCCTCCTTCAACTCGCTGACGCCTCCGTCAGCTCGCTCACGCCTCCGTCAGCTCCACCTGGAACTCGACCTCGACCGGAGCGTCCAGCGGGAGGACGGCCACGCCCACGGCGCTGCGCGCGTGCACGCCCTTGTCGCCGAGCACCTCACCGAGGAGCTCACTGGCGCCGTTGATCACGCCGGGCTGGCCCGTGAAGTCCGGGGCGGACGCGACGAAGCCGACGACCTTCACGACGCGCGCGATGCGGTCCAGGTCACCGGCGACCGACTTGATCGCGGCAAGGCCGTTCAGCGCGCAGGTGCGGGCCAGGTCCTTGGCCTCCTCCGGGGTGACCTCGCCGCCGACCTTGCCGGTCACGGCGAGCTTGCCCTCCACCATCGGGAGCTGGCCCGCGGTGTAGACGTACACGCCGGACTGGACGGCCGGCTGGTAGGAGGCGAGCGGCGGCACGACCTCGGGCAGGGTCAGCCCGAGCTCGGCGAGGCGGGCCTCGACGGCGCCGCTCATGCCTGCTTCTCCCGCTTCAGGTAGGCCACGAGCTGCTCGGGGTTGTTCGGCCCGGGAACGACCTGGACCAGCTCCCAGCCGTCCTCGCCCCAGGTGTCAAGAATCTGCTTCGTGGCGTGGACGAGCAGAGGCACGGTTGCGTATTCCCACTTGGTCATGTGGCCGACTGTAGTCGGTGTGAGGGGCTGCTCAGGGTGGGCTCCTGCATGGTCCGGCCGGCGACTGGTTAGGCTCGGAAGGGTGAGCAGGCTCCAGGTCGTCAGTGGCAAGGGCGGTACCGGCAAGACCACGGTGGCCGCGGCCCTCGCGCTCGCCCTGGCGACGGAGGGCAAACGCACCCTCCTCGTCGAGGTCGAGGGCAGGCAGGGCATCGCGCAGCTCTTCGAGACGGAGGCGCTGCCTTATGAGGAGCGGAAGATCGCCGTCGCTCCCGGGGGCGGGGAGGTGTATGCCCTCGCCATCGACCCCGAGCTGGCGCTTCTCGACTACCTCCAGATGTTCTACAAGCTGGGGGGCGCGGGCCGGGCCCTGAAGAAGCTCGGGGCCATCGACTTCGCGACCACCGTCGCACCGGGCCTGCGGGACGTCCTGCTGACCGGCAAGGCGTGCGAGGCGGTGCGCCGCAAGGACAAGAGCGGGCGTTACGCGTACGACTGCGTGGTGATGGACGCCCCGCCGACCGGCCGCATCACCCGTTTCCTGAACGTGAACGACGAGGTCGCCGGGCTCGCCAAGATCGGGCCGATACACAATCAGGCGCAGGCCGTGATGCGGGTCCTGAAGTCCCCGGAAACGGCCGTGCACCTGGTGACACTCCTGGAGGAGATGCCCGTCCAGGAGACCGCGGACGGGGTCGCCGAGCTGCGGGCCGCGCAGCTGCCCGTCGGGCGGCTCATCGTGAACATGGTGCGCCCGGCCCTCCTGGACGAGGCGTCGCTGAAGCTCGGCCTGGAGCAGGCGCCCCGTACGGCGGTCGCCAAGTCCCTGGCCGCCGCCGGGCTCGGCGGCGCGCGGCGCGGCGGGGCGGCCGAGCGGCTCGTCGACCCGCTCCTGGAGCAGGCCGCCGAGTACGCCGAGCGGTTCGCCCTTGAGCGTGACCAGCGCGCCCTGCTGACCGGGTTCGGACAGCCTCTGCACGAACTCCCGCTCCTCGCGGGCGGGATGGACCTCGCGGGCCTCTACGAGCTCGCCACGGCACTGCGGAAGCAAGGGATCGCATGACCAGGGAGACCGGAGACGCCGCGCCCCAGAAGTCGGCGCGGACCCAGGAGACGGCGCGGGCGCAGGAGACGGCGCGGGCGCAGAGGGCGGCACGGACTCTGGAGCCCGGTCTCGTCCTCGACGTGGACTCCCTGATCGACGACCCGAAAACCCGGATCGTCGTGTGCTGCGGTTCCGGGGGTGTCGGCAAGACGACCACGGCGGCCGCCATCGGGCTGCGTGCGGCGGAGCGGGGCCGCAAGACCGTCGTCCTCACCATCGACCCGGCGCGCAGGCTCGCGCAGTCCATGGGCATCGACTCGCTCGACAACGTTCCGCGGCAGGTCAAGGGCATCGAAGGGCCCGGCGAACTGCACGCCATGATGCTCGACATGAAGCGCACCTTCGACGAGATCGTCGAGGCGCACACGGACAAGGAACGCGCCAAGGCGATCCTCAACAACCCCTTCTACCAGTCGCTTTCGGCGGGCTTCGCGGGCACGCAGGAGTACATGGCGATGGAGAAGCTGGGGCAGCTGCGCTCCCGCGACGAGTGGGACCTGATCGTCGTCGACACACCGCCCTCGCGCTCGGCGCTCGACTTCCTGGACGCTCCCAAGCGGCTCGGCTCCTTCCTGGACGGGAAGTTGATCCGCGTCCTGATGGCGCCGGCGAAGGTGGGCGGCCGGGCCGGGATGAAGTTCCTGAACGTCGGGATGTCGATGATGACGGGGGCCCTGGGCAAGCTGCTCGGCGGGCAGCTGCTGCGTGACGTGCAGATGTTCGTGACGGCGATGGACAGCATGTTCGGCGGCTTCCGCACCCGGGCCGACGCGACGTACCGGCTGTTGCAGGCGCCCGGCACGGCGTTCCTGGTGGTGGCCTCGCCGGAGCGGGACGCGCTGCGGGAGGCGGCGTACTTCGTGGAGCGGCTCGCCGCGGACGACATGCCGCTGGCGGGTCTCGTACTGAACCGTGTGCACGGCAGCGGCGCCGCCCAGCTGTCGGCCGAGCGGGCACTCGCCGCTGCGGAAAATCTTGAGGAACGTCGCATTGTGGATCAGGGGGGCGGGAAGGTAGGAGTTCGTAACTCCCCCGAGTTTCCTGCCACTTCAGAATCCTCTGCTCCAGAATTCTCTGCTACGCCGGCCCCCTCCGCGCCGCCCGAATCTTCTGTGCCGCCCGAAGCCCCCACGCCGCCGGAGGGCCCCACTTCTCACGAGCCCGAGACCGAGCCTGAAACCGAACCCGAGACTGCGTCCGGATCCAAGCCCGAGGCCGAGCCTGCGTCCGATTCGGTACGCGAGCAGCCGGTCACCGACGCGTGTGTCGAGCAGATGACCGCGGGGCTGCTGCGCCTGCACGCGGAGCGCATGCAGTTGCTCGTGCGCGAACAGCGCACGCGTGACCGCTTCACCGCGCTCCACCCCGAGGTGGCGGTGGCCGAAGTGGCCGCGCTCCCCGGTGATGTGCATGACCTTGCGGGGCTCCGGGCCGTAGGGGACCGGCTGGCGGGTTGACGCTGGGGGACGCCGGGGGCCCTGGTGGGGAACGTGGATGGGGGTTCATCGCCCCGATGGGGTACCCGCCTACCCCACCGCCGCGTAGCTCTCGTACGTCTCCTCGTCCTCCAAGTCCACGGGCAACAGGCCCGTACCGCGCTCGTACTCGGAGCGCGCTGTCTCCAGGAGCCTGCGCCATGAGGTGACAGTGGGACGCCTGCGCAGCAGTGCGCGGCGCTCCCGCTCCGTCATGCCACCCCACACGCCGAACTCGACGCGATTGTCCAGCGCGTCGGCCAGGCATTCGGTCCGCACCGGACACCCGGTGCACACCGCCTTGGCCCTGTTCTGCGCTGCTCCTTGAACGAACAGTTCATCCGGATCGGTAGTGCGGCAGGCCGCCTGCGCACTCCAGTCGGTTACCCAGCCCATACCGGCGCCGTCCTCTCCCGAATCGAGGCTCCCCCACGGCGGCAGCGGCATATGCACCGCCGCCAGTTGAGGACGTTACGGAAGGTGGGCACAGCGCAACACCCCCTTCGGGCCCAATCTTGAATGGCCCGAACGGACTATGCGTAAGCGGCAGATCACCCGACGGAGTGAGCGGACGACATCCGTGAGGAAAACGGCATTCCGGGACAGTTCAGTTGAGCCACAACGGACGCCGGGCGTCACATGAGGCGGATTCGGACAGGAATCCGCGCGATGCGGGGGCGGTCGGGAGCGGGGAATGGGGTGTTGCTGAACCGCACGGCAGTGACAGTTGAGAGCAGCTTAGGCCAAGGCATTGGGGCCTGTCCGGAGAATCAGAACGTCGGCGGCGCGCACTTGTGGGACCCCGGGGGACGATGACGTAAGGGCCACGCGGCGACGACTCGACCGTCACACGACGGCAGACGCGACGGCCATGCAACGGCTGGCTCGACGGCAGGCACGACAGCCACGAAATCCCGAAGATCACCCGCTCCCTCGGAACGCCGCCGCGTACGGATTAGGCTGCCCCCATGGGAAACAAGCGCTCGGGCGGTGGTCTGTCACCAACTCAGCAGGCCGCGAAGTTCCTCGGAGTCAGCGTCCTGGCGGGTGCGGTGCTGGCCGGGATCGCCCTGCCCGCGTTCGGAGCGCTGGGCCTCGCGGCCAAGGGTTCGGTCGAGGGGTTCGACGAGATCCCCGCCAACCTGAAGCAGCCGCCGCTCAGTCAGCGCACCACGATCCTGGACAACAAGGGCGGTCAGATCGCCACGGTGTACTCGCGTGACCGCACCGTCGTGAAGCTGAAGAACATCTCGCCGTACATGCAGAAGGCGATCGTCGCGATCGAGGACTCCCGCTTCTACGAGCACGGCGCGGTCGACCTCAAGGGCATCCTGCGCGCGCTCAACCAGAACGCGCAGAGCGGCGGCGTCTCGCAGGGCGCGTCCACGCTGACCCAGCAGTACGTGAAGAACGTCTTCGTCGAGGAGGCGGGCGACGACCCGACGAAGGTCGCCGAGGCCACGCAGCAGACGCTCGGCCGCAAGATCCGCGAGCTGAAGTACGCGATTCAGGTCGAGGAGAAGCTGGGCAAGAAGCGCATTCTCAAGAACTACCTCAACATCACCTACTTCGGGCAGCAGGCCTACGGCGTCGAGGCCGCGTCCCAGCGCTACTTCTCCAAGCCCGCCAAGGACCTGAAGCTCCAGGAGGCCGCGCTCCTCGCCGGCATCGTGCAGTCGCCGAGCCGGTACGACCCGGTCAACGACTCGGCGGAGGCCACCAAGCGGCGCAACGTCGTGCTGCAGCGCATGGTCGAGACGCACGACATCTCGCAGGCCGAGGCGGACACCGCCAAGAAGGCGGACCTGGGCCTGAAGGTGAGCCGGCCCGAGAAGGGCTGCATCACCTCGGTCAACGGCGCGGGCTTCTTCTGCGACTACGTACGCGAGGTGTTCCTCAACGACCCGGTCTTCGGCAAGACCCGCGAGGACCGGGCCAAGGTCTGGAACCGGGGCGGTCTGAAGGTTCGTACGACCCTCGACCCGCAGGCGCAGCACTCGGTGCAGGCGTCCATCAAGAAGCACGTGAACAAGACGGACGACGTGGCGACCGCCGCCGCGATCGTCGAGCCGGGCACGGGCAAGATCCTCGGCATGGGCCAGTCGCGTCCTTACGGCTTCAAGAAGGACGAGACCACGATCAACCTCTCCGTGGACCACGGCATGGGCGGCGGCGCGGGCTACCAGCCCGGATCGACGTTCAAGCCGATCGTGGCAGCCGCGGCCCTGGAGGGCGGCAAGTCGGCGGGGCAGAACTACGCGTCCCCGTACGAGATGCCGTATCCGGAACGGGTCTCCACCTGTTCCGGCAAGGACTGGGTGAACACCAACAACGAAGAGCTCAGCAACGAGAACGAGTCCGAGGTCGGCCCGTACGGCATGCGGGAGGCCACCGCCAAGTCGGTCAACACCTACTACGTGCAGCTCATCGGCGACATCGGCATCTGCCCGGTGACGAAGATGGCCGACAAGATGGGCGTCGAGCGCGCCGACGGCAAGACGATGGCGCAGGCCCCCTCGATCGCGCTCGGCACCCAGGAGGTGTCGCCGCTGACGATGGCCGGCGCGTACGCGTCCTTCGCCTCGCGCGGCACGTACTGCACGCCGATCGCCATCGAGGCGATCACGACGCTCGGCGGCAAGTCGCTGCCGGTGCCGAAGACGACGTGCTCGCGCGCCATGTCGCAGAAGACCGCCGACACCATCAACACCCTGCTGAAGGGCGTGGTCGAGGACGGTACGGGCCGGCAGGCCGGGCTCGGCTCCCGCGCGAGCGCGGGCAAGACCGGTACGACCGACTACCGCTACGCCGCCTGGTTCGTGGGCTACACCCCGAACATGTCGGGCGCGGTCTGGGTCGGCGACCCGCAGCACAAGCGGCAAATGGTCAACATCCCCATCGGCGGAGTCACGTACGACAAGGTCTTCGGTGGCGAGGTGCCGGGTCCGATCTGGCGCGACGCGATGAGCGGCGCCCTCACGGGCAAGCCGTCGCCGGGCTTCAACACCGTGCACCTTCCCGGCGACGACAAGGACCGGGACGGGAACGGGAACGGAGACGGGGACCACGGCGGCGGCCATGACGACAAGCCCGGCGGGGGCGGGGGCGGCGGTAATGGCGGCGGCAACGGCGGTGGCGGTGGCCACGACGGTGACGGCGGCGGGGGCGGCACCTGGCCGGAGTTCCCGCCGGGCGTGATCGGCGGCAACGGAACCGGTAACGGTGGGAACGGGAACGGCTTCGGGGGCGGGATCGGCGGCTGGCCCCGGTAGCTCTGCCGATAGCTCGTCCTGTACGTGAACGAGGGCGCTCCCTGCTTCAGGGGGCGCCCTCGTCGACGTACGGGTACGGGTAGGCGTACAGGTACGGGACGCGTACGGGTACGCGTACGGGTGCTGCTGCTCAGCGGACGGCGCTGCCTCAGCCCGCGAGGAGCTGCTTGACCGTGGCGGCGACGCGGCCGCCCTCGGCCAGACCCGCGACCTTCGGGTTCACGATCTTCATGACCTGGCCCATGGCGCGCGGGCCCTCGGCGCCGGCGGCCCTGGCCTCCTCGACGGCCTGCGCGACGATCGCCTTGAGCTCGTCGTCGGAGAGCTGCTTGGGAAGGTACTCGGCGAGGATCTCGCCCTCCGCCTTCTCCCGCTCCGCCTGCTCGGTGCGCCCGGCCTGCCCGAAGGCCTCGGCGGCCTCACGGCGCTTCTTCGCCTCGCGGGCGATCACCTTCTGCACGTCGTCGTCGGAGAGCTCGCGGGCCTCGGTGCCCGCCACCTCCTCCTTCGTGACGGCGGTGAGGGTCAGCCGGAGCGTCGAGGAGCGCAGCTCGTCGCGCCCCCGGATCGCGGCGGTGAGGTCTTCCTGCAGCTTCGACTTGAGCGTGGTCATGGGTCGATTGTGGCAGGTCCACGGGATGTTCCGCCCGCCGATTTCCTCCGGGGGCCGGGGGGTTGCCCGGACGCCGCTGCCGGACGCCGCTGCCGGACGGTGCCCGTCCGGGGTCTGACACGATGGGGGGATGCGCGCGCGATACGCAGTACCCCTGGGCATCACGGCGACGGCTGCGGCCGGTCTCGCCTACTCGGTGGGCTTCGAGGCCCGTTCCTTCCGGCTGAGGCGGGTCACCGTGCCCGTACTGCCGACGGGGATGCGCCCCCTGAGAGTCCTCCAGGTCTCCGACATCCACATGGTGTCCGGACAGCGCAAGAAGCAGCGGTGGCTGCGCTCGCTGGCGGGCCTGCGCCCCGACTTCGTGATCAACACGGGCGACAACCTGTCCGACCCGGAGGGCGTCCCGGAGACGCTGGACGCGCTCGGCCCGCTGATGGAGTTCCCCGGGGCGTACGTCTTCGGCTCGAACGACTACTACGGCCCCAAGCCCCGCAACCCCGCCCGCTACCTGGTCGAGAAGGTCCAGGGCAAGCACGGTCTGAACGGCAACGCACCCGCCGTCGGCGTCATCCACAACCCCTGGGAGGGCCTGCGCGACGGGTTCGACGCCGCGGGCTGGGTGAACCTCACGAACACGCGGGGAGCGCTGAAGATCGACGGTTACGAGATCGGGCTCACGGGTGTGGACGACCCGCACATCAAACGTGACCGGTACGCGCGCGTGGCGGGCGGTCCGGACGCCGGGGCCGACTTTTCGATGGGCATCGTGCACGCCCCGTACCTGCGCGCCCTGGACGCCTTCGCGGCCGACGGCTACCCGCTGATCCTCGCTGGCCACACCCACGGCGGGCAGGTCTGCATCCCGTTCTACGGGGCACTCGTCACCAACTGCGACCTGGACACGGACCGCGTGAAGGGCCTCTCCACGCATACGGCGGAGGGCCGCACGTCCTACATGCACGTGTCGGCGGGTTGCGGAGCGAACCGCTACACACCGATGCGGTTCGCGTGCCCTCCGGAGGCGACGCTGCTCACGTTGACGGGGCGGGGCTGAGGTAACGGCGGGGCGGGCCTCGTCGCGGCCTCCCTTCGTCGCGGGGCTCAGTCCTCACGGGGCTGATTCCGTCACCGGCTGACCGACACGGGCGCCGTCACGGCGGACATGTGAGGGGGACGGTGCCTACGGTGGGGGCATGTTCGCTCCGATATGCCCCATACACCCGATACGCGATGTACGCCAGGCATGGCGGTCACGCCCGACTGACCGACGGGATCAGGCGTACCAACTGCGCCAGGCAGGCCAGCGACACCGGCCCCACCAGGCACGTCACCTCACCCACCTCACCCACCTCACCCACCTCACACGCAAGGCTGCCACCGGTCCGGAAGTTCCCGCCGAGGCGGTGGTGCCGCCCGTACGCCGCCCCCTCGCAGCCGTGTTCCGCACGCTGCTGGCGCTGGCCGCGGTGACCGGGATCGTGATCGACCTGTCCCTGGGGAGCCCCCTACGGGTCCTCAGCTACTTCACGATCCAGAGCAATGTGCTGGTGGCCGTGGTGCTCGGTCTCTCGGCGGGGCATGCCTGGCGGGGCCGCCGACCGCTCCCGGCCTGGCTGTCCGGCGGCACGCTCCTCTTCATCGCGATCACGGGCCTCGTCTACCACCTGATCCTGGCCGACGACACGAGCGGCTTCTCGATGACGGAGACCACTGAGGCGGTGTCCGCCATGTCCGCCACGTCAGGCTGGCACTCCGTCGCCAACCAGCTCCTGCACACCGTGACGCCGATCGGTGTGGCCCTGGACTGGCTCCTGCTCACCAGGCCGGGCGGCCTGCGCCCCCACCATGCGGCCCTGTGGCTGCTCTACCCCCTGGCCTACCTGGCCTTCGCCCTCTCCCGCGGCGCCCTGCTCCCCCCGGGCCCGCCGGCCCGCTACCCGTACCCGTTCCTGGACGTCGACATCCACGGCTACGCGGGGGTCCTGGGCAACGCCGCCCTCTTCGGCCTGGCCTTCAGCGCCCTGGCCCTGCTCATCGTCGCCCTGGACCACGTCCGCCCCCAGCCCCGGCCCCGCAAAAACCGGATTTCGTCTCCGGGCGCCGGTCCGCTAAAGTAATCGGTGTCGCCACGGCCTGCACAGCAAGCCGCTGGACCAACGACATCGGGGTGTAGCGCAGCTTGGCAGCGCGCTTCGTTCGGGACGAAGAGGTCGTGGGTTCAAATCCCGCCACCCCGACAGCTGAAACACCAGGTGGCCAGCCTACTCATGAGAGTAGGCTGGCCACTTTTTTCGTGTGCGTGTCTATCTGCGTGACTACCGCTCCGGAGCCCGCTTGAAGATGCCGTCCATGACCACCGCGCCGGTCTGGATCACGGGCCGGATCTGCTTCCGATAGACCTCCTCGGTCACGGCGGTCCCCGAGTGCCCGACGAGCCGGGAGATCTCTTCCAGGGGCACGCCACTGTCGGAGAGCAGCGAGACGAAGCTGTGCCGGAGCTCCCGAGGCGTCCACTCGGCGGCGTCGATCCCCTCAGCGTCCTTGAGGGCCACCCGGAAGGCACGGCGGACGTTGGTCGCGTCCAGCGGCTTGCCGACGGCCGAGGAGAAGACGAGCCCGTTCTCCTGCCAGTCGTCACCGGCGGCGAGGCGCTCCCAGCCCTGGTCCTCAAACTGCGCCCACAGCACTTCCACGCACCGCGCGGGCAGGGCGAGCGTGCGCCGGGACTTCCGTGTCTTGGTGTCCCCGCCACGCCGGACCGACCGCCACACGGCGATGTGCGGAGGCTGCGGCGGAGTGGCGTCCGGCCTGCCCTTGAGGAACACGTGATCCCAGGTGAGCGCGCGCAGCTCCTCGGTACGGGCCCCGGTCAGCAGCGCGACGACGATGTACGCGTACATCGAGGTCCCCTCAGCGGCCTTGAGCACGGCCTCCGCCTGGACCAAGGTGAGCGCCTTGGACGGGCGCCCCGGACGGCCGGCCGGAACGGCGCACAACTCGACGACGTTGCGCTTCACCTTGTCCCGCGCCATGGCCCGCTTGACCGACCGGTTGAGGCAGGAGTGCAGGCTTTGCAGAGTGCGCGTGCTGAGGGTGCGAGCCTTGACCGCCAGCCAGCGGTCGACGTCCTCCGCGCTGAGATCACGGAGCTTTCGCGCTCCTAGGCTTGGGATCACGTGGGTCCGACTCAGCCCGGTGACGGTCTCGATCGTGCTCTCGTCACGCCCCGCCAGGCCGTATGTGAGCCAGTCGTTCACCGCGTCCGCGACGGTGTAATTGGTGGGCGCGATGGCGAGCCCGTCATCGTGATCGCGCAACACTTCCTTGAGCTTGTTCTTCGCCTCGGTCTTGGTCCTGCCACTCCCCCGCTTGACGATCCTCTTGCCGCTCGGATCGAAGCCCAGATTCGCGGTGGCGATATAGCGCTGCCGCTTCTCATCCCAGTGCAGGCCACCGTCACCACGGCTACGACGCATGGTCATCAGGCAGCACGCTCCATCTGCCCGGCGATGAAATCTCCGAGGGCAGAGGCAGGGATGCGTCGGCATCGCCCGATGGCGACAGAGGGCAGACGCCGAGTGCGGATCAGGTCGTAGACCGTAGACCGCCCGACCTTCAGGCGAGCCATGACATCAGCCACGGTCAACAGCTCGTCGTCACGCATGCGTCGGTTCTCCTTCTGTTCCAGGGGCGGGTTCGAGGGATTCAGCGAGCCAGGCTTCGGTGTCGGTGAGGCCGGTTCCGGCGTAGACCCAGTGGGCGAGGACGAGGGTCGTGTCGACCACCTCCGGATTTCCGTAGGTGGTCGAGGCGGCGGTGGCCGCTGTGGCTTGCGCTGCGCGCCATTCAGCACGGGCGGTACGGAGGGCGCCGAGAGTGGTCGAGTAGCGGCGGGACTTCGTCGAGAAGTGGCCGCGGAAGCCGAGCATGTGGGCCCAGGCCCGGAGCCGGAGTTCCGCCAGTTCCTTACGGGCGCCGAGAGCCCAGGCGGTGCGGATCATGCGGCGGGCGTGGTCGCTGATGTCGAGCTGGGCGACTTCCGCGATGAACTTGAGGGGACGGTCCAGAGCTCCCGTGGCAGTCTCGGCGCCCTTGGTGGCGTACTTGGCGATGTACGAGGCGACAGCCCGTTCGGTCAGGTCCTGGCCACCGTCGAAGTCGGCCGAGCGGATCGTGCGTACGTCGAGTTGGCGACCGAAAGTGAAGACGTGCGCGCGCCCGTCGATGACCGGGCCGTCCACGCTGGCGGCCGTCGCAGCAGCTCGGATGGCGTCGGTCAGCAGCTCGGCTGTCGCCCAGGCGGGAGGCGGGGTGTCACCGCCCCCTGGGCCGTCGATACGGATCACCGCGTGGAAGTGCACCGCACCGCGCTTCTGATACTCGGCGACCTTGGCGAAGGACACCCGCGCGTACGCAGGCAAGGCCCGCTGCGTGAGTCCGGCGCGCTTGGCGACCTCCCGGCGGACGTACGTGGAGAAGCGCCTCCAGAGCGCTCCGGCATGCGCGTTCCAGAGCACGGCCGCTTCGTAGTCGTAGGTGTTGGGATCCAGCGGAGTGCCGAGGGCGGCGTCCTCCTGGTCGTGGAGCACACCGCAGCGGCAGGGGCGGACTGTTCGGGCCGGTCCCTTGGGGCGGTTGTGAACCGGGCCGAACCCGGGAGCGGTGAAGGTGGCGAAGACGCGGGGGTGGGCGGCGACCCGTTCGGGGACGCCCTTGCCGCCGCGCAGGCCGGAGGCGATCAGGTGGAAGGTGTCACGGCGGTAGACCTCCGCGCAGGCCGCACAGCGGGTCGTACGGCGGTTGTTGCAGCGGACGAGAAGGTGACCGGCCGGGAGGCCTGCGGAGTCGAGGTGGTGGAGGACGTCGCCGATCTCGCCGGTACGGGTGTTCACGGCGTGCTCGGTGCGGTGGCCGTCGAGGCGGATCGGGTGCGTGCAGCCGCCGAGTCCGGAGAGTTGGCGCAGGAGCGCGGGCATGGTGCCGAGTGCGGCCAGTTGACCCAGTTCGCGGAGCGGGGGTGGGGTGGCGCGGGTGACGATGGCTGTTCTCCTTCTGGCTTCGGCTAGGAGGGGCAGGGCCCCCGGGGCGGCGGATGCTTGGCGGTATCAGGGCCGCCCCGGGGGTCTGTCAGTGCTGGCGACTAGCGCCGCCGCTGGTCGCGGAGCATCGAGCGAATGACCACGGCGCACACGGCGACGGAGATGGCCGTGACGGCGACAGCGGCCAGGAGCGCGGTCAGCACGACGCCGCCGACGAGGACGGCCACGACCGCCCCGGAGGTGATGGATATCTGGGGCGTCGGCCGGGCCACGGGGGCCGGATCCGCCACGGTGTGGATGTGCGCGGGCGGCGGCGTCGGGCTGTCGGGGTACTTGGGCAGGAACATGGCGAAGTTCTCCTTACCTACTCGTCTAGTCATGTGAGCCGTTTACGACGTCCACGCCGGAGCGCGTACCGGATTCGATGGCCGGGGCCATGAAGGTGTGCGAGAGCCAGAAGCCGAACAGGGCGATCACCACGACGATCCACGTGCGGACGCCGAGGAACTTGACTGCTCCCCAGGCGAAGAGGCCGAGGACGAACACGAGCGGCAGGCTGACGGTCACGGAGGCGGGTCCTTTCAGCGGACGGGGCAGCGGTGGGTACGGGCGGCCAGCTCGGCGGCGGCGCGGCTGTCGTAGTCGGCGGAGAAGCCGCAGCGCGGGGCCGTGCAGGCGGCGGTGTGCTTCTCGCGGCCACGGCCGTCGTACGACGTGCCGACCTGAACGGGACCGATGCGGGCGACGGAGCGGAAGCGGCGGTTGGCGCTCATGTGGATCTCCCTTCAGAACGTTCCGAGCTTTCAGAGCTGAGCGGCGATGGCGTCGGCCATGGGCATCGGGACGCCGAGGCGGGCGCGCAGGGTCGTGGTGTCGATGTCCGTGCCGGTACGGGAGTGGTGCTCGGTGGCGACTTTGCGGGCGTGCTCGACCAGGGCGGCCGGGATGGAAACGACGGGAGTTGGAGAGGCGGGCGCGGGTTCGGTAGCCGGTGGCGGCGGGAGCTCCGGTACGGGATCGGGCGCGTCCTCCTGGCCGTCGTCCTCCTGGTCGTCGATGCGCTCGGGCTCTCGGCCGTCCTCCTCGGGCACGTCCTGCCGGGTCGGCGCCGAGTGCGCGAGGAGCGTTCCGCCGAGGAAGGCGACCGCAGGCCAGCCCGCGACGAGGATGCGGAGCCAGGCCGGCACATGGTTCAGGTCGAGCAGTCCAGCCGTGGCGACATTCGCGCCCAGGGAGGCCGCAAGCGCGATGACGAACCAACACCAGCCCGCGGCTTTGGCCTCACCGGTCCGCAGTCGACGCCAGGCGGCAACGAGCAGCAGGTCGACCGAGATCGGGTAGGCCCACGCCTTCCACCCGTCCTGTCCGGCCGCCGAGGCGACGTCGTGCAGGTGGGCGAAGGACAGGGCGGCCGCGATGACGGCCTGGACGAGTACCGCGTCGATACGGGCCAGTTGGGCGCGCATGCTGCGGCTCCTTCCGGGTTCAGGCATGGCAGGGGTAGGGACGTGGCGCGAGACGGTCACGCCGACCGGGGTGGGAAGGTGCGGCTCAGCCGGTGACCGGGCGCGGTTGCACGACTGAGGCCGGCGACTCGACCGGCTGCACGGGCACTGAGGGCCGGAAGGGCTTCAGCGCGGGCAGGTCGGGGACCATGTGGGCCGACGCGCGGCAGGTCTCGGCGGCGTCGGACAGTGAGAGGTACGGGGTACGGATGCGAGACCAGCCGCCCGAGGTGTCACCGGCGACGGCGAGACCGGGCCGTTCGGCAGGGATGGCGCAGGCGGCAGAGACCGCTTCGGGGGCGATGTCGCCGAGCGCCATTTTCGCGGAGGCTTCGTCGTTCACGCGGTGGCAGACGCGACCGGTCAACTGGGCTCGGAGCATCGTGGCGCCCTTGCCGAGCTCGGCGCCGAATCGCTGCCCGCACACCTCCAGGTAGATACCGGCCGCGCGGCCGAGCTGAGCAAGCCGGATGAGCTGAGTGACCATCTCGTCCCGCCGCTCTTCCTCCTTCTTCGTGGCGACGAGGAACAGTTCCGCCACCTCGTCGACGAACAGCACCACGGGGACGGGCCGTTCCTGCTCGGGAAGCCCCCAGATGTCGGAGGTGATCTCCTCATTGGGCGTGCCCGGCGCGATCCTCTGGCGTGCCTTGATCAGGTCGTACCGGTCCTCCATCTCCTTGATGAGCGCGGGCAGCAACTCGGCAGCCTGCTCGGGGTCAGTGGCCAGCGCCGACAGCCGCGAGGCGAAGGGCGCCAGCTCCACACCGCGCTTGCAGTCGATGCCGACCAGGGCGACGGGCTGCGGTGCGAGTCCGGCAACGAGGTGCCGCAGGTACATGGACTTGCCCGACAGGGTGGCGCCCAGGGAGAGGCCGTGCGGCACCACGCGGTAGTCGCGTACGAAAGGTGTCGCGTCTTCCCGCAGCGCCACGGGCACTTGCAGGGCCCCGCCCACCGCTTTGCGCGGCATACGGACCTTGCGCAGCACGTCGTAACCCACGAGTCGCAGGTCGACCACGCCAGGCTTGACCGTGGTCACGTACACGGCGTGAACTCCCCAGGCATGCCGAAGGCGTTCGGCCGAGGCGGCCACGTCGGCGGGCTCCTGGCCTGGTGCGAGCCGCAGACGGAGCCGTAATCCGGTCGTGGTCGGGCGGATGATCCCGCGCCGAGGCGGTACGGGCCGGACCTCCCCACGGGTGGCGGCCTTGACCGCCAGGACCCGCAGTCGGGACGGCGTCACCGTCAGGCCGCAGGCCTCCATGACCGAGCCGTACGAGCTGAGCAGTCGGGCCGTGGACATCGGCAGGCCGACCGCAGACCAGTAGGCCCCGGGATGGTTGGCCCGGGCGTAGGCAGCCCCGCCGCCAAGCGCGGCGACAGGACCACCCACCTCCAGAAGCGTCGTCAGGTCGGTCATCAGGCCGAGGCCTCCATGGCTGCCGGGAAGGCTGCCGGAGTGACGGCGGCGCAGCGGTATGCGATGCCGTGCCGCTGCTGGCCGTTGAACACGCTCTCCCACGGCCGGGCCACGAGCCCCGGAAGCGAGACCGGCGCACCGAGCGCCAGCCCCTCGGACACTCCGCTCTCCGGGATGGTCACCTTGACCAGGGACGACTCCCCCTCCTCGATGTACACGACGCCGATCGTCATCAGGGCTTCACCGCTGTTGATGTCCTTGGCGATCTCGCCCGTCTGTCGGTCGCGGACCTTGGGCTCGGGCGCCTCAGTCAGCAGGATCGTCGCGGCCGAGGTCTCCACACGGATGGTTCGCAAGATTCTTCCCATCTACTCGTCTATACAAGATGCAGCCTTCGAACCCGACTTCCGGGAACGCGGACTACGTTGCCACACAACTTGCCCACTCGTCTATACGAGTATGCCTGTTGGGATGTACGAGTTCGGGGGAGCGACCACCGTGTGCCACGGCTGTCAGGCCCTTACGTGGCCGGGAGCTGGTACGACAGGACGTAGGCGTCCGCCGCCATGACGGTGTCGCAGACCTCCACGGCCCGCCCTTCGGTGTCATACGCGGTGCGGATCAGGTGGATCACGGGCACGCCAGAGGCCAGCCGGAGCGTCCGCACTTCTGACGGCGCGGGCATCCGGGCCCGGATCTCCTCCTCGAAGTGGTCGAGGTGGTGCCCCAGCTCTTCGAGGCGGGCGTAGATGCCGCCGGGGCCGGGATTGGGCTCGGCGATCTGCGTACCGCGCGCGATGTCGAGCGGGAGGTAGGAGGTGGCGAACTCGACCGGCCGGCCGTCGAGCAGGTAGCGGCGCCGACGAGCGAGCACGCGTCGCACGGAACCGAGGCGGGTGGAGATGTCCTGACTGGCCTTCTCTTCCTTGACCTCCAGGCTGTCGACCTGGGGATGGCTGCCCGCAGCGTCAGCTTCGACGATGAAGGCAGACTTGCCTTGCTCACGGTGGCGCCGGGCGAAGCGGTCGGAGGCCAAGCGCCGGACGGGCGGCCGGGGCCGCACGAAGACGCCCTTTCCATGCTCGGCATGAACCAGGCCCTCACCGGTGAGGATGGAGAAGGAGTTCCGAACGGTCATCCGGGAGACGCCGTAGTGCTCGACGAGTTCGGCTTCCGAGGGCAGCTTCTCGCCTTCCTTGAATCGCCCACGGTCGATGGCCTCGCGCAGCTGGTCGGCGATCTGTCGAAAGACCGCACGATCGCTCGTGGGGTCGATATCGCCGAGCAGGCTCGGGAGTGACGTCACGTGTACTCCTTTAGGTATCTAGACGACTGGGCGAGTGTTGTTGCTACGGTGGAGAGCCTAGCTATTCGAGAGGGTCGAGCACCGTGAGCACTGACCGTCCGCACTCCGTGAGCGTTGCCGGAGTCATCGTTGACGAGCAGGGCCGGGCCCTTTTGATCAAGCGCCGCGACAACGGCCACTGGGAACCCCCGGGCGGCATCCTCGAACGCGAGGAGACCATCCCCGAGGCCTTGCAACGCGAGGTCCTCGAAGAAACCGGCATCAAGATCGCGCTTCCCGCGACACTCACCGGCATCTACAAGAACATGACGGGCTTGATCGTCTCCATGGTCTTCCGCTGCGAGGCCGCCGACGGTACGCCCACCACCGGCGACGAGACCCGAGCTCTGCGCTGGGCCACCCGCGATGAAGTCACAGAACTCGCCGACGAGGCTTACGCGATCCGCGTCCTGGACGCACTCGACGCGGCTTCCCCACCGGCGATCCGCGCCCACGACGGCGTGAAACTCGTCTAGCTCGAACCCGCTGCACATGGCGGCCTACCAGCACGAAGGAACTTGTATGCACGAGTATACGAGCACTATCCGAGTCTGGGGCCTCACTTGCCCAGGTTTCCCAGAAGAGGTCAGCCGGGCCCGACGCTGGACGCGGGACATCCTTCGTGACTCGCCCTTGGCGGAGGACGCCGAGCTGATCGTGAGCGAGCTAAGCGCGAACGCGATCCTGCATACGGCGAGCGGTCGCCAGTCGGGCAGCTTCTCCCTGGCCGTCGAGGTATCACCGCAGATGGTCGCGTTGTCGGTCACGGACGACGGGGGCACGAGAACCGCACCGAAGGTCGAGCACCAGCACGACGAGGCGGAACACGGCAGAGGCCTGGGCATGGTCAGCGCGATCGCACACCGGGTCGTCGTCCACGACAGCGACAAGGGCCACACAGTCACCGCGGAGCTTTTCACCGATGCCGGCCGGGGAGTCCAACCATGCGGATGAGAGGGCCCCGACGCGGCTACTGGTGCGAGTGCTGGACGGAGACCACCACGGGCCAGCAGGGCGAGCAGCAGCTACGAGCATCATTCGACGCCTACACGGCAGCGCAGGCCGACAGGTGGGTAGCGATCGCACTCCGCACCATCTCACCGGCACTCGACGCCGACGCTTCCGACGAGGCCTGGGGGTGGCTGTACGCGGGACGCGTCCAAACCCGCAGAGCACTCCTGGGCATGGAGCCCTGCACGGTCTCTGTGACGCATGCCGACACTCGGATCACCTGGACGATACGACCAGTACTCTTCCTGCCCCTCGCCGACCGCCAGGCGACCGAACTCCCATCCTGCGCACACGACTTCAAGCCCCACCAGTCGGACTGAGTTACAACTTTCTCTACTGGTTCAAGGCGGCTCGCTCCGCTCCCCGCGCGCGGCCCGGCTCCCCGGGCCGCCGCTCCTGTCTCCGCCCCGCTCCGGCCCGGTCCACCGGGCCGCGCGACAAGAGCTGGCGGCCAACTGACCTCAGAGAATGGGTACATCGTGGCTGGGGCGGTCGGCTCCACGGCTTTACGCAGCCACTTTGGGGCGAGCCTCTAAGATCATGGCCCCAACGTCGTGCTTTAACGGGCAGGTCCACAGACTGCCCGACTCGCCGGAAGCTTAAGGGGCCATGATCACTCGCCCCAAAGCAGCTCCAGCCCAAAGCCGCTCCGCCGACCGGAGCCGTGGGCGACACGAGACGGGGCGCGGATAGCTGCTAGACATCGCGTTCCTGTGGTGGAGAGCAGTCGGTGCGACTACCGCCACGGCGGACAAGTCGGCATCGAGCAGCGGGCCGCCGCCCCCGCCGACGAGGCACTCAACCTCCTGAACGCCGGCAGCACCACCCAGCACCTACGAAGCAACCTCTACGCCTCAGCAGCCACGCTAGTGGCAGCGAACCAGCCCGGCGCGCGAAGAACCCGCACCCGCCACAGCCCGCCTTCTAGGCCCGGCGATGCAAGCGCTCCCCTTCGGCCGAACGTTCGCCCAGCAACAGAGTCCACACAAAGGGCCGGGCAGGTCAGCCTCTCGTCGCCAACCGTCGAGGCGAAGGTCCAATACCCTCGCCTGGATGAGCCTCCTTGGTACCCACCTGAGGTTGGTACGCCTCAGGAATCGGGACAGGCGCGACGGCACGCGGAACGCTCAGCTGCCGCTCGGGCAGCAAAGACGGCGCTCCCGCCAAAAGACGAGACCTGACTGAAGCCCCGCCCAGTTCAAGGTCTCTCACGATTGTCCGCCCCAGCACCTCTGCAAGTAGCGGAGGGGTCGCGTTACCCACCATCCGCCGACCAGCGCGGAACGGCTGATCGATGCTCCATTCGTCAGGGAAGGTCTGCAAGCGCATCTGCTCACGCACAGAAAGGGGCCGATTGTCCCAGTGGAACGGCCCCGTGCTCGGCCCAGGAGAGGCTGGCAAGGTCCAGGACGGTCGATCCTTGGCCAGCTTCAACAGAAACGACCAGTACCGGGTTCGCCACCCGAAGAGTTCCTCACCGTCGCCACGAGCCGTGAGATGGAGATAGTTGCCACCTTCTGGGATGGAAGGCAGTAGCGCTGCCCATTGCCCTGTAGCAACAGGCTTCTCATCCTCTTCAAGATCCCAAAGCACGTCCCAGGCCCGCATCGGGTCGCCTGCGTGGGTCGCCTCCGGCAGGTGAACCTCTGCACCGTCCCGGTACGCAATGCCGATAGCCCGACGTCGGTGCTGAGGCACCCCGTAGTCAGCTGCATCAACGACCTTGGCCACCATCCTGTAGGAAGTGCCATGCCGATCGTTAATACCCGCGAGCCCCTCGTCAATGACCTCGGAGGCGTTCCCGTCCCCTCTCAAGAACCCCTCAACGTTCTCGACGAGCAATGCCCTAGGGAGGAAACCTTCAACCAGGTCGAGCATCCCATGCACACACTTGGCTCGGTCGTCCTCCATGCCACTCCGTGCAGTCGAAGCCCACTGCGCAGCCTTTGAAAACGGCTGACAAGGCGGCCCCCCTGCAATGAGGTCGAGTTGCCCGCGCTTCATGCCTAGTGCTCGGGGAGTGAGGTACTGGGCAGCAGTGTTGACATCACCGTTGCCAGGCATGGCCCATCCCGGCCGATTGGCTGCGAGCACGGCCCTGGCGTCAGCGTCAACTTCCATGCAAGCGACGGTAGCCAGCCCAGCCCTCTCCAGACCCACGTCAAGACCACCCGCTCCTGTAAACAGAGAGAGCACCTTCCCCACGGGCCGGGTTCGCGCTGACGATCGTGCGGCGGTCAACGGAGGCACTCCCCGAAGTAGATCTGCTCAATGTCTTGACAGAGGGAGCTCACCGGAGAAAACCGCAGTTGTCAAGGCAGTTGGGCAGTTAAGCGGGCACAGGCATCGAAGAATATCCGACAGGTGTTCGAAAAGCGACCAATGTCCTACCGATGGGCTAACTTCTTCCTACGCAGATGAGGGGGTTGCCCATGGACTATGACAGCTGGAACAGAGTTCTCACGGAACACTTCTTCCCCCTCCGTGAAGCAGCAACCCCTGTGTACTTATCGGTAGACGATGCCCTACTCACCGAACTGCTGACCAGTCACACCCAGGCTGCCACAACGCCCCCGACTGCAGCCGAGAACTTCCAAACTGCCATCAGGAGCCGGGTCTTCGGGCGCGACCCCTTCGAAGGGATCGCCTCCCGTGCTCGCCGCTGGCGCCGACACGGGGCCGCGGGCAACCCGCCCTTCATCGCACTCCTCGCAGCAACAGTGCTCGCAGCCTCCAGGATGAACCGCTCCGACAGGTTTTCCTACTATGGCCCGCTCCGCGAGCTGCTCGACCTGCACGAAGGCACCGGCATGCCAGACGGCTACGACGTGATCGTCCCCACCCTGTGGGATCACCTGAAGTGGTGGCTGACCGAGCATGAACAGGGCCGACGCGGCCTGCCCTCCGCCATTCCCCATCCGACCCAGGTCAACATCGGCTGGTCCCTGTCCCAAGCCGTTCTGGTCGGATCGGACCGCGTGCAAGTCGGGCTGTTCCTGTCAGCGATCGGAGCCCAGCCGGGAGACTCGGTCCCCGAAGCGGAACTCCTCGCCCGGTTCCAGGAGTGGGTACGGCTCAATCGGCCCAGCCCACGGATCCAGCGCGCACTGGCATCGCCGGAGTTGCGACCGATCCTGGCGAGCATCCTGCAGCAGGAACTCACCCACTACGACGGGCTCCCGAGAAACTCCGCTGGCCTGCCGTGTGTGCCCTTGTCTCTCACGACCGAAGCCGGCGGTTTCCCGTACAGCGTTGCAGCCCGCATCCCCTCCCACCTCCGTCTCGAATCGCTCAGTCTGAACGGCGACGTCATCAGGGTTCCCTTAGGCGTGGAATGGTTACCTCTCACGCCTCCGGACCAGGAACTCACTCCGGGATCGGCACTCGAACTGGCCGCCGACACCGCCACACTGATGCTCCCCGCTCGCGACCTCTACGTCCTCCAGGCCAATGACTTGGTCGGGAAGTGGACATCCGTCAATGCAGCGGAAATCGGGGTGCCTCATCGAGTACTGGTGAGGACTGCCTTCGCAGCGCAGGCCGAGGCGGTGATGCTCGCTTGTGGATCAGACGGCGTACGTCAACCCCGCAGGGTTCAGGTGCCGCCCGGCTGGACGTTGTTCAGCGGCTACACACCGACCCGATCCGCGACGGTCTCCGGCGTCGTTGGCCCGCTGGCCCCGCTGCACCAGCAGTTGGCCCGCCTGTCCGGCGGCCTCCGTATCGATGGCGGCAAACAGACCTACCTCCTCGGGTACGCACCTGACCTTGTTCTGCCAGCGATTCCCGATGACCATCCGCGCACCGTCACCATCGACGGGGTGCCCTTGCCGCCGGTTTCTCAGGTGCCGACGGACACGATCACGATCCGGCTAGCGGAGCGAGTGCACTCCGTCGGCGAGCACCAGATCGAGGTCGGGCATCGCAAGCTCACGTTCACCCTGGTCGAGCGCTACCGGGAGAGCGTTGCCCTACCACTACTAGCGCTCCCTCCGAGGAGCGCCAAGCTGGCCACCATCCCCAGAAGGATCCCGAACTCGGCAAGTCCGTCGGCGCTCGCTTCCTGGCTGCCGCCCGGCCATTTGTCCGGCTCGTTCTTCGGAAGCTATCGGCTCGACCCCCTTCCTCCGACGAGCATCCTGCGCCTCGGCGGCTCGATCTATGCCCTAGGCGGGAATCGCCTCGCTGCCCAGCTCGTTCCCGAAGCGCCAGTCTGGATCGCCACCATGGACCATGTGCCTCACGCGATCGACATCGAACCGCTGCTCGCTGCTCTGCCTTTCCAAGCTGTATGGCTGCTTCAGGTAACCAGTTCCCAGAACGCCAGGGCCTGGCTAGCCCCGATCGTCCAAACTGGCTCGTATAGCCCGTGTGACGTCCCCTCAGGGAGCTGGACAATTCTCAGTCAAGCTGACTGGCGCAGGCTGACCTCGCGAAGCATCACCACCGCAGTGGCTTGCGCACAAGACTGGACCGACTACACGGCAGGGAAGTGAATGGTGCACGACGAGCTGCTCCTGTGGTGTTCCGAACGCGGCGCCGGGAGCCTCGATGCCTTCCAAGACACGTACACATGGCTGGGGAAGGGCAAGCAGGAGAGTTCCACGCTGGACTGGCGCATCGCGCTGTACAACCTGCAGATTCTCAGCCATGTCGAAGTGGACTGGGAAGCCCGGATCTGGAGTGTGACGCCACCGGTCCTCACCACCTTGCCCAATTCCGGAGGGCACGCGCTTCTGGTGGGGCAAAGGCCGCTCTGGCTCATACAGCGGCTGGAACGGCTGCACGAAGACCCTGACCCTGGTATCTCCGCCCTCGCGCAGTCCGTGGTAGCACTTCCGCCACATCGACAGGCCGACGGCCCGTCGGTGCGGATGGTGACACTAGCGGATCCTGAAGAATGCCGCGCTCTCTGCGAGGCACTCGGCATCGCCTTCGAGGACCGCGCTGCGGATCAACTCGTTCTACGTCTTCCCCGCTTTCAAGAAATGCTCACCGAACGTGGCGTACAGCGGGGGCCCGGCGGCATCGAGCCTCAGAAGATGTCCGAGGGGGGCGGTGACCTCTGGACAGATGTCGAAGGCCACGGCGAACCACCGCTCCACGGCGCCTACCGATATCAGCGCTACAACACCCACCGCTATGTCTACTGGATCGGCATGAGCGGCTTCATCGCCGACAAGCGCACGGTGGTGTACGCGGAACTCGCGCGCACAGAACGCTGGGTGCTGCGGTACAGCCCGCTGCAGCGGGAACTTTACGCGCCGAAACGCATGCAGCTACCGCATCTCCACGCCCGCGCCGCCGTGCTGCGCAGCGGGCTGCTGCCGAAACTAACCGCGCTCGATCCGCAGGCAGCGCCAGACCGGCATTCGATTCCTGAGTACAAGAGCTACGTCAAGTACGTGAACATTGACGAGGCATTCGCCAGACAATTAGCCGAATCTCTATACCAGAAACTTCAACTCGTCCCCTAAGTCCGGACCCCGTGAGGATCTTGATGTCTGGCATCTCTCCGTCGGCCGTCCACGGCCAACTTGCCGAGTACTTCCAGCGGTACTACGACACCGCCTACTCGCTTCGCGACTCTTCGGTAGGCGAGGAACTCAAAGAGCTACTTTGCACTCCCGGGGTCCTCTTTCAGGATCCGTATCTGGAGCTTTTGCCTCAATATGTGCAGTCAGCTCAGACCCTGGAAGAGCTAGCGGCAGAAATAGGGGTTCCGGAGTTCGCCGGACTTCTGGGAGCCGGGCTGCTCCGGGGAATCCCCAGGCTCTACACCCATCAGGTGGAGGCCCTGAGGGCAAGCAATCACGGACGGGACATCGTAGTGACGTCCGGAACCGGTTCCGGAAAGACCGAAGCCTTCCTCGTCCCGGTGCTAGCCAGACTAGCCAATGAATCTCGTCAGTGGGCGCCAGCAGGGTCCCAGAGTGCCGAGGAGCGGCCCTGGTGGCGCACGTCACGGCACTGGCAGGCCCAGCGCCACGGAGGCGGCCGCCCCTCGGCCATGCGCGCCATGTTTCTCTATCCAATGAACGCGCTAGTGGAGGACCAGCTGATCAGGTTGCGACGCAGCCTGGACGCACCGGACGTACGCGGCTGGTTCGACACGCACCGTAACGGCAACCGCTTCCACTTCGGCCGCTACACCGGCCGCACCCCGGTTGCCGGCCCCCTGGAGCTAGCCTCCAAGCCGAATTCCTCCAAAATGAAGGAATTGCGTAGGGCTCTGGCCTCGATGGAGGACCGAAGCCACCAGCTGGAGCAGCGCATCGCGGACGGCCTTGTGGAGGACGAGGAAGCCCGGTACTTCCTCCAGCGCCCCTTCGGGGCCGAGATGCGTTCTCGTTGGGACATGCAGGTCGCTCCGCCAGACATCCTCATCACCAACTACAGCATGCTCAACATCATGCTCATGCGCCGAGACGAGGATCCCATCTTCGATCGGACTCGTAACTGGCTGAAGAGTTCCAAGGACCACGTCTTCAGCCTGGTGGTGGACGAACTCCACATGTACAGAGGTACTCAGGGCACTGAGGTCGCCTACCTCCTACGCAAGCTTATCGACCGCCTCGGGCTGTCCACCGATTCCGACCAACTGTCCGTGATCGCCACCTCCGCCTCCATGGATCCGGAAAACCCGGTGGACCGGAAGTTTCTGAGCGACTTCTTCGGACGATCAGCCGACCGCTTCTCCGTGCTCGCCGGTGAACGCGTCCGGACCAAGGGCAGGACCGATCTCATGCCCTGGGCAAACACCGTTGGCCAAGGAACAGGTGCCCTGCCGCCACTTCCTGACCGGCACGCGGCGCTCCAGGCCGCGTTCAGAGCGAGCGACGAGGACGACTCCCCCCGAGCGAAGCCGCTGGCCGACGTGTCGGCCAAGCTCTTTCCTGGCCTCGCACCCGATAAGGCACTGGAAGCCACCGACGCACTCATCTCGCGCCTTGACGGGGAGGCGGATGCCGGCTCGCGATTCCGGCTCCACCTGTTCTTCCGGAACGTCACCGGCATGTGGGCGTGCGCGGATCGCAACTGCTCGGAAGTCCAACCACGCACCGCGGATTCACCGGCGGAACGCCTGGTCGGAAAGCTCTATAGCCGGCCCAGGTATGCCTGCGAATGCGGCGCTCGCGTCCTGGAATTGCTGTACTGCGACACGTGCGGAGAGGTCTTCCTCGGCGGATTCCGTTCTCCGAATCTCGCCCACGATCCCACGAGGCGCTACCTGGTCTCCACCGCAACCGATCTCGAATCCCTCCCGGACAAGGCGCGCTTCGATCGCACCGCCGATGTGTACAGCATCTTCCTGCCCACTGCGGGAGAACGCTCCGACCTCGACCTATCGCCGCACAAACACAAGGGTGGCCGACCGAAGGCAAAGAATCGGCCGGAATACACGTTCACCTTTGTTCCGGCCGTGCTGGATCCCGCGAGCGGCAAGGTTGGCAGCTACCCGAACGAGGAGAACAACGGGTACCTGCTGGTGGCGCAGAGCCAACCGCAGGGCCACCTCGGGAAGGTCCGCGCCTTTCCCACCGTCTGTCCCTGCTGCGGGGAAGATAAAGAGATCTTCAAGAATGTCCGCCAGTTCGAGGACCCGTCACGTTCCCGGTCCCCCATCCGCACCATGGGTACAGGTTTTGAGAAGTCCAACCAGGTCCTAACCGATGCCCTCAAAAGGCAGCTGCAGACGAAGATCGTCGTCTTCTCGGACAGCCGACAGGACGCGGCCCGCATCTCTGCGGGCTTGGAGCGGTCGCACTATCAGGACTTGGTCAGGCAGCTCGTGATCGCCGCCCTCGACCACCCGAAGGATCTCGTGGCGTTGGCAGCAGAGTTCTTCAAGGGGAACAAGGCAGGCCAGGCCGCGCTGACCCAGCTCACAGCGACTGGTTCACCCGATCTGGTTGCAGCAGTGGTCGCCCTGGCCCATGACAGCCTCACCCCCGAACACGAAAGCGTGCTGGCGGACTACCGGGCCCAGCAGAAGGGCCCGACACTCGTCGAACTCGGCAACGAAGTCAGCACGCAAGCAGTTACATACGGCGTGCATCCCGGTGGGCCCTCGTTTTCACTGAGCGCTAGCACCGAGTCACGGAGCTGGACCAGGCTCTACGACTGGACCAGTGGCGTCCCGATCCAGCGGCCCGAGACTTCTCTCACCAACGATCTACGCGTCCTGAGTTCCGAAATCCACAGAACAGTGCAGGCACAGGTCCAACAGGCGGTCTTTGCGGGAGGCGGCCGCGACCTGGAGTCGCTCGGCATCGGCCATGCCGCTCAGGACATCACCTTCAAGAGCCGGTTGCTGGATGACGAGGTCTTCCGCCAGGTGTGCCTGTCCACGCTGAGGCTGCTGGGTGTGCGCCGCCAGTTCCAGGAGCAGCGCCCTGAGCCGCCAGCGAATCTGCACACAGCAGCGAGGAAATACATCAACGCCGTCGCGCAGCGTCACGACGTATTCCCGGACGCACTGGTCCAAGAGGTGAAGAATGCACTGGGGCTGAGCGACGCGGAGCCTCGGATTGAAGGGCAGAAGATCAGGATCGTCCTGGCCAGCGGGACAGAATGGCGCTGCGAACGGTGTACCAGAAGGCACCTCCACGGCTCCGCGGGCGTCTGTGCCTTCTGCCTCAGTTCACATCTCGTTACCGAACCCCTCGACCCGGATTCCGTCACCCTGGACGACTACTACACCTTCCTGGCCCGAGAGGCTGGGATCCCTTTCAGGCTCCACTGCGAAGAGCTGACGGGCCAGACCGACAACGACGATGCTCAGGCTCGGCAAGCCCTCTTCCAGTCGGTCTTTCTGAGCGGGAAGGACATCGAGTTGGTCGATGAAGTCGACCTACTCAGCGTCACCACCACGATGGAGGCCGGCGTCGACATCGGCGCGCTCCGCGCGGTGGTAATGGCGAACATGCCACCACAGCGCTTCAACTACCAGCAGCGTGTGGGCCGGGCCGGCCGCCGACTCGATCACCTGTCCATCGCCCTGACGCTGTGCCGTGGCACCAG
This sequence comes from Streptomyces sp. NPDC044106, assembly GCF_056433985.1. Taxonomy (NCBI): domain Bacteria; kingdom Bacillati; phylum Actinomycetota; class Actinomycetes; order Kitasatosporales; family Streptomycetaceae; genus Streptomyces; species Streptomyces sp. NPDC044106. The sequence continues at coordinate 86,438 of NZ_JBWKFZ010000015.1, forward strand.
GACCCATGACGACCACTACTTCCAGCACCCCTATCGGATCACCGGCGATCCCTCGCCTAGCCCGTACGTGGATCTCGATCGCCGGGAGATCCTGCTCCGTTGCTACGCCGCAAGCCTGCTGACTCTCGCCTTCCGGTCGGTCGAGGGGACGTCCGACTGGGATCCGGGACGCAATGTCCACGGGCCCTTCGGGACCGTCAGCGGATGGCCATTGGTGCGGGATGACGTCCGTACCTGGCTGGCCGACAACGACATCGCTAAGAGACACGCGGGCCAGGTTCTCCTGCAAGGGGCGTCTCCTGGCGCGCCTTCGCTGGATGATCTGGTCTCCTGGGCCACTTCCCGCCTCTACTCCGAGATAGAGGAAGTGGTGACGAACGCGCCGGACGCCGGTCCGCTCAGCCAGTCGCTCGCGGAGCGCGGAGTGCTCCCTATGTTCGGATTCCCCACCCGGGTTCGCAACCTGCATCATCAGAGGCCGCACGGACCGGAACTCACCGACGTCATCGATCGGGACATCGACATCGCCATCTCGGAGTGGGCGCCCGGCGGTGAAGTGGTCAAGGACAAGGCGTTGCACACAGCAGTCGGCCTCGTGACGTACGAGCCCGCCGGCGGGCACTGGTTGCCCGGCAAAGCTCCGGACAGTGATCGTCTCATGGTGGGCATCTGCGCCAAGTGCCTCTCCGTCAATCTCCGCGAATCCGAGCATTCGTGTCCTGTCTGTGGGGCCACCGCAGGAGAAGCCGGTGACTACCGGATGCTCCCGTCGTGTCAGCCGCTCGGCTTTCGCACCAGCTACAAGGCTCAGGATTACGACGGCACATTCGAATTCACACCACGCGCGTTCTCCGCGCGCCTCACCCTTGACACGACATCAGCGCTCGTCCCACGCTGCACTAAGGCCGCTGAATTCAGAAGCGGCCAGGGACGCATCGTGGTGGTCAACGCAGGAACTGGCGAGGGATACCAGTTCGGCAAGGTCAAGGGACACGACGGTCTGCTGGACACAAAACTCCTGGCTGACGCCGACCGCGCGAGAGATCTGGGCCTGCCCACACAGCATTCGGGCAGCAACGAGGAGAAACTGGCACTGGCCTCAGTGAAACTGACCGACGTTCTTTTGGTCGGCCTCCGCGAGCAACCCGCTGATCTGGCCCTCGACCCGAGACGCATGGCCGCAAGGGCTGCTTGGCTCTCACTCGGTACGGTTTTCAAACTCGCTGCCGTCAGGCTATTGGACATTGACGGAAGAGAACTCTCGGCGGGTCTCTATCCCGACCGAGGAGAAGAAGAGGGCAGTGTCAAGGCGCAAGTCTTCCTCTCTGACACCTTGGAGAACGGTGCCGGATATTCGACCTGGCTGGGGAAGCGCCCTACCGACTTCCTGCTCGCCGCACGTGAGGTCGCGGCCGATCTCACCCGCCACCGCTCCGGCAGCTTGAGGGCCGGGCCATGCGACTCGTCCTGCTACGACTGCCTGCGGGACTACAGCAACAGCGCCTACCACCCGCTGCTCGATTGGCGCCTGGCCACACAGATGGTCGAACTGCTCGATGGGGGGAACCTGGACTTCACCGCCGAGGAGGACTATGCATTCGAGCGAGTCGAGCGGTTCGCCAGAAGCTTCTCGCACTGGAAGGCTGATTCCTCCCACGGCTTGCCAGTCCTGAAAGACATCCAGCACGAAGATCTCGCTGTACTCATCACCCACCCTCTTGAGTCCTGGACCGGTCCCGCCCGCTCGAAGCGTGTGACCCGAGCGCTAACCTCACTGGAGGCAGAGGGCTTCGAGGTGTTCGAGTCGTTCGAGTCGTTCGAGAACCCGGTGCTGGACAGCGAACCGCCACAGCGCGCGATCGTCGCGGTCGACACGTTCGAGCTGCTTCGGCGGCCCGGCTGGATCGAGTCGAGACTGCAGAGCCTCTTCGATTGACCGGTCGGGTAGAAGGCAGGGACCCCTTTTGGGGCCCCTGCCCTCTGTCACCGCCTCTCCCGCGCTTTCGCGCACCTAGCAGTTCCGCGCATATGAGTTCTGGTGGACACACGTCTGGAGTACGCTGATGCATTTTCTTGTAGTGCCTCGCAGCGCGGGCTTCACCGTGCCGTCCAGCCTTCCGGCACTCGTCCTTCGGCGCGACCTTTGGGATGATTTTGGATTCAAAACCATGTTCGATGCTTATCTGTATCCATCCCGAACAGAGGCATCTATTGACTTGGGATCCGTAAAGATCATAAAAAGAGGGCAGAGCGGCGGTGCCACCGAGATCCCCGAAAGTTTCTTCCAGCTCGATGATAGTTATTGCTCACTCGGGCAAGCGTTTTCCTACTATGAAGCGCTGCACGGACTTCCGGTCGAATTGCGCGACAGTGTTCTGTTCGGGCTCCGCGATATCGCTAGCGACCCCTCACTCAGGGAATCGTTCGCCAACGAACCGGCGATGGCCGCCTCACTCCTGCGCTACGGGAACGCCGAACTCGCATTGAGAGACGCCACAGCCCTGTTCGAAGGAACGATATCCTCGCAGGACAGTGAACTCGGGTTCACGTTCAGAACGAGTGTTGGAGGAGATCCCTTCTCCATTAACTTTGGTTTCGCAGATCGCTACCCCCTGCCAGGCCGCATCAACGTCGTCGTGGGCTACAACGGATGCGGAAAAACGCAACTCCTTGCCAACCTAGCCAACACCGCGCATGCAGACCTTACCGACCGAGCCGACGAGAGCTTCATCCGGCGGTACGGAGAATTCCCAGGAACAAGCGGTGCGCCACGCTTCTCATCGGTCATAGCTATCTCATATAGCGCTTTCGACACGTTCGACCTACCGGGGAAGAACCGACAAGAAGAGGATCGGTTGGAATCCAGCGGCGAGGTCTCCGGATACACCTATTGTGGCCTTAGGAGATATAATCGCAGCCTTGATTCCCACACGCCCGGCACCGGGTCACTCAAGGGTGCCGAGGAGATCCAGGATGACATCATGTCCGCCCTCGTTAGGGCTAGTACGCCCGAGCGTAAACAGAGGCTGACAGCAGCCCTCTCTCCGCTGAGCCGAGAACCTTCCTTCAAACGAGTTGAGTTGTCCGACACCTTCGCCTTCGACAGTGATTCGTGGCGGAATTCGTTTTCTGGCCTCAGTACCGGACACAAACTCGTGCTCAACATTGTCGTGCAGCTCGTAGCGCACCTGGAGCCCGGATCATTGGTTCTGATCGACGAACCCGAATCCCACCTGCACCCTCCGCTCTTGGCTGCCTTGCTCAAGAGCATCAACATATCCCTGGACCAGTTCAACTCCTACGCCGTGATGGCGACGCACTCCCCGGTCCTCCTCCAGGAAGTCCCCAGTCGTTACGTCAGGGTCCTGCAGCGCTTTGGAGATCTCACACTTGTCGCCAATCCAGAGATCGAAACTTTTGCAGAAAATGTAGGACTGCTCACGCGCCACGTATTCAACTTGGACAGCAACGCGACCGACTATCACTCAACCCTCCGATCCATGCAGGAGAGCTTGAACCTGGATGAGATCATGGAACTGTTCGACGGCGAGATGAGCGCACAGTCCATTTCTTACCTGGCGAGCATCAGCCGCGATCGGCCCGGTAGATGATTCGACTCCCTCGCCCGGACAGAGATCGCCTGGCCGACCTCGATCTCGCCGTGAGCCGTAGACGACCATCCTCTCGGCGTGTCCTCATGGGAGTGCGCGCGGGAATCATCGACGCCTATGGCGACTACGAGGACGTTCTGCGAGATATTCGCCGGTTTACGTCGCTTGCCCACGGTTCCGATGTGCTCACCAAGGCCCTTCTGGGGAATTACGCACTCCTGGACAGAGGCCGTCCTCTGGAAGATCTCAGAAACTCGATCTTCCGAACAGCATTGACTCGCAACTCTCGGTGTCCGCTGTGTGAAAGAGCCCAGGTTTGCGCCCTCGATCACTTCCTTCCAAAAAATGCATTCCCGGAATATTCGATCCTGGCCGATAACCTAATCCCTGTCTGTGAAAGGTGTAATCGACTAAAAGGGGATGAGTGTGACAAGGTAGACGGACTACTCATGTTTCACGCATACTTCGATGAATTCCCGGACGTCGAGATATTGGTCACGGAAATAGACGTCGAAAGCACCGTCTCAATCAGATACTCTTTGCACCGCTCCGATAAAATAGACAACCTCACCTTCACGAGAGTCGAAAGGCAGTTCAAGATACTTGGCCTTTTCGATTTCTATCAGATGGAGGCCATAGCCGAGCTAACGGACCAAATTGATCTTTATGATGAAACATATACCTCCCTCGGCGATTCAGGATTGCGATCAACTCTTAGCGCCTTGGCTCGAGGAGCCGAGAGAAAGGGCGTAAATCACTGGAAGGCAGCTCTTTATCGTGCCCTGTCTAGAAATGCAGAATTTTGTAGCGGCGGCTATCGAAAGCTACTCACATCGCCGATGGCTTGACGGTGTCAAATCTGGCGGGGACCGCAATGGTAGGTAGCCTGTAATGCTAAGGACAGCGCGGACAGCTGGGTTGCGTCCAAGGAAGGCCAAGCGGATCGTCTTGGCCCCTGGAGCCGCACGGTCACGGGCCGCCGAGGGTGAAGCCAAGCAGGCGGCCGCGGACGCTTAACATCTGACCGCACTGAAGAAGAAGCTCGGCATCACACCTCGCGCGAACGGCTCCTCATACCGCCCCTTCCGTAGCGGCCTTCCCGCTCTCTGCCAGGACCGTTGACAGCCAGGTGGGTACGAGGATGTGCCGGGCCTGCCCCTGAGTAGAGGTAGAACATCGAGCGCTGAGCAAGTGAGTGTCTAACTGCGTGACAACGCCGACGAACACCGGCGGACGACCGCGAACGTCTGCGGACCATCAGCGCAGGTGAGGCCCACACCGGCCCAAGGCACCACCCCCACCCAAGTTGCTTCGGGACGAAGAGGTCGTGGGTTCAAATCCCGCCACCCCGACAGCCAAAACAGCAGGTGAGGCGCCTATTCTTGAGAGTAGGCGCCTCACCTGTTTCTATCTGCGTGACTAGCGCTCCGGGGCCCGTTTGAAGGCGCCGGTCTGGATCACGGGCCAGATCTGCTTCCGGTAGACCTCTTCGGTCACGGCCGTCCCGGAGTGACCGACGAGCCGGGAGATCTCCTCCAGGGGACGCCGCTGCCGGACAGCAGCGAGACGAAGCTGTGCCGGAGCTCCCGAGGCGTCCACTCGGCGGCGTTGATCCCCTCGGCACCCTTGCGCGCCGCCCGGAAGGCGTGACGGACATTGGTGGCGGCCAGCGGCTTGCCGACGGCCGAGGAGAAGGCCAGCCCGTTCTCCTCCCAGTCGTCACCGGCGGCGAGGCGCTCCCATCCCTGGTCCTCGAACTGCGCCCACAGCACTTCCACGCACCGCGCGGGCAGGGCGAGCGTGCGCCGGGACTTCCGCGTCTTGGTGTCCCCGCCACGCCGGACCGACCGCCACACGGCGATGTGCGGAGGCTGCGGCGGATTGGCGTCCGGCCTGCCCCTGAGAAACACGTGGTCCCAGGTCAGCTTCACGACCCTAAGCTGACCATCTCTGGGAAGGCCTGAAGACCATGGCTCCGACATCGCGCCTGGGAGGTCTTCCATCGCGTCCGTCTTCGGCCCAAGAGCCGAGCAGATGCCGCCGATGGCGTCCAGGTCGTCCGTACAGTGAGGTTCTTCAGCGGTGCCGCTCCAGGGTGAGTACGGCTTTGGCGATTGACGTCGTGCGGTTCGGGCTGCAGCGGGTGTGACGGAAGCTCCGCCAGGACTTGAGGCGGGCAACGCCGCGCTCGACCGGGGCGCGGGTCCGGGCCAACGCCCGGTTCGCGGTCTGCTGGGTGGAGGTGAGGCCGCAGTGCGGTGGCCACCCTGAAAAGCCCAATGGGCCGTAGCTCGCGGACCGGTGAATATTCTCCGTCCTCACCTCCGAGGCCCAGCGAGCGCGAGTTGACCCTCCCCTTACGTCAGGCTTGAGGCTGTGTACCGACGAAAGGGCAGGTGGATGAGCTACTCCGTGGGGCAGGTCTCGGCCTTCGCCAGGGTGACGGTGCGGACACTGCATCACTACGACAAGGCGGGACTGCTCTCGCCCAGTGACCGCAGCCACGCCGGCTACCGGCTCTACAGTGAGGCTGACCTGGTCCGTCTCCAGCAGATCCTCTTCTACCGTGAGCTCGGCTTCCCTCTCGACGAGATCGCCGCGATCTTCAAGGATCCGCAGGTGAACCCCCTGGAGCGGCTCCGGGCCCGGCAGCGGCAGCTGAGTGAGGAGATCGCCAGGCTGCAGCGGCTGGCCGAGGTGGCGGAACGGGCGATAGAGGTCCAGAAGACCGGGGTGTCCCTGACTCCTCAGGAACGCTTCGAGGTCTTCGGTGAGATCACCTTCGACCTGAGCTATGCCACCGAGGCAGAATTGAAGTGGGCGCACTCGCAGGGACAGCGCGAGGCGATGGCGCGCGCGGCTGCTCACACCAAAGAGGATTGGCGCCAGCTCATGGGCGAGGCCGCCGCCTGGCGTACGGAGCTGCTCGCGGCCTTCGACGAGGGGGAGCCGAGCAACGGCGAGCGGGCCATGGACCTCGCCGAGGCGCACCGCTTGCACATCTCACGATGGTTCACCTCCTGCCCGTCCGACATGCACCGGCGCATCGCGGACGACTTCATCGCCGACCCGCGCGCGTTCGCTCTGGTCATACCGCCGTCGCAGCAACGCCCGGGCCTGGCCGCCTATACGCGCAAGGCGGTTCACGCCAACGCGGCCCGCCACGCAGGTGGCCGTACCGATTTCGAGGAGGACCGATGAGGATCCTGATCGCCACGGCCGGATCGCGCGGCGACGTCGCGCCCTACACGGGTCTGGGCGCCGAACTGTGCCGGGCCGGATACGACGTTGCGATCGCCACCACAGACACCCTCGCACCCCTCGTACGCGACGCAGGGCTGGAATTCCGCCGCCTCCCGGCCGACACACGGGTGCGTGGCAGCGTCACAGGCAAACGTGAACTGATGCGCACCGCTGCCGCCTTCATCACCGAACTGGGTCAGGGCTTCGCCGACGTGATGGACGATGGCACGGACCTGCTCCTGCTGTCGACCACCACAGCCCCGCTCGGCTGGCACCTCACCGAGGCCACGGGCACACCGAGCCTCGGCGTGTACCTCCAACCCACCGCACCGACCGGCGACTTCCCGCCCGTCGTCACAGGCTCCCGCTCACTGGGCCGTCTCGCCAACCGGGCCACCGGACGCTTCGCACTGCGGATGGCCGACCGCGTCTACGAACAGGCTGTCGCAAAGCTGCGCCACCGCCTCCAGCTGCCCCCGACCTCACCTTCCGAGATGCGTCGACGACAGGAACAGGCGAACTGGCCCATCTTGCACGGCTTCAGCACGGCCCTGGTGCCCCGTCCCTCCGACTGGCGCTCCGGCCTGGAGGTCGTGGGCAACTGGTGGCCCCATCACGATGCGACCGAACGGCTGCCTACTGACCTGGAGGACTTCCTGCGTGCCGGACCCCGGCCCGTCCTCATCGGCTTCGGGAGCATGGCGTCCGGCGACGGGGAACGGCTGAGCGAGATCGCTGTGCGATCCTTGCGCCGCGCCGGGCTGCGCGGCATCCTCCAAGCCGGCAGTGCCGGGCTCGCCGCCGCCGGGGACGACGTGCTCACCATCGGGGACGTACCGCACGCCCTGCTGTTTCCACGGCTGGCTGCGGTGGTCCACCATGGCGGGGCCGGCACCGCGGCCGCCGCGTTGCGCGCTGGAGTGCCCGCGGTCACCGTACCGGTGACCGCGGACCAGCCGTTCTGGGCGGAGCGACTTGCCGCCCTCGGCGCCGCCACCGACCCAATCCCCTTCCGGTCCCTCACCGCCGAACGGCTCGCCGACTCACTCGACCAAGTAGTGAAGCAGCAGGCACACAGTCGAGCCGCCGCAGAAGCGGCGCAACACCTGGTGACCGAGGACGGAGCGGGTCAGGCGCTCAAGGCCATCCAGCGGCTGACCGATGGATGACGGCAATCCGTTCCTCGTCCTCGTCACTGCGCTTCTTCAGTCTGGGCACCGATCGGGTGGCGGCTGAGGGCGCGTAACAGGCGAGGCCCCGGATTGTTGATGGAGATGTCTGACGTCTCAACCAAGCAGCCCTGGGGGCCTCGTTGGTCATCCATCCTGCCGCACTCGACGTGCCGCATGCGCTCGTGGAGTGGGTCACCATGCTCATCGTCACCCGCGAGGGGGACCGGCGCTGCAAGCTACGCCCGTCTCAACGCGCGATGGTGGCGCTCGTGTACTTACGTGAGCACATCACGCTGGCGCAGATCGCCGCAGGTTTCGGGATCAGCGAGTCCACCGCCCACGCCTACACCACCGCGGTCATCGACCTGCTCGCCGGGCACGCACCGGGCCTGCTCAGGACACTGCGTGAAGCCGACCCGGACTTCGTCCTGCTGGACGGCACTTTCGCCGAGTGCGACCGCGTCGGTGACGGGCGGGCGGACTACTCGGACAAGCACCGCGCCTGTACGTGGCGGTGACAGCAGTGATCGTCGTCCTGCCGTTCCTCGCGCTCGGCCTGGCCGTCCGGCTGCTGTGGGGCGCCTCATCCACCCCGCTGACGTGGTGCTTGCCCTCGCCCTGTACGTGATCACGGGGCTCGGGATCACGGTCGGCTTCCACCGCGGCCTCACCCATGGCGGATACCGGGCCGCCCGGCCTGTGCGGATCGCCCTCGCGGTGGCCGGGTCGATCAGCTTCCAGGGTGACGTCATCGGCTGGGTCGCCACACACCGCCGCCATCACGCCTTCACCGACCGCCCCGGCGATCCGCACTCCCCCTACCGCTACGGCACGCACCTGCGCGGCCAACTGCGCGGCCTGGCCCACGCCCACGTCGGCTGGTTGTTCCGCAACGACCCCACCCCCGCCGAGCGATACGCCCCCGATCTGCTGGCCGACCGCGACATCCGCGCCGTCTCCCAGGCCTTCCCGGGCCTGTGCGCCCTCCCACGGCATCGAGCGCGGCCAGCTCGACCCCTCCGCCGCCGTCATCCGTCTCCTCGAACTGTTCGGGTGGGTACGGGACGTCCGCTGGCCCACTCCTGACCGCATCGCCGCTCGCCGCACCTGAAGCCCCGCTGTACGCAGGCGGCTTGCGGGCTCTCCCCGCGTACGGCGCCCGCACCCAGCGGCCCGAGTGATCAGCTCAAGACGCACAAGGCGCACAAGGCGCGGAACAGGCCGGACGACGAACAGGACGGAAGGCAGGGAGTCGCCCGAGCGGGATCAGGAAGGGGAGACGCGGTGGATCGAGGCGGTACGCCGCTACGACATCCGGCGCCCCCTCCCCTGCCGGCGAGAGCCACCAGCCGGCAGGGGAGCGTGGTCACCGGGCGATCCGGCCGCAGTTGGTGCCGTTCCTGCCTGCTGACTCGTCGGCGATCACGCCGCCCCAGGAAACGCAGTGGCCTCTGGCGCTGAGGTAGACCGGTCCCGCGTACGACCGGTAGTAGCCGTCGTCGTCGGCGTAGTCCCTGGTGTCGTCCCGCTGGACCCAGACGTACATGTGGACGGCAGGACCCGCTGTGCGGCGAATGGTCACGGCACAGTTCTTTCCCGTCGCGGAGTTGTAGGTCAGGTAGGACGTCCCCGCCGTCCCTATGTTGATCTGGTTCACGACCTTGTAGCCGGTGCCGCACGCCTTGTTGTACGCGGCCACGGCCGTGGGCGAGGCGGCTGCCGACCCGCCCACGGGGGCGGCTGCCGCCCCGGTGGCCGTGACCATGACGCCACCGGCCGCCAGTGCCACGGCAGCCCCCGCCATCCGGATGTATCCCCGGTGTTCCACGTGCCCTCCTCGAAACCGTCGCCCGACGCGCCGCCTGAAACCCGTCACGTCCTGCCGACGGCTCCCCCGGTGGCGCTCTTGCCTGGAGGGACACAGCCGAAGCCCGTGGCAGTTGCACCCCCGTGCTCCGCACCCCCGGCATCGGTACGCCCTTGCACCAGGCCTCACAGCGGTCCCCAACCGCCACACCGGACGGTGGTCCGGGCACCGCCTTCCGCCGGAGCCAGGCCCGCTGATCGGCGTACTCCTCCCGGCCGCGACACGCGGTGCTCCCCTTCGAACCACCAGCGCACCGGGCAGGGCCTCATCGCTTGCCGGGCCCTTGACGCAGGGCGGAGTCGGCCGGAGTACGCGCCGGGTGCGGAGAGTCGTCCGACATGCAGCCCCCCAACGACAGAACGCGTCGTATCGGTGCCGGTCCCTCCCCTCGTGGGGACCGGCACCGATCGACGCGTACAGCGCCGAACGCCGTGCAACTGCGTATCGGCGCGGATCGGGGAAAGTCAGGATTCGCGTTCGAATGTGAAAGCGGTCCCGGTATGGCCGACTGCGCTGTTCCTTCGAGCCCACGCGACGCGTCCGTCGTGTCTCCGACGCAAGGCGGGCTCAGAACGATCGGTGGCTTGTGCCGCCTCTGTGGGCCCTGAGCCGGTGACCTGCCCGGACGCTGCGTGGTTGGTTCGCTACTGCGACGAGATCCTGCCAGTTGCAGCCCTTCCGGAGGAGGTTCGCGTCCTGTCCGGACGCCTTCTCCGCAGGTCAGCCGTATAAAGTGAGTTTTCCGGTCCGGATGTCCAGGTGCGGCGGAAGTAAGGGGTGGAGGCCTTGAGTTCCGACTCAGGGGCACGCACAAGCTTCGCGGAACGTCTCGCGCTCCTGTACAAGGAGGCCGGCAACCCGCCCCTCAAACGCGTCGCCGAAGCGGTCGTGCGGCTGCAGCGGGTCGACGAGCGCGGGCGTCCCGTACGCGTGTCCGCCCAGCGGATCAGCGACTGGCGGCGGGCCAAGAACGTGCCTGCCCAGTTCGCCGCCCTCGCCGCGGTGCTGCACGTCCTGATCCCCGAGGCGCGGCGCGAGCGGCCCGCTCCGGTCTCCGCGGGCCTGTACGACATGGCCCAGTGGCACCGGCTCTGGGAGCGCGCCGTGGCCGACCCGGTCGGCGAGCGCGCCTCCGGTGGTGAGGAGGACGAGGGCGGTGTCGCGGCCGAGGCCGCGGCCGCCCCCGGCGTGTGCCCGTACCGGGGCCTCGCCTCGTACCGCCAGCAGGACGCCCAGTGGTTCTTCGGCCGGGAACGGAGCACGGAGGCCCTCGTGGCCCAGCTCCGCGCGGCCGAGGAAACGGGCGGCCTCGTCATGCTCGTGGGCGCCTCCGGGGCCGGAAAGTCCTCCCTCCTCAACGCCGGTCTCGTACCCACTCTCGAAAACGGCACGCTGGGTGGGGAGGAGGGGGCGGCCACCGGGCCCGTGCTTCAGCTCGTGCCCGGGAGCGATCCCGTCGCCGCGCTGGTCCGCCACATTCCCGAACTCGCTCCCGCCGTCGCGGCGGCCAGGGCCGAAGCGGCGAAGGACGACGTCGGGTCCGGCTCGGAGCAGTTCGTGCGGGCGGTGCGGGAGGGCGTCGCCGCCTGGGCGGAGCGCCGCTCGGGTGCCGCGCGTACCCGGCCCGTCCTCATCATCGACCAGTTCGAGGAGACCTTCACCCTCTGTCCGGACGAGTCGGACAGGCGCGTCTTCGTCCGGTTGCTGCACGCCGTCTGCCAACCCGGTGACCGGCAGCCCCGCGTCCACCCGTCCGGCGTCCACCCGTCCGGCGTCCACCCGTCCGGCGAGGAGAGCGACGCGGCGGGTGAGCAGCGGCCGTGCGCCGCCGCTCTCGTCGTCCTCGGGATACGCGCCGACTTCTACGAGGAGTGCCTCGCCTACCCCGAGCTCGCCGACGCGTTGCAGCACCGGCACATGGTGCTCGGCCCGCTGACCACCACGGAGCTGCGCAAGGCGGTGGCCGGGCCCGCCAAGGCCGTGGGACTTGAGCTCGAACCCGGTCTTGCCGAGCTGATCGTCCGGGAGGTGAGTACGGACGGGCCGCGCGGCGCGCACGACGCGGGCGTGCTGCCGCTCCTCTCGCACGCCCTGCTCGCCACCTGGCAGCGGCGGAAGACGGGACGGCTGACGCTTGCCGGGTACCGTGCGGCGGGCGGGATCCAGGGGGCCGTCGCGGCGACCGCCGAGCGCGCCTGGTCCGGTCTCGACCCTGCGGCCCGCACGGCCGCGCGGCTGCTCCTGCTCCGCCTCGTCCGGCTCGGCGAGGACACCCAGGACACCCGGCGCCGGGGGACGCGCCGCCAGCTGGCGGAGGAGGCGACGGACCCGCACAAGACCGAGGAGTCCCTGGAGGCGCTGGTCCGCGCCCGGCTGGTGACCCTCGACGCGGAGACCGTGGAGATCACGCACGAGGCGCTGCTGCACGCCTGGCCCCGGCTGCGCGACTGGATCGACGAGGACAGGAACGACAACCTGCTGCGCCAGCGCCTGGAGGAGGACGGCAAGGCCTGGGAGGACTCCGAACGCGATTCGGCGCTGCTCTACCGGGGCTCGCGTCTGGAGCAGGCCCGCGCCTGGGCGAGGACCGCCGGGGACACGTTCCTGACCCGGGGCGCGGTGGAGTTCCTCGCCGCTTCGGCCAGGCTGCGCCGGCGTACGGTCTGGATCGCCCGCGGCGCGGTGGCCACTCTGGTCGTCCTCGCGGTGGTGGCCGTCGTCTCGGCGGTGGTCGCCCGCCAGCAGCGCGACGACGCGGTGTTCCAGCAGGTCGTCGCGGAGGCCGACCGTGCCCAGCACACCGATCCCTCGCTCTCCGCCCAGCTCGACCTGGTGGCGCACCGGTTGCGGCCCGACGACGAGGCCACCCGGAACCGGCTGATCTCGATCGTGAACGCGCCGCTGGCCACCCCGCTCCTCGGCCACAAGGGCGCGGTGTACCTCACGTCGTTCAGCAAGAACGGGAAGGTCCTGGCCACCGCCAGCTACGACCGGACCGTCCGGCTGTGGGACGTGTCCGACCTGAAGCACCCCAAACCGCTGGGCAAGCCGCTGACCGGCCACAAGAGCTGGGTGAGCACCGCGGTCTTCAGCCCGGACGGCAACACCCTCGCCAGTGCCTCGGACGACGGCACGATGCGGCTGTGGGACGTGCGGGACCCCCGCCACCCGCGTCCCATCGGCGCGCCCGTGCCCGGGCACGGCGGCACGATCTACCTGCTCGCCTTCAGCCCGGACGGGCGCACGCTGGCCTCCGCAAACGAGGACAGCGCCGTGCGGCTCTGGGACGTGACCCGCCCCTCGCACACCAAGGCGATCGGCACGCTGACCGGTCATACGGCCGCCGTACGCTCCGTGGCGTTCAGCCCCGACGGGCGGACGCTCGCGGCCGGTGGGGACAACGGCACGATCAGACTGTGGAACACGGCCGATCCACGCCGGGTGAAACCGATCAAGAACGTGCTGCGCGGGCACACGAGCACGGTGCACTCCGTGGCGTTCAGCCCTGACGGGACCACGCTCGCCAGCGGCGGTTCGGACAGCACGATCAGACTCTGGAACGTCACCGACCCCCGCCGGGCGAAGTCACTCGGCACCCCGCTCACCGGCCACACCGGCCCCCTGTGGTCGGTGGCCTTCAACAAGGCGGGCAGCATGCTCGCGGCCGCCAGCGCGGACAGCACCGCCAGCCTGTGGAACGTCCGCGACCCGGCGCACCCCTCGCAGGTCGGCGAGCCGCTCGCGGGCACCAGCGGGGAAATGTACTCCCTCGGCTTCAGCCCCGACGGGCTCACGCTCGCCACCGGGAGCGGCGACAACAAGGTCCGCCTCTGGTCGATCCCGCCGTCGGACATGCTCGGCCGCGTCGGGGCGTTCCGACCCGACGGGAAGATGCTCGCCACGGCCGCGAGCGACGAGAAGATCCGGCTGTGGGACGTGGCGCGCCCCGACCGGCCGGTGGCGCTGGGCAAACCGTTCGAGCCCCGTGGCGGGAACCTGCGCGCGCCGGTCTTCTCCCCCGACGGCCGTACGCTCGCCGTGCTCACGGGCAACCGCGCCGTGCAGCTGTGGAACGTCTCCGACCCCCGGCACGCCGTCCCGTACGGGCCGCCCGTCGCGCTGCGGACCCGGTTCGCGGCGGCCCTCGCCTTCAGCCCGGACGGGCGGGTCCTCGCCTCCGCCGACACCGACCGCACCATCCAGCTGTGGGACGTCACATCGCCGGCGCACCTGCGCAGGCTCGGCCGTCCGCTCACCGGCCATCAGGGGTACGTCAACTCCCTCGCCTTCGACAAGGGCGGCCGGACGCTCGCGAGCGGCAGCGCGGACGGCACCGTCCGGCTGTGGAACGTGACCGACCCGGCCCGCGCGACCCGGCGCGGCGCGCCCCTCACCGGGCACCGGGGTCCGGTCAACCGGGTCGCCTTCAGCCCGGACAGCCGCTCCATCGCGAGCGCGAGCGACGACGGCACGGTCCGCGTCTGGGACCTCTCCGACCCGCGCGAGGCGCCGCGGCGGGCCGCCCTCCTGACGGGCCACACCGACGCGGTCGTGTCGCTGACCTACAGCAAGGACGGCCGCACCCTGGCGACCGGTGGAAACGACAACACGGTCCGGCTCTGGGACGTCGCCGATCCTTCCGACGCCTCCGCCATCGGCCAGTCGATGAGTCCGAACGCCAAGACGGGCAGTTTCCTGGCGTTCAACCCGCAAAGCCACATGCTCGGGGTGTCGAGCGGCACCGATACGGTCCGGCTGTGGAACTTGGACACCGACGCGGCCGTTAACCGCATTTGCTCGACCACACGGGGTGTTCTGACGCGGGATAAATGGGATGAGTATCTTTCGCGCCTCTCGTACGAGCCGCCGTGTGACGGGTAAGAAGGGCCTGGACGGCGGCTGTTTCCGCTCGTCTTCCGCTCGTCTTCCGCTTGTCTTCCGCTTGTCCGGCCTTCTCCGCGGGCGGTTCCGGCACTGATCACATGCGGTTCTCGCGCCGATCACGTGCGGATCTTCCGCCGATCCGCCGCGGATCTCCCGACGTGATCCCGATCACAACTCCGTACTTTCGTCGCCGAGTTGACTCCCCACATTGCGGCACCTTTGTTACTGTTACATACAGAGCCCGATCGCTGGTGCATCCCCCGTCGCCAGCGATCGGGCCCTTCCATGTCCGGGCCCGCTATTGCCCTGCACTTGCCCGGCACTTTCCGCGGCGCGCACCCCTCACCGGCTTTAGGACGCGAGATCGGCGCAGCATCGGCTTGAGAGCGACTCAAGATCGGCTTGAGGCCGATTCGAGATCGATTCGTATGGAAACTTTCGGCCATTGCTTACCCGCCAAGAATGGGACAGGGCCCGGGACGGCCCGGAGTGCGGCCCGTCGTCCGGCGCGCTCGTCAACTCCTCTTGAGGAGTCGTAGGGTACGGAGGGTGAGCGCCACACCGAAGGCCTACGAGCAGATCGCGGACGACCTCCGCGGGGCCATCCGCACCGGTCTGCTGCGGCCCGGCGAGCGGCTGCCCGCCGAGACGAAGCTCGCCGAGCACTACCGGCGCAGCGTGCCGACGCTCCGCGACGCGCTCCGGCTCCTGCGCGATGAAGGGCTGATCGAGAAGGAGCACGGCCGCGGCAACTTCGTCCGCCGCGTCCGGACCAAGGTGCTCCGCGACAACTCCCGCCACCAGTGGGAGAAGAACCGCGTGCACCAGCCGGAACAGCGCAGGGCCCGCACCGGGGCCACGGAGCGCGACACCGGGCTCGAACTGCGTGACCTCGTCTTCCACGCCGCGTACCGCGAGGTTCCCGCGGACGACAGCCTCGCCGCGGCCTTCGGTGTCCCCCGGGGCACGCCGCTGGTCGCGCGCACCTACCGGACGCGTTACGCGGCCGAGAGCGCCCCCTTCAACCTGGCCACCTCCTACCTGGTCCGCGCCATGGTGGCGGGAAACCCCGCCCTCCTCGACGAGACCCGGGAGCCGTGGCCCGGCGGCACGCAGAACCAGCTCAGCACCGTCGGCATCGAGCTCGACCGTGTCGAGGAACGCCTCACCGCCCGCCCGCCGACCCCGGAAGAGGCCGCGGAACTGGAGCTTCCGGCGGGGACGTCCGTCCTGCTGCTCCGCAAGACGTCGTACGACACCGACAACCGCGTCGTCGAGGTCTCCGACGTCACGCTGCCCGGCGACCGCACGGAAGCGGTCTTCACCACTCCACTGGAAAGGTGGTGAGTGCCGTGCGCCGGCGCGTCATCATCGTCACCGCCGTCCACGCGCCCTCGGCGCCGTTCCTCGCGGACGCCTACAAATCCCTCTGCGAGCAGGAACTCCCCGAAGGGTGGGAGTGGCACTGGCTCATCCAGGAGGACGGCAGGACCGACCAGGTCGCGCCCCATGTGCCGGACGACGCGCGGGTGTCGTTCCGGCAGGGGCGGCCGGGCGGCCCCGGTGTCGCCCGCACCATGGCCCTCGCGCACGCCGACGGCGCGTACGTGAAGATCCTGGACGCCGATGACCAGCTCGCTCCCGGGGCGCTCACCCGCGACCTCGCGGCGCTCGAAGGGAACCCGGACATCGGCTGGGCCACCTCGCGGGTGCTCGACCTGCTCCCCGACGGCTCCACGGCGGGCTTCCCCGGCGACCCCGAGCACGGGCCCGTCGAGCGCGGGGCGGTGCTCGACTACTGGGCGGCGCACGACTACCGGGCGCCGGTCCACCCGGCGACGCTCTTCGTCCGCCGCGATCTGCTCGTCGCGCTGGGCGGCTGGATGGCGCTGCCGGCCTCCGAGGACACGGGGCTCCTGCTGGCCCTCAACTCCGTTGCCCGGGGCTGGTTCTCCTCCGAGGTGGGCCTGCTCTACCGCAAGTGGGAGGGCCAGGCGACCGGCCAGAGCGCGCACGTCGACACGGGCGAGCGGAACGCGCGCATGGCGGTGGTGGAGGCGCGGGCGAGGGCGCTCGCCGGGTTCGGGTGGCGCTTTCCGGCGGAGGGGAGCTGAGGGCGGGGCACGGGAGCTGAGGGCGGCCGACGCGCCCCCGGTACGCGCCCGGCTCGGCGCCCGGCCAGTCGCCCGCCCCGGCTCAGTCCAGCGTCTCCGCGTCCACCCGGGAGAAGACCAGCTCGGTCTCGCCGGTCAGCGGTTCCCGCCACCGCACCGGCGGTACGGGCCGCCGGACCGCTTCCGGGTAGCTGTCGGCGGCGTACTCGTTGACCAGCCGGTAGGCGTGGAACCCGGCCTCGCGCATGGTCTTCAGCAACTCCTCCGCCGAGTCCCCGAGTTGCTCCATCCGGTCGGGGGTCACCTCGACGGCGATCTCCACGTCGGGGCGGAGGCGGTCGAGGGCGGGGGCGAGGCCCCTGATGACGCCGCCCTCGGCCCCCTCCACGTCGATCTTGATCACCCGCGCGCGGGTGAGCTCGTCGGGTTCGAGGAGTTCCGGCAGTACGCGGGCCTCCGTCTCGAAGGTCGACTCCGCGGGGCCGTCGTACGGAACGATGCTGTTCGCGCCCATGTTGCGCGAGCTGGCGAGGATGAACGTGAGCGGCTTGCGCTCGTCCGACACGGCGGCGTTGACGGCACGGATGTTGGCGCAGCCGTTCAGTTCCGCGTGCTGGAGGACCCTCCGGTGGAACGCGGGCGCGGCCTCGATCGCCACGACCCGCCCTTCAGCGCCGACGAGCCGGGACCCGAGGACCGCGAAGTAGCCCACGTTCGAGCCGACGTCGATGAAGACGTCCCCGGCGCCGAGGCGCCCCCGCAGCCAGCGCGTCATGTGGGGTTCCCAGGCGCCGAACAAGTACACGTAGCGCTGGATGAGGTCCTGGGTGTCGACGGCGAACCGGAGGCCGTGCCGGTCGGCGACGACCCGCCGGCGCGGGTTCTCCCGGAGCCGGGGGTTCAGGAAGCGGGCGGCCAGCGCGGCCTTGCCGAAGGTGCCTGGCGCGTCACGCACGTACCTGCGGCCGAGCGTGACCAACGTCTCCGAGAGGGGGGTGCTCATCCGGTCGCCTCTTTCGTCGGGGTCGGACGAAACCGTATCCGCCCGCCCCCGGCCGCTCGCCCTCAGGCCCGGTCTCAGGCCCGCCCTCAGGCAGGCCGGTCTCAGAGACAGGCTCTCAGGCCCGGTCGAACGGCAGGTCCAGCATGCGGATCGCGTTCCCGCGCAGCAGCTTGTACGCCACCTCCGCGGGGAGATGGCCGACGTGCTCGGCCGCGACCTCCTTGGTGTGCGGCCAGGTCGAGTCGACGTGCGGGTAGTCCGTCTCGAACGTGGCGTTGTCGACGCCCACCGTCTCGATCGCCTCGATGCCGTGCTTGTCGCGGAAGAAGCAGCAGAAGATCTGCCGGTAGTAGTACGTCGACGGCGGCTCCGGGATGAGGTCCTTCACGCCGCCCCAGGCCCGGTGCTCCTCCCAGACGTCGTCGGCGCGCTCCAGGGCGTACGGGATCCAGCCCATCTGCCCCTCGCTGTACGCGAGCTTCAGCCGCGGGAACTTGACCAGGACCCCGCTGAAGAGGAAGTCCATCATCGAGGCCATCGCGTTGTTGAAGGAGAGCGACGCCTGCACCGCGGGCGGCGCGTCCGGGGACGCGGCCGGCATCTGGGACGACGAGCCGATGTGCATGTTCACGACGGTCCCGGTCTCCTCGCAGGCCGCGAAGAACGGGTCCCAGTACCCGCAGTGGATCGACGGCAGGCCCAGATAGGTGGGGATCTCGCTGAAGGTGACGGCGCGCACCCCACGGGCGGCGTTCCGCCTGATCTCGGCGACGGCGAGGTCCACGTCCCAGAGGGGGATCAGGCAGAGCGGGATGAGGCGTCCGCCGCTGTCGCCGCACCACTCCTCGACCATCCAGTCGTTGTACGCCCGGACGCAGGCGAGGCCGACCTCCTTGTCCTTGGCCTCGGAGAAGGTCTGCCCGCAGAAGCGGGGGAAGGTCGGGAAGCAGAGCGAGGCCTCGACGTGGTTCATCTCCATGTCCGCGATACGGGCCTTGGGGTCCCAGCAGCCGCGCCGCATCTGCTCGCGGGTGATGCCGTCCAGCGTCATCTCGTCGCGCGAGAAGCCGACGGCGGCGATGATGCGTTTGTACGGGAAGATGTTGCCCTCGTACTCCCACCAGTCGGTGATCTGACCGGCCGGGTCCGTCGTGAACCTGTACTTGCCGCCGATGTACTCCAGATCGCCGATGCCCGCGGTGAAGGGCTTCGGTCCCCGGTCGCGGTACTTGGCCGGGAGCCACGTCTCGAAGAGGTGCGCGGGCTCGATCACGTGGTCGTCCACGCTGATGACCCGGGGGAGTTCCTTGGTGCCGACCTCGCTGCTGTCCGCCGCTGTGACCACTGCTGTGCCCCCTACTGCCTGCTACTGCCTGCCGGTTTCCTCGACCCAAATCTGACGCACCATCAGATTGAGGTTATGGCCTCGCCGGGGTGACGGCAAGCGGACGCCCGCGACGAGAACGCCCCCGCTTCCTCTTGCGCGTTCGGCCGCCATCCGCTGAACTGACGACCCGTCAGCTTCGCTCACCGGGAGGGCGCTCGATGCAGACGATCTGGCTCAGCGGAGCCGAGTGGCTGGCCGTTCTCCGGATCGGGCTCGGCCTGTGGTGGTTGGAGAGCTGGCGCCACAAGGACAAGAAGGACTGGTTCAAGGGCGGCGGGATCGGCTGGGCGGCGGGCATCGCCGAGAAGCACCGATGGCCCGTCGTGCGGGCGGGGTTCGACACGGTGGTGAGGCCCAGGCCGCGACTGATGGCGTACGTCGTCGCGTACGCCGAACTCGCCATCGGGCTCGGCCTCGTCGCCGGGTTCCTCACACCGGTCGCCCTCGTCGGCGGCCTCGTCCTCAACCTCATCTACCTCGTGCTGATGATCCACGACTGGGCCGAGCAGGGGCAGAACTTCACGATGGCCCTGGCCTCGGCGGTCGGCCTCTTCGCCATGAGCTGGCAGACGTGGTCGGTGGACGACGCGCTGGGGCTCTTCGTATAGAGACGGGGCTCTTCGTCCAGAGGCGGGCCGGGGTTTCCCGTGCGGCGCCGGCTCGTAGGATCGTCCGGTCATCTTGGGGAGCCATGGCTGGGGGCGGTTCGTGTTGGGCACCGGGGAGCAACTCGTCACCGTCGGCGCCGTGTTGCTCGGCGCGCTGACCACCCACGCGACCAACTACCTGATGGAGCGCAGCCGGAACCGGCACCTGCTGTCGACCCGCTGGGACGACAAAAAGGTCGACGCCTACGGGAACTACGTCGACGCCGCGAAGGCCAGGATCGCCCTCTCCGTACGGCTCTACGAGTTCCGCGAGAACCTGCGCGCGAGCGAGCGGACGGAACAGGAACTCCGCGAGGACCTCTCGGAGGCCGGCCGGGTCTGGGGCAGTGCCTTCGAACGGGTGATGCTGCTCGGGGGCGACGACGCCATCGAGGCGGGGCACGACCTCAACGCCCTGCTCTCCGAGATCGACTGGCAGGCCACCGGCCGGATCGGCGGGAGCCTGGCCGAGTGGCGGGAGCGCAACCGCGCCGCGTTCCGGGCGATCAACGACTTCCACGAGGCGGCGCGGCGGGACCTCGGCATCCAGGGAAGCGTCATGGGCGAGAAGCACCCCCAGCGGGACCTGCTGCTCCCGCCCCGCGAGCAGCACCCCGCCACCGGGGAGTGAGGACCGCACCACCCCTCGCCACCTCCCTCCCTCCGCCGCCTTCGCCTCCGCCTCCGCCTCCGGAGCGAAGCCCGGCGTACGTATGGCCTGTTGCGCCCGGACATGCCACCCTGCCCGCCACCCGGCATCCGAGGCCCGGCCCCCGAGACCCCGCGCCCGGCAGACGAGGAGACGGCCATGAGCGAGGCACCCGAAGCACCCGAAGCACCCGAAGCGTCCCCAGCCCCCGTAACGCCCGTAGCATCCGATTCACCCCACTCCCCCGCCTCCCCCACCCCAACGCTCCGGACCCTGCACGCCGCACGCGCCCGGAGCGCCGCCTCCCGCGCCGCCGCCGTCCTCCAGCACATCGAGCGGCACGGTACGGCGGAGCAGGACAGCACCTGGAAGGCCGCACACGCCGCCCGCGTGTCCGTCCAGGCCCTCGCAGTGCTCGCGGAGAGCGCCCCCGACCCGGCGGCCGACGCCCGCTGTGCCCGCAACGCCGCGGCCGCCGCCGCGCAGGCCGCCCAGGTGGGCCGGGTGCACGACGGCGGGAGCGGAACCGCCGACGCCGCCTGCCGGTCCGCCCTCAAGGCGTCGCAGGCCGCGTCGGCCGCCGCGGGCCGGGACGCGCTCGGCAGGGACGAGTCGCTGAACGCCGCGGCCGACGAGGCCGAGGCGGACGCCGTCGCCGCCGCCGAACGCGCGGGCTGGATGCGTCCGGGCCAGCGTCTCCCGGAGGTTCCCGCCGGTCTGCGCAGCCCGGAGCTGATGGCGATGATGCACTTCTGACGAGGCGCCGCACGCCGCTCGGGTCGCACACGTCGCTCGGACGGTGGAATTGCCCGGGTTCCTGTCGGCGGTGGCGCACCCTCCGGCTCGCTGTGCCGTTTGAGAGATCATGAACAACTCGAAGCGCATGCTCTCCGCCCTGTCGCTCTCCCTGGCCGCCGCCGCCGTCGCCGCGGCCGCCCCCGCCCACGCCGCCCCCTCCGAGGAGGGCCACCGCAACGTGGGCCACACCGTCGGCAAGGCCCTCGCGGACCCGACCGGGACGGGCAAGCAGATCATGGACGCGGGCAAGACCGGCCTGACCGTGGCCGAGATGGGCCTGAAGTCCGTGAAGACCAGCTCGCAGAGCTTCAGCCCGCGCTAGGGCCAGTCCCGTCAGGTCACGCCTCCCCCGGCGGCACCGACCCCGCCGGGGGAGGCGGTCGACGGCCTAAGAGCCTGTGTCATATCCCCGGTCGGATCAGTGGGCGTCGTCTGGTGCGTGCGATCGCAAGGCGCCGGGAAGTCCTCGTAGCGGAGCTACTAGGGCTTTTCGGCAACGCGGCGAGCGTGCGTGCCAGGCGGCGACCACCCGGCCGGGGATATGACACAGGCTCTAAGCGCCTGCCCGGCGGCTCTGCAGCGTGCGGGCGACTCGTGGGCCCAGGTGCTGCTTGATCCTGCGCAGGGTCTGGAGTCTGCCGACCGCCCGGTCCAGGTGGAAGTAGAGCTGTGGCGGCACGTACGGCAGCAGCGGCGAGTGGCGCTGGCCCAGCAGGGCGAACATCTGGTGCGGTGCCAGGCCCATGTAGCGGGGCAGGTTCTCGTACCACTGGGCGCTGTGCCGGGCGGCGCTCTGCACCGAGAGCAGCGCCTGCTTGCGCTCCCGTTCGTACGCGGTGAGGGCGGCGGGGAGGTCCGGTGGCCCGGCGGCGGAGCCCAGGGCGCGGGCCAGACCCATCGCGTCGCGCAGCGCGAGCGTGGTGCCGGCCCCGATGGAGTAGTGCGTGGTGTGCGCGGCGTCGCCGATCAGCGCGAGGTTGCCGTGCGACCAGGACGTGTTGGTGACCGTCGGGAAGGCCTGCCACTGGGCGTGGCTCTCGATGTCCTTGCGGCCGAGCAGCGCGTGGCCGTCGAGCAGCTCCGCGAAGAGCTTCTCCAGGAGCCGCAGGGTGTCGTCGTTCCCGGTCCGGCCGAAGCCGAGCGCCGTCCAGGTCGCCTCGGAGCACTCCACGACGCAGGTGCTGTGCTCGCCGCTGAACCCGTAGGCGTAGCACCAGATCCAGCCGTGGTCGGTCTCGACGAAGGCGAAGGTGAACGCGGTGAACACCCGGGTCGTGCCGAGCCAGATGAACCGGTTGGCACCTGTGGTGATCCGGGTGCCGAACTCCTCGGCGTACGCGGTGCGCAGCCCGCTGTGCGCGCCGTCCCCGGCGACGACGAGGTCCGCGCCGGACAGCTCGGCGAGGCTGCCGATCTCCTTGCCGAACTTCAGCCGTACGCCAAGATCGCGGGCCCGTCCCGCGAGGATGGTGCGCAGCCGGTGGCGGCCGATGGCGTGCCCGGGGTCCCCGTCGTGCGCGGTGGTCCGGTCGCCGACGTAGGCGAATCCGCCCCGCCAGCAGACGGAGTTCTCCTCGATGAGCCGTGCGGAGACGGGGTCGTGGGCGTACAGGTCGGTGAGGAGGTCGGGCCAGTAGGTCACGCCCCAGCCGTAGCTGGTGCCTGCGGCGTGCCGCTCGTGGACGGTGACCTCGTGGTCCGGGTCCCGCAGTCTGGCGAGGATGGCGAGGTACAGGGAGGCAGGCCCGCCGCCGACGCAATCGATCTTCACGCACGCTCCTGCATCATGTAGGCCGGGAGGAGGGGCAACACGGATGACCAAGGTATGCGCATAGGGAGCGTAACGACCGAAAGCGGACACGGTGTCGTCGTAGGACGTCCTTCGTCGCCGTCCGCGCGTCAGCTGGGACTTGCCCCCAGTGGCTGACGTACTCCCGCCGATCCTGTATACCCGCAAAGAGCAGATCACCCGAGCCGGATCGGACATGATGTCGAACGGCAAACGATGTCGGCCCCTGGAGGTGCGATGGGCACGCCGCCCCACCGATTGTCCATCGCGGCCCTCGCGCACTCCGACGTCTGCGCCGTGCTCAGGGTCAGCGGCGAACTCGACCAGGCCTCCGAGAAGTACTTCATGGACACGGTGGCCGGAGTGGTCGACGCGGGCAACCGGCACATCATCCTCGACGTGACCGCGCTGACGTTCTGCGACTCGCGCGGCCTCAACTGCCTGCTCGCCCTGCACTGGCTCCTGCGCCGCAGGACCGGCGACCTGATGCTCGCGGGGGTGGGCCGCCGGGTGGCCACGCTCCTCGAACACAGCGGGAGCACGGCCCTGTTCTCGTCGTACACCTCGGTCGGGCAGGCCCTGCGCGCGCTGCCGGAGCCCGCCCGTCCGCACTGGCCGCCGCCCGCCGGGCGCAGTACGGACGAGGGCGTGTCACCGCCCGCGTAGCGCGGCGTACCCCGGGCGGCTCAACCCGAGATGCGCGGCGGGCCAGGCACCAGTGTGCTGGCGGACATGGAACACGACATAGCGAGCGTGACGGAAGCGGCCCCCACCCGGCGCCGCGCTCTGGGTGCGGCCGCCGCGTTGCTGGCCGGCGGTGCGGTGTCGCTGGCCGTCCCGCGCGTCGCGGCCGCCCACGAGGACGACGACGTCTGCACCGGCGGCTACGACGCGGAGTTCGAGGACGCCCTGGCCGAGGCGGACGAGCGGTTCGCCCCGGACGAGCTGCGCGCACCGCAGGAAGAGCCGGCGCGGAAGTACGCACTGCCCCTCCGGCGCGACTTCAGGGTCACCGCGCGCTACGGAGTGCGCGGGGACTGGCTCGCCGGGCATCACACCGGCATCGACCTGGGCGTCCCGCAGGGCACGCCGGTCTACGCCGTCGGCGGCGGCACCGTGCTCGTCGCGGGGTGGTCGGGCGCGTACGGCAACGCCGTGACGGTGCGGATGCCCGACGGCCACTACGCGTTGGTGGCCCACCTCTCGCGGGTCTCGGTACGCGTGGGACGGCGGGTCCGCGCCGGGGCCCTGCTCGGCAGGAGCGGGGCGACAGGACGCGCGACGGGCCCGCACCTCCACCTGGAGGTACGGGCCCGTCGCGGCTACGGATCCGACATCGATCCGGTGCGTTATCTGGCCGGCCGTGGAGTGGATCTCCTCTGACTGGATCTCCTCCGACCTGCTGCCGGACCGCTGTCGCGGGCTATTGAATGCCGGGCACCAGGCCCGTGACGGGCGCCACCAGGTCCGTGATCTGGTGCAGCTCGTTCAGCTGCTCGAGCTTCTTGAGCTGGTTGAGGCCGCTGAGCTGGCTCGCGAGGGTCGGCAGCTCGGCGCGCCGCTCCTCGGGAATGCCGATCTTGGTGACGTCGTCGAGGACGGCGACCGGCGAGATCTTGCCCGCGTCCGGGCTGGGCGGCGCCGCCGCCTGGGCTGACGGCGTGGCGAGGGCCGCTGCTCCCGCGGCCAGCGAGACGGCGGCGATGAGTCGTCGTGCTGATGTCATGTCCTCAGAAACGGCTGAAAGCCGGGAAGGACACGGTTTTCGCGGCGCCCTCACTCGGGAAGCTCATTCGCCGTGCCGTGGACGCGGGACACGCCAGCACTGCGGCACGTGCCACCCGCACGGACCAACTTGTCCCACATATCGCTCCCGGTGCGCGTCGCTCGGCCCGGGCGCTTCTCCGAATTGCACAATGGACCCGCGGACGGCCCGTTCGGATTCCCGTGAAATCGAAACTCCCCGGCGGCATTCGAACCCTCATCTGCCGTGACCTCGCCTTGACGGCCGACGTTAGCAATGACGCGACTGTGTGTAGGCAGCCGCTTAATCCAAAGTCAAAGGAGAACGTGATGTCTCGCATCGCGAAGGCAGCCGTCGCCACCCTCGGGACCGGTGCCGTCATCCTCGGTGGCGCCGGTATGGCCATGGCGGACGCCGGTGCGCAGGGCGGAGCCGCCAACTCCCCCGGTGTGCTCTCGGGCAACCTGCTCCAGGTCCCGGTCAACATTCCGGTGAACCTCTGCGGCAACACCGTTGACGTCATCGGCCTGCTGAACCCCACGTTCGGCAACAAGTGCGCCAACCCCGGTGGCGACAAGCAGAACCACCACGGCCACCACGGGCACCACGGGCACCACGGGCACCACGGCGGTCCGGGCTACGGCGGCTGACCGGCCTCGGCCCGGCCCCCGGTGTGCGTTCCGCCGGGGGCCTCGCCATGTCCCGTCCCGCCGCACGTCCTGCGCCGACGGCTCCTACCTTCCGTAGGTGTACTGCCCCTTGTGGGAGAGGAGCTCGTCCGGCTTGACGTCCCACGGGGGCATCGGCTCGTGGCGGGCGACGATGCGCTCGTGCTGGGCGGAGCCGGGGCCCGGCGGCCGGGCCGGCAGGTAGGGGGCCGAGCGCGGGTGGCGGCGCTGCCACCGGTCCCACAGCAGGTCCACGAAGGCGTGGTTGAGCCAGAAGACCGGGTCGTTCACCGAGGCGCCGCCCAGCATGTGCCCGCCGACCCAGCGGTGCACACGGTTGTGGTTGCGCCAGCGCTCCTTGCCCTTCGCCGACGTCCAGCCCTCCAGCTTGTTGCGGAACCCGCCGGGCGACGTGGAGTCCCACGGCGCCACGTCGTACCGGGCGTCGGCCATGGCCCGGCGCACGTCCCTGGCGGTCGGCAGGGCGACGGGGTCGTGGGGGCGCCCGAGGTCCCGCATCAGGAACTCCCCGTCGGTGACGGCCTCCTTGATGACCCAGTGCCCGTTCCTGTGGGCGAAGGGGCCGGTCATGACCTGGTGGTCGGAGCGCCGGCCGTTGCCGCCCATCAGGTCCGCGCCCCACAGTGACGCGGCGGGCGTACGGTCCTTCGTCCAGTCCCAGTAGGGGACGGTGACGCCGGAGTCGACGCGCTGCAGTGCCCGCTCGAATTCGAGCAGGAAGCGGCGGTGCCAGGGGAAGAACGAGGGCGCCATGTGGGCGACCCGCAGCCGCTCGTCCCCGTCCGACACGTAGAAGTCGATGTGCATACGGACGAACTCGTCGTACTCGCCGCGCCGTTTGAGCTTCAGGAGCGCGTCGACGAAGCGCCGACGCTCCGCGCGGCTGAGACGGCTCTGGTTCCTGCGCGTGTGGGCCATGCCCGTCCCTTCTGCGGCCAGGGGTACGCGGCCGGTTCAGTGACCGTGGCCGGCCGGCCCGGTCGGTCCGGTCGGCTCGGTCGCTCCGGTCAGGGCCTGTCCGGGGCCGAGCTCGTCGACGGCCGCGCGGGCGGCGGCCAGCGGCGTCGCGTACGACTGGTAGTGGTCCACCATGCTGAGGTAGCCGCCGTCCGCACGGCGCATGAGCCCAAGCCGCCTCCCGTCGACGGTGACCCGCAGGCCCGGGTGCGCGGCCCCGCCCCGGTGGGCGACCGGCTCGCCCCGGATGCGCCGGCCCCGGTACACCTCGTCGAACGGCGGGCCTTCGGACGTGGCCGAGGAGTCCGCTCCGTCCGGGTAAGGACCGGCGAGACCCGGGGCGGCCAGGTTCGGTGTGAGCGGCCCCGGCGGCAGTGGTTCCCGCACGGGCTCGTCAGGCACCGCCTCGATGATGCCCGCGGCGGCGAGGAGGGCCGTGGCGGCGGCGGCGATGAGATGGCGACGGGTCATCCGGTCCGGGGCCGGGTCCACCCGGTTCAGCTCGTCCAGAAATCCCACCACCGGGTGAGGACGAGCATGCCGATGACGCCCATGTGCAGCGCGGGAAGCACCCAGGTGAAGTCGGCCAGGAAGGCCCGTACGCCCCGGGGAGCGGGCAGGAATCCGCACCGTACGTTGTGCGAGGTCACGTACCAGAACATGACGACGGTCGCGGCCCAGGCCAGGCAGCACCACAGGCAGAGGGAGTGGATGCGGTAGAGGGACTGGAACTGCAGCCAGGCGCAGAACGCGACGCCGAACGCCGTGCCCGCGTTGAGGGCCAGCCAGTACCAGCGGGGAAAGCGGGCGCCGCCGAGCAGGCCCGCTCCGACGCACACCACCACCGCGTACGCGACGAGCCCGAGCATCGGGTTGGGGAATCCGAAGGCGGCGGCCTGCTCGCTCTTCATGATGTTTCCGCAGGCGACCACCGGGTTGAGGCTGCACCCGGGGACGAAGTCCGGGTCCTCCATCAGCCTGAACTTGTCGAGGGTGATGACCCACGCGGCAAGGAGCCCCGCGACGCCCGTGACCACCAGGAGCGCGCCGAGGGAAGGGCCCGCCTCCTGCTCCCGGGGCGCCGGGGTGGAGGGCGCCGCGGCGGGGACCGCGCCGGGTGCGCCGACGGCCTGGAGCGGGAGCGTGGGCGGCGGTTCGGTGGTGCGGCGCATCAGCGCAGGCTGCGTGCGGGCAGCAGGCAGTGGGCGGCGTTGACCATGGTCTCCTCGGACCCGGCGAACTCGCCGAGGCTCTCTTCCGACACGGGCTCGCCCGGCTTGGCATCGGGCCACGCGCGCGTGGTGGCCATGAAGTAGGCGTGGCCGCGCAGCTTGACGGCGGCGATCCACTCCGGCGGCACCACGCACTGCGCGTTCAGGCCTGGCATGTTGACCACGACGTTGTCGCCCTCGACGAGCAGGCTCACCGGCAGGGAGGGGTGGCGCGCGCCGTCGAGGAGGGGGCCGCCGATCGGCAGGCCCGCTTCCGTGAGGAGGGCGGCCAGCGCCGCGGCGGTGGCCTCGGGGCCGCCCTCGGTGTCCCCGAGGGAGTAGGCCAGCAGGAAGGGCATGTCCCTCTCGTCCTCGGGGTGCTCACCGCTCCAGGCGAGAACGGCCACGGTTCCCAGATCTGTTGCTCGCAGGGGGCGCTGTTCGCTGGAAGTTGAGGTCATGAGGGGAACCGTATAGACGCCGGAGGACCGGCCCGGGTCCGTTGTCACCCGTGTGGCCCAGCGCGGGTACGGCATCACACGATGGGGTCACCCGGTCGGCGCCCGTGGGGCGGCGCGGCCGAACGCACGCGCCACCGACGGGCAGGGTTTCGCCGGCACACCGAAGGGCCGGTCCGTGGCAGAGGTGACCGGCCCTTGCCTGCTCGAACGGCTGCCCGGGGCGCGCCCGTGGAAGGGAGAGGCTACTTGCCGAGGGGGAGTCCGCCGAGGAGCCCGGCGGGGCCGCCGCCCTCGTTCAGGCCCTCCGTGATGCCCTTGACCGCGTTGACGACGGAGTCCTCGTTCTCGGTGTCGAGCATGTTCGTGCCCACCGGCTTGGTCTTGAGCAGGGACTGGCCGGTGAGGGCGTCGAGACCGCCGTTGAGGCTGGTGGGCGCCAGGTCGCCGGCGAACGCGGGCGCGGCGGAACCGGCGATGGCGATCGAACCGGCAAGGACTGCGGCAGCCTTCAGGGCCTTCATCATGTTCCTTTCTTTGGCAACGCGTGTCGCCCGTGGGAGAACCGTTCAGGCATCGATTGCCTGGTGTCTCTCTTCACGGGGACCAACGAGCACCGGCCGATGCGGAAACCCCTGTGCCGCAAACTTCCCCCGGCCCGCTGGGGAAGAATTCCCATGCCATTCTCATATCAACCGGCCGATGCATACGGGCGTTTGCCGCCCCGGATTCTTGGGCCGTGACTAGAGGCCGGCCGCGGATGTGCCGCCGCCTTGCAGGGGAGTGAGGCCGAGGTTCACCGCGCTGGTGATGACCGTCGGGGTCTGCGTGAGGACGGCCTTGACGTCACCGGCCTCGGCGGCCTTGGTCAGTGCGTCGATCGCCTTCTGCAGCGCGGCGGCGGCGTCGCCCTTGGGGTCGACCGGTCCCCTGTCGAATGCGAGGGGTGCCTTGGCCGGGGGCTGGGCGGGCGGCTGGGCGGCGGCCGCGAACGCCTTCTGGATCGCGTCGGCGTGCTTCTTGGCGTCCTCGGGGGAGAGCTTGTTGTCCTTCGCCGTGAGCACCGCGTGGAGCAGGTTCAGGACGGGGGCGATGACCCCGCCGAGGTCGTCGAGCTGCTGGGCCCGGGTGCGGTCGGGTGAGGCGTCGCCCTGGGAGGCGAAGGCCGGGCCGGCCGTGCCGAGAAGCAGCGTCGCGCACAGGGTGGTGGTCGCGATACGCCGTACGGGCAGAGCGCGCATGAGTGGTTCCCTTCCGGTGATGCGTCAGATCTTGTGATCACCGTGGGATCGGCCCACGCCGCCCGCAACCGAGCGGTCGCGCGACGTACCGGCCGTGCCTGTGCGGCGCGAGCATCCGCGCAGGTGGGAACTGGATGTGACGGGCAGTCGGCTGACGGTGGCGCGGCCCCCCATTCGGGGCACGGCCCGCGCCGGTACGCGAAGCGGCCGCCCCCGCCAGTACGGGGACGGCCGCCGCGGTCGGACGGTGCGTCAGTCGTTGACGCAGGTGTTGCCGAACGCCGGGTTCAGCAGACCGATGACGTTGATGCTGTTGCCGCACAGGTTCACGGGGATGTGGATCGGCGCCTGCACGTTGTTGCCCGAGATCACGCCGGGGGAGTTGGTGGCGGCACCCTGCGCGCCGCTGTCCGCGGCAGCGACACCCGCGGTTCCGGCCACGGCGGCGGCGGCGACGGCGGACAGGGCAAGAGCCTTGGTGGTACGCGACATGGAGTGCTGCTCCTTGGTGATGTTGCCAGGGACGGGAGGGATACCCGTCTGGAGGGATCAACTGCTGAGCGGCACGACGAGTTGTGCGCCCAGACGGGTGATGCTGCGTCCGATCCATTGCGGTGCCGCGGTCGCGGGCCGCCGGGCGCGCCGCGACCTCCGCTCGCTCCGCCGGGCCGCCGCCCGGGTGCGCGGTCGCCCGACTGCCACGTCCTTCACCGTTCCGACACACGCGCCGAGGTTGACCGACTTGTCCGCTTCAGCGGCTACAGTTGCGCTTCCCTTTAGGGCATTCCAGTCATATGCGTTCAGATTCGTTCATTGCTCGCGAATCCCCCAACTCCGCTGTGGTTCGAGTCTCCACACTCCGGAAGCACCGCACCGGCCACGCGCTGCCACTGACTCAAGGGAGTCGCGCATGCCTCTGCCCTCAGCACTCGCTCCCCCGCGGGTCCTGCACGTCAGCCAGCCCGTGGACGGCGGCGTGGCGCGGGTCGTCGTCGACCTGGTCACGGCGCAGGCCGCCGCGGGCACCGACGTACACGTGGCCTGCCCCGAGGAGGGCTTCCTGCCCCGGGCGTTGGGCGCCCTCGGACCCGCCGTCCGCGTACACCCCTGGGCGGCGACCCGCTCCCCCGGACCCGGCCTGCGGGCCGAGACCAGGGAGTTGAAGCGCATCGTCGACGCGACGGGGCCCGCGCTCGTCCACGCGCACAGCGCCAAGGCCGGGCTCGCCGCGCGCCTCGCGCTGCGCGGCAGCGTGCCCACCGTGTTCCAGCCGCACGCCTGGTCGTTCGAGGCGGTCGGCGGCGTCACCGCGCTCCTCGCCCGGCTCTGGGAGCGCCGCGCGGCGCGGTGGACGACGCGCATCGTCTGTGTCAGCGAGGCCGAGTGGGTCACCGGACGGCGGGCGGGCGTCACGGGCTCCTACTCGGTGGTCCCCAACGGCGTGGACACCGACCGCTTCACGCCCACCGCGCCCGGCCGGGCGCCCGACGTGAGCGTTCCGCTGGTGGTGTGCGTCGGCAGGCTCTGCCGGCAGAAGGGGCAGGACGTGCTGCTGCGCGCCTGGCCCGCGGTGGCCGCGCAGGTCCCCCACGCCCGCCTGGTCCTCGTGGGGGACGGGCCGGACGGCGAACGGCTGCGCGCCCAGGCCGGGCCGCGGGTGGCCTTCGCCGGGGAGGCGGCCGACGCGGCCCCCTGGTACCGGGCCGCCGACGTGGTCGTACTCCCCTCGCGCTGGGAGGGCATGGCGCTGGCGCCGCTGGAGGCCATGGCCTGTGCCCGCCCGGTCGTGGTCACCGACGTGGACGGGGCGCGGGAGAGCCTGCCGCCGTCCCACCGCGGGCACGCCCTCGTACCGCCGGAGGACCCCGAAGCGCTGTCGCGGGCCCTGCTCGCCCTGTTGCGGGACGGGGAGCTGCGCGACTCGCTGGGGCGGCGGGGCCGTCGGCACGTACTGGACCACCACGACGCACGGCACACCACGGCCGCCATCGACGCGGTGTACGGCGAGCTTCTGGGCACGGCGCCCACCGGACACAGGGAGTGCACCACCACGTGAGTGCGGAACGGACCGTTGCCTCCTCATCCAGTCAGCCGCGGCAGGACACCCAGGCCCCGCCCGGGTCCTTCGTCGTCGCGCCACGCGAAGCCATGGGCCATCGCGCGGGGGCGTCGGCACGGACGCCCGCCCGCAGACGGCGTTCGGCCGCCGCCCTCGTGGCCGTCGACTGCGCCGCCGCTTTACTGAGCCTGTTGCCGCTCGACGAGCCGCGGCAGCGGGCCGTCCTCGCGCCGCTGCTCGTGGCCGTGGTGCTGATCCTGAACGCGCGGGGCCGGCTGTACGAGTACGCCGCGCTGCCCGACACGCTCGGCCAGGCGCCGTCGCTCGCCGGGCGGATCGTGCTCGGCTGGTCCTTCACCGCGGTCCTCGCCCCGGCGCTGACCGCGTCGGTCCTGCCCGCGTCGGTCCTGCCCGCTCCGGGGCCGCTCGCCCCTGAGGCCCTCCTCGGCGCGGCCACCCTGCACTGCCTGCTGAGCCTCTGCGGGCGCGCCCTGGTCCACCGGCACCGGCGCTCCCGCGCCGTGCGCAGGCCCCGGCCGGTCCTGGTGCTCGGTCCGAGCGGCCCGGCGCGCGGCGTGGCCGCCGCGCTGCTGCGGCGGCCGGGCTGCGGCATGCGGCCGGTCGGCATCCTCGGCGAGAGCGCGGAGCACCGGCAGGACGAGGAGGGCGGCGGCGACACCGAGGGGATGCCGGGGCCCGAGCTTCCGGTGCTCCGCACGGAGGACGAACTCCACCGCGCGGTGATCCAGAACGACATCGGCGGTGTGTTCCTGCTCGCCGACCGCGGCCCCGCGTTCGCCGGGTGGCTGCCCGCGCTGAGCGGCCTCGGCTGCGACCTGTGGGAACTCGACCCGCGCTGTCCGGACATCGCGCCCGCGCCGGGCGGGCCCACGGAGTACGTGGCCGGGTTCGCCTGCCGCCCCCTGCTGCCCACCCGGGCCCGCGGGACCGGCGTCGGCAAGCGGCTCCTCGACCTCACCGTGTCGGGCGTCCTGCTCCTGGTGGCCGCGCCGGTCCTCGCGGTGTGCGCCCTGGTGCTGCGCGCCGTGGAGGGCCCCGGCGTGATCTTCCGGCAGGAACGCGTCGGCAAGGACGGCGAGTTGTTCACCCTGCTCAAGTTCCGTACCCACCGGCCCGCCGACCCGCAGGAGGCCGCGACGCGGTGGAGCGTCGCCGACGAGCAGCGCATCAGCCCGTTCTGCCGGTTCCTGCGGGGCACGTCGCTCGACGAGCTCCCGCAGCTGTGGAACGTACTGCGCGGCGACATGAGCCTGGTCGGACCGCGGCCCGAACGACCGTTCTTCGTCGCTCAGTTCAGCCAGGCCCACCCGGACTACGCCCACCGGCACCGCATGCCGACCGGCATCACCGGCCTCGCCCAGATCCACGGCCTGCGCGGGGACACCTCCATCGAGGACCGGTGCCGCTTCGACAATGCCTATATCGACAGCTGGTCGTTCTGGCAGGACATGTGCATCCTGCTGCGCACCGTCGGCTGCCTCGTACGCCGCACGGGGAGCTGAGAAGTGACCCACCTGCCCGCCCCCTCCCCCGCCCTGCCCGCCACCCGCCCGCACACCGTGGTGCCGCCCCTGCTGCGCCGGTACGCCCCGGTCCTCCCTGTGGTGCTCCTCGTCGCGCTGCTCGCCCTGCCGGTGCCCGCCGAGGGAGCCACGTCCGGCGGCGGCACCGGGACCGTGGCCGACGCGGTGTCCGCCCTCGTCGTCGGCCACTGCGTCCTGCGCGCCGTGCGGGCCCGCCGACGCCCGCTGACCCGCACCGCCGCGGTGCTGTTCGGCATGCCGGTCGTCGGGATCACCGTGGCCGCCTTCGGCGCCTCGTCCGCCGCGACCGGGGTCGCCGGGGCCGCGCGCTACCTGCAGATCTTCGTGCTGGTCCCGGCCGCCGTGCTGCTCCTGATCCGCGACGCGTCCCACTTCCGCCTGCTGGCCTGGTCGTTCGTCGCGCTGGGGCTCTGGCAGGGCGTCATCGGCGTGCACCAGTACCTGACCGGCACCGGCGCCTCGTACATGGGCGAGGACATCCGCGCGGTGGGCACGTTCGGCTCCACGGACGTCATGGGGATGGCCACGGTCGTCTCGTACGGACTCATCAGCTCGCTGGCCCTGGCGCACCGCCCCCGCGCGCCGCGCCAACGGACGGCCGCGCTCGTGTGCGCGGCCCTGCTGACCGTGCCGCTCGCCCTGTCGTTCAGCCGCGGGGCGTGGATCGCCACGGCGGCGGGCTGCGCCGCGGTGCTGCTGCTCGCCGGGGTGCGCAGGGCGGCCAGGGCCCTGCTCGCGGCGGGTGCGGCGGCCGTCGTCCTGGTGGCCGGGCTCGGCGTCGGCTCGGCCATGCTCCAGGAGCGCCTCAGCAGCATCACGCAGGTGACGGACGCCCCCGACCAGTCGGTCACCGACCGCTACACGATGTGGGCGGCCTCCGCCGACATGTGGCGCGCGCACCCGGTGACCGGGGTGGGCCTGAAGGGGTTCCCCGGCCACCGCGACAGCCACGCCTCGCTGGCTCTGTCCTCCGGCAGCGACACCGCGGGGGCCGGCAGCGGCTTCGTGCGCCAGCCACTGCTCTCCCCGCACAACATGTACCTGCTCGTCCTCGGTGAGCAGGGGCTGCTCGGCCTCACCGCGCTGGCGGGCTGCTGGGCGGGGCTCGTGGTGTGCGGGGTGCGTCGCTGGAAGGGGCAGTGGGCCCGGCGGGACGGTCCCGGCGGCCCCAGCGGGCCCGGCGGCCCCAGCGGGCCGGAGCTGGACTGCGCGCTGGTCGCCTGCGGGCTGCTGGTCTGGCAGCTGGTCGACTTCATGTACGCCGATATCGGCGGCCCCTCCACCGTCCTGACCGCGGTCGCCCTCGGCCTCATCGCCTGGTGGTCGGTGGGCCTGCGCGGCGGGCCGGGAGAGGCGGACGCGCGATGACGACCGTGCCACCGGAGGTGGCCCCGGAACCGGCTGCGGCAGCCACCACGACGGCCGGGACCGGAAGTGGAATCGGAACTGGAAGTGGAACCGGAACCGTCGGGGCCGGCGCGGGTGAGGCGGCCGGGAAGTCCGGCGGTTCGTTCCTCGCCAAGGCCGCCATCGTCACGGCCGTGCTGTCCATCGCGGGGTCGCTCCTCGGCCTCGTACGCGACCAGGCGCTGGCGCACTTCTTCGGCGCGGGGACCGACACCGACGCCTTCCTGGTGGCGTGGACGCTGCCCGAACTGGCCGCGACCCTGCTCATCGAGGACGGCCTCGCCTTCTTCCTCGTCCCCGCGTTCAGCCTCGCGCTCGCGCGCCGCGCGGACACCCCGGCCGCCGCCACCGACCCCGTCCACGCTCTCGTGCGGGCATCGCTGCCTCGCATGGCGCTCTGGTTCGCGGGCGCGGGCGCCCTGCTCATCGCGGCGGCGCCCTACCTGGTCGCGGTCCTCGCCCCCGGCCTCCCCGACCCCCGCCTGGCGGTCGACTGCACGCGCCTCACCGCCACCTGCGCCCTCACGTTCGGTCTGGCCGGCTACTGCAGCGCGGCGCTGCGGGCCCACCACCGGTTCGTGGCGCCCGCGGCGGTCTACGTCGCGTACAACGCGGCCATCATCGCCGCCCTGTTCGCCCTCGCGGCACCGCTGGGCGTGCGGGCCGCGGCGGCGGGCGTGGCGGTGGGCGGCGCGCTCATGGTCGCCGTCCAGGCCCCGTCGCTGTGGCGCCAGCTGCGGTCGGCACCGGGTCCCGCGCCCGTACCTGTGCCCGTACCCGTACCCGTACGGGCAGCTGAACCGGAATCTGAGTCGGAGCCCGAATCGGAATCTGTACCGGCGCCGGAACCCGCGCCGGCCCAGGCGCTCCAGACCACCATCATCTGGACCGTCCTCCTCTTCGCGCTCTGCCGCCAGTCGCAGGTGCTCATCGAGCGGTTCCTCGCCTCGTCGCTGCCCGCCGGCGCCATCTCGCACCTGAACTACGCGCAGAAGGTCGCGCAGATGCCGATGGTGCTCTCCCTCATGGTGTGCACCGTCACCTTCCCCGTGGTCGCGCGGGCCCTGGCCAACGGCGAGACGGAACGCGCCCGCGAGCGCGTGGAACGCGACCTCGTCCTGGCCGGATGCATGGTGCTTCTCGGTGCCGCGGCCGTCATCGCCGCCGCGCCCCCGCTCATCGAACTGCTCTTCCAGCGCGGCGCCTTCACCGCGCGGGACACCGCCGCCACCGCCTCGGTCATGCGCGTCTACGCGCTGGGCCTGCTCGGCCACACGCTGGTGGGCGCGCTCGCCCGCGCCCACTTCTCGGTGGCGAGGACCACCTGGGTCCCGCTCGGCGCGATGGTCACCGGCGTCGTCACCACCGCGGGGCTCGGCCTCCTGACCGTCGGTGCCTGGGGCGTCCGCGGGATCGCCGGGGCCAACGCGGCCGGCATCTGCGTCGCCGCACTGCTCCTGCTGCGCGGCACCGGCCCGCACACCGTGGCCGTCAGGAAGCGCGTCGTCGTCGGCCGCCTTGGCCGGCTGGTGCTCGCCGCGGGCGGCGCGGCGGTGCTCGGCGCCCTGTGCACCGGGCGGATGGCGGGGCCGCCCGCCGCCGCCGTCCTCGCGAGCTGCGCGGTCGTGACCGTCTCCTTCGCACTCCTGGGCCTGCTCCTGGGGGCGCAGCCCTGGCCGTCCGCCCTCCGCTCCGTGACCAGAAAGCTCCGCCATGTCCGTTGACCTCACCCCGTCCGACCCGCCCACTCCGCCGACCCCGTCCACCCCGTCCGGCACGGAGCCGTTCCTGCGGTTCCGGCCGCCCCGCACCCCGGCGTGGGTGGCGATGTACCACTCCGTCGCGGACCCGGCCGACGACCCGTACGGGATCACCGTCGCGCCGGAGCGCCTCGCCGGGCAGCTGCGCTGGATGCGGCGCAACGGGCTGCGCGGCGTGTCGATGAAGTACCTGTTCGAGGCGTGCGCGCAGGGGCAGGAGCACAACCTCGTCGGCCTCACCTTCGACGACGGGTACCGCGACTTCGTCGACCACGCGCTGCCGTTGCTGCGGCAGCACGACTGCACCGCCACCGTGTTCGTGCTGCCCGGCCGCCTCGGCGGGGAGAACGCCTGGGACCCGCTCGGCCCGCGCAAACCGCTCCTGGACGCCGAAGGCATCCGGCACATCGCCGAGAGCGGCATGGAGATCGCCTCGCACGGGCTCACCCACGTCGACCTGACCAAGGCCGACGACCGCCTCCTGCGCCGCGAGGTCGGCGGCAGCCGGGCCGCGCTGTACGCCCTGACCGGCCGTGAGGTGCAGGGGTTCTGCTACCCCTACGGCCACGTCGACGCCCGCGTGACGGCCGCGGTGCGCGAGGCCGGGTACCGCTACGCCTGCGCGATCGCCCCCGGCGCGCTCGCCGGCCCCCTCGCCCTGCCGCGCGTCCACATCGGCCAGGGCGACTCGGCCTGGCGCATGCGCCTGAAGCTGCGCACGAACCGGCTCAGGCGCCGCGTCCTCGACCGCTCGGCGGTGTTCGACGAGCGCTCGGCGGTGTTCGGGTGAAGGTCCTGCACATCATCACCGGGCTCGGGGTGGGCGGCGCGGAGCTGCAACTGCGCCTGCTGCTGCGCCACTTGCCGACCCCGTGCGACGTCGTCGCGCTGACCGACGCGGGCACGGTGGCGCGGGGCATCGCTGCCGACGGCATCCGGGTGACCGACCTCGGCATGTCCGGCAACCGCGACGTGGCGGCGCTGCCGCGCCTCGTCCGGCTCATCCGCGCGGGCCGCTACGACGTCGTGCACACCCATCTCTACCGGGCCTGCCTGTACGGACGCGTCGCGGCCCGGCTCGCGGGGGTGCGGGCGGTGGTGGCCACGGAACACTCCCTCGGCGACTCCCAGATGGAGGGCCGGCCGCTGACCGCGGGGGTCCGCGCGCTGTATCTGGCCGGGGAGCGGCTCGGCCGGATGACGGTCGCGGTCTCGCCCGCCGTCGGGGCGCGGCTGCACCGCTGGGGCGTGCCGCGCAGGCGCATCCGGGTGGTGCCCAACGGCATCGAGGTGGAGCGCTTCCGGTTCGATCCAGCAGCCCGGGTGCGTACGCGCGACCAACTGGGGCTGCCCGCCTCGGCCTTCGTCGTCGGCGGCGTGGGACGGCTGGCGCCCGGCAAGCGGTTCGACGTGCTGCTGCGGGCGGCCGCCGCACTGCCCGAGGACGTCGTCGTACTGCTCGTGGGGGGCGGGCCCGAGGAGCAGGGCCTGCGGCGGCTCGCGCAGCGGCTCGGCATCGCGGGGCGGGTGCGGTTCGCCGGTGAGTCCGCCCACGAGGGCGGCGGCGCGGACCGCGTACCGGACCTGCCTTCCCTGCTGTCCGCCATGGACGCCCTCGCCTCCCCCTCCCCCGAGGAGGCCTTCGGCCTGGCGCTCGTGGAGGGCCTGGCCAGCGGGCTGCCCGTGCTGTACGCGTCCTGCCCGGCCCTGGAGGGCCTCAGCGCGGGCGAGCGGTCCGGCGCCGCGTACTGCCCGAGCGATCCGGACTCCTTCGCACGAGCCCTGAGGGGGCTGCGCGAGGACGTCCCGCCGCACCGCTCGGCCCCGGCCGCGGTGCGGCACTACAGCATCACCCGAAGCGCCGAGCAGCTGATGGGCGTGTACGCGTCCCTCGTGCCCGGCCCGACCCCGGAGGTGAACCCTCGATGAGCGACTCCGTGAACGAGCGACCGCGCATCGGCGACCTGCGAGCCCGCCTCGCGCGGCTGCCCCGCTGGTGGGCCCTGCCGGCCTGCGCGGCCCTCGGACTGGTGACGGGCGCCGGGTACGGCGCGCTCCAGACCCCGCAGTACACGGCCACGAGTTACGTCGTCGCCGTACCGCAGGAGAAGGCGGACCCGGCCACGGCCCTTGGATTCGCCCAGGCGTACGGCCGGGTGGCCACGCAGCTCGCCGTCCTCGGCGACGCCCAGGTGGCCGCGGGCATGTCACCGGCTCAGCTGCAGGACAGCGTGCAGGTGGTCACCTCGCCCGACGCGCCGATGATCGCGGTCTCCGCGACCACCGAGCAGCCCTCCTCCGCCGCCCTCACCGCCAACGCGGTGGCGCGGTCGCTGGCCAGGAGCGCCAACCACTCCAAGGGCAGCACCCGCGTGAAACTCCTGGCGTTCTCCCGCGCACTGGAGCCGAACGCGCCCTCCTCGCTCTCCACCGGCGTGACCACCCTGGTCGGCGGGTGCGCCGGCGGTCTGCTCGGCGGCCTCGCGCTGCTGGTCCGCCCCCGTGGACGTACGGAGCAGGCGTCCGGCCTCTCCGTCCCCGGGCCCGCGTCCGCGCTGGTGCGGAGCGCCCCGTGAGTGCGGCGACCGGCGAGCGTCCGCGGGCCGAACTGTGCGTGGAACAGGACGAGTTCGAGGCGCTGGCCGAACCGTGGGGGCGGCTGCACCGGTCGTGCCCGGCGGCGACACCGTTCCAGAGCCATGCCTGGCTGTCGTCCTGGTGGCGTTCGTACGGCCGTCCCGGGCGGCTGCGGGTGGTCCTGGTCCGCGACGGCGGGCGGCTGATCGCGGCGGCGCCGCTGATGCGGGTGGACACCCCGGTCCCGGCGCTGAAGCCGCTGGGCGGCGAGATCTCCGACTTCACCGACGTCCTGCTCGACGACGCGCACCGCGAGGCGGGCACGGAGGCGCTCCTCGCGGGTCTTTACGCGCTGGCGAGGACCGCGGTGGTCGACTTCGGCGAAGTCAGGCCCGGCGCGTGTGTGGAGAGCCTGTACGAGCGGTGGCCGGGGCCGCGGCGCACGCTGGCCGACTCGGCCTGCCTGGAGCTGCCCGCGCTGCCGATGGACGAACTGCTCAAGCGGCTTCCGGCGCCGCGCGCGCAGCGCACCCGGGCCAAGATCCGCAAGCTGGCGGCGCTGGGGGTGGAGAGCCGGGTCGTCCCCGTCGAGGAGGTGGAGACGTCGGTGCGGACGCTGCTGCACCTGCACCAGTTGCAGTGGCAGGGCCGCAAGGTGACCGCCGAGCACCTCCAGCCGCGGTTCCACGAGCACCTGCTCCGCTCCATGCGCCCGATGGTCGCGGCCGGGGAGGCGGTGGTGACCGAGTTCCGGCTGGACGGCGAGGTGCTGGCCGCGGATCTGACGCTGCTCTCGGGCACGCTGGCCGGCGGCTATCTGTACGGCGCCCACCCCCGGCTCAGGGAGCGCAAGGTCGATGTCGCCACGATGCTCCTGGACGCCTGCACCCGCCACACCGGCGGCGAGCACCCGCGCGCGCTGAGCCTGCTGCGGGGCAACGAGTCCTACAAGCACCACTGGCGGCCCGAGCCGGTCCACAACCGGCGCTTCCTGCTGGCCCGCAGGCGCACGTCGCCGCTGGTGTGCGCGGTGGCCTGGGGCGCGGCGGGCCGCGAGTGGGCGAAGCGGCGGCTGCGCGAGCGCGCGGCGCGCGGCGGCGGAACCTCGTCGTGACGGTTCGCGCCGCCGCGCCGCCGCGAGGTTCTCAGAGCCTGTGTCATATCCCCGGTCGGATCAGTGGGCGTCGTCTGGTGCGTGCGATCGCAAGGCGCCGGGAAGCCCTCGGTGGGGGTCCCCCCGGGCCGTTCAGGCCTGGGGGAGGAGCTACTAGGGCTTTTCGGCAACGCGGCGAGCGTGCGTGCCAGACGACGCCCACCCGGCCGGGGATATGACACAGGCTCTCAGGGGCGCTTCAGGGCGTGCCACCAGTCGATGCGCAGACACAGCCCGCCCGTCCAGTACTCGACCCAGTCGCCGAGCTCCACCGGCGTGCAGAGCGGGGCCTTCGCGGGCTCGTCCGGCCGGGTCGGCACGGTGGGCGCGGTCGGCACGGTGGGCACCGTCGGCTCAGCCGGCAGCGCTTCGCGGCCCGAGAGCAGGTCGCGGTAGACCTTGGCGGCGGCGGGATTCTCCTTGCACTGCCACACCCCGTGCGGGCAGTAGTCGGTGACGGTGTTGTACAGCGGCTTCTTCTCGTCGATCCATTTCAGCATGCGGCGCATGTACACGTCGTTGTCGCCGTTGCGGAACAGGCCCCATTCCGGATACGAGATGGGCTTGTTGTGCTCCTTCGCGAAGTCCACGTGCCGCTGCAGCCCGTAAGGCTCCGAGATCTGCTCGTCGAACGGCATTCCCTGCGGCTGGTCGTACGAGTCCATTCCGATGATGTCGACGACGTCGTCCCCGGGATAGCACTGCGTCCAGGGAACCGCGTCCCGCCCTCTGCTCGGCGTGAAGTCGAACCGGAATTTCTGCCCCGGTACCGCACGCATCGCGGTGACGACCCTGTTCCAGTACTTCTTCCACGACTCCGGGTCAGGACCGCAGCGATGGGTGTACGTCGTGCCGTTCATCTCCCAGCCGAGCACGATGACCGTGTCGGGGACGCCGAGGGCGACGAGGCGTTCGGCGAGCGTATGGAAGTGCTGGTCGAACTCACCGGCGGCGCCCTGCCGCAGCATCCGCTGCACCTCGGCGTCGCCGACCCCTTCCTCGTTGCGTTCGAGCATCGGGACGTTCAGGACGAAGAACCGATCGTCCTTCTGCTTGCGCCACTCGGCCCACTTCTCCAGGAAGTTCGGGGCGCCCTCGATGTTGCTCCAGCGATCGCCCGGAAGATAGGTGTGGCCGACCCGCAGTTCGGCGCCGTCGAGCCATTTGCTCAGCTCGCTCATGCGCTCGACCCCGCGGGGGCCGTAGTCGAGGTACGCGCCGAAGGCGGGCGTCTTCGGCGCGGTCGCGGGTCCCCCCAGAGGTTCGCCGTCGCGTACGACGCCCACCGTGTGTCCCGGCACGGATGCCAGGGCCACCGACGAGACGATTCCAGCAGCGATGAAGGCGAGACGTTTACCGCGCTGACGACGCTGTGGGGACATATCAGCTCCTCGTTCTACGACCGTTCCCGACCGCACCTCTCTGACAATCCGTCATATGTATTTCTATTGCGCCAAACGGGTTTCTAATCCTGAGTTCCCCCACATCGCCCGCATGGGCGATCGATAAGCGAGGATGACGTTGCAGCCTCTCGATACACGCATTCCTGCGGTCCTCCTGCGGATCGACAGGAATCCCTTTCACCACGGAACCCTCGGTGCCGTGCGTTCGCTGGGACGGGCGGGCGTCGAGGTCCACCTGGTGGCCGACGACCACGAAAGCCCCGTACGACGGTCCCGGTACCTGCACCAGCTGCACGCGCCGCCCGCCCCCGGAGCGTCCCTGGCCGAGGTGGCCGCCGTACTGCGCCGGGTCTCGCACCGCCTCCCCGGCCCCGCCGTGCTGATCCCCCTCGACGACGCGGGCGCCCTCGCGGTCGGCGCCCTGTACGACGAGCTCACCGGCCTCTTCCTGCTGCCCCGGGCGGGCGACAACGTCGCCGAGCGGGTCGCGGACAAGGCGACCCTGGCCCAGGTCTGCGCGCAGGCCGGTGTGGCCCACCCGGCGACGCTGGCCCCGGAGTCCGCCGCCGAGGCCGCGGGCGCCGTGCGCCGGCTCGGCGCCCCCGCCGTGGCGAAGTGGAGCCGCCCCTGGCTGCTGCCCCGCGACACCGGGCTGCGCAGCACCACCGTGATCGGTTCCCCGCGCGAGGCCGCCGCGCTGTTCGACCGCAGGGCAGAGGCGGGCAGCCCCCTGCTGCTCCAGGCGTTCGTTCCCGGGGCGCGCGGCGCGGACTGGTTCGTGCACGGCTGCGCGGGCCGGGACGGTGTCGTACGCGGCGGCGGCACGGGCCGCAAGCACCGCTCCTGGCCGCGCTCCGCCGGTCTCACGGTGCGCGGCGAGTGGGCCGCGGAACCCGGCCTCTGGTCGGCCGCCACGCAGATCGTGGCGACCCTGGAGTACCGGGGGATCTTCGACATGGACTTCCGCAGGGACGCCACGACCGGCGACTACCACCTCATCGACTTCAACCCGCGCCCCGGCGCCCAGTTCCGCCTCTTCGCGGACGGCACCGGCACGGACGTCGTCCGCGCCCTCCACCTCGACCTGACCCACCGCCCCGTACCGCCGGCAGCGCCCCTGCCCGGCCGCACCTTCGTCGTGGAGAACTACGCCCCGCTGACCGCGCTGCGCGCCCTTCCCCGGCCGTTCCCGCGCGCGAAGCCACCGTCCGGCGAGCTCGCCTGGCACGCCGCCGACGACCCCGCGCCCGGGTCGGCC
Source organism: Streptomyces sp. NPDC044106 (assembly GCF_056433985.1). Lineage (NCBI taxonomy): Bacteria > Bacillati > Actinomycetota > Actinomycetes > Kitasatosporales > Streptomycetaceae > Streptomyces > Streptomyces sp. NPDC044106. The sequence goes on from NZ_JBWKFZ010000015.1 coordinate 129,084, forward strand.
CTGCGCCGCCTCTGGGGCCGCCACGTGCTGCGGCGGCTGCGCGACGGCCTCACCCACCGCTTGGGCACCGTCCTGACCTTCCTTTCGAGCAGGGCGCGGGAGCACGCACCCGCCGTCCTGCCCGGCACGCCGAACAGAGAGCGAGCAGTCACCGATGCATGACCTGCTGATCGTCGGCGCGGGCCCCTACGGCCTGTCGATCGCCTCGCACGCCGTGGCGGCCGGCCTCGACGTGCGGATCTTCGGCCGGACCATGGCGTCCTGGCGCGACCACATGCCGCGCGGCATGTTCCTGAAGTCCGAGCCCTGGGCCTCCGACCTCTCCGACCCCGCGGGCCGGTACGGCCTGGCCGCCTACTGCGCCCGCGAGGGCCTGCCCGCCGAGCACGGCCGGCCGCTGCCCATCGAGCACTTCGCGTCCTACGGTCTCTGGTTCGCCGAGCGGGCCGCCCCGCCGGTCGACGAACGCCTCATCGCCTCCGTACGGCTCACCCCCGGCGGCTACGAGGTGCGCACCCGGGACGGCGAGGTCTGCCGCGCGCGGGCCGTGGCCCTCGCGGTGGGCGTGCTGCCCTTCACGGAGATCCCCCAGGCCGTACGTGGCCTCGGCGCCGACCACGTCTCGCACAGCAGCCACCACGCCGACCTGCGCCGCTTCCGCGGCCAGGACGTGACGGTGCTCGGCGCCGGGCAGGCGGCCCTGGAGACGGCGGCGCTCCTCGCGGAGCAGGGCACCCGGGTACGGATCGTCGCCCGGTCCCCGCACGTGTCCTGGAACACCGCGCCCGCGCCCTGGCGGCGGCCGTGGTGGGAGTCGGTGCGCGCCCCGCACACCGGCCTCGGCTGCGGCTGGCGCAACGCGTTCTACGCGCGGACCCCGAACCTCTTCCGGCGCCTGCCCGAACAGGCCCGCGCCCGGGTCGCCGCGGGCGCGCTCGGCCCGGCCGGGGCGTGGTGGATCAGGGAACGCGTCGAGGCCGGCGTCGAGGTGCGGACCGGCCACCGCGTCGAGTCGGCCGCGCTCGCCGACGGGCGCGTACAGGTGCGGACGGCCGCTCTCACCGGCGAGGGCCTGCGGTTCGCGACGGACCACGTCATCGCCGCCACCGGCTTCCGGGCGACGACCCGCCGCATCGACGTCCTGGCCCCCGAGGTCCGCACCCGCCTCCACTCCCTGGCGGACGGCACCCCGTACGTCAGCGACCGCTTCGAGACGTCCTGCCCCGGGCTCTTCCTGGCAGGACTGACGACGGCGTCGAGCTTCGGCCCCGCCATGCGCTTCGTGTACGGGGCCTCGTTCACCGCGGAACGGCTCGTGCGAGGCGTCGAACGGCACGTACGGCTACGGCACTTCCCGGCCGCTCTTCTGAGTGACAGGGCGGGCGAACGGGTGAACCGCGGTTCCGCCGAGAGCCGTCCAGTGATGCACTGAATGCGCTTCATGGGACAGGCACGGGTCGCTCCCCGCCAGCCGTCGGCAGTCATGCCGACGGGGAGCGACCACCCCAACGGGCCGGTCACCGCCTCCTTCCACGCCGAAAGGGAAGCCCTTCCGTCCGGGCTTCCCTTTCGGCGTGTACCGGGTCGGACGCGGTGCGCCCGACCCCTTGCTCTACCGCCGGGTCCCGGCGAATCCACGCCGGTACAGAATCGCGCCGCCGAGCAGCAGCCCGGCGCCCGCCCCGAAGAGCAGCGCGGGGTCCGCGCCCGTCATGGCCAGTTGGTCCTGTGCCGCGGCGGCCTGCGCGGGAAGGTGGACGCGGGTGCCGTGCGGCGTGTGGCGCGGCGCCGTCTCCGGCACCGCGGCGGGGTCCTCGGGGACCGTGTGACGAGGGGCGTGGGGCATGGCCCGGGGCCGCGGTTCGGGGGAGTGCGGCGCGGGCGGGGCGTCGGCGTGCGGCGGGGCGCTGTGCGGGGCGTCCGGGTGTGGGGGCTCGCTCCCGCACTTGTTGCCGAGGGCGTTCGAGAGCGCGGCCACGATGCCCACCGTGTTGCCACAGGCCTTCACCGGCGCGTCCACCGGTGCGTGCGCGTTGTTGCCCGAGACGGCGCCGGGCGCGTCGGCCGCCGAGCCCTGGGCACCGGCGCCGCTCTGGCCGCCTTGTCCGGCCCGCGGCTCCGGCACCGGAGCGCTCTGCGTCGTCCGCGGGGACGCGGAGCCGTGCTGGGCGGGGTGGTGCGGGGCGGGGTGGTGCGGGGAAGAGCTGTGGTGGGAGCCGGCGGGGCCGCATTTGTTTCCGAAAGCCGGGTTGCCCACCGCGGCGGCGTTCACCGTGTTGCCGCAGGCGTTGACCGGTACTTCCAGGGGGGCCTGCACGTTGTTGCCCGACAAGATGCCGGGCGAGTCCGATGCCTGCCCGTCCGCTCCGGAAGTGGCGAACGCGTGGGCGCCGGACAGGGACAGGATGCTCGTGGCAGCCGCGGCGGAGAGCATTCCTTTGCTGAGGGCCTGTCGCAATCTAGTGGTCTTTCTCTGTCCGTCGGGCAACCGGCCCTGGCGCCGGAAGGGCGGCCAGGGCCGGCTGAGGCACAGCAGGAACAGCTGAGCCGTTACGTCAGTCGTTGGCGCACTTGTTGCCGAACGCCGGGTTCAGGAGAGCGACGATGTCGACGGTGTTCCCGCACAGGTTGACGGGCACGTGGATGGGCACCTGCACGTTGTTGCCGGAGAGGACACCCGGGGAACCGACGGCCGCGCCCTCGGCACCGGCGTCGGCGAACGCCGGGGCGCCCAGGCTCAGCGCCATGAGGGCACCGGCGATAATCGTCGCGCTCTTCTTGAGCTTCACAGCTTTTCCCTTCTTTCGGGCCACGCCTAAACGGCGGCCGGAGCCGGGCGGGCATTCCCTGTTCCCGCACCGCGACCTGAGCCCTACTCAACGAGTGGCCGGGACCGAAGAAACCGCCGTGTTGACACCATTCGGAAGTTCACTCGAATGCGAGGCGCCACTGAACGGTGGATTCGCGCAGCGGAGTTCGCCGTGACATGAGAAAGCCCGGGCCGCCCGAGGAGGAAAAGGGCGGGCGACCCGAGCAGTCTCTACCGGGCGGTGGATCAGCCGTTGTGCTGACCGTTGCCCGAGAGGATCGGCAGGTCGCTGAGGATGTGCGACAGCGGCTCGTCGCCCTTGGCCTGCGTCGAGTTCTCGGTGCACTGCTGGGTCTGCGGCGCGGAGAGGATCGGGAGGTCCTGGATTCCGACGTTGACGAGGGCGACGATGTTCTGGATGTTCGCCTTGACCGGGAGGCCGATGCAAGGCTTGTTCAGCGTGCCCTGGACCAGGGAGAGCTGCGGGCTCATGTCGCCCTTGGTGGCGGAGTTACCGAACGACTGCTCAGCACCGTTGCCGCTCAGCGACTGGGTGCCGGAGTCGTCACCGATGGCCATCGCCGGGGAAGCGATACCGGCCGCGGCCACCGCGGCCACTGCCATTGCCATTGCCTTCTGAAGCATTTGTGGATCCTTTTCTGGGGCAGACGCTCACGTTACTGCGGCCTGCTCAACTCCCCGCTCCGCGTTTAGTTCCGGGCATTCACTCCATCGGATCGCCGGTGATCGACGCGACGACGAAATCACTCATCCACGCGAGCGGCCGCGCATTGGGCCATCGGAGTGAATTTCAGCAACCCCTCCAGTTCGGGGCAGTTGCTCATGATGCTCCGAGGACGGGGCTAACTCAGAGAGGAACACCTGTGATCAAGAAGGTTATGACCGCGGCTGCGGTCACGGCTTCCGTCGTCGGCATGTCCGCCGCCGCCGCGCCCACGGCCCTCGCCACCGGCAACGACAGCGGTACCGAGACCATGAGCGGCAACAACGCCATGCAGTCGTTCGGCAACTCCGCCACGCACGGCAACATGAGCCCTCAGATGGCGCTCATCCAGGGCTCGTTCAACAAGCCCTGCATCGCCCTGCCGGCCAAGGCCAACATCCAGAACATCGTCGGCCTCGTCAACATCGGGCTTCAGGACATCCCGATCCTCTCCGCGCCGCAGACCCAGCAGTGCACGGAGAACTCGACGCAGGCCAAGGGCGACGAGCCGCTCTCGCACATCCTGGAGGACATCCCGCTGCTCTCGGGCAACGGCGTCAGCAACCACTGACACACCCGCACGCCCTTCGGTGGGCCGCCATCTTCCACTTCGGCGGCCCACTGCCGTATCTCAGTTCCTGGGCCAGGGGTCGCGCTCGACCAGCCTCCGCCACTCGGGATCGGGCCGGCCCGGAACGGTCTTTCCCTGCGCGTACCAACTCCGCAGCACGGAATCGTAGATGGGGTCGGTGCGGCACTCCGGGGACTGCCTGCTCGTCGGAATGACACCCAGCCGCTGCCATGGTCCTGTGCGGTCAGCCATTTTTCCTCGCCGAGAGTGGGGAGCGTCTCCGTCTTCGTTCCTGCCGAAGTGCGCGACGAAACGGTGCCGTTGAGGGGAAAGCCGACGTTCGCCGAAGATCAGCATATTTATCCCCCGAACAGTGCAATCGCCGCAACTCCCGTCCCATAGCTCAGTTGATCACCATGCGGCTCCGGAGTGGAGCCTCACTCGAAGGGAACTCCTCACCATGAAGAAGCTGCTCGCAACGACCCTCGTCGCCCTGTCCGCCGCCGGCCTGGCCGCCACCGCGACCCCGCAGGCCATGGCCATCGGCGACGACTCGAACACCCAGTCGGTCAGCGGAAACGGCGCCGGGCAGTCGTTCGGCAACTCCGCGACGAAGGGCAACATGAGCCCGCAGATGACCCTGGTCCAGGGTTCGCTGAACAAGCTCTGCGTCGGCCTCCCGGCCAAGGCCAACATCCAGAACATCGTCGCCCTCGTCAACGTCGGAATCCAGGACCTCCCGATCCTCTCCGCGCCGCAGACCCAGCAGTGTGTCGAGAACTCGACGCAGGCCAAGGGCGACGAGCCGCTCTCGCACATCCTGGAGGACATCCCGCTGCTCTCGGGCAACGGCGTCGACAACCACTGATTCGAGCGCCCCCCCCATGGCCGGGGGCAGTGCCGGGGAAGGCCCGTACGCAGGTGACGGCGCCTTCCCCGGACCCGCGTCGGTGTCACCCGTCCGGCCCAGTCCGGCGGGCGGCCATCCGTAGGACCCTTCAGCGTGGTGAGCGTTCGCGCACGCACTTTCGATGCGTGCGCACGCACCCACACCGAAGGGTCTGACCATGAAGCGCATAGCCCGCGCCGTGTCCATCGCCGGCATCACCGCGGCACTGGCCGTCCCGGCCGTCGGCGTCGCCGCCGCGGCCCCCGCCGTCACCGCCGCTCCGGCCGCCCAGCAGGCCGCCGGCGACTGGGACGACGACTGGGACCACCACCACGGTCACCACCATCACCACTACTACAACCACGACCACCTGCTGGACATTGGGCTGCTCTGACGGGCACGGCTTCGCGGTGGCCGCCACGGGTCTCCCCGTGTGCGGCCACCGCGCGTTTCATCCCATTCGGGCCAATCATCCGCATCGATGCGTGTGGGCCCACGGTCGGAGGGCAACCGAAGAGAAACAGCCCCCATCAAGATCGGTGGAAGTGATGCGCTGTGACAATCGACAGCACGCCGGACACCGCACTCCTCACCTGTCCCCGCAGCCCCGGCGCCGCCCGGGATGTCGTACGCGCCCTGCTGTGCCAGGGCACCCATCGCATCGGTGACCTGGCCGTCGCCGACGCCGTCCTCGTGACCTCGGAACTGGTCACCAACGCCATCCGGCACGGCGGCGGACTGCGCGGCTTCGAGTGCCGCATGAGGTCCGAATCCGTCGAGATCGCCGTCGAGGACGGCAGCGACGAGGTCCCGGTGACCCGCCCCAGGCCGAGCCCCCTGATGAGCGGCGGACACGGCTGGCCCTCCGTGTGCCGCCTTGCCGACGACGTGACCGTGACGCACCTGCCCGGCGGCGGGAAACGCATCGTCGCCCGCGTGCCACTGGCGGCGTGAGCCCGCGGCCGCACCGGCCACCCTGCTGGACCAGCGGACCCGCCCCTCACCGTGTGCCTGCCGGGCGAAGCGGACGACGACGGGGTTCCATGAAGCGATACGCCTCCCGATCCGGCGTATCCCGTCATCACCTGTCATCATCCGCCAACCTGGAAGGGCCGGTTACGCCGTGCAGCGAATCCTGAAGACCATGCTCGTGACAGCGACGGCCGCGACGGCGGCGCTGGCGCCCGGTGCGGCGATCGCCGCCGAGCGGCACGCGGTCACCGTGGAGAGCACGGCCCGCACCAGTGCGGACGGTTCGAGAGCCGTCCTCTCCGGCACCTACACGTGCGAGGGCTACACCGGCACCGTGCGGCTCAAGGTCTCGCTCCGTACGGACCAGTCGCGACCGCTCACCCCGGCGGAGACCGCGACGGTGCAGCACGTCTTCCAGTGGCTGGGCGTCCCCGGCGTCCCCGTCCCGACGACGAGCTCCTCGAACAACCTCAGCGAGCAGTCCCACCCCGTCTCCTGCGACGGCAGCGCCACGCCCCACCGCTGGGAGAGCACCTTCTACGGGCCGGGTGCGAAGGGCAGCAAGGCGAAGGTCAAGGTGACGCTGACCGGCAAGGACCCCCGTACGGCCGAGGTGCGCAACCTCGCCGAGACGGCGGGCGAGGTGACGTTCGCCTGACTCCGGGCTGCCTGGTCCGCAGGCCGGGTCATACGCGGCCGGTCACCGTCACCGAGACGCTTGGTGGCCGTGACCGGCCGTCCCGCCGCCGCAGCACCTCGGTCACCGCGGCGCGCACCTCACGGGTGACGTCCACGGCACGGTGGCCCCGGTGCAGGACGACGTGGATGTCGGCGTGCCGGACATGGGCGTCACCTGTGCGGGTGAGTCGTATGCCCGAGGAACGGGACGGCGTGCGCAGGGCGGACCGGAGGAGGTCGGCGAGGCCCGGTCGCAGGAAGGCGACGCCCGGCGTGGCGAGCACCGCTTCCCGGACGGCTTCGGTGAGGTCGGCGTCGGTGGCGTCGGCCGGGACCTCGGGGGTGAGCGGTTCGGTCACGGCTGCCGCCGCCTCTCCACGCCGTCGTCGTCGGTGACGCGGGCACTGTCGGTGATATCGGTGATGTCGGTGATCGTCACGTCGATGGCCGCGACGCGCATGCCCAGTTCGGCGTCGACCGCCTCCAGGGCGCGGTGGCGGACCCGCTCCGCGACCTCCTGGAGATTCCGGGTGAGGGCCACGGCCACCGCCAGGCGGATGCGCACAGGAGCGCGGGAGCCGCGCGAGCCGCGCGACGCCGAAGTGGCGGTGCGGTCCTCGCCGGTGAACGGCTCGATGCGGCAGCTGCCCGCCCGTACCCCCGGCACGGTCTCCGCGGCGGCGCGGACGGTCCGGGCGGCGGCGGCCTCCACGATCCACGCGTCCTCGTCCTCCTCGCCGAGCGGAAGGGTGCGGCCGGGCCGCAGTTCGAGGCGGACCACGTCCATGACGCGGCCGACGAGCGCCGAGGCGTCCGGCTCCGCCTCCCGCGGTTCCGCCTCGCGGGCGGCGGAGACGACGTCCTCCAGGCTCCGCAGCGTGTCCAGGGCGCCGGCGCAGTGCGGGCAGGTGGCGGCGTGCGGATCGCTCCCGCCGCTCTCCGCGCGCTCCCAGACGCCCCACACGTCGCGTCCGCAGGGCAGGAACTCGTTGGGTTCGCCCGCCATCTCTCCGTCCCGCATCCCTCCGCCCGGCATCTCTCCGGTCGGCGTTCCTCCGCTCGGCATCTCTCCGCCCGGCCCTCGCTCCTCGTTCACCGCCATGCGGCCATCGCCTCCGTGAGATAGCGCCGTGCCCGGAAGACCCGGCCCCGTACCGCCTCCGGGCTGATGCCGACCGTCTCGGCGATGGTCTCGTAGGCGACGCCGTTGAGCTCGCGCAGCACCCAGCACACCCGCTGTTCCGGGGACAGCCCCTCCATCGCCCTGCCGAGCGCCACCACGGCGGCGTGCGACTCGGCGACCCGGGCCGGGGACGCCTCGTGCTCCGGTGCCTGCGGCTCGGGCACCTCCCCCAGGTCCACGGAGGGGCGGCGGGCCCGCAGGACGTTCAGGCACCGGTTCGTGACGATGCGGTGCATCCATGTGCCGAACCGCGCGTCCCCGCGGAACTCGGGCATCTTGCGCCAGGCGCTCACGAAGGATTCCTGCACCGCGTCCTCCGCCTCCGTCCGGCTGCCGAGCAGCCGCGTCGCGAGCCGCAGCAGTGCGGGCGCGTGGCGGCGCACGAGCTGCTCGAAGGCCTCTTCGTCGCCCTCGGCGGCCCGTACCGCCAGCAATCCGTCCTCGCGCAGGGCGGCTCCGCCCGCGGATTCCCGTACGGACTCGTCCGCGTCCTCGCGCGCGCTGTCCCGGTCCCCCGGCACCCGCGGCTCCTCTCACTCGGCTCGTACACCTATGACACTGCGCCGCCCGCCCGCGTTACGCGACGCGGACGCGTGATCCGGCGGGGAAGAATTTCGGCCGAGCCGCGTCACGAATCCCGTACGCGGGTGTCAGATGAGTGGCGGGCCGGGCACTCGGCTTTCACCGAGCGCTCGGTCGGCAGGCGCAGCGAACGGCTGCGGCCGCACGTGTGACAGCGACAGTCCGACAGCGACAGGTCCGACAGCGGCAAGTCCCTGACTACGAGGAGACGGCTTCATGGCGACTCAGGAGTTCACTTCGAAGACGGCCGATTCCGGCGGCGAAGCGACGGGCTTCACCGGCGGCGCGCGGCCGAGCGTGCCGGGCAGCACCACGGTGACGGGCGGCACCGGCGCCACCGAGCCGGCCGCGACGCGCGGGAAGACCTCCATCGCCGATGTGGTGGTGGTGAAGATAGCCGGTATGGCGGCGCGGGAGATCCCCGGTGTGTACGACATGGGCGGCGGGCTCTCCCGCACGCTCGGGGCCGTCCGCGACCGTGTCCCCGGCGGCCGTCCGAACGTCGGGCGCGGCGTGAAGGTCGAGGTGGGCGAGCGGCAGACGGCCATCGACCTGGACATCGTCGTCGAGTACGGCGTCCCGATCACCGATGTCGCCCACGACGTGCGCGAGAACGTCGTCGCGGCGGTGGAGCGCATCACCGGCCTTGAGGTCGTCGAGGTCAACGTCGCGGTCAACGACGTACGGCTGCCCGACGACGAGAGCACGGACTCCGGCGGCGAGACGCGCGTGGAGTAGGCGCCTTCTCGCAGGCATCCCGCGTCCGACCCGGGGTACGGCAGCGGTGTCACCCCCGTACGTGGTGCGAGGGCCCCAACTGTGGTGTGACGGTCTCCTTCTGTGGTGTGAGGTGAGTGGTGAGCACAGCTCTGGTGGGCCTGGTCGCCGGGATGGCCCTGGGATTCGCGGGCTGGTTCGGCGGTTTCGGCGCCTTCCTCCTGGTCGCCGCACTGGGCGCGGTCGGCTTCGTCGTGGGGCGCCTCGTGGACGACGGCACGGACATCCGTGGTTTCCTCGGCGGCCGTGACCGGGGGCGGCGATGAGGGTGCGGACGCCTGCGGGGGACCGCGGCTCGACGAGCGTCGCCGACCGCGCGGTGCGGCGCGTCGCGGAGCGGGCCGCCACGGAGGCGCTGGCTCCCGGCGAGGTCAGGACCGTCCGGGGTGCGGCGACGGTACGCGGACGCCGGGCCCGGGTCGCCGTCACCGTGACGCTGCCGTACCCCGAGGTGCTCGACGAGGCGGGCGAACGCGTGCGGTCGCATGTCGCCGACCGCACCCAGCGGCTCACCGGCCTCGTCGTGCCTTCGGCGCGGGTCAGGGTCGGGGGGCTGCGGCTGCGGGAACCGGTGCAAGAACCCCTTCCGCACGCCGTTCCGGAACGGTGGCAGGAGGGGCAGGAGGGGCAGGAGGGACAGGAGGGGCAGGAGCAGACGGGTGGCCGTCGGGTGCGGCGGCCGTGGTCCCAACGGGGGCTTCCCGTCGGGGCGTTGGCGCTCGCCGCCGCAGCGGTCTGCGGTGTGCTCCTGTACGACGTGCTGGCCGTGCACGCCGCGGGACGGCCGCCCGCTCCGTGGCGGGCCGACCTGACGAAGTGGCTCACCGCGCACGGCCCGGCCGGCAGCGCCTGGCCCGGCCTCGCGGCGGCACTCGCCGTGTTCGGGCTCGGCGTGTGGCTGCTGGTTCTCGCCGTGACACCCGGGCTCCGAGGCCGGCTCCCCATGCGGGAGCCGCTGCCGGAGATCCGCGCGGTCCTCGACCGGAGTGCGGCGGCGGCGCTGCTGCGGGACGCCGTGTCGGAGCTGCCGGGGATCACCCGGGTGCGGATCGACGTCGGCCGCCGCCGGGTCCGCGTACGCGCGGGGCTCGCTTTCGGCCATCTGGAGGCGACCCGGGCGGAGTTGACCGGGGCGGTGGAGCGGACGCTGGCGTCCTGGGGCCTCGGGCGCACACCGCGATACCGGGTCCGCCTGCGCGCGGGCCCTCTCTGGCGTACGCCGACGGCGCCCAGGCCCACCCCGGACGGCGACGGCGCCACCACGACGTACGGGAGCACCCCGCAAGAAGGCACCACGCAAGGAAGCGCCACGCAAGGGGGTACCGGCCCGTGACACGACTGCGCACCGGCGCCAATCGCGCCGCCCTGCTCTGCGTGGCGGCGGTCCTGCTGGGTTCGGGAGCCGTGCTCGCGTCGGCGACAGGACCCGTCCGTGACCGGCTGCCGTCCGGCTGGCCGCGGCTCGGGGGCGACCGGGTCTGGCTCGACGGGGCGGATCTCGCGCGCTGGCGCGCTCACGGCTGGTGGACGCCCCTGGTCGTCGCCGCGCTCTGTGTCGGCGTACTCCTGTTCCTGGGGTGGGCCGTGGCGGCGGTGCGCCGCGGGCGGCTGCGCGAACTGCCGCTCGGACACCCCGACGTCACCCTGTCCGGGCCTGCGCTCGCCGCGGTGATGGCCGAGCGGGCGGGCGCCGTCGACGGCGTGGCCCACGCGTACGTGAGCCTGCGCGGGAGCCCGCGGCGGCTGCGCGCCCGGGTCACGCTGGTGCTGCTGCCTGACAGCTCCCCGGAGGCGGTGCTGCGCGACCTGGCCCGGCATACGGTGGCCGAGGCGCGGGCGGCGACGTCGCCACGCCCGCTGGCCGTCGACGTACGACTCACCATGCGGTCGCGCGAGGCGCGCTCACCCAAGGCACGGTCACGCGGGCAGGGACGGCGTCGGCTGCGCTGACGCAGACGGCCGTTCCGTTCAGAGCCTGTGTCATATCCCCGGTCGGATCAGTGGGCGTCGTCTGGTGCGTGCGATCGCAAGGCGCCGGGAAGTCCTCGGTGGGGGTCCCCCCGGGCCGTTCAGGCCTGGGGGAGGAGCTACTAGGGCTTTTCGGCAACGCGGCGAGCGTGCGTGCCAGACGGCGACCACCCGGCCGGGGATATGACACAGGCTCTCAGGCCTCGGTGAGCACGTCCGGGTCAGGCCTCGGTGAGCATGCCCGAGCGGAGCTTGCCCAGCGTGCGCGTCAGCAGGCGTGAGACGTGCATCTGGGAGATCCCGAGCACCTCGCCGATCTGCGCCTGCGTCATCTCCTGGCCGAAGCGCATCTCGATGATGTGGCGCTCGCGGTCGTCCAGTTGCTCGATGAGGGGTGCCAGCGTGTGCAGTTCCTCGAAGAGGTCGAGCGCGGGGTCGTCGTCGCCGAGGACGTCCGCGAAGTCGCGTCCCTGCGTCCCGTCGTCCTGACCGACGGGGACGTCGATGGAGCCCGCCGTGTAGCCGTTCGATGCGACGAGGCCGTCGTTGACCTCGTGCTCGGTGAGGCCGAGGTGGTCGGCGAGTTCCCGGACGGTCGGTTCGCGGTCCAGCTCGCCGGCCAGCCGCTCCTTGGCCCTCGCCAGGTCGACCCGGAGCTCCTGGAGGCGGCGCGGCACGTGGACGGCCCAGGTGGTGTCGCGGAAGAACCGCTTGATCTCGCCGGTGATGTAGGGCAGTGCGAAGGTGCTGAACGCGACGTCGCGGGAGAGTTCGAAGCGGTCGATGGCCTTTATCAGGCCGATCGTGCCGACCTGCACGATGTCGTCGACGTCGGCGCTGCCACCCCGGAAGCGCGCGGCCGCGTACTGCACGAGGGACAGGTTCATCTCGATCAGGGTGTTGCGCGCGTACTGGTATTCGTGCGTGCCCTCTTCGAGGAACTGCAGCCGGTCGAAGAAGATCTTCGACAGGGCCCGCGCGTCCTTGGGCGCGACGCTGCCCGCGTCCTCCACCCACGGCAGCTCGCTGCTGGACGTCTCTTCCCAGGGGCCCGCCGTGCGTGCTTCCTCGTACGTCGATGCTGCGGTCAACTGTGTAGGCGGCCTCACGGGTTCACCTTCGGTCGGGGACATCGGACGGTACGACAACAGTCCGCCTGCCCGTTTGGAACCGGGTTAAGCACACTGATTCACCCAGGAGTTCGGCGCGCCCGCGTCCCCCCGTTCCGCTCGCCGGTCCGTACTGTCACCATGCGGAGTCAAGGGTGTAGGGGGAGCGGCCCTCATGGGGGCGGGGCGGGAGGCGCATACATGTCAGAGGTGTTTCTGCGGCGGCTGAGCCGCTGGCAGGCGGAGCAGCAGCGGGAGGCCGTGGCCGACCTCTACGTAGAGGCCTTTCGCGGCACGGTGGGAGCCGAGTACCGCGACCGGCAGGACTTCCTGCGCCGCTTCGCCCACGACGTCCAGCAGACCGACTTCGAGATGGTCGTGGCCGACGCGGCGGGCCTGGTCGGCTGCCTCTACGGCTATCGCGCCGAGCGCAGCGGCGAGTGGTGGGAGGGGTTCCGGAGCGTGCTGCCCGCCGAGTTCGGGGAGCAGACGTCCTCGGGGCGGGTGTTCCGGCTCAGCGAACTGATGGTGACGCCCGCCGGGCGCAGGGCGGGCGTCGCCTCCCGCCTGCGGACACTGCTCCTCACCCGGCACACGTCCGACGTCGTCGTCGCCGTACTCAAGCGGGACGACGACCAGGGGCGGGAGGTGCTGCAGGAGTGGGACTGGCGGAAGCTGGGCGAGTTCACGCCGGGGCGGGAGGGGTGGCTGCGGCCACCGTCACCGATGCCTTGAGCGGGCCCGGCCGGCTGCTGCACACACCCGGGCCTGCTCGTCGTCAGGCTCTGCTCGTCAGGTCCTGCTCGTCAGGTCCTGCTCGTCAGGTCCTGCTCGTCAGGTCCTGCTCGCCTTCAGTGAGTACATGAGCGGGACGCGCGGGCGGTCCGGCGGAAACCGGTAGGCGCCGTCGCGCAGTTCGAGCGCCCCGAAGCGTTCGAAGAGGGTCTCGTCGCGCTCACGCAGGAAGTCGATGCGCAGGCCCGCGGCGGCGAGTGCGGAGACGACGTCGCCGATCGGGTGCTGCCACTCGACGCTGCGGTTGTGGACGGTGGGCGTGGCGGGGTCCGCGTAACCTCCGGACTCCTCCTCGACCCAGGCGTCCCGGGCGAAGTAGTCGTGTTCGATACGGGAGCCCGTCGCGTCGTCCAGGACGTCGGTGAGCGGATGGAACTCGGAGAGGTAGAGGAAGCCGCCGGGCGCCACCAGCGAGGCGGCGGTCTCCGCCCAGCGCCGGATGTCGGGCAGCCAGCCGAGCGCGCCCACGCCGGTGTAGACGATGTCGTACGAGGAGTCGGGCACCGCATCGGGCGCGTCGTACACGTCCGCGGCGACGAAGGCGGCCTGCTCCGGCGTGAGGCCGAGCCCGGCCGCGAGCTCGCGGGCGGCCTCGACGGCGGGTTCGGAGAAGTCGAGGCCGACCACGCGGGACGCGCCGTGCCGCGCCCACGACAAGGTGTCGAGCCCTATGTGGCACTGCAGGTGCAGCAGGGACTTTCCTCGTACGTCGCCCACTTCCGTGAGCTCGTAGGCGCGCAGGGCGTCCTTGCCCGCGCGGAAGGCTTCGAGGTCGTAGTAGTCGCTGGCGAGGTGGATCGGGACGCGCTCGTCCCAACGTCTCCGGTTGGTCTCTCGCCAGTCGGGGGGCGTCGGGGTGTACATGATCGGAAAGTTATCCACAGGCTGAGGATCGCGCCAGCGGATTGTCGGCGGGGACAGGCACTATGGGGGCATGAGCGAGACGGGTGACATGGGTGGCACGGGTCCGGCGGGCGCGAGGGAGGCAGGCGCGATGAGTGCGGGCGCGGTGAGCACGGGGGCTGATGCCATGCCGGACTGGGAGAAGCGGTTCAGGGCGCCTCGGGTGTCGCTGCCGGACTGGGCGGAGGACGCCCCGCAGCGCTCCCTGTTCGTGTCGAACGCGACAGGGACGTACGAGCTGTACGCGTGGGACCGCACGACCGGCGTCCAGCGCCAGGTGACGGACCGGCCGAACGGCACGACGGACGGCACGCTCTCGCCCGACGGCGAGTGGATCTGGTGGTTCAACGACAAGGACGGCGACGAGTTCGGCGTATGGATGCGCCAGCCCTTCGGCGGCGGCGCCGACGAGCCCGCGGTGCCGGGCCTCGACGCCTCCTACCCCGCGGGTCTCGCCCTCGGCAGGCACGACGGGACGGTGGTCGTCGGCCGCTCGACGGACGAGGACGGCTCGACGATCCATGTCGTGGGCCCCGATGACGGCGGCCCGGTGGAGGTGTACCGCCACCGCGAGTCGGCGGGCGTCGGCGACCTCTCGTACGACGGCACGCTGATCGCCGTGGAGCACACGGAGCACGGCGACGCGATGCACTCCGCCCTGCGGGTGATCCGCCCGGACGGTTCCACGGTCGCCGAGCTCGACGACACCGAGGGCGGCACGGTCGAGCTCGGCCTCGAGGTGCTCGGCTTCGCACCGGTCGAGGGCGACTCGCGCCTGCTGATCGGACACCAGCGCCGGGGCCGCTGGGAGCCGATGGTGTGGGACGTGGCGACGGGAGAGGAGAGCGACCTCGCGCTCGGCCTGCCCGGCGATGTGAGCGCCGAGTGGTATCCGGACGGCTCCGCCCTGCTCATCGCCCACGGCTTCGAGGCGCGCGGCGAGCTCTTCCGCTACGACCTCACCTCCCGGGAGCTCGTCCGCATCGAGACGCCCGCGGGCTCGGTGTCCGGCGCGACGGCGCGGCCCGACGGCGCCGTGGAGTACATGTGGTCGTCGGCGGCCGAGCCGCCGGTGGTCCGCTCGACGGCGGGCGGCGTGGTCCTCGACCCGCCCGGCATGAAGGCGCCGAAGTCCGTCCCGGTGGACGACGTGTGGGTGGAGGGGCCCGGCGGCCGCATCCACGCGCTCGTGCAGCGGCCCGCGGGCTCCTCGGGGCCGCTCCCCACCGTCTTCGAGGTGCACGGCGGCCCCACCTGGCACGACAGCGACTCGTTCGCGGCCGGCCCGGCGGCCTGGGTCGACCACGGGTACGCGGTGGTACGGGTGAACTACCGCGGCTCCACGGGGTACGGCCGCGAGTGGACGGACGCCCTCAAGCACCGCGTCGGCCTCATCGAGCTGGAGGACATCGCGGCGGTACGGGAGTGGGCGGTGACGTCGGGCCTCGCGGACCCCGACCGCCTGGTCCTGGCGGGCGGCTCCTGGGGCGGCTACCTCACCCTGCTCGGCCTCGGCACGCAGCCACAGGCGTGGGCGGTGGGCCTGGCTGCGGTGCCCGTCGCGGACTACGTGACGGCGTACCACGACGAGATGGAGGCCCTGAAGGCGATGGACCGCACGCTGCTCGGCGGCACGCCCGAGGAGGTGCCCGAGCGGTTCCGTGCCTCGTCCCCGCTGACGTACGTGGACGAGGTGAAGGCCCCCGTCTACATCTCCGCGGGCGTCAACGACCCGCGCTGCCCGATCCGCCAGATCGACAACTACGTGGACCGTCTCGCCGCCCGGGGCGCGGTCCATGAGGTGTACCGGTATGACGCGGGCCACGGGTCACTGGTCGTGGACGAGCGCATCAAACAGGTCGCCCTGGAGCTGGCGTTCGCGGCGCGGCATTTGCCTGCGGCGGGCTGAGGGGAGGGGGTGGCCCGGCGCCGGGGCGGGGGCGGAACCCCTGCACGCCGCTTCGCGGCGATCTCCCCCACCCACCCGCCCCCAGAGGCGAGCCCCCCGCAGGGCCGGCCGATCCCACCCCACAGCCCAGCCCCCCGCAGGGGCCCCGTACCGTGGGGGTGTGTACCGGTTTCTGCTGACGCCCCGCTGGTGGGGGATCAACATCTTCGTCGTGCTGGCCATCCCCTTCTGCATATTCATGGGGTCCTGGCAGCTCGGCCGCTTCGAGGACCGCGTACAGGATCACGAGACCGCGAAGGAGCAGGTCGCGGAGCAGGGCAAGGAGCGGGACACGCGGGGGCGTCCCCTCGACTCGCTGCTGCCCGTCGACAAGGAGACCTCCGGCGAGCAGGCCACGGCCACCGGCCGCTACGGCAGGCAACTGCTCGTGCCGGACCGGGAGTTGGACGACAAGCGCGGCTTCTACGTGCTGACTCTGCTGCGTACGGAGAGCGGCAAGTCACTGCCCGTCGTCCGCGGCTGGCTCCCCGGCGACGCGAGCGCCGCGAAGGCCCCGGCCGCCCCCACGGGCGAGGTCACGGTCACGGGCGCCTTGCAGGCCCCGGAGAGCCCGGGTTCCAACGGCGTCAGCGCCACGGGCGGGCTGCCCGAGGGGCAGCTGGGCGCGATCAGCTCGGCCTCGCTGGTCAATCTCGTACGCGACGACCTGTACGACGCGTGGGTCACGCTCGGCAAGGCCGACTCCGGCATGAAGCCCGTACCGGCGACCGCGCCCAACGACACCGGCCTGGACCTGAAGGCTTTCCAGAACCTCGGCTACACCGGTGAGTGGTTCGTCTTCGCGGGCTTCGTCGTCTTCATGTGGTTCCGCCTGTTCCGCCGCGAGGCGGAGTTCGCCCGCGACGCCCGCCTGGGCCTGCTCCCGGCCCCGTAGCCCGCCCCGCCCCCGCGCCACGCGAGCCGCGCCACGCGAGCCGCCGCCCGGCTACGAAGCCGGCAGCACCCCGGTCCGGTACACCGTCCCCGCACACGCGTTGGCGATCGTCGTCCCCGCCGAGGGCGAGCCCGCCTCCGCGGTCAGGGAGATCACGACGCTGCCGTCGGTCACGCCGCCGTCCGTCCGCTCGAGCTGCGGCTCCACGCCGCCGGGCGTACCGCCCTCGGGAGTGCCGGTGCCGCCTTCCGTGGGCGTCGGGTCGGGCGTCGGGTCCCCGCCGCCCGAGGGACACGCCTCCGAAGGCAACCAGAGGAAGCGCACCTCGTACGCCGCGCCGGGCTGCAGCACGAACGGGCTGGCCTCCTGCGACGGGTCCGGCAGGCCGGTCGCCGCGTCCCCCGCCGTGTGGTCGACCACGGTGATCTTCGCGGGGTCGGCCGCGCCCTGCGCCACCGTACCGACCGCGCCCGCGGCCTCGATGGTGCAGCTGCTGTCGGAGACGTTGGAGACGCGGAAGGAGCCGTACACCTTGTTGTCGGCCTCGGGTGCGCCCGCGCTGCCCGTGGCACCGAGCTGGGTGGCGTCGCAGACCGGCGAGGTGGCGGCCTCGGAGGTGGAGGGGTCCGGCGCTCCCGTGCCGCCGCCGCCCGTGCCGCCCTTCTCCTTGCCTTCCTTCTTGCCCTTCTTGTCCTTCTTGTCCTTGCTCTTGGACTTGCCGGGCTTCTGGCCCGGGTCCTTCTCGCCGCCGTCGGGGCCCTTGCCCTGGCTCGACCCGCCCTGCGCGTCCGCGCTGTTGCCCGCGATCGAGGTCCGGTCGTCCGAGTCGCCCGCCGAATTGGTGACGTGCACCAGGGCGGGGACGGCGGTGCCGATGAAGAGCGCGGCGGCCGCGAGGCCGACGACGGCCTGGCGCTTGCGGGCCCTGCGCGCGGGCACCGCCTGCCGCAGGTGTTCGAGGGAGCGCTCGCTCGGCTCGATCTCCTCCACGGCCCGCCGCATCATCCGCCGCAGCGCGAGTTCGTCGGCGAGGGAGTCCGGGTCACCGGCTCCGGGATCGTTTCCCTCGACGCCTGGATCGTTCTCCTCGACGCCGGACCCCTCGGGCCCGCTGTCCGGCCCGAGGCCGTCTTCGGGGCCGTGGTTCACGTTTCCGTTCCTGCCATGGTGCTCAGATCCGCCCTGCTCATCACGCTTGCGCTCACTCATGCCGGCGCCTCCATGGCGACCCTCAGGGCCGCGATGCCGCGCGAGCCGTACGCCTTCACCGAGCCGAGGGATATTCCCAGGGTCTCGGCGACCTGCGCCTCGGTCATGTCGGCGAAGTAGCGCAGCACGAGGACCTCGCGCTGGCGCCGCTGCAGGCCGCGCATGGCCTTGATCAGCTCGTCACGCTCCAGCTGGTCGTACGCCCCCTCCTCCGCGCTCGCCATGTCGGGCATCGGCTTCGAGAGAAGCTTGAGCCCGAGGATGCGCCGGCGCAGCGCGGAACGGGAGAGATTGACCACGGTCTGGCGGAGGTACGCGAGGGTCTTCTCCGGGTCGCGCACGCGTTTGCGCGCCGAGTGGACCCGGATGAACGCTTCCTGGACCACGTCCTCGCAGGACGCGGTGTCGTCAAGGAGCAGCGCGGCGAGGCCGAGCAGCGAGCGGTAATGGGCGCGATAGGTCTCGGTGAGATGGTCGACTGTGGTGCCCGCGGTCACGCGCAAGTCATCGCCCTCGCGCTGCGCCGGGATGCGGGCGGGCCGCGCTGCGGGCATGGGAGCGATCACCGGCATGCCGCCGGTCGTGCGGGGTCGACGAGCGGGGCGCAGCCCGGCCGCACCTCTCGCCTGTACCACTGTGAAATCGAGTACCTCTGCCACGCTTGTTGGACACGCTTCCCCCCATCAGGGTTGTACGCATCCGGGCTCGCGTTTGCGGCATGCTGCGCGGGCACCGCTCGTGACGATGCATCAAATGCCCCCATGCGTACCAGCTCTTCCCCTATGCCCCATATTCGACAGCGCTCGAGCCACCCCTGCGGGCGACCGCTAAAGACGCCCCCCGCCTCGCCGTCGGTTGCAACTGATCAGAGGCGAATCTTCGAACGCGGAGATGATCCAGTTCAAGGACTCACGACCACCAAGTTGGACACAGAACTTACACAGATCCAACAAAGGGGTCCGCTTCGGGGTGGTCCATACCAATACGGGGCGCCCGTGAGCCGGGCCGCTCAACCGGCCGTGAGCTCCCCGGCCACCAGCTCCGCGATCTGCGCCGTGTTCAGCGCGGCGCCCTTGCGCAGGTTGTCCCCGCACACGAAGAGCTCCAGGGCGGTCGGGTCGTCCAGCGAGCGCCGCACCCGGCCCACCCAGGTCGGGTCGGTGCCGACCACGTCGGCGGGGGTGGGGAACTCCCCCGCGGCCGGGTTGTCGAACAGTACGACGCCGGGGGCGGTGGCGAGGATCTCGCGGGCCTTGTCCACCGTGACCTCGTCCTCGAAGCGGGCGTGGACGGTCAGGGAGTGGGTGGTCACGACGGGCACGCGTACGCAGGTGGCGGCGACGCGGAGGCCGGGCAGTCCGAGGATCTTCCGCGACTCGTCCCTGACCTTCATCTCCTCGGACGACCAGCCGTCGTCCTTGAGCGATCCGGCCCAGGGCACCACGTTCAGCGCGACGGGTTCCGGGAAGGGGCCGGTGTCGTCGCCGACCGCGCGGCGTACGTCACCGGGGCTGGTGCCGAGTTCCGTGCCCGCGACAAGGCGCAGCTGACGCCGGAGCGTGTCGACGCCGTCCCGTCCCGCGCCGCTCACGGCCTGGTACGAGGAGACGATCAGCTCGCGCAGCCCGAACTCGGCGTGCAGCGCGCCGACGGCCACGATCATCGAGAGGGTCGTGCAGTTGGGGTTGGCGACGATGCCGCGCGGGCGCACGCGCGCGGCGTGCGGGTTGACCTCCGGCACGACGAGCGGCACGTCCGGGTCCATCCGGAAGGCGGCGGAGTTGTCGACCACGACGACGCCCTTGGCGGCGGCGATCGGCGCCCACCGCTCGGCCACGTCGTCGGGGACGTCGAACATGGCGACGTCGACCCCGTCGAAGACGTCCTCCGACAGGGCGAGCACCTCGGTCTCCGCACCGCGCACGGCCAGCTTGCGGCCGGCCGAGCGCGGTGAGGCGACGAGTCTGATCTCGCCCCAGATGTCGGCGTGCTGCGACAGGATCTGGAGCATGACGGTGCCGACGGCCCCGGTCGCTCCGACGACCGCGAGCGTCGGCTTCCGGTTCATCGCCCGGTGCCTCCATAGACCACGGCCTCGTCCGTGTCGGAGTCGAGCCCGAAGGCCGTGTGGACGGCGCGGACGGATTCGTTCACGTCGTCGGCGCGCGTGACGACCGAGATGCGGATCTCGGAGGTCGAGATGAGCTCGATGTTCACGCCGGAGTCGCTGAGCGCCTCGAAGAAGGTCGCGGTGACGCCCGGGTTCGTCTTCATGCCGGCGCCGACGAGCGAGATCTTGGCGATCTGGTCGTCGTAGCGCAGCGAGTCGAAGCCGACGGCCGTGCGGGTCTTCTCCAGGGCGTCGATGGCGCGGCGGCCCTCGGCCTTGGGAAGGGTGAAGGAGATGTCGGTCAGGCCCGTCGAGGCGGCCGACACGTTCTGCACGACCATGTCGATGTTGACCTCGGCGTCCGCGATGGCGCGGAAGATCGAGGCGGCCTCGCCCGGCTTGTCCGGCACGCCGACGACCGTGATCTTGGCCTCGGAGGTGTCGTGCGCGACACCGGAGATGATGGCCTGCTCCACCTTGCGGTCCCCTTGCGGTTCGTTGCTGACCCACGTGCCCTGCAGTCCGGAGAACGAGCTCCGCACGTGGATCGGGATGTTGTAACGACGTGCGTACTCCACACAGCGGTGGAGCAGCACCTTGGACCCGGAGCTCGCAAGCTCCAGCATGTCCTCGAACGAGATCCAGTCGATCTTCCGCGCCTTCTTGACCACACGCGGGTCGGCGGTGAAGACACCGTCCACGTCCGTGTAGATCTCGCAGACCTCGGCGTCGAGGGCGGCGGCGAGGGCGACGGCGGTCGTGTCGGATCCACCACGGCCGAGCGTGGTGATGTTCTTGCCCTCCTGGCTGACGCCCTGGAACCCGGCGACGATGGCGATGTTGCCCTCGTCGATCGAGGTCCGGATCCGCCCGGGGGTGACGTCGATGATCCGCGCTTTGTTGTGGACGGAGTCGGTGATGACGCCGGCCTGGCTGCCCGTGAACGACTGGGCCTCGTGGCCCAGGTTTTTGATCGCCATGGCCAGCAGGGCCATGGAGATCCGCTCTCCGGCGGTCAGCAGCATGTCGAATTCGCGCCCGGCAGGAATCGGGGATACCTGTCCGGCGAGATCGATCAACTCATCCGTCGTGTCGCCCATCGCCGACACCACGACAACGACCTGGTGGCCGTTCTTCTTGGCGTCGACAATTCTCTTGGCGACCCGCTTGATGCCCTCGGCATCGGCTACGGAGGAGCCTCCGTACTTCTGCACGACAAGGCCCACGTGCGCTCCTCGCTCAATCCGTTGTGCGGTCGGCTCAGTCTAACGAGCGGCCGAAATCCGCCTCGGTCATATCGCATCGTGAGATGTCCCGCTCACAAGTTGATCACCAGGGGCATACGCCCCCGCTGTTCGGGGAGTACGTTCCGGCCGCTCGGCTGGGCACATGCCCGGTTCGGAGCGGGGCACTCCGGAAAGTGGGGCGGGTCACAGTCCCGCCCCGGCCGTCGGCATCAGTCGGCGTAGTCCTTGAGCTTCTCGGTGTTGAGCGCGATGGCGACGGGGGCGGGGAGTGTGACGGTGGCGCCGTACGCGTACGAAGGGCTCTGCCGGTAGTCGCCGTCGTGCGGGTCGCTGAACACCGTCAGGCTGTCGCTGTCCCGGTCGATGAGGAGGTAGACGGGGATGCCCGCCCGCGCGTACCCGTGACGCTTCTCGTGGCGGTCGCGGCGATCGGTGTCGCGGTCGTACGAGGTGACCTCGACGACCATGAGGACGCCCGCCGGGTCCCCCCACTCGCCTTCCTGGTCCGCGAAGTGGTCCAAGGGGGCGAGAGCTCCGTCCGCTCGGGCTCGCCCAGCTCTGTAGGCCGGCACCGCCAGCGCCTGCTCCGGGTAGAGAGCCAGTTCCGGCCGCTGCTGCATACACGTGCGCAGCAGCCACATGATGATGGCTCCATGACGCAGGTCGGGCACGGGCTTGACCTCTAGCTTCCCGTCGATGAGTTCGAGCGTCACCGTCGCGGGCGCCACCCTGGCGAGTTCCTCGAAGTCCTCGACATCGATCGGGCCATGCTTCACGCACAACCTCCCGCCGAGAAATTCGAGCCTGTTGCGCACGGTTTCCGGAGCCCTGCGGACGAGTTCCTCGAACTCCTCGACGGACATCTCCGGGCGCTCTTCGGTGCTGGGGGTCATGGCGTCGCCTCCTTGACTCCATGGTGCCCGGACCGACACGTCCTGCACGCTCATACGCCGCCCCGGGGCGTCGGCAGTCCGGCGGCCCGGCGCAGCTCCGCCACCCGCTCGGTGACGTCCACGACGTCGTCGTATCCCGCTGGGTGCGGGCGCGGCGGGATCGGCGGCCGTGCGAGGAACGTGTCCGGGACGTACCCCGAGCGCTCCTCCGGCGGGCAGCAGTCCATGCAGATTCCGTTGATCAGCTCGACGGAGGTCTCGGGCTCCTCGCAGAACGGGCAGATCATGACGGCTCGCGTGACACGGCCGCGTGCCTTGGCGGGGGCCTGACGCTTGGGGGGCATCTTGTTCTCCAGTCTGGTCCGGGCGAAACCGCCCGGGTTGGTGACGGTGGGCGGCAGCCCTTCGGTGAGGGCGCGGGTGATGTCCTGCGGCGTCGCGCCACGCTCCAGCCACTCCGCTGCGCGGGGCGCGAGCTGTTTGCACTCCTGCTCGGAGAGGGCCATGCGGCGGTCGGCGGTACGGAGTTGGGCGAGGGTGTGGTGGGCGGCGCTCGGCTCGTCGGCGGGCGGCGGGACCTGTTCCTGCTCCGGCTCGGTCGCCCTGGCAAGGCCCGACTGGTAGGCGTCCGTGACGTCCCGCCCGTGCCGGGCCCGCACGAACTCGGCCCACCAATCCGGGGACTTGGGCTCCCTGGACCAATACGTCCTGGTCACCCACCGCATCGAGTTGTCCTCGACGGTGATGTGTTCCTTGACCCAGCGCAGGTGCCCGGCCTCGGTGAGGCGCCGCAGTGACGTGCGGGTGGCCTGCTGGCCGTAGCGGGGGTGTTCGGCGGCGATGACCTTGTGGCCCATCGCGGCCCCGTCGGGGAGGTGATCGACGAACGTCGCGAGTTCCGCGTCGCGGGGCATCAAGTGTGCGAAGTCGGGCTCGGTGTCCGGTTCCGCGTCACCCGCGAGGCGTTTCCCGTAGCCCGATTTGGCCATCGGGTGGGACGGGGAGGGGAGGGCAGCATTAGGCTTGGCGTAAGCCACGGTCGACCTTCGATCGATCGTAGGACTAGGCCTCGGAACCGGTGTTGGCGCACCGACCGGGGCCGTTCTATTGCCGCGAACCTAGGGCGGTTTTACGTTCCGACGCAAGCTGACTACGGAACGTCACTCTTGAGGGTGACGGAGCCCTCAACTCCGCTTCTGGCCAGGTTGGTTGGGTTCATTTCATCGGTGAACCAGACCCAGGGAAGAGCTCGGGTCCCGAGGCTCAAGCCCCGGGCTGAACTGCGGCGATGAAGGTGGTCCAGGCGGGGGCTGAGACGGCGAGCGAGGGGCCGGCGGGGTCTTTTGAGTCCCGGACGTGGACGGCCACGGTCATGCCCGTGCCCGAACCCCGGGCGACTTCGAGGCAGTTGGCTCCCTCGTCGTCGCTGTAGCTCGACTTGAACCAGTCAAGGGCGACTTCGACGCACGCGCCGCCCTCGTCGTCGCTGTAGCTCGACTTGAACCACGCCAGCCGCTCGCTCACTGCATTTCCACCATCCGCTCGATGAACCGGGCCGACTCAGCAGCGCCGAGGGCCTCTGCCCTGAGCATGCTAATCCGCTCCGTGTACACACCGACTACCTCTGGCTCCGAAGACAGCTGCGATGCCAACTGTCCCTCGCTGAAGGCATAGCGCTCGCGCTCGCCAGTCTCCAGTAGCACCATCGCCCCCAGAAGCGCGGACGGAATAGCGCGGTCGAAAGGCAGCACTTGGATGGTGACGTTGCAGCGCTGTCCCACCTCCAGCAGCCGGATCAACTGAGCCTTGTCCACCTGCGGCCCTCGAAGCACCGCCTCATACAGAACAAAGCTGCAGGCCACCGGCGCCTTTCGCGACAGCAGCGCCTGCCTCTCGACGCGTGCGACAACTCGCTCATCCACCGTCTCCTCATCCAGCGGTGGGCAACGGTTACCGATCAGGCTCCGGGCATAGGCCTCGGTTTGCAACAAACCCGGGACCAAAGCGGCTTCGTACCACCACAAGCTGATCGCTTGCTGCTCGTACGCCATGAAGTCCTGGGCCCGCGCCGGAAACTTATCCGCCCTCACGTAGTCCTTGGCCGCGCTCAACAGCCCATCCGCCCCACACATCCCGTCGGCCACATCCAGCACCCGGGCAGTCGGCATCCGGACGCCCTGCTCCATGGCCTTGATGGTGTCCGGCGCATAATTGGAGGCGGCGCCCAGCTCCTCACGCGTGACGTTCGCCTTCATCCGCCACCGCTTCAACTGGTTCCCGCTGTACCGCCACGTCGGGTTGTACTGAACGGACACAGTGACCACCTCCGACGGATACAGCCGGGCGCGTATCCCCTCAGTCACTACCGAGCGTAGCCCCGCGCTACGCACCCTGTGACCATGACGAACGCAATTCACTGGCCCGAGTGGGTCCCGGTGGCCGGTCACCAACTCCGGGTGTCCGGCGTGCACTTCGACGCGCTCCGCATTCAGGGCGTACGAGGGGAACAGGTCGCCGCGCGACTGCTCGCCGAGGCGGACGGGGACGCCGGCCCCGTCATCTGCGAGGCGACGGGGTTCCGGTGGATGTACTTCCTGGTGGCCCCGGGCACGGCCAAGGACCACACGTGGCCGCTGGGCGTACAGCGCTTCGGCACCCCGCGCACGGTGACGTACATCGGCGTCCCGGCCCTGAACGGCAACACGTGGCCGTTGCTCTGGTACTCGGAACCGACGCCGACGGCGCCGTACGTGGTACCGGCTCACCTGCTGGCAGTCCTGGACCTGGTCAGTCCGTAGACTCCCCGAACTGCCAGTCCCGGTACCGCGCACGCACGGCAGCCAGATTCTGACGTACAACCACGGTGGTCGAGTGCTCCGTCCCCAGCACCCGAACGCAGTCGCTCAGCGTCTGCTCACACAGGGGAACCGCACGCCCCAGGTCGCCCGCCGCCTCGCACGCTCCCGCGAGGTTGTTCCGCGACAGCAGTGTGTCCGGGTGGTCCGCACCCAACACCCGCAGCCGAGCGGCCAATGCCTCTTCATACAGAGGGATGGCGCGACCCACGTCACCCATCGCCAAGTACGCCCCTGCCAGATTGTTCCGGGACATCAGCGTCTGCGGGCTGTCCGCGCCCAACACCCGGGCGCAGTCCGTCAACACCTGCTCGTACGACTCAAGCGCACGTCCCACATCACCCGTCCGCTTGTACGCACCCGCCAGGTTGTTCCGGCACTGTAGCGTCTGCGGGCTGTCCGCGCCCAATACCCGGTCGCAGTCGGCCAGCACCTGCTCGTACAACACGAGCGCACGTCCCACATCCCCCGCCGACTCGTAGGCCAAGGCAAGGTTGTTCCGCGCTCCCAGTGAATTCGGGTGATCCGCGCCCAATACCCGGTCGCAGTCGGCCAGCACCTGCTCGTACAACACGAGCGCACGTCCCACATCCCCCGCCGACTCATAGGCAAAGGCGAGGTTGTTCTGCGACGTCAACGTACCCGGGTGGTCCGCACCCAGCACGCGAATGCTGTCCGCCAAAATCTGTTCGTACAGGGCAAGCGCACGAACCACATCACCCGCCGCCTGATAAGCGCCCGCCAGGTTGTTCCGGGATGACAAGGTGCTGGGATGATCCGGACCCAACACCCGCAGTCGCGCGGCCAACGTCTCCTCGTACAAGGCGGTCGCTCGACCTACTTTGCCCACCGCCTGATATGCGCCCGCCAGGTTGTTCCGTGAGGACAACGTGTCCGGGTGATCCGGACCCAACACCCGCAGCCGCGCGGCCAGCGTCTCCTCGTACAGGGGAAGCGCACGTCCCATGTCACCCGCCGTCCCGTACGAGAAGGCCAGGTTGTTCCGCGCCCTCAACGTGTCCGGGTGGTCCTCGCCCAACACCCGCAGCAAATCAGCCAACGTCTGCTCGTTCGAGGAAATCGCACGGCCCACATCACCCGCCGCCCTATACGAAAAGGCCAGGTTGCTCCGCGCCCTCAACGTGTCCGGGTGATCCTCACCCAACACCCGCAGCAAATCAGTCAACGTCTGCTCGTACAGAGAGATCGCACGGCCCACATCACCGGATGTCTCATAGGCACCCGCCAAGTTGTTCCGCAGTTTCAACGTGTCCGGGTGAGACTCACCAAACACTCGGGTGGCAGATTCCGCACCGCGGTGAAAGAGACTGATGGCCTTACGGACTTCCCCTTGACCTTCAAGGTAAGACGCGACCTTATTGATCACTACGCACGTGTCCTCGGTGTCCTCGCCAGAACCCCACGCCTCCAACAGGGCTTCGGCATGCGGCAGGAGAATTCTCCACGTCGGCCATACAGCCACGTTGCCCAGCGGGTCGCCCTGGAGCACGTCGCACATCCGAGCCGCAGCTCGGTCGCGGGCCTCCGTGATCAGGGAATCGGTGCGGTGCGGATCGTCCTCCGACGGTGTGCGGGCCACTGTCTGGACGAGGCGGTGGACGCCGAGGGTCGAACGGTCGAGGGTGATCATGTTGTAGTTCGCCAGAAGGGCCAGGAGTGCGGCCAGGTCGACGGGGTTCTCGGCGAGCGGGGTGAAGAGGTCGCGGGGTATGCCCGTCGGGGCGTACCAGGCGGCGATCCGCAGGAGGTCCACCGCGCGAGGGTCCCGCTCGTGGAGTGCGTCCAACGTGATGCGCCAGATCTGGGCCATCGTCTGCGCGGGGTTCGAGCCCTCGGGAGCGGCGTCCGTCGTGTGCCGCGCGTACTCGCGGAGCATCTCGCGGTACTCCCCGACCGTGATCGAGGTCTGCGCGATGAAGCCGCCCGCCTGCTCCAGGGCGAGGGGCAGGTGGCCCAGCTCTTCGGCCAGGGCGCGGGCCTCCTCCTCGTCGCCACCGTCTGTCAGACGTGCCAGCAGGTCCAGGGACGCTACGGCGTCCAGTACAGGGAGGGGGATCGGCTCGCCCGACCAGCCTCCCTTGCAGCGACTGGTGATCAACCGGCGACCTGCGTCGCGGAGTTGCCCCGTCACCGTACGGACGTCCTCCGGCCTCTTCACGTTGTCGAAGACGAGCAGCCAGCCCGGATGGGTCTGTAGCCACCCGATGGCCCAGGAAGCCGCCTGTGCCGTGGCGAGGACGGGGGCCCTGTCCCCCCGGAGACGGTCGGCGAGCGCCGCCAGGCCCGTGTCGATCAGGTCGGGAGTGTCCGCGCGGAGCCACCACACCAGCCGGTACGCGTCCCGGTGGCCGTGGGCGTAGTGCAGCGCCAGCGTCGTCTTTCCGACGCCGCCCAGACCGTGCAGGGTCTGGGTGATCGTCTGGGAGTCCTCGGACAGGGCGCGGCTGAGCGTGGCGAGGGCCTCGTCCCGGCCGACGAAGAACCGTGACGGCAGGTCCGGCAGATTGTGCAGTCCCCGGGGCACCTCCACGTCGTACGCCGTGCGCGGCGGCCCCGTGTCGGACGCCGCGCTGACGTCCTCCAGGACCAGGTCCCCGCCCGCTGCCTTCACCGCCATCGCGAAGCCGGGCCGCGCGGCGAGCGACGCCACGGACACCGCCGTGAGCTGGTCCGCCTCGTAGTCCCGTGCGCGGTCGGTCGTGACGACACCGACAAGCCGGCCGCGAGCGAACAGCGCCGCGCCGGACGCTCCCGACCAGCGGGACGTCTCGTCCGGATCCGCCTTGCTGGGGGCCGCGACCCGGTCGACGTACGCGGTGATCACGTCACCGCCCGACTTCAGGCCGGTCAGGGTCTCGACGCGGCCCCGGATCTCCTTCGTATCCCGGACGCCGTCCCGCACTTCGGAACGCGGGAAGCCGACGGCCAGGCAGCCGAGTCGGCTTTCGGTGACGGTCGGATCGATGCGGCCCCACCGCAGGGGAGCCGCATCGGGCGGCAGCGGCGCCCAGGACGTGCCCGTCACGCGGATCAGTGCCGCGTCCGGCTGCGGGTCCGGCCCGGGCTCGGGCCAGAGAAGATCGGCTTCGGTCCACTGCTCGCGGTCGCCCGGGTCGAGTCGGCGGACCTCCAGTCCCCCGGCGCCCTGGACGTTGTGCAGCGCTGTGAGGACGATCCGGTCCGCGACCAAGTACCCGGTCCCGGCACACCCCGCACGGGGGTTCCAGACCTCCACGACCCGTCGTACGTCCATGACGCGCCCGCCGCCCTACCGGGGGCGCTCCCCCACGTCGTCCCCGACCCGCGCGTCCTCACCCGTCTCCGGGTCGACCGGCTGCAACGTCACTTTGAGCCGGTTCACCGTGCCCCGGGACCGCGCAGCCTTCGCTTCCGCGCCGAAGGGCAGAACAAGAACCTTTGCCCGCGCCTCACCGTCGTTGCGCACGTCGACGGTGAACTCCAACTCGACCGGTCCCGTACGGAACTGGAGGCCCTGCCCTCGCCCCTCCTCGGCCGCCCGCCCCAACTCCGCACGCACCGCCCCGATCGCCTCGGCCAGCCCCACCCACGCTTCGTCCGCCATGGCGCGGCCCCCGTTCAGAGATCCCGGTGTCGCGGCAGCCTATCGCCGGAGCACACCAATAGGACGTGCCATAGGTGAAGTTGAGCACCTCATGCGGCGCCGACAGTCCGATCCCCGTACTCGATCGACACCGTGATCCTCGCGCCGAGCGCCGCCGCGTACGTCCGCATGGTTTCCAGGTTGTGGATTTCGCCCCGCTCGACCTGCGAGACCCGCGCCTGGGAGATTCCGACCGCCTTGGCGACATCCGCCTGGGTCAGGTTCTGTTCCTCGCGGATCTCCCGCAGGTGGTGTCCGAGGACGTACGCCTCGGTGGCGGTGCGCGCCGTCTGCTTGCGGCGCTCCCACTCGGCGTCGGACACGTCGGGGGCGCTTTCGCGCATCCGGCGCTTCACCTCTGCCCAGCTGCTGTGCTCACCCATCAGGCGCCTCCGCCCTTTCCTTCTCCATGCCGTTGTGTGTCCGGCAGCCAGTGAGCCGGTCGACGAGCGGGCGACCCAGCGAGGGGCCGTGCTCCGCCAGCATGTCGACGGCCACCTCGACCAAGTCGGCCGACACAGAGTCCTCCTCCGCCGGCGTGAGCATCCACTTCTCCACCGAGGGTGAAAGTCGGCCCGAGGCGGCACAGTGCAGAGCCAGGGCGGAGCTGGTACAGGGACGGGTTACTTCACCGTCCGAAGACCAAGCGGTCCCGCGATCTCCTCCGCCATCACCTTGCCCGCCTCCTCCTCCAGGCCCTCCGCCGCCAGGTCCTCGTCGGTGTCGAGGCCGTCGAGGTCTTCCAGGGGCTGGTTCAGGCGGACGTGGGCCACCAGGGACTGCAGGGCGCGCAGGGCGCCCGAAGCCGTGGAGCCCCAGTTGGAGAAGTAGGAGAACTGCCACCACCACAGGGCCTCGGTCGTGCGGCCCGCCCGGTAGTGGGCCAGGCCGTGGCAGAGGTCGGCGACGACGTCCGCCAGGTCGTCCGAGATGCGGCAGGGCACCGGGGCCTTGCGGGGCTCGTACGGGTCGAAGACCTCGGAGTAGACGTCGATCGGGTCGAGCATCAGGGCCAGGCGTTCGCGCAGGTCGTCGACGTCCTGCTCGGGGCCGAGGTCCGGCTCGTACCGCTCGTCGGGGACGATGTCCTCGTGCGCGCCGAGGCGGCCGCCGGCCAGGAGCAGCTGGGAGACCTCCAGGAGGAGGAAGGGGACGGCCGAATCCGGCTCGTCGCCCTTCGCGATCTCCCTGACCGAGACGATGAAGCTCTCGATCTGGTCGGAGATCTGCACCGCGAAGTCGTCCGGGTTGTCGGTCACGGTGTTCAGCGTGGCGTCAGACATCTAGGAGTCGTCTCCCCTCGAAGGCGCGGCCCAAAGTGACCTCGTCCGCGTATTCCAGATCTCCCCCGACAGGGAGTCCGCTGGCCAGGCGGGTGACCTTCAGGCCCATGGGCTTGATCATGCGCGCGAGGTACGTGGCCGTGGCCTCGCCCTCCAGGTTCGGGTCGGTGGCCAGGATCAACTCCGTGACCGTGCCGTCCGCAAGCCGCGCGAGGAGTTCGCGTATCCGCAGATCGTCCGGGCCCACGCCCTCGATCGGGCTGATCGCGCCCCCCAGGACGTGGTACTTCCCCCGGAACTCGCGCGTACGCTCGATCGCCACGACGTCCTTCGGCTCCTCGACGACGCAGATCACCGAGAGGTCGCGGCGCGGGTCGCGGCAGATGTTGCAGAGCTCCTCCTGCGCGACGTTCCCACAGGTCGCGCAGAAGCGGACCTTGTCCTTCACCTCGATCAGGGCGTGCGCGAGACGGCGGACGTCCGTCGGCTCCGCCTGGAGGATGTGGAAGGCGATCCGCTGCGCGCTCTTGGGACCGACGCCGGGCAGCCTGCCCAACTCGTCGATGAGGTCCTGAACCACGCCTTCGTACACGGAACGCCTTTCCTGAAGTCCTCTGGAGGGTGTCGGCCCTCTACGTACGGTAGTTGGCCGGGGGGTTTCTTAGAAGGGAAGCCCCGGGATGCCGCCGCCGCCCAGGCCCTGGGCCAGCGGGCCCAGCTTCTCCTGCTGGAGCGCATTCGCGTTCTCGTTGGCCGCCTGGACCGCCGCGACGACCAGGTCCGCCAGTGTCTCCGTGTCCTCGGGGTCGACCGCCTTCGGGTCGATCACCAGGCCGCGGAGCTCACCGGAGCCGTTCACCGTCGCCTTGACGAGGCCGCCGCCGGCCTGGCCTTCCACCTCCGTGCGCGCCAGTTCCTCCTGCGCCGCGGCGAGGTCCTGCTGCATCTTCTGGGCCTGCTGCAGCAGCTGCTGCATGTTGGGCTGGCCACCACCGGGGATCACGATCAGCTCCGTTTCGTACGGGTCCGTCCAGCGGGATTTTCCGCCTGGTCCGAGCCTACGTGGTCGGCGGGCGGGTCGCCCCAGCACTCTCCCCGGCACACTTTCGAGTGAGATCGGCCGCCCTCCTATACCTGATCAAGCACCCCTTCCGGGTAGAAAAGCCGTGAACCCAGTCTCGGGGCCACCCATTGGGCGGTAGGAATTAGGGCCTGTCCTTGAACCCCCGCCGATACGCGCGATCTGGAGGAGTGCCGGGTGAGCCAGCCGGAGATGCAGCCCGAGGGGGTGCCCCCCGAGGGGCAGGGTTCGGGGGGCGGGGCGAATCCGGAACCGGGTGCGGGGGCGGCGGGGGCGGACCCGAGGGCCGGTGCGGGTCCCGGCGCGCTGCTCGGTGATCTCACCGGCCGGGCCTTTCCGCTCGGCGACTGGGGCGAACCCGCCGACCGGCTGGACGAGCTGTACCGCTGGGTCGAGCGCGGCGCCCTGAACACCGCCTCCTGGTACCTCACCGACCGCGGCCGCAAGCGGCGTGCGGCGCGGCTGCTGCGGGCCGGTGCCGCGCTGGGCGCCGTGGGCGGCGGGGTGCTGCCGCTCATCGAGCTGTCCGGAGGCGTGGGGCCCGTGGCCTCCTGGGGGTTCGTCTCGCTGCTCGCCGGGGTGGCGTGCGTGGGGTGCGACCGGTTCTTCGGGCTCACGTCCGGGTGGATGCGGGACGTGGCGACGGCGCAGGCCGTGCAGCGCAGGCTCCAGGTGCTGCAGTTCGACTGGGCCTCGGAGAGCGTACGGGAGGTCCTCGGGCCCACCGAGGGCACCGCGGGCGAGGCCGCCGAGCGGTGTCTCGGGGTGCTGCGGAAGTTCACGGAGGACGTGACGGAGCTGGTGCGGGCGGAGACGTCGGACTGGATGGTGGAGTTCCGGGCGGGGCCCGTGCCCCTTGCCATGCAGGCGATGGTGCCGGTCAGCCCGCCCCGGGAGGCGCCCGCCGCCCCGGGACGGTTCCCGCTGCCGCCCGGGACCCGGCCGAACATGCCCCGCCAGCGACCGCCGGAGCCGCGCTGATCCCGCGGTACCAGCTGATCCCCCGGTACCAGCTGATCCCCCGGTACCAGGTGTACGGCCGGGGCTACTTCCGCCAGAACAAGTGGTGGGTCACACCGCTCGGGCTGGGCACGACGTCCACGTGGAAGCGGTCGCGCAGTTCGTCGGGGGACTCCCAGAGCCGGGTGCCGGAGCCCAGCTTCACCTCGCAGACCGCCACGTGCAGGGTGTCGACCAGGTCGGCCGCCAGGAACTCGCGGATGACCGTGGCGCCGCCGCCGAGGCGTACGTCCTTGCCCTGCGCCGCATCCTTCGCCTGCTGAAGGACCGTGGCGGGGTCGCCGTCGACGAAGTGGAACGTGGTGTCGGAGAGCGTGAACGACGGGCGTACGTGGTGGGTCATCACGAACACCGGCGTGTGGAACGGCGGCTCCTCGCCCCACCAGCCACGCCACTCGTGGTCCTGCCAGGGCCCGCGCTGGGGCCCGAACTTGTTGCGGCCCATGATCTCGGCGCCGATGTTGTGGTGGAAGTCCCGCGCGAGGTAGTCGTCGAGA
Source organism: Streptomyces sp. NPDC044106 (assembly GCF_056433985.1). Taxonomy (NCBI): domain Bacteria; kingdom Bacillati; phylum Actinomycetota; class Actinomycetes; order Kitasatosporales; family Streptomycetaceae; genus Streptomyces; species Streptomyces sp. NPDC044106. Next base: position 161,725 of record NZ_JBWKFZ010000015.1, read on the forward strand.
CCGCGGGTCCCGCCGGAGTCGGTGCGGTTCGGCCAGCTCGCCGTGGCACCGGCCCAGGCGGCCATGACCCTCGGGTCGGCGTGGCCGAAGGGCCGCTCCAGGCTCTGGCCCTCACCTGCGCCGAAGCCGTCCTGCGAGACGGTGAAGTTCTGGACTTTCAGTAACTGTGGCACGGGTCCTGCTCCTCCTCATGTGTCACCGACGATGCGTGGGCGACGACGGGTAGACCGCACGGACCGCACGAACTCATCGGCGCGGCGGAGACGGGCTGCGAAGACGGGCTGCGGAGACGGGCTGCGGAGACGGTTGCGGAGACGGTTGCGAAGGCTAGCTGTAGACGATCATCGAGCCTTGCGCAAGGCTCCGGGTCGCCGCCGCGTGCAGGCCGAGCCAGACGTGCCGCTCCCGCGCGAAGGGGCTCTCGTCCGACGGGGGCACGGTGGCCGGTTCCTCCAGGGCCGTGGGCGCCCGGGGCGGGGCCGGGGCCTGCGGCGGGTTCGCCGGGTCTATGCCGATCGAGGGGGCGACGAACTCCAGCTCGCGCAGGAGCCCCTGCGAGGAGCCCAGCGGGCCGCCGCCGGAGAGCAACTCGTCGTTGGAGAGCGGGGCGGGGAAGTCCACCGGCACGTACGCGCCCGCGTGGTCGTAGTGCCAGACCAGGTGCGACTGCTGTGCCGTGGCGTCGAACATCTCCAGGAGCTGTTCGTAGTCACCGCCCAGCTCGTCGACCGGCGTGACCTCCAGGCCGCAGATCCGCAGGAGGTAGGCGCGGCGCAGGAAATGCAGCGCGTCGTAGTCGAAGCCCGCGACCGGGGCGACGTCGCCGGACAGGCCCGGCATGTAGGCGAAGACCGGGACGGCCGGGAGCCCGGCCTCGTGCAGCGCCTTGTCGTAGACGGCGAGCTCTTCCGCGAAGGGATTGTCGGCGCTGTGGCACAGCACGTCGACGAGGGGGACCAGCCACAGGTCGCAGGCCAAGAAGGGCTCCTCGGGTCGGTCGTTCGGACGGTACGAATGGCGCGGGGACACCGGCGCTCTCGCTGTGCGTCGGCGTCCGGCGTGGCAGGCAGCGTAGTCGGGGACGGGGCCTGTCAGCTGCCCTCGTGCACGGCCGTTCCTGTCGTCCCCGGCGCTCCCGCCGTTCCTGCCCTTCCCTTGCCCGGGTGCAGGTCCCATACCCATACGCCGTCCACCCATTTTCCGGGGCGACCGAGGAGGGCGCTGACGGTGATGCGCAGTTGTCCGTCGTTCTGCTGCGGCGGCAGGACGACGACGCCCGCGTTCCAGAACCTCAGGTCCTCGCGGGCCGCGGCGCGCCAGGCCGGAGTGACCTCGGGGACGCGGCCCGAGTCGCCGACGCCGCGCAGGAGGTTGGACGTGTTGCGGGGCACGGGCCCGTAAATGCCGACGCGGTCCGGGCCCCAGGGACCGTTGAAGTAGCCGCCGGGGATGCGGAAGGCCAGGTCGGCGCTGGTCTGCCAGTGCAGGGCCTCCGCGTGGGCGGCGTCCGGCACCGGGACCGGGACGAGGGTCTCGCCCTCGCCCAGGTACGCGCGCCAGGTGCCCTTCGCGATGAACGGCGGCACCTCGGCGCGGTCCACCGCCTTCAGCGGCGCGGGCAGGACCGGCAGCAGCGCGAGGGCGACGGCAGCGACGCCCGCGTACCGGTGGGCACGGCGCGGGAGGGCCGGCAGGCGGGCCAGGGCGAGCGCGAGCAGCATGCCGAGCGCCGGGGCGCACACCATCGCCACGCGCGCCTCGATGACGGACTCGAAGAGCGGACGGTCGGAGAGCGCCGCCCAGGGGCCGGGGAGGACGATGTCGGTCAGCGGGATGCGGAACTTCTGGCCCAGCGAGAGCAGCGCCGCCCCGAACACGGTGGCGGCGAGCGCCTTGACCGCCGGGCGCTCCCAGAGGCGTACGACGATGGCGAAGGCCAGGGCGACGAGCGGCCAGCCGAAGAAGGCGTTCTGCTCGGTGCGGTTCAGCGCGAGCGGGTCGGAGCTCTCGGCGCTGCCCGCGAGGGAGCGTTCCGCGAAGGAGAGGAAGGCGAGCGGGCTGTTGCCCGCCTGGTCGCCGTGGAGCACGCTCTTGTAGCTCTGCGGCCCGAAGAACTGCCAGTACAGGGGGAAGGCGACCAGCGGCACGGTGACGGCGAGCGCCACCGCGGTGCCGCGGGCGAGCGGGCGCCAGGAGGCCTTCGCCACGTCCCTGCGGACGATCCCGTACGCGAGGGCGAAGAGCAGCAGCCCGAGCGCGGCGAGGAGGAGCGGTTCCTCGCCGAGGAAGATCTGGTACGTGGTGAAGAGGCCGAGGACGACTCCGTCGCGTACGACGCGGGTGCCCTCGCAGAGCCGCAGCGCCCTGTCGATGATCAGCGGGATCATGAAGAGGACGACGAAGTTCGGGTGGGCGTTGGCGTGGCTGACCATCGGGGGCGCGAAGGCGGCGAGGGCCGCGCCGACGGCGGCGGCGCCGCGGTGCGGGACCAGGCGCCTGCGGATCAGCCAGTACCAGGAGACGGCGGTGGCGGCGAGGCCGCCGGTCATCGCCACGTTCAGGGCGGCGGCGGGGCCGAGGAGCCAGGTGACGGGGGCGAGCGGGACGGAGAGGCCGAGCATGACCGTGTTGGCCATGAGGTTCACGCCGTCCGGCATGTTCTGCAGAGTGGTGAAGAGGGGGTTGTGAAGGTGGCGGACGTTGTCCGCAGTCACCGCGAAGAACCACTCCCACTGGTTCTGGTCCTGCATGGAGTCGGGGAAGTAGCGGTGCGCGGGGTCCAGCAGGCGGCCGGAGAAGAGGATGACCGACAGGGTCAGGAAGAGGAGGGCGACGCGGACGTCGGCCCGGTTCACCGCGCGGGCCTTCAGGGCGGTCAGCTCGGCGAGGACCCGCACGTAGTCCAGCGGCCTGACCTTCGATCCCTCCTGGTGCGACCAGCGCACGGGGACCTCGGCGACGGGCCAGCCCGCCCGCCGGAAGTACTGCAGTATCTCGACGTCTATGCCCCAGCCGTGCAGCCTGGACGAGGCGAACGCCTCTCGGGCCCGGTCGCCGTCGAAGAGCTTGAAGCCGCACTGGGTGTCGCGGATTCCGGGGACGGCGACCGTGCGTATGACGAAGTTGCCGGTACGTCCCAGCAGCTCGCGCAGCCGGTGCTGGTGGGCGCCGATGCTCGCGCCGGGGCGGGCGCGGGAGCCGATCGCGGCGGCGTGGCCGTCGGTGAGCGCCTTCTCCAGGTGGTCGAGCTCCTCGATGGGCGCGGCGAGGTCGGCGTCGGTGACCAGGACGCGGCGGCCGTAGGAGGCCAGGACGCCGAGGCGCAGGGCGTGGCCCTTGCCGCGGTTGCGGTCGCTGCTCAGGAGGTGGACGCGGGGGTCGGCTTCGGCCGCCTCCTCGGCGATCTCCGCGGTGCGGTCGGTGGAGCCGTCGTCGACGACGATCAGCTCCCAGGTGCCGGCGTCCGTCCCGTCCAGGTGCTCGCGCAGCGCGTCGAGGGTGGGGCCGAGGCGCCGCTCCTCGTTGTACGCGGGGACGACGACGGTCAGATCCACGCTCATGCGGCGGCCAGTCGCTCGATCAGGGCGAGGGAGTGCGCGTTGTACTCCTCGACGATGCCGTGGGCGGTCCGCGGGTCGCGGCGCGCCAGGGCGTCGACGAGTTCGGTGTGCCGGGACCACAGGAGGCCCCGCAGGTCCTCGCCGCTGCTCTCGGACCAGCGGCGGAGGTGGGTGACGGCGCAGACCCAGGACTTCACGCGCAGCCGGTGCAGGAAGTCGGAGAGGTAGGGGTTGCCGAAGAGGGCGCTGAGCTCGCGCCAGAAGCGCAGGTCGTAGCCGATCAGGACAGTCAGGTCGCCGGCGCAGGCCGCGCGGGCCGCTTCCTCGCCGCGGCGACGCACGGAGATCAGGCCGGCGCCGGCGTCCTCGCGGGAGCCGTGGGCGACGAGGTCGCGGAAGATGCCGTCGGCGACGAGGCCGCGGGCCTCCAGCATGGAGCGGTAGTCCGCGAGGGTGTGCTCGTGGACGCGGAAGCCGCGGTGCTGGTCGGCGTCGAGGAGGCCCTGCGCGGTGAGGTCGACCAGGGCCTCGCGGACGGGGGTCGCGGAGACGCCGTACTGCTCGGCTATCTCCTTGACGGTGAACTCCTGGCCGGGTTCCAGCCGGCCGGCCAGGACCTCGTCGCGCAGGGCGTCGGCGATCTGCTGGCGCAGGGTGCTGCGGATGACGGCGGAGCCGTCGGTGCCGGGCATCTGGATTCCCCCACGGAGTCTGACGTGGTCGTCATGCTGTCGTCGTGCTGTCGTCTTGCTTACGAGCACGTCAGACTACGTGGTCGGGGTTCCGGCACCGGGGCCGTCACCGGGGGGTGCGGGCGGGCTACACCGTGTACTCGTCCGCCGCGGTCAGCGCCTCGTCGAGCGCCGCGAGGCCCTCCTTCGCCTCGGCCTCCGTGATGTTGCACGGCGGGACCACGTGGGTGCGGTTCATGTTGATGAACGGCCACAGGCCCTGCTTCTTGGCGGCGGCGCCGAACGCGGCCATCGGGGCGTTCGCCTCGCCGGTCGCGTTGTACGGCACGAGCGGCTCGCGGGTCTCCCGGTCCTTCACCAGCTCGAGGGCCCAGAACATGCCGACGCCGCGCACCTCGCCGACCGACGGGTGGCGCTCGGCGAGCGCGCGCAGGCCCGGCTCGATGACCTGGGCGCCGAGGGCGGCGGCGTGCTCGACGACGCCTTCCTCCGCCATGACGTTGATCGTGGCGACAGCGGCGGCGCAGGCCAGCGGGTGGCCGGAGTAGGTGAGGCCGCCGGGGTAGGGGCGCCTGGCGAAGGTCTCCGCGATCTCCGCGGAGATGGCGACGCCGCCGAGCGGCACGTATCCCGAGTTCACGCCCTTGGCGAAGGTCATCAGGTCCGGCGTGACGCCGTCGAAGTGGTCGACGGCGAACCACTCGCCGGTCCGTCCGAAGCCCGCCATGACCTCGTCCAGGACGAAGACGATGCCGTACTTGTCGCAGAGCGCGCGGACGCCGGCGAGGTAGCCGGGGGGCGGGGTCATGATGCCCGCGGTGCCGGGGATCGTCTCCAGGATGATCGCGGCGACGGTGCCGGGGCCCTCGAAGACGAGGGTGTCCTCAAGGTGCTGGAGCGCGCGCTCGCACTCCTGCGCCTCGGTCTGCGCGTAGAAGCGGGAGCGGTAGAGGAACGGCGCCCAGAAGCGGACGACGCCCGACGTGCCGGTGTCGGAGGCCCAGCGGCGCGGGTCGCCGGTGAGGTTGATGGCCTGCTGGGTGCCGCCGTGGTACGAGCGGTACGCCGAGAGAACCTTGGGGCGCCCCGTGTGCAGGCGGGCCATCCGCACGGCGTGCTCGACGGCGTCGGCGCCGCCGTTGGTGAAGAAGATCTTGTCCAGGTCGCCCGGGGTCCGCTCGGCGATGAGGCGTGCGGCCTCGGAGCGGGCCTCGACGGCGAAGGCGGGCGCGAACGTCGTCATCGTCGCCGCCTGCTCCTGGATCGCGGCGACGACCTTCGGGTGCTGGTACCCGATGTTGGTGTAGACGAGGCCGCTGGTGAAGTCGAGGTAGCGGTTTCCTTCGTAGTCCCAGAAGTACGAGCCGTCGGCGCCGGCGATCGCGGGCGGGTCGATGAGCTCCTGTGCGGACCAGGAGTGAAAGACGTGTGCGCGGTCCGCGGCCTTCACGGCGGCGCCGACCTGGGGATTCGGCTGAGGGGTCATGGGGCCGAGGGTAAGTGTCCACGGAGTGGACGGGACATGGGCGTCTTGTCTGACGTGTGTCGCGGAACCCGACAGAGTGTCGGGTGGCGGGGGTTTTGAGGGGCGGGGCCCGGGGGACGAGGCTGCCCTGGGCGTCGCCTTTGCGGGTGGGGGCCGCGGGTCTTGCTTCAGGGGCGGGGCCCGGGGGACGAGGCTGCCTTGGGCGTCGCCTTTGCGGGTGGGGGCCGCGGGTCTTGCTTCAGGGGCGGGGCCCGGGGGACGAGGCTGCCCTGGGCGTCACCTTTGCGGGTGGGGGCCGCGGGTCTTGCTTCAGGGGCGCGGGGAACTGCGCGACCAGCCACGGGCGGGCCGCAGACGGAAGGAGCGCCGCAGGCACAAGGAGCGCCGCAGGCACAAGGAGCGCGCCGCAGGCGCAAGGGGCGGGCGTCAGTCGTCCAGGTCCGGGACCACCTTGGCCCAGGGGCCCGACCGCCCGCAGCGGATCTCGTACGGAAGGTCCTCCCGCTCGTCGTCATCGCCCGGCTCCGCCTCAAGGCGGGCAACCGCCGAAGGCCCCCGCTCCACGTCGTCGTCGATGTGGAAGCCGTCCGCTGGACTCCAGGACACCAGGTAGACCGTCCCGTCGGAGCGGCACTCCGCCGTGGCCGATCCCCCCGTGAAGCGGACGGTGGAGCGTTCCGGGGAGGCGGTCGCCGAGGGAAACGAGGACGGGTGCGAGGAGGAGGGGGACGGGGACGAGGGGGACTTCGGGGGCGCGGAAGCCGAAGGGTGCGCGGACGACGCCGCCAGAGCCCTCCGCACCGCCGCCTCGTCCAACGGACGACTGTGCGCCGCCCCGCCCTCCCCGTCGGAACTCGCCAGCTGCCACGCGCCCAACGCCCCCGCCGCCGTCCCCACGGCCACCCACGCCGCCGTCACGACGGCGTTCCGCCACTTCCTCATCCCGCCACTGTGCCGCATCGTTTCCTAACGCCCGGTTAAGAGCGCGTCCTGAGCACGCCCTGAGCACGTCCTGACCCGGACAAGGCCCCGCCCCCACCCCTGACTACGGTGGTTGTATGGCACATCTTCTCGTCGTCGAGGACGATCCCCAGCTCCGCGGCGCCCTCGTACGGGCCCTGCGCGACAAGGGGCACGCCGTGGCGACCGCGCCCAACGGCATGGCCGGGCTCGACGCCGCGGTGACGGACGGGCCCGACCTGGTCGTCCTCGACCTCGGCCTGCCGGACGTCGACGGCGCGCAGGTCCTCCGGATGCTGCGCGCGGTCAGCGACGTCCCCGTCATCGTGGCGACGGCCCGCGACGACGAGCCCCAGATGGTCACCGTCCTCGAAGCGGGCGCCGACGACTACATCGTCAAACCCTTCGGCGCCGCACAGCTGGACGCCAGGATCAAGGCCGTGCTGCGCCGCCTCGGGGCGAGCGGTACGGAGGAGCCGCTGCGCGTCGGGGCGCTCACCATCGACCCGGCCGCCCGCGAGGTCACCCTGGACGACGCCGCCCTGGACCTCACGCCCCGCGAGTTCGACCTGCTCGCCTACCTGGCCCGCCGCCCCGGCCAGGTCGTCTCGCGCCGTGAACTCCTCGCCGAGGTCTGGCAGCAGCCGCTCGGCGGCGCCGACAAGACCGTCGACGTACATCTGTCGTGGCTGCGGCGGAAGTTGGGCGAGACCGCCCAGCGGCCCCGCTACCTGCACACGGTCCGCACGGTCGGCGTGAAGCTCGCGGCCCCCGAGGGCCGGGACGCGGACTGACCGATGCGCCGCAGCCTCCTCCTGCTGACCGCGGCGACCACCGCCCTGGTCCTCACCGCCCTCCTCGTCCCGCTCACCCTGCTGACCCGCACCCACGCCGCCGACCGCGCCACCGCCGAGGCCACCGCCCGCGCCCAGTGGGTGGCCCACGCCCTGGGCCCCGCCCTGGCGACCGCCGACGAGCGCGGGACGGCCGAGCAGACGGTGGAGAGCGTCAACGGGCCCGGCCTGCCCAGCACTTCGCTGATCCTCGCCGACGGCACGGTCATCGGTGAGCACCCGCACCACGGCCCCTCCGTCACGGACCCCGTCCGCCTCGCCCGCACGGGCCGCGCCTTCACCTACGAGACGAGTTCCGGCAGCCGCCTCGTCCTGGTCCCCGTCCAGGGCGCGAAGGACGGCACGGCGGTGGTCCAGGTGACGATCGGCGAGAAGCAGTTGTACGCGGGCACCCTCACGTCGTGGCTCGTGCTCGCCGGCATCGGCGTGGGGCTCGTCCTCATCGGCCTCCTGCTCGCCGACCGGCTCGGCGCGCGCCTGGTCGGGGCCACCCGACGGCTGGCCCGCACCGCCGACCGGCTGGCCGCGGGCGACCTGTCGGCCCGCGCCGAACCGGAGGGACCGCCCGAACTGCGCCTGATCGCGGGCGAACTGAACCGCCTCGCGGCCCGTATCGACGAACTGCTCGCCGCCGAGCGGGAGAACGCCGCCGACCTGGCCCACCGCCTGCGTACCCCGGTCGCCGCGCTGCGCCTGGACGCGGAGGCCCTCGGCGACACGGAAGGGGCGCGGCGCGTCGCGGCGGACGTCGCGGCCCTGGAACGCAGCGTCGACGACGTGATCCGCAAGGCGCGGCGCCCCCTGCGCGAGGCGCCGCGGGCCGATCTGGCGGCGGTGACACGCGAACGGGCCGCGTTCTGGGAGCCGCTCGCGGAGGACCAGAACCGCGCCACCCGCACCACGACACCCGACCACGAGGTCCTGGTGCCGGTCCCCGGCGACGAACTCGCCGCGGCCCTCGACGCGTTGATCGGCAATGTCCTGGACCACACGCCGCAGGGCACGGCGTTCACCATCACGGTCCGCCGTACGCCCGAAGGCGGCGCGGAGCTGACCGTCGCCGACAAGGGCCCCGGCTTCCCCGACGGGAGCGCCCCCGACCGCGGCACGAGCGGCGCGGGCTCCACGGGTCTCGGCCTGGACATCGCCCGCCGCACCGCCGAGGAGGCGGGCGGCCGCTTCGAGACGGCGAACGGGGGCGCCGGGACCTCGCGACAGGCCACCGGCGCCCGCGTCACCCTCAGCTTCCCGCCCGTGCCCCCCGGGGGAACGCCGTCCGCACCGAGCGCGCCCACTTGTTGATCCCGAGCTCCGGCCGGACCGCGGCATACCCCCCGCAGTACTTGGTGAAGTCGGCGGCCCGCACCCCGTAGCGGTGCAGCACCCGGTCGGCCTCCGTCAGGTGCCCCTTGGTCTTCGTCTCCACCAGGACCAGACCGCTGTCGGCGGCGGCGCTGCGTCCCGTCACCGTGTCCCGCACGACGAGCCCCGCGTCGCATGTGACGCGCTGCCCGTCGGCGACGAAGGTCGCCCGCTGGTACTCGGTCACGAGGGACGGGGCGAGGCCGCCGGGCGCCTCGATGTCGTAGGAACCCCGCAGCACCCCCGCGAGGAAGCCGAGCCGCACCGGGTCGAGCGCGTGGTCGTCGCCTTCGAGCCGCTGGCGGTGCTTGACGGTCTCGCCCCGCCCGCTCTTCAGCTTGACCTCGAACTGCCGCTCCCCGCTGTCCTGGTAGACCCGCTCCCTGATCCGGTAGCGCAGTCGGCGGCCCTGCCGGTGGTCGTGGAAGGTGCCCAGGTCGGGGGTGTCGTAGTACGTCGAGTGGTAGCGGAACCAGCGCCGGCCGCCGATGCTGAGCGCCCGGAAGGGGCCGCTGGGCCGCCGGGGGTCGGTCAGCAGGGCCGCGAGGTCCTCGAATATCTCCACGGGCACGAGATAGCTGTTGTCGTAGCGGGCGAGCAGCTCCGCCCTTGCGTTCACTTCGTCGAGCGCGATGGGGTGCGCGGCGAGGGCGGCGCGGCCGATGGCGCGTACGGCGGGGTTCACACGGTCTCCTTCGGGTACCTGGGGGCGATCGTGTCGGACCGGGTCGTGCGTCGTCGTACCGTCAACTCCCGGGGCGGCACGGATGGTTCCGGCTGACGGAAACGGACTTCCAGCACCATGAGGTCGCGTACGTAGTCCACTTCCTGGACGGTCCACCCGAGCGGCTCCCCGAGCCGCCTCGCCAGATCGGCCCGCAGGGGCCCCTCCTCTCGGTGGACGGCGTCCAGGGTGACGACGGCCCGCCGGTCGCGTGCGAACAGCCGCGGATGGTCCGCGCCGTACATGACCACGAGCAGCACGGCGGCGAGTCCGGCGGCCACCGGCAGGCGCAGCTCGGGAAGGCCGCAGAGCAGGCCGAGCACCAGGGTGACGAAGTAGTACGCCACTTCCCTGTGCTGCAGGGCGTCGGAGCGCAGCCGCACGATCGAGAGCACGCCGAAGAGGCCGAAGCCGAGGGCGAGCCCGCCGTTGCCGCCGGAGTCGCCGACGGTCCCGAGCCCGGCGACCACCGTGAACAACGCGACGTTCAGGGCGAGGTACGCGGGGACGAGCTCGCGCCTGCGATGCCTCGGGTAGAAGACGCCGAAGGTCAGCAGGGAGACGGCGGCGAGATCGACGCCCAGGTGGGCGGCGAGGGTCAGGGTGCTGGTGCTGTCCATGCCGGGGACGCTAGGGAACGGCGGGTTAAGGCCGCCCCTCATGGACGTTAAGAGCCCGTCCTCGATCCCCCGGCGAACCCGTTATGCAACCGTAGAGCGCAGAAGGGCCCCACCCTGCCGTACGGCCGCACTATCCTCACTCTGTTGCACACCAGTGGGGGAGGTCGGTGCGGCGATGGAGAAGCTCGTACCCGGAGATCCGCAGAGAATCGGGGCATACCGTCTGCTGGCGCGGCTCGGCGCCGGCGGCATGGGGCAGGTGTACCTGGCGCGGTCGGACCGCGGCAGGACGGTGGCGGTCAAACTCGTCCGCCAGGAACTCGCCGAGCAGGACGAGTTCAGGAACCGCTTCCGGCAGGAGGTGCAGGCCGCGCGGCGGGTCGGCGGCGCGTGGACGGCGCCGGTCCTCGACGCGGACACCGAGGCGGCGATCCCGTGGGTCGCCACGGGGTACGTGGCGGGGCCCTCGCTGCAGAGCGTCGTCTCGCACGACCACGGCCCGCTGCCCGAACGGTCCGTGAACATCCTCGCGGCCGGGCTCGCGGGCGCGCTCCGCGACATCCACGCCGCGGGCATCGTCCACCGCGACCTCAAGCCGTCGAACGTCCTGGTCACGATCGACGGCCCGCGCGTCATCGACTTCGGCATCGCCCGCGCCCTTGAGACGGTCACCGACGGCGGTCTCACGCGCACCGGCGCGCTGGTCGGCTCGCCCGGCTTCATGGCGCCGGAGCAGGTGCGCGGGGACCGCATCACCCCGGCCTGCGACGTGTTCTGCCTCGGTTCCGTCCTCGCGTACGCGGCCTCGGGGGCGCTGCCCTTCGGTACGGCCAACAGCGGGGTGCACGCGCTGATGTTCCGCATCGCGCAGGAGGAGCCGGACCTGACGGACCTCCCGGAGAGCCTCACCGAACTCATCGCCGCGTGCCTGCGCAAGGACCCCGCGGACCGGCCCTCGCTCGACGAGATCCAGGAGCGGACGGGCGCGGCGGAGGCGCTCGGCGACGGCCGCACGATCGACCCCTGGCTGCCGGGCGCGCTGGTGGCCCAACTCGGGCGGCACGCGGTGCAGTTGCTGGACGCGGAGGACCCGGAGGAGGCGTCGGGGGCGGCGGGGGCCGGGGCCGCCGCGGCAGGTACGGGCGGCCCCGCCGAAGACGCTTCGGAGGCTGACGCCCCCGCCGAAGGCACTCCCCCACAACCCCCGTCTCCCCCCTCCCCCGGCACACCCGGCTCCACGCCGCCCCTCAACCACCTGCCCACCATGGTGTCGGGCCAGGCCCCGCCGCCCGCGCAGCCGCCCGGATCACCGGCGTACGGCTACCCGCGGCAGCACCCCCAGGCCGCCGCCTACGGCTACCCGCAGTACGCGCAGCAGCAGTCTGCACCACCGCCCGGCTACGGCCCCACCCCCGCGTACGGCCCCGGCTCCACGCCTCCCTACGGACCGGGCGCCACGCCCCCGTACGGGCCCGTCCCGCCGCCCGGGTCCCCGCGGCGCAGCGGCCGTTCCACCGCCGCGCTGATCGTCGTGGCGTTGATAGTGGCCCTCGGAGCGGGCGGCGCCGTCTACGCCGTCATGAAGGGCGACAGCACCGGCACGAAGGGGGGCCACGACAGCAAGAACAACGCGGGCAGCGCCTCGCGGACGCCGGGACCCACCTCCTCGACCCCGGACCCGACAAGCCCTTCGCCGTCCGCCTCGGACACGGAGGAGGGCACGGTCCCCGACAAGTACCTGGGCACCTGGACGGGCGGCCTCGACACCAAGACCGGTCACAGCACGCGCGAACTCACCCTCCGGCAGGGCGAGGTGGGCGACACGGTCCTCTCGGTGACGGCGGACGGCCCGACCGACACCGGCGGCACCTACCACTGCGTCTTCCGGGGAAAACTGGAGTCCGCGTCCGGCGACCGCCTGCTCATCGGCCCCACCGAGATCACGGTCGGCGAACCCATGGCGTCCTGCACACCGGGCCACCCGAGCGTCATCACGATCCTCGGCAACGGCAAACTCCGCCGCGCCGACACGGACGGCAGCCGCGAGCTGACGTATGACAAGGGGTACTGAACCGCTCCCTCCGGCATGAGGAGGAGACGCGAGAGGGGTGGGTCGCGCTTCGGCGCGGCCCACCCCTTCGGGTGCGCTGATCAGGCGAACCGGAAGATCAGCGGACGGGGAGATCAGACGAACGAGTTGATCTCGATCGTCTCCGTGCGGCCCGGGCCCACGCCGATCGCGGAGATCGGGGCGCCGGACATCTCCTCCAGGGCCTTCACGTACCCCTGCGCGTTCTTCGGCAGGTCGGAGAAGGTCTGGGCCTTGGTGATGTCCTCGGACCAGCCGGGGAGGTACTCGTAGACCGGCTTCGCGTGGTGGAAGTCGGTCTGGTTGTACGGGAGTTCCTCGACGCGCTTGCCGTCGATCTCGTACGCGACGCAGACCGGGATCTGCTCCCAGCCCGTCAGGACGTCCAGCTTCGTGAGGAAGAAGTCCGTCAGGCCGTTCACGCGGGTCGCGTAGCGCGCGATCGGCGCGTCGAACCAGCCGCAGCGGCGGTCACGGCCGGTGGTGACGCCCCGCTCGCCACCGATGCGGCGCAGGTCCTCGCCGTCCTGGTCGAAGAGCTCCGTCGGGAACGGGCCCGCGCCGACACGCGTGGTGTAGGCCTTCAGGATGCCGATGACGCGGCTGATCTTCGTCGGGCCGACGCCCGTACCCGTGCAGGCGCCGCCCGCGGTCGGGTTCGAGGAGGTGACGAAGGGGTACGTGCCGTGGTCCACGTCCAGGAGCGTGCCCTGGCCGCCCTCGAAGAGGACGACCTTGTCGTCGTCGAGCGCGTTGTTCAGGATCAGCGTCGTGTCGGCGACGTACTGCTTGATGTTCTCGCCGTGCTCCAGGAGCTGCTCGACGATCTGCTCCGCCTCGATCGCTCGGCGGTTGAACACCTTCGTCAGGAGCTGGTTCTTCTGCTCCAGGGCCGCTTCGACCTTCTGCTGCAGAATCGACTCGTCGTACAGGTCCTGCACGCGGATGCCGGTGCGGTTGATCTTGTCGGCGTACGTCGGACCGATGCCGCGGCCGGTGGTACCGATCTTCCTCTTCCCGAGGAAGCGCTCGCCCACCTTGTCGACCGTGACGTTGTACGGCGTGATGACGTGCGCGTTACCGCTGATCAGCAGCTTCGACGTGTCGACGCCGCGCTCGTTCAGACCGCTCAGCTCGGAGAGCAGGACCGACGGGTCGACGACGACTCCGTTGCCGATGACAGGCACACAGTCCGGGGAGAGAATCCCGGAAGGGAGGAGATGCAGCGCGTACTTCTGGTCGCCTACGACAACCGTGTGGCCGGCGTTGTTGCCGCCCTGGTAGCGCACCACATAGTCCACCGAGCCACCGAGCAGGTCGGTGGCCTTTCCCTTGCCTTCGTCACCCCACTGAGCACCGAGCAGCACAAGTGCGGGCACAGGCGTACACCCCTTCCGGGCGGGGCATGTCCAAGGTCTGGGGGCCGTAGCCGCCGTATGGGTGTGCCTTGGATGCTGCCCCGGAATAGACGAAGCCCCTGGCGCAATAGCGCAAGGGGCTCTTGCACAAAGATGCTACCCGAGGAAGGACGCACGTGTCGGCTCGCGACCAGCTGCTAGTCGTCATCGACCCGGTCGCCCGGCGCACGGACGGTGAGTCGGTACGGATCGCGAAGGACGTACTCGGCGCGGGTGCGGCCGTCCGCGTCTGCCTCCCCGACGGCCCCGAAGACTTCACGAAAGCGCTGGCCAGAAGGGGTACGCGGCGTCTCGTGGTGATCGGCGACGACCGGGCGCTGCTGCGGGCGGTCGGCTCCCTCCACCGCGAGCGGGAACTCGCCGACTGCGCGGTTTCGGTCGTCCCCGTCGGCGCGGCACAGACGCTCGCGCGGGCTCTCGGGGTGCCGGCGGGGCCGGTGGCCGCGGCTCGGGCGGTGCTGGAGGGGGTGGAGCGGCGGCTCGATCTGTTGGTGGATGAGAGTGATGGGGTGGTTCTGGCGGATTTGCGGATTCCGCCGGTGGGGGTGGGGGCGGGGGCGGGTTCCGGTGCGGGTTCGGGTGCGGGTTCGGGGGCCGGGGTGGGGGCTGCGGCTCTCTCCGCCGGGGTGGGACCGGGTGCGGCTTCCGGGCCGGGTGCGGCTTCCGGGCCGGGTGCGGCTTCCGGGCCGGGTGCGGCTTCCGGGCCGGGTGCGGCTTCCGGGCCGGGTGCGGCTTCCGGGCCGGGT
>NZ_JBWKFZ010000015.1:176333-211907 GCF_056433985.1 Streptomyces sp. NPDC044106
GTTCCGGGGCCGGTGTCGTGTCGAGGGTGACCGCCGGTGGGGCCGGCGAGGGGCACGCCTGGTTGCGGACCTGCCAGTCCCTGGTCCGCACGCTTGCGGCGCGGCCTTCGCGACCGGCCGCGGGGGCGGGGGCCGGTGCGGGGCGCGGGCCGGTGCGGTTGCGGGTCGAGGCTGACGGCGTCGTCCTGGTCGACCTGGACCAGCCGGTCGAGGGCGTACGGGTGACCACGGTGGACGGCGGCCTGGCCCAGGTGGAGGTCAGGCCCGCGTCGGTGGGGGCGGAGGCGGCACCGGTGCGGGCGCGTGCGCGGGCGGTGACGGTGTCGGGGCCGGACTTCCGCTATCGCGCGGACGCGGTGGTGACGGGGCCGGTACGGACGCGGACCTGGACGGTGCGGCCGCTGGCCTGGGGGCTTGTGTTGCCTCGGTGAGTTCTGGTGTGCGGGTGCGGTGGGGCGGGGGCGGTGCGCCTGTGGCTCTCTGTGGGGCGGGGCGCCTGTGGCTCGTCTGTGGGGCGGGGCCGCGGGGGTATGTGCGTACTCGCTATCCCTGCGTCACGCTGCACGGACAATGGCGCTACAGGATGCTCGGTGCTCCGTTCGCACATACCCCCACGTCCCCTCGGGAGCGCGTGCGACCGCGCCCCGGTGGGGGCTGACCCGTCCTGCCGTACGTCGCGGGGCAAACGCCCCTGCCCCTACCTCCGCCGTGTGCTGCGGGGCAAACGGGTGGGTGGGTGGGATACATCCGCCGCGAAGCGGCGGGCCTGTTCGTACCCGCAGATGGGAGACGGGGGAGGCCCCCACCCCTCACACCTCCACCAGCAACCCTTCAAGGCCCCGCATCACGAAATTGGCCCCGCGCAGCGGCTCCGCGGTGAGCCGCAGGTTCGGGGCCCGGCGGAGCAGCGCCCGGAGCGAGGCCGTCAGCTCCAGGCGGGCCAGCGCCGCGCCCACGCAGTAGTGGATGCCCGCGCTGAAGGAGACGTGAGGGTTGTCGCGCCGGGCGAGGTCCAGGTCGGCGGGGCGGGTGAAGACCGCGAGGTCGTGGTTGGCGGAGCCGAAGAGGAGGGCCAGCTCCGCGCCGCGGGGGATCGTCACGCCGCCGATCTCGATGTCGTCGAGGACCCAGCGCTCGAAGAGCTGCAACGGGGTGTCGTAGCGCAGCAGCTCCTCGACGGCCGTGGGGACGAGCCCGACCGGATCCGCGCGCAGGGCGGCCAGCTGCGCGGGGTTGCGGAACAGCGCGTACCACCCGTTGACCGTGGCGTTCACGCTCGCCTCGTGCCCCGCGTTCAGGAGCAGCACGCAGGTCGAGATCAACTCCTGTTCGCTGAGGGACTCCCCGTCCTCGTACGCCGCGATCAGGCCCGAGATCAGGTCGGGGCCCGGCCTCTCGCGCCGGACCGCGATCAAGTCCCGTAGGTACGCGCTGAATTCGAGCGACGCACGTACCGCTCGCGCGGCCGTCTCCTCGGACGGGTTCAGCTCGTACATGCCGCAGATCGCCGCCGACCAGGGGCGCAGCAGCGGCCGGTCGGACTCAGGGATGCCCAGCATCTCGCCGATGACCGCGACGGGGAGCGGCTCGGCGACGCGGGCCGCGAGGTCGCCGCCCCCGGCCGCCACCAGGTCACACGCCAGCCGGTCCGCCAACCCGTCGACGTACGGCCTGAGTTGTTCGACCGTACGCGGGGTGAAGGCCTTGGAGACGAGGCGGCGGATGCGGGTGTGCGTGGGCGGCTCCAGGTCCAGCATGCCGTTGTCGTTGAGGACGTGGAACGGTTCGTGCTCGGGCGGCGGGGCCGCGCGGCCGAACTCCTCGTGGGTGAAGCGGTGCAGGTAGGTGCGGCCCAGGCGCCGGTCGCGCAGCAGGGCCGCGACGTCCGCGTGGTGCGGGATCAGCCACTGGCCGGTCGGCGCGCAGTAGTGGGCGCGGCCCGCCGCACGCAGCCGCGCGTACGCCGGGTAGGGGTCGGCCACGAACTCCGGCGACGAGGGGTCGAAGCCCGCGAAGGACGAGGCGGGCACGGCCGCGGTGGACCCGGGTACCTCGGAAGGTGCGGAACGTGCGTCCATGGAGCGACGCTAGACCCGCGCACCGCCCGTGACCAGTCCCCCTGTGGACGGCCTCTCAGAGCCTGTGTCATATCCCCGGTCGGATCAGTGGGCGTCGTCTGGTGCGTGCGATCGCAAGGCGCCGGGAAGTCCTTGTAGCGGAGCTACTAGGGCTTTTCGGCAACGCGGCGAGCGCGCGTGCCAGGCGGGCGGCGCCCACCCGGCCGGGGATATGACACAGGCTCTCACCCCGGTGTGACCAGCCTCGCCTCGTACGCGAACACCGCCGCCTGCGTGCGGTCCCGCAGGCCCAGCTTCACCAGGACCCGGCTGACGTGCGTCTTGATGGTGGACTCGGCGACCACGAGCCGGGAGGCGATCTCCGCGTTCGACAGGCCCTGCGCGATGAGGACGAGGACCTCCGTCTCGCGCTCGGTGAGTTCGCCGTACTGCTGGGCCTGGACCGCCGCCGACAGCCGCGGCGCCTCCGCCAGCTTCGAGAACTCCGTGATCAGGCGGCGCGTCACCGTCGGCGCGAGCAGCGCCTCACCGGACGCCACCACCCGTACACCGTCGGCGAGTTGGCGCGCCGAGGCATCCTTGAGGAGGAACCCCGAGGCTCCCGCGCGCAGCGCCTGGTACACGTACTCGTCGAGGTCGAAGGTGGTCAGGACGAGGACCTTGCAGCCGCCCGTAGCACCCGTGCCGCCCTCGGAGGCGACGATCTCGCGGGTCGCCTCGATGCCGTTCATCTCGGGCATGCGGATGTCCATCAGGACGACGTCGGGGGCGAGTTCACGGACCCGGCGGACCGCCTCGCGGCCGTTGACGGCCTCGCCGACGACCTCGATGTCGGGCATGGCGTTGAGCAGGACGGAGAACCCTTCGCGGACCATCATCTGGTCGTCCGCGATGAGGACGCGGATCGTCATGCGACGTCCTCTCCGGCCGGTACCGGCCGCTCCGCGTGCGGGACGGGCACGAAGACGGTGACTTCGTAGCCTCCGTCGGCGGTCGCCTCCGCCGTCATCTCGCCGTTCAGCATCGCGACGCGCTCCCGCATGCCGGTGACGCCGTGCCCGGCGCCCGGCGACGGCTTGACCAGGCCGGTCGGCGGGCCGTTGACGATGCGCAGGCCGAGCCCGCCGAGAACGTAGCCGACCTCGACGCGGGCCGCGGCACCGGGCGCGTGCCGCAGGCTGTTGCTGAGCGCCTCCTGCACGATGCGGTACGCCGAAAGCTCCACGCCCTGCGGCAGCTCGCGGGCCGCCCCGGTGATCACCTTGTCGACGGTGAGGCCCGCCTCGCGGACGTTGTCCAGGAGCCGGTCGAGGTCGGCGAGGGTGGGCTGCGGGGCGTCCGGCGCCTCGTAGTCCTCGGCCCGTACGACGCCAAGGACGCGGCGCAGCTCGGTGAGGGCGGCCACCGCGTTCTCGCGGATCGTCACGAAGGCCTGCTCGAGCTCGGGCGGCGGGTTCTCCACGCGGTAGGGCGCGGCCTCGGCCTGGATGGCGACCACCGACATGTGGTGCGCGACGACGTCGTGCAGCTCGCGGGCGATGGTGGTGCGCTCCTCGAGGAGCGTGCGCTTGTCGCGCTCGATGGCGGTGACGGTGCGCTGCACGGTGACCTCGCGCTGCGCCTCGCGGCGTACCTGCGCCAGGCTGGTGACCAGCAGTGCGAGCGCGGAGAAGAACAGCATCTGCGGGCTGTCGCTGAAGCCGCCGACGCCGAGGAACACCTCGACCCCCGCCGCGTACGCGGCGGTCGCCACCCACATCCACCAGGCGGTGCGCGGTCCGTTCCGCGCCGCCACCACGACCATCACCGCCAGGTGCGCGAAGAAGGCCGCGGGAGTCCACGGCCAGCCGTCCCAGGTGTTCCCGAGCACGCCGGTGAAGGGGGTGGTGGCCAGCGAGATCCAGAAGGCGCCGACCGGCCTGGCCAGCGTCATCAGGACGGCGGCCATGGGGATCAGGCCGGACAGGGCGTACGCGAAGTGGTTCCCGAGGCCCCCCGTCCCGAAGGCGAGCATCAGGGTGATCGCGGCGGCTGCCGCCACGAGGGCGTGCGGGGTCCAGGCCGCGTACGGGCGTATCCGCTGCGGCAGGCGACTGCTCAGCGGTCCGTCCGTGCTCCTCGGCGGCAGCGGGCGGTAGTCGAAGGCGTCGTGGAACAGCGCCTCGCGCAGGCCGCCGACGACGCCTGCCACCAGGCGGTACTCGGGGCTTCTCGGGCCTCTGGCCTCGATCGGATCTGTCTTCTCGGTCACGGCTACGACGTTACGGTGGCTCCGCCGCGGGGGCGTCCATAGCGAGGGGGGTTCCCCGGCGTCCGTCCCAAGTACTACAGCGCTCCGCCCGCGCCCTTGCGGAGCCCAGGCTCTCAGTACCCCGAGGGGCGCACGACGCCCGTCTCGTACGCGAAGACCGCCGCCTGCGTGCGGTCGCGGAGGTCCAGTTTCAGGAGGATGCGGCCCACGTGCGTCTTCACGGTCTGCTCGGCGACGACGAGGCGCGACGCTATCTCCGCGTTCGAGAGGCCCTGGGCGATCAGGGAGAGGACCTCCGTCTCGCGTTCGGTGAGTTCGCCGACGCGGGATCTCAAGGGGCCGCGCGGGGTGCCGTCCAGGCGGGAGAACTCGGCGATCAGGCGGCGGGTGATGCCGGGCGCGAGCAGCGCGTCGCCCGCGGCGACCACGCGGACGGCCTCGGCGAGCTGGGCCGCCGACGCGTCCTTGAGCAGGAAGCCGGAGGCGCCGGCGCGGAGCGCGTCGTACACGTACTCGTCGAGGTCGAAGGTGGTGAGGACCAGGACGCGCACCTCGGGCAGGTCCGACGTGATGCGGCGGGTGGCCTCGATGCCGCTCAGTTCGGGCATGCGGATGTCCATCAGGACCACGTCCGGGGTGAGCTCGGCGACCTTGGCGACCGCGTCCGCGCCGTCGACGGCCTGGCCGATGACCTCGATGTCCGGCTCCGCGTTCAGCAGGACGGTGAAGCCCTGCCTGACCATGACCTGGTCGTCGGCGATGAGGACGCGGATCGTCATGTCTTGTTCTTTCCTTCGGTGGAGGAGGCGAGGGTGTGCGCCGTGTTCGTCACGTGTGCCGTGCTCGTCATGGGCGCCGTGCTCGTCATGGGCGCCGTGCTCGTCGCGTTCGCCGGCAGGAACGCGGCGACCTCGTAGCCGCCGTCCGGCAGCGGGCCCGCGGCGAGGTCACCGCCCAGCATGGCGACCCGCTCACGCATGCCGAGCAGCCCGTGGCCCGCACCGGGCGAGGGCGGCGCCTTCCTTGTCGCGCCGGAGTCGGTGACGCGTACGCGCAGGCCGCCGCGGGTGTACGCGAGGTCGATCCGCACCGTCGAGCCCGGCGCGTGCCGGATCGCGTTGCTGAGCGCCTCCTGCACGATGCGGTACGCGGAGAGGTCCACGCCCGGCGGCAGCGGGCGGGGCTCCCCGGCGCTCTCACGGCGGACGGTGAGGCCCGCCGCGCGCGCGTTGTCGAGGAGGCCGTCCAGGCGGTCGAGGGTGGGCAGCGGGGCCTGCGGGGCGGCCTCGGGGGCGTCGGGGTTCTCCGAGCGCAGGACGCCGAGGACGCGGCGCAGCTCGGTGAGGGCTTCGAGGGCGTTCTCGCGGATGCCGTCGAGGTTCTCCCTGAGCGCGTCGGGCGGATCCTTCACCAGGTGCGGGGCGACCTGCGCCTGGATGGAGATCACGGACATGTGGTGGGCGACGACGTCGTGCAGTTCGCGGGCGATCCGGCCGCGCTCCTCCAGGAGGGTGCGGCGGGCCCGCTCCTCCGCGGTGAGCGTCTCCTGCTCGACGAGCCGGGTGCGGGTCTCGTGGCGCCCGCGCAGCAGCGTGCCGAAGAGGGTGACGGCGCCGAACACGAGCGCCGAGAGGGGGACCGTCGTGTTGGAAGGGCCCGGCCCCGGGCTGGTCGTCAGTTGCAGCAGGAGCGGGAGGCCGATGGCGAGGGCGCAGGCCGTCCAGGCCGCCCGGGGCCGCAGCCGCAGGGTGAGCAGCAGGGTCACCGTGGCGTGCGCGAGCAGCCCGGGGGGACTCCACGGCCACGGCTCGGAGCCGCGCCCCGGCGGAAGGGTCGTCATCCCGGCGACGGTCGTGTTCACGGCGAGGGAGAGCCACCACGCGGGGACGGGCCGGACCAGCGCCAGTACAACGGCCGCGGCCTGCGCCAGGGCCATGACGCGGCCTGCCGGGTTGCCGAGGTGGTAGCGCTGCGACATCTGGTCGAGGTTGCCGAGTCCCGTGCCGAGGGTGACGTACACGATCACGATGTGCGGGGCCCAGCGCAGCAGGCGCGGCCTGCCGAGCGGCGGCAGCGGCATCGGCGCCACCGTCCACAGCTCCTTGGCCAGACCCCGCAGTCCCGACCGCACAGCCCCGTCGAACCGCTCCCCGTCGCCGCTCCCGCGGCCCCCACCGTTCACAAGATCAACCCTAGACACGCCGCGCCACCTTCACTCCCGCGCCCCCGGACCCGCGCCGCACCGGCGTCCGGCCGCCCTTCTCGTACGTACGGAACGCCGCCCAGCACACCGCGAGCCCCAGCCCGAACACCGGCAGCCAGGCCAGCCTGGCGAGCACCCAGCCCCAGCCTTCCGGCACCGTGTGCAGGCCGGGCAGCGGGCCGCCGGAGAGCAGGCCGAGCGCGGTGACCGCCATCAGTGCCGTCTGGTGCCAGAGGAAGACCGTCATCGCGGAGAGGTTGGTGAGCGCCACCGCCGCCCAGATGGCGGGCCCGCGCATCCACCGGGCCAGCGGCTCACGGAGCAGCAGCGCCAGGCCGCACTGGGCGAGGCCGAACGTGACGGCCGCCAGGGTCGGCGGGTTCAGGTTGGAGACCGGCGCGCCCGGCACGCCGACCATCGAGGCCGGGTAGCCGCCCCACAGGACGAGACCCGCGGTCGCCGCCGCGCCGCCCACCAGGAGCACCCGGCCCGCGGTCCGCGTCAGCTCGCCCCGCGCCCAGGCGGCGCCCAGCGTCCACGGCACGAGCCAGCCCGCCGCGAGGTTGACCCAGCCGAGCCAGGCCGGGCCGCCGAAGCCGAACCGCACGAGGTCCACGTGGAGGACGACGGCCAGCGGCCACAGCGGATGGAGCCGCCGCACCAGCGGGGTGGCCGCGGTGAGGACGGCGAAGACCAGCAGGAACCACAGCGGCGACAGCGCCAGCTTGACCAGCGTGTGCACGGTGTCGGGGCGGGCCCCGGACAGGACCAGGCCCGCTCCCGCGGCCGTCCACAGCGCGAGGACCGCGGCGACCGGCCGGAAGAGGCGGCCGAGGCGGGCCGCGAGCCAGGAGCCGTAGCCGGTGCCGCGGGCGCGGGCCGACGCGTAGCTCCCCGTCGCCACCTGCCCGCCGACCAGGAAGAACACGGCGAGCGTCTGGAATATCCAGGAGACAGGCGCGAGCCACGGCAGGTGCTGCAACGGGCTCGCGGCGTGCAGCGCGCCACCGTCCGACACCAGGGCGGTGACCAGCCAGTGCCCGCCGACCACGCCGAGGATGGCGAAGGCCCGCAGCGCGTCGACGGCACGGTCGCGGCCGGGCGGCGTCGCGGCGTCCACGCGCCGCGCGAGGACGGAGAGGCGACGTTCACGCATGGCGGGCCTCCGGTCCTTCGCCGCGCACGATCCGCGCGAGGTTGCCGAGCGGTACGGAGCCCGGCTTCAGGTAGTCGCTGTGGCCGCCGTCGCCCGCCGGAAAGACGCGGGCGCCGAAGCCGTCGGAGACCGGGTCGGTGCCGAAGCCGACGGTGGTGCCGAAGAGGCCGACGCTGGTGTGCGGCACGTCGGCGATCCAGTCGCCCGCGCCCCGGCCCGCCCAGATCCGGGCCCGGGTGTGCAGGTCGGCGGCGTTGTCGGCGCCGGTGCCCGGGCTGCCGTAGAGCGCGATGTCGGCGACGTCCAGGCCGCGCGGGCCCGAGGCCGCCTCTGCGCACACCACCGAGCCGTACGAGTGGCAGAGCAGCGAGACGCGGGCGCGGGCGTTGATGCCGCGCAGTTCGCCGACGAACGAGCGCAGCGCGGGCGCCGCGTCCTTCGCGCGGCCCGGCGTCAGGACGGCGGGACTGACCGTGCCCGGCGTCTCGTAGCCGAGCCAGGCGACGACGGCCGTGCGCGGTCCCGCCGCCGCGCGCAGGGCGAGGGCGCCGGAACGGAGCCTGCCGTACGAGTCGAGGGAGGTGTCCGAGCCCGGTACCAGGACGGCGACGCTCCTCGCGCGGGCCAGGTCGCCGAAGACCTCGGCGGTGCGGCCCGTGCCGCGCCCGTCGAAGGCGAGGAAGTTCCGGCCGGGTGCGGCCATGGCGCGCAGCGCGGCGGCCCGCTCCGTGGCGCCGTACCCGTCGGCCCGCACCGCCGCCTCGGTGGCGTTCGCCCGGTTCGCCGCGTACGCGGCGGGGAGCGTCGCCGCCGTGACCCGGCCGAGGGCCGCGGGGGCGGGGGCCGGGATCTCTGGGCGGGCGGCGCCCGACACCGGGATCACCACGGCTGCCGCGACCCCGGCCGCCAGCAGAGTGCGGCGCAGCCGCCCGGCCCTGATCCTCATCGTGTCGTTCCCTTCCGCCGCCGCGCGGGCCGGTGCTCCGACTCGCTTTCACGGAAAGGAAGTTATGGATCAGCGGTTGTCGCTCACATCCCGCTGGGGTATACAGCCGCGGGGTAGCTCTCAGGTATGACGGGTAGTCCCGGGGTCTCCGGCACCGCGGCCCTGAGCGCTTGTCAGAAGGCGAGTTGCGCGATCTCCTCGGCGACCACCGCGCAGGCGTCCGCCGCCGGGTCGATCAGCGGGAAGTGCCCCACGTCCTCCAGGAGCGTGAGCCCCACGACCTCGCCCGCCTTCGCGGCCGCGTCGGCGTACGCCTCCGCCACCGCCTGCGGCACGGTGATGTCGGTGCGCCCCTGCACCACAGTGGTGGCGATGCCCGTCGGGAGCAGCGCGGCCGGGTCGGCGTACGGCAGCCGCTCCTCGAACCGGTCCGGCCCGCCGAGGAGTTGCACCGACGCGCCGCCGCAGACCGCGAGGTCCTCGGCGGCGCGGAAGTCCGCGATCGGCGCGAGCGCGACGACGCCGCGCAGCGGGGCCGGGCGGGCCGTGCGCCAGGGGGCGTCGGCGGGCAGCAGGTGCCGCGCGGCCGCCCAGAGGGCGAGGTGGCCGCCCGCGGAGTGCCCGGTCACCACGGTGCGGCGCGGGTCGGCGGACGGCAGCGCGTCCCGTAGAAGTGCGGGCAGCGCGTCGAGGGCCGCCGCCACGTCGTCGAAGGTCTCGGGCCAGCGCCCGGCGACCGGGGCCGCGCCGCCCTGCGCGGGGATCGGACTGCCCCTGCGGTACTCGACGTTGGCCACCGCGAAGCCCCGGCGGGCGAGGAAGTCCGCGAACGGCGTGATGTGCCGCCGGTCGTACGGTGCCCGCCACGCGCCGCCGTGCAGGACGACGACGAGCGGCGCGGGGCGGGTCGCGGCGCCCTTGGGAGCGTAGAAGTCGACGACCTGATCGGGGTGTTCCCCGTACGCGGCGGTGGCGTCCGGTTCCACGACGGGATGCGCGAGGGCGGCCTCGGCCTCGGCGGCATCGCGGGCCACGGCGGCGTCGTCCGGCATGCGGCAACCTCTCAACGGCAGTGCGCCTTGCGGCGTCGCCCCCCGCGCGGAAAATGCGGGGGGCAAGATCCGCCGGACGCTATCAGTCCAGCGTGTCCGCCAGCACCCGGGCGGCCCGCTCGGCGTCCGCGAACGACACGTACAGCGGCGTGAATCCGAACCGCAGTACGTCCGGAGCGCGGAAGTCGCCGATCACGCCCTGCTCGATGAGGCGCCGCATCACGTCACCGGCGCCCGCGCAGCGCAGCGCGACCTGGCTGCCGCGCTCCGCGTGCGCGCCCGGAGTGAGGGACACCACGCGCCCCTCGGGTACGTACGCCCCGACGCACCGCAGGAAGAAGTCGGTCAGGGCGAGGGACTTGGCGCGCACCTCGTCGACGGAGACACCGTCCCAGACGTCGAGCGCCGCCTCCAGGGCGAGCATCGACAGGATGTCCGGCGTACCGACCCGCCCGCGCAGCGCCCCGTCGGCCGGCTCGAACCCGGACCGCATCCCGAAGGGCTCGGCGTGCGAGTTCCAGCCGGGCAGCGGCGAGTCGAAACGGTCCTGAAGGCTCTCGCGTACGTAGAGGTAGGCGGGCGAACCGGGGCCGCCGTTCAGGTACTTGTACGTGCAGCCCACCGCGAGGTCCACGCCGTGCTCGTCGAGCCCGACGGGCAGCGCGCCCGCGGTGTGGCACAGGTCCCAGACGGCGAGCGCACCCGCGTCGTGCACGGCCCGCGTCAGTCCTGGCAGGTCGTGCAGGCGGCCGGTGCGGTAGTCGGCGTGGTTGAGCAGGACGGCGGCGGTGCGCCCACCGAGTGCGCCGGGTACGTCGGCGGGGGCGACGGGGACCAGGCGGCAGCCGGTGAGGCGGGCCGCCGACTCGGCGATGTACCCGTCGGTGGGAAACGTGGTGGCGTCAACGACGATCTCGTCCCGTCCCTCGTCCGGGTCTCGGGCGATACGGACGGCGCCCACCAGCGCCTTGAAGACGTTCACGCTGGTCGAGTCGCCGACCACGATCTGGCCGGGGGCGGCGCCGACCAGCGGGGCGATGCGGTCGCCGATCCGTTCGGGCGCGGTCCACCAGCCGCTCTCGTCCCAGGAGCGGATGCGCAGCTCGCCCCACTGGCGGGCGACGACGTCGGCGACCCGGCCCGGCACGTTCGCCGGCAGGGCGCCCAGCGAATTGCCGTCGAGGTAGACGGTGTCGTCGAGGACGAACTGCTCGCGCTTGGCGCGGAGTACGTCGTCGGCGTCCAGCTTCGCGGCCTCGCCCGCGAGGTCGGGCGGTACGGCGCCGATACGGTCGTCGGACATCCGGTCGTCGGACATCCGGTCCTCAGAGGTCCGGTCCTCCGACATCCGGTCCTCCGACACCCGGCCCTCCGACATCCGGCCCTCAGAGGTCCGGTCCTCAGAGGTCCGGCCCCCAGAGGTCCGGTCCTCAGACATCCGGCCCTCCGACATCCGGTCCTCAGACATCCGCCCCTCAGACACCCGGTCCTCAGACATCCGCCCCTCAGACATGGCTCCTCGCAGTCCACAGCTCGGGGAAAACGTTTTTCTGCGCCCGCTTCTCCAGCCACGCCACACCGGCGGAGCCACCCGTGCCCGTCTTGGAACCCATCGCGCGGCGGGTGGCGACCAGGTGGTCGTTGCGCCACCGCCAGACCAGCTCGGCGACGTCCGTCAGGGTCTCGCCGAGCCGGGCGAGATCACCGCTCTCGTCGCCGGAGTAGAGCTCGGCCCAGACGGCCTCGACCTCGGGCGACGGCTCGTACTTCTTGGCGAGGTCGCGCTGGAGCACGGCGTCCGGGATCGCGTACCCGCGCCGGGCGAGGAGGCTGAGCACCTCGTCGTACAGGCTCGGCTCCTGCAGCGCCTTCTCCAGCTCCGCGTGGACGCGCGGCGAGCCCCGGTGCGGGACGAGCATGGACGCCGACTTGTCGCCCAGCAGGAACTCCATGCGGCGGTACATCGCGGACTGGAAGCCGGAGCCCTCGCCGAGCGAGCCGCGGTAGGAGTTGAACTGGGCGGGGGTGAGCTGGGCGAGCGGCTGCCAGGAGGCGTTCAGGGCCTCCAGCTCGCGCAGGCTGCGCTTGAGCGCGTTCTGCGCGGTGGGGATGTCGTCGCGCCGCAGGGCGTGCGCCGCGGTCTCCCACTCGTGGACGATCACCGTGAACCACAGCTCCATGACCTGCGTGGTGACCAGGAAGACCATCTCGCCGGGGTCGTCCGAGCGCAGGTGCTGCAGGTGGGTGAGGACGTCCGCCTGGACGTAGTCCTCGTACGGCGTGGTGCCCGCGAAGTCCAGGTTCGGGCTCTCGGCCCCGGACACCTCGGACGACTCCGACACCTCGGTGGACGCCGCGCGCTCCTCGGGGGATGCCTCATGCGTCTCTGGGGACATCGCTGTCTCCTCGATACGTACTCCGGGTAGCGGTCCGCCCCTGCCGTTACCGGCACGGGGGCCCCGGTCCCCACCGGAATCCTCCGCAACTTTCCCGCAATCGGCAAGGCCCGTACGCGCCACACAGCAGCGAACGAGCTACGCAGCTGTCGCCCCGGGCGCCCGGTGACGGCACCCCGGACGACGCCGCCCCTCAGCCCTGCGCGCGACGGCGCTCCCGGCAGGCCCGCAGATGCGCCGCGTTCCCGCAGCCCCGCACCGAGTGCCAGACCCCGCTGTTGTTGCGGGAGCGGTCGTAGAACGCGGCGGCGCAGAATTCGTTGCGGCAGATCTTCAGCCGCCGCCAGACGCCCGTGGCCTGGGCGAGCAGCCCCTCGGCGAGGACGGCGGAGGCCAGCCAGCGCGCGCCCGCGCCCTCCGGCTGAACGGACAGGGCGCCGTTCCCGGAGAGTTCGACCACGACCGGAGCCGACGTGAAGCGCACCGAGCCCCCGTCCCCGCAGTCCGCGGCCAGCGCCCGGCCGAGCTGCTCCCGCAGGCACCGCAGCTGCGGCAGGTCGCCCGCGGCCAGGGTCAGCCGCACGGCGCCCCGGCCCGTCTCACGGGCCCAGGACCGTACGGCCAGGTCGGCCCAGTCCTGGGCGCGGTCGAGCGCCCCGTCGGCGAGCGGGTCGACGGAGTCGAGGTGGCCGGCGGGCGCGGTGTTCAGGAGGTCCTGGACGAGGGCGAGGCCGCCGGGCGCGGGGGTCAGACAGAGGCGCTCGGTCGCGGGCCAGTTCATGCGCTCCACGGTACCCGGCCTGGCTGCGACATCAGTGAAAGGCTTACAGTGCTGTCAGACGCGTATGCCTCTGTTCGCGCCGGAAACTCTGCAGAAACTCCAGGAGCCCGCATGGAAGCCACGGAAACCACCACCGCACGAGCCGCGCGAATCCTCGGCCGCCCCTTCGACATCAACGGCCTCAGCGTCCGCAACCGCATCGCCATGGCACCCATGACCCGCGAGTTCTCCCCGGACGGCGTGCCCGGCGCGGATGTGGCGGAGTACTACGCGCGCCGCGCCGCGGGCGGCGTCGGCCTGATCGTCACCGAGGGCACGTACGTCGACCACGCGTCGGCGGGCAGCAGCCACCGCGTCCCGCACTTCTACGGCGACGCGGCGCTCGCGGGCTGGCAGCGGGTCACCGAGGCCGTGCACGCGGCGGGCGGGAAGATCGTCCCGCAGCTGTGGCACGTCGGCGCCACCCGCGACGAGGGCCAGGGTCCGGTACCCGCCGCTCCCCCGGCGGGCCCCTCCGGCCTCGGCCTCGACGGCGCCCCCAAGGGCCACGCGATGACCGGCGCCGACATCGACGCGGTCATCGAGGCCTTCGCCGACAGCGCCGCAGCCGCCGAGCGGATCGGCTTCGACGGCGTCGAACTGCACGGCGCGCACGGCTACTTGATCGACCAGTTCCTCTGGGGCGTCACCAACCGCCGCACCGACGGCTACGGCGGCAACCTCGCCTCCCGCGCCCGTTTCGCCGCGGAGATCGTCGAGGCGGTCCGCGCGGCGGTCTCGCCGACGTTCCCCGTGATCTTCCGGCTCTCCCAGTGGAAGGCGTACGCGTTCGACGCGAAGCTGGCCACGGAGCCGGGCGAACTCGAGGCGCTGCTCACCCCGTTGGCCGCCGCGGGCGTCGACGCCTTCCACGCCTCCACGCGCCGCTACTGGCTCCCCGAGTTCGAGGGGGCCGACCTCAACCTCGCAGGCTGGGTCAAGAAGCTCACCGGCAAGGCCACGCTGTCGGTCGGCTCGGTCGGCCTCGACAAGGAGTTCGTGGGCCCCCAGGGCTTCGCCGCAAAGGCCACGTCCACCGGCATCGACCTGCTCCTGGACCGCATGGAGCGCGACGAGTTCGACGTCATCGCGGTGGGCCGCAGCCTGATCGCCGACCCGGAGTGGGCGAACAAGGCGCTGACGGGCCGCCTCGCCGAGGCAGCGCCGTACGAGGCCGGCCTTCTGGGTAGCTTGCGCTAGTAACAGCCCGTCCGGCGTTTGCGGACGAGGCCGTTCAGGCCGACAAGGGGGTCCGGGGGCGAAGTCCCCGCGGCAGGGGCCCGGGGGTGACAGCACCCCGGGCCCCGGCTACGTCAGCCGAGCGTAGTCGCAGCCGTCTCCGAAGAGTCCCGCAAGAAGCCCGCGCAGCGCTCGTACTCGTCCTGCTCACCGATCGCCTGCGCGGCGCGCGCGAGACCGTGCAGCGCCCGCAGGAAGCCCCTGTTGGGCTCGTGCTCCCACGGTACGGGCCCATGGCCCTTCCAGCCGCTGCGGCGCAGGGCGTCGAGGCCGCGGTGGTAGCCGGTGCGGGCGTACGCGTACGACTCGACGACGCTGCCCCGCTCGTACGCCTCGTCGGCCAGCTGCGCCCAGGCGAGCGAGGACGTGGGGTACTTCGCGGCGACGTCGGCGGGCGCCGTGCCGTTCGCGAGCAGCTCGCGGGGCTCGGGGTCGTCGGGCAGGTGGGTCGGGGGCGGTCCCCCGAGCAGATCCTTGTGAATGGCCATGGGCCCAAGTCTGCGCCATGCGCGGACGGGACACGCATACGGGCCCGGCTCCCCGCGAAGCGAAGGGGTGCCGGGCCCGTACGTGACGCAGGGTGCGCTACTTCAGCTTCGTGCCCGTGGAGCGCAGGTTCGCGCAGGCCTCGGTGACGCGCTTGGCCATGCCCGCCTCGGCGGACTTGCCCCAGGTGCGCGGGTCGTACGTCTTCTTCGAGCCGACCTCGCCGTCGACCTTCAGGACGCCGTCGTAGTTCTTGAACATGTGGTCCGCGACGGGGCGCGTGAAGGCGTACTGGGTGTCGGTGTCGAGGTTCATCTTCACGACGCCGTTCTCCAGGGCGGTGGAGATCTCCTCGGCGGTGGAGCCGGAGCCGCCGTGGAACACGAAGTCGAAGGGGGACTGCTTGCCGTACTTGGCGCCGACGCCCTCCTGGAGGTCCTTGAGGAGCTCGGGGCGCAGGACGACGTTGCCCGGCTTGTAGACGCCGTGGACGTTGCCGAAGGACGCGGCGAGGAGGTAGCGGCCCTTCTCGCCCAGGCCCAGGGCCTCGGCGGTGCGCAGCGCGTCGTCGACGGTCGTGTACAGCTCGTCGTTGATCTCGTGCGTGACGCCGTCCTCCTCACCGCCGGTCGGGGTGATCTCCACCTCAAGGATGATCTTCGCGGCGGCGGCCTTGGCCAGCAGCTCCTGGCCGATGGCCAGGTTGTCGGCGAGGGTCTCGGCGGAGCCGTCCCACATGTGCGACTGGAAGAGCGGGTTCCGGCCGGCCTTGACGCGCTCGGCGGAGACGTCGAGCAGCGGGCGGACGTATCCGTCCAGCTTGTCCTTGGGGCAGTGGTCGGTGTGCAGCGCGACGGTGATGTCGTACTTCGCGGCGACGATGTGCGCGAACTCGGCGAGGGCGACGGCGCCCGTCACCATGTCCTTGTTGTACTGGCCACCCAGGAACTCCGCACCACCGGTGGAGATCTGGATGATGCCGTCGCTCTCCGCCTCCGCGAAGCCGCGCAGGGCCGCGTGCAGGGTCTGCGAGGAGGTCACGTTGATCGCCGGGTAGGCGAACTTGCCTGCCTTCGCCCGGTCGAGCATCTCGGCGTAGACCTCGGGGGTTGCGATGGGCATGTGTCCGCTCCTTGTGATGTGCGGGGTATGTGCTTGGCCCTGACCTATGGGGGCGACGTCATCGTCGCCCCCATCTTTCCAGACTCGCGGGGCGGCTCCGGCCCGGCGAGGCCCCTGCCGGGGCCGGTGTCAGTCGGCCAGGCCGAGGTCGTCCTTCGAGTACGCGAAGAGGTACGGCACGCCCGCGCCCTCGGTGATCTTCTCGCCGGCGCCGGTCGCGCGGTCCACGATGGTGGCGACGCCCACGACCTCGGCGCCCGCCTCGCGGACCGCCTCGACGGCGGTCAGCGGCGAGCCGCCCGTGGTGGAGGTGTCCTCGACGACCAGGACGCGGCGGCCCTTGATGTCCGGGCCCTCGACGCGGCGCTGCATGCCGTGCGCCTTGGCGGCCTTGCGGACGACGAAGGCGTCCAGGCGCTTGCCGCGCGCGGCGGACGCGTGCAGCATCGCGCCCGCGACGGGGTCGGCGCCCATGGTCAGACCGCCCACGGCGTCGAAGTCGAGGTCCTTGGTGAGGTCGAGCAGGACCTGGCCGACCAGCGGGGCGGCCTCGCCGTCGAGGGTGACCCGGCGGAGGTCGATGTAGTAGTCGGCCTCCAGGCCGGAGGAGAGCGTCACCTTGCCGTGCACGACGGCCTTGTCCTTGATCTGCTGCAGCAGCTCGCCGCGTACGTCGTCAGTCATGCGTAAGAGCTTAAAGCCGACGCCAGGTCCAGGTCGTCGCCGTCTCCAAGGGCTCGATTGGGGTCACCAGGCGCGGGTCGGTGTTGAGTCCGTTGGGCGGCCCTGTCTGCGGCTCCACGCACACCGCGGCCTCCTGCTCGTCGTAGACGACGACCCACTGCTCGCGGCTGCTGACGTTGACTTCGAGCTGCTCGGGCCAGGTGAGCGTCACATCGACGCCGTCGGGCATGCCGAAGCAGTCGTCCCAGGGGCCCGGCTCCGGCTCGATGCGGCGGCCGGTGGGCAGGTGGTCCTCGCCGCGCTCCTCCTGCCAGGCGGCCGTGAAGTCGACACGGACGTCTTGGCCGCCGAGGTTCCTGTTGAACCACGGGTGCCAGCCGGCCTGCGCGGGGAAGGAGCCGCCGTGCGTCTCGATGCCGAGGCGCAGCGTCAGCGCGTCCTCGGTGAGTTCCACGATCTGGGTGACGCGGCCCGGGTAGGGCCAGGGGTCGGTCAGGTCGTACGTGAAGACCGCCTCGCCCGCGCCGCTGCGGGCCGTGCGCCACTCGGCGTCGCGGCCGAAGCCGTGGATGGCGTGCGGCGGGGAGTTGACCGGCATCTGATGGACCGTCGCGCCGTCGCGGAACCGGCCGTTCTCGATCCGGCCGCACCACGGCACCATCGGGAAGGAGCCGTACTTCCCGCCTTGCCTCAGCAGCTCCACGCCGCCGATGCGCAGGCTCGCGATGCGGCAGCCGTTGCCCGGCTGCACGGTCAGTTCCGCGTCGCCCGCGGTCAGGGTCACGTCTTCGGTACTCACGGGGCCGACCCTACGGCGTACCGGGGCCTGTCAGGCGGAGCAGGGTCGGGCAGTCCCTGGGGCAGCGGCGGCGCGGCGCCCTTACGTCAGCGGCGGCGGCGCAGCGCCCTGCCGACGACGATGGCCGAGGCGAGCGCGAGGGCCGCGGCGGGCGCGGCCCAGCGGAGCGTGGCGCTGGTGGCGAGGGACTCGGGGGCGGGCGCGGGCGCGTACCGGCCGCGGGGCGGGGCGTGATCGACCTCCTCGGCGCTGCGGCCGATCATGGTGCGGCGCGCGTGCGCGGCTTCGGCGGGCGGTACGTCGATGTTCGCGACGTCGTCCGCCATTTCGGCGTCGGCCTCCAGGGCGTCGAGATCGTCGAGATCCCCGATGCCACCGAGGTCGTCGGTCTCGTCCAGCTCCGCGAGCTCGTCGAGGACACCGGCCTCGTCGGCGTCCGCCTCCACCGTCTCGACGGCCTCGAACACGGTGACCGTGTGGGTGCCGGGGGCGTCATCGGGGCCGGGCGCCGTGGTGGGCGGCGCCGCCTCCGCGAGGCCCTGGGCGAACCGTTCGAGCAGCCGGCGCACCGCGGATTCCACAGCCTGTGGAGAACCTTCGGTGATCCGCCCGTCGGCGGTCGCGCTGCCGCCGAACACGAGGGTCGTCCCCCCGGCGGCCGGTAGGAACCGCACGGTCAGCGAGAACTTCACGGTGCCGGACCCGCGCACCTCCGCGCCCTCCGCCTCGATCGCGTACGAACCGTCGCCGCGCGCGTCGGTCCGCGCCGAGCCGCGGTACGTGATGGTGTGCCCGCCGGACCCGCCGACGCGCACCTTGAGACGCCCGGAGAGCGGATCCGCTCCCTCCTGCGCGTCGCGCTGAAGCCCGGGGACCGCCCCTGCGACCCGTTCGGGGTCCGCGAGGACCTGCCGGAGCCGCTCTGCCGAAACCGGAACGAACACCTCATGCTCCATGGCAGTCGAGCCTACCCAGGAGGTGACCAGTTGTACGACAGTTCGTAAAGGGTTGTACGTCAGTTCGCGTAACGCGGGTGCACGAGGGTGGACGGGGCGAGCCCCGGCCGTCTCGGCCGCTCAGCCGTCCACGCCCCGGCCCGTAGGGCGCCGGATCCGGCCGGGCGCGGCAGCGCGGGCCGCGTCCGCGCGGCGAGCACGAAGCCCCAGTCGCGCGGCGCGCGGGCGCCCTCCGCCGTGCGGTCGGGCCCGGCGGCGAAGCCGGACTGCCGCCCGCCCACCCGGTACGGCACGGTCCGCAGCCCGGCCGCGCGCAGCGTCGCCTCCACCGTCCAGAACGCGCGCGAGCGGGCCGACAGCGGGCCCGCGTGCACGGCGATCCTGCCGGTGCCGGCGAGGACGCGGGTGGCGAGGCCGTAGAACTCCTGGGAGTACAGCTTCGTGCTCGCGGTGATGCCCGGGTCCGGCAGGTCGGAGATCACCACGTCGTACTCCCCGCGCGCGCAGCGCAGCCAGCGGAACGCGTCGGCGTTCACCACGTGGACCCGCGGGTCGCGGTAGGCGTGGCCGTTGAGCTCGCTGAGGGCCGGGTCGTGCCGCGCGAGGTCGACGACGCCCGCGTCGAGTTCGACGACGTCGACGCGGCGCACGCCGCGGTGGCGCAGGATCTCGCGCGCCGCGAGGCCGTCGCCGCCGCCGAGGACCAGGACGCGCGCGTGCGGTCCGCGCATCGCGGGCGCCACGAGGCCCCGGTGGTAGCGCTCCTCGTCGCGTCCGCTGATGCGCAGCCGTCCGTCGAGGAAGAGGTCGAGGGAGCGCCGTCGGCCGCCGGTGAGGACGACTTCCTGGACGTCGGTCTGCACGGCGACCCGTACGTCCCCGCCGTACACGGCGCGCCGGGCGGCCCGCTCGAAGTCGTCGACGAGGACGGCGGCGGAGGCGAGCAGGGAGAGGACGAGGACGTTGGTGGTGAGCAGCGCCCAGCGGCCGCGCACGCTGAGGTCCCGCCGGAACAGGCCGAAGACGAGCGCGCCGCCCGCGACGGCGTTGACCGCGCCGGTGAAGAGGGCGCCCGTCAGCTGCCCGAACAGCGGCAGGAGCAGGAAGGGAAAGGCGAGCCCGCCCACCAGGGCGCCCACGTAGTCGGCGGCGAACAGGTCGGCGACGGCGCCGCTTGCGTCCTGGCGGCGGATGCGCTGGATGAGCACCATCAGGAGCGGCACCTCGGCGCCGATGAGTACGCCGATGGCGAGGGAGAACGCGACGAGCAGGAACCGCGATCCGCCCGCCCACACCTCGCCCCGGTCACCGGTCCACGCGAACGCCGCGTACAACGCCATGGCGCTGCACCCGCCGACCAGCGCGAGCGCCGACTCGACGAGGCCGAACCAGACCGAGGCGCGGCGCCGCAGCCGCTTCGCGAGCAGCGAGCCGATGCCCATGGCGAAGACCATCACGGAGAGCACGACGGAGGCCTGGGTGACGGAGTCGCCGATCAAGTACGAGGCGAGGGCGACGAGTTCGAGTTCGTAGACGAGTCCGCAGGCAGCGCAGATGAACACGCCCGTGAGAACGAGGAACCGTCCTGTCTGGGGTGAGACCGGCAACCGCACCGAGGACTCGAGCACGCCTGGAACGCTACGTCACAGGATGCTCACACCGAGTCCCCCACATGGGTGTAACTCTGCTTTCATACCTGGCGGCCGACCCGCATTTCGGGATTCCCCGCTTACGGGATTCCCCGCGTCACAGCGCGACGGGCACCGGCATGCGTACGCCCACGCGGGTCCGCGTCGCCACCAACTGGCCCTCCTGCGGGTACGCGTGCCACGTACGCCACATCAGGGCCCCTTCGTGGCGCTGCGCCAGCATCGCGGTGAAGGCGTGCGGGCTGCCGGGGAACACCCCCGCGAGTCCGTGCGGGTGTTCGGCGACCAGGGCGAGCAATTCCTGCGCGCGGCCCGCGAACTGGCCGGGCGACAACGCCTCCACCCGCGCCGCGAATTCGTACTCCCATTCGCCGACGCGCTTGGAGACGCCCAGCGGCAGCGGTGTGCTGCTGCCGGGAATGCAGGCGACGGTCTCCGAACAGCCGCCTTGCTCTTCCTCGAGGAGCACTTGGTGGGAGGCGCCGAGCAGCCTCAACTGCATTCTGGCGTCCGCGAGTTCGACTTCGAGGGTGGCGAGCGCGGGCAGCGGCTCGCGCCCCAGGGCCCAGGCGAGGTCCGCGGCGCGCGTGTCGGTGTACGCGGTGTTCAGGGTCGTGAGCATGGGTCGGCTCCGCTAACACTCAATGGAGGTGGGGCCGGCGCCCCGGTGCGGCCACCGGGAGGTCGGAATGCCGGCTCGTGCCCACGAAGACGTCATCTGACGGGTATCCAGAATGCTTTCTGCGAAACCTGAGACGTACATCCTTGGGCGGTGCTGACGTGTGAGAGGGAATCATGGTCGGCGATGCTGCCACTGCGTTTTTACCCAACTTCGTAGGGTTTCCATCCCCATGAGGGCTGCACAGTTCAACTGTTCAGTACGCCGGTCACACCGCGGCCCGTGAGCACGCCCCCCGTCGTACGCCACCACCCATGGCGAGGCGCCCGGCGGGAACTGTCCGCCCCCGCCGGGCGCCTCCATGGAATCGGTGGACCAGCTGCCCCGTGTCAGCTGCCTCCGCCGCATCCGCCCCCGCCACCTCCGCACGAGGAACCACCCCCGCACGAGGACCCACCGCCCCCGCAGGACGACCCGCCACCGCAGGAGTGCCCGCCACCGTGATGACCGCCGCCGTGGTGCCCGCCGCCGCCGTCACCGCCCCCGGCCCACCAGCCGCCGCCCGCCGAGCTCGACGCGGTTCCCGAGCCCCACCCGGCGCGCTTGCGGCGCTTGCTGTTCCCCCCGTAGTTGACGGCCGCGACCACCGCGAAGACGAACACCGCCACGAAGACGAAAGCCACGATCACGGCCCTCACACTCCTTCAGTTCTGCCGAAGCAGGTCCCCCGTGGGCCGTGCTTCTCGCGTGACAGGGGGATGCCCCTGCCGAAGCCGACGCAAAGCAGAGTTGAGGAACTCCAGAGGTTCGGCGCAGGATGGCGGCCATGACGTCCCCCTCCGGGCGCGAGCGCCCCCTGCTCAACCGCCGTCTCACCGAGTTCGGCACGACCATCTTCGCGGAGATGTCCGCACTCGCGGCGACGACGGGCGCGATCAACCTGGGTCAGGGTTTCCCCGACACGGACGGCCCCGAGTCGGTACGGGAAGCCGCGGTGCGGGCGCTGCGCGACGGCCGCGGCAACCAGTACCCGCCGGGCCCCGGCGTCCCGGAGCTGCGCACGGCGATCGCCGAGCACCAGCGCACCCGGTACGCCCTCTCGTACGACCCCGACCGCGAGGTCCTCGTGACGGCGGGCGCGACCGAGGCGATCGCGGCGTCGCTGCTCGCCCTCGTCGAACCGGGCGACGAGGTCATCGCGCTCGAGCCCTACTACGACTCGTACGCCGCCTCGATCGCGCTCGCGGGCGGCACCCGCGTCCCCGTCACGCTGCGCCCCCGCGACGGACGCTTCGTCCTCGACCTCGACGAACTGCGGGACGCGGTCACCGACCGCACCCGGCTGATCCTCCTCAACACCCCGCACAACCCCACCGGCACCGTCCTCACCCGCGCCGAGCTCACGGAGATCGCGCGGCTCGCGGTCGAGCGCGACCTCCTGGTCGTCACCGACGAGGTGTACGAGCACCTGGTCTTCGACGACGCCGAGCACCTGCCGCTCGCCACCTTCCCCGGCATGCGCGAGCGCACGGTCTCCATCGGCTCGGCGGGCAAGACGTTCTCGTTCACCGGCTGGAAGGTGGGCTGGGTGACGGCATCCCCGGAGCTGGTCACCGCCGTCCGTTCGGCGAAGCAGTTCCTCACCTACGTCGCCTCCGGACCCTTCCAGTACGCGATCGCCGAGGCGCTGGCCCTGCCCGCCTCCTACTTCGACGGCGTCCGCGCCGACATGCGGGCCAAGCGGGACCTGCTCGGCGCGGGCCTGACGGCGGCGGGCTTCGACGTCTACCGTCCGGCGGGCACGTACTTCATCACGACCGACATCACGCCGCTGGGCGAAGCGGACGGCTTCGCCTTCTGCCGCGCGCTGCCGGAGCGGGCCGGCGTCGTCGCCATCCCGAACGCGGTCTTCTACGACCACCGGGACGCGGGTGCGCCCTTCGTGCGCTTCGCCTTCTGCAAGCGGACGTCCGTCCTGGAGGAGGCGGTGACCCGCCTCAAGTCGCTGGCGGGCTGACCCGCCCGGCACGCCGAGAGCCCGGCGGGGGTGGCATGTGCCACCCCCGCCGGGCTCTCACGTGCGTGCGGGCCCTCAGGCCTCGTCGTCGCCGGGCTTCTCCCCGGTCTCGCCCTCGGCGGCGTCGACCTCGGCCTCCAGGCCCAGCTGCTCCACGAGCCAGCGGTCGAACTCGATCGCGGCGCGCACCCAGCTGACCGTCGACGACACGAAGTGCTCCAGGGAGACACCGGTGCCGATCAGCATCTGGGCCTCGCCGATGAGGCGGACCGTGCCGTCGTCGTGCGTGTGGCTGTAGACCTTCGGCCACAGCGTGCGGCGGTTCCAGTCGTCGATCGACTCCAGGAGCTGCTGCTTGGCCTCGATCGTGTGCGGCCGGTCGTAGAACGTCCGCACCGAGAAGACCTGCTGGTCGTCCTCGCCGCGGAACATGAAGTACGTACGGAACTCCTCCCACGGCGCCGCGAGGTCACCCTCGTCGTCGACGACGTGCTTGAGCTCCATCTGGTCGAGCAGCTGCTTGACGAGGTCCTGGTCGGGGACAACGGGGCCCGCCGGTCCTGCGCCCTGCTGCGGATCGGGCTGGCCCCCGAAATTCGGAATGGAGGACGGGTCGATGCTCACGTGCGTGGTCCCTTCGTACGGATTCCGCCATCCTCTCCCAGAAGGGGGTCCCGGTCGCAACCCCGGCACCGCGTCTGCCCGGTTTCCGCCGTTCGCCGTCTGCGGACAAGCCGTGGCCCCTCGCGCGGTTCCCCGCGCCCCTGACGGGGTGCGGGGAACCGCGCGAGGACGGACCACTGCCCGCAGACGGGATGCCGTTACAGCGACTTGCCCGTGGGCGAACCCGTCGCGGGACCCACGACCAGGCCGTCCTCGACGCGGTCCACGCGGACCACGTCACCGTCCTTCACCTCACCCGCGAGGATCTCCTTCGCGAGCCTGTCGCCGATCGACGTCTGGATGAGGCGCCGCAGCGGCCGCGCCCCGTACGCCGGATCGTTGCCCTTGTCCGCGAGCCAGGCCAGCGCGGCGGGCGTGACGTCGAGCGTGAGCCGCCGCTCGGCGAGCCGCTTGGCGAGGCGGCCGATCTGCAGCTCGGCGATGTGCGCCAGCTCGTCCTTGGTGAGCGCGGAGAAGACCACGAGGTCATCGAGGCGGTTGAGGAACTCGGGCTTGAAGGACGCCCGCACCACCTCGAGGACCTGCTGCTTCTTCTCCTCCTCGCTGGTGAGCGGCTCGACCAGGTACTGGCTTCCGAGGTTGGACGTGAGGACCAGGATGGTGTTGCGGAAGTCCACCGTCCGGCCCTGCCCGTCGGTGAGCCGCCCGTCGTCGAGCACCTGGAGCAGCACGTCGAAGACCTCCGGGTGCGCCTTCTCGACCTCGTCGAGCAGCACGACGCTGTACGGACGCCGCCGGACCGCCTCGGTGAGCTGGCCGCCCTCCTCGTACCCGACGTAGCCGGGGGGCGCGCCCACCAGACGGGCGACGCTGTGCTTCTCGCCGTACTCGCTCATGTCGATGCGGACCATGGCCCGCTCGTCGTCGAAGAGGAAGTCCGCGAGGGCCTTGGCCAGCTCGGTCTTGCCGACGCCGGTCGGGCCGAGGAAGAGGAACGAACCGGTGGGCCGGTCGGGGTCGGCGATCCCCGCGCGGGTGCGCCGCACCGCGTCCGAGACGGCGCGCACGGCCTCGGTCTGGCCGATGAGGCGGCGGCCGAGCTCGTCCTCCATGCGCAGCAGCTTCTGTGTCTCGCCCTCCAGGAGGCGGCCCGCGGGGATGCCGGTCCAGGAGCCGACGACGTCGGCGATGTCGTCCGGGCCGACCTCCTCCTTGACCATGAGGTCCTTGGCCTGGACGGCCTCCTCCTCGGCCTCGGATGCGACTTCGAGGTCGTGCTCCAGGGCCGGGATCTCGCCGTAGAGCAGCTTGGACGCGGTGTCGAAGTCGCCGTCCCGCTGGGCGCGTTCGGCCTGGCCGCGCAGCTCGTCGAGCTTCTCCTTCAGCTCACCGACGCGGTTGAGGGACTGCTTCTCCTTCTCCCAGCGTGCGGTGAGGCCGCGCAGCTCCTCCTCCTTGTCGGCGAGATCGCGCCGCAGCTTCTCCAGGCGCTGCTTGCTCGCCGGGTCCGTCTCCTTGCCGATCGCCAGCTCCTCCATCTTCAGGCGGTCGACGGCGCGCTGGAGCTCGTCGATCTCGACGGGCGAGGAGTCGATCTCCATGCGCAGCCGGGACGCGGCCTCGTCGACGAGGTCGATGGCCTTGTCGGGCAGGAAGCGCGAGGTGATGTACCGGTCGGAGAGGGTGGCGGCGGCGACGAGCGCGCTGTCGGCGATCTGGACCTTGTGGTGCGCCTCGTACCGCCCCTTGAGCCCGCGCAGGATCGCGATGGAGTCCTCGACGCTCGGCTCGGCGACGAGGACCTGCTGGAAGCGCCGCTCAAGGGCGGGGTCCTTCTCGATCCGCTCGCGGTACTCGTCGAGGGTGGTCGCGCCGACCATCCGCAGCTCACCGCGGGCGAGCATGGGCTTGAGCATGTTCCCGGCGTCCATGGCGGAATCGCCGCCGGCCCCGGCGCCCACGACGGTGTGCAGCTCGTCGATGAACGTGATGATCTGCCCGTCGCTCTCCTTGATCTCGGAGAGGACGGTCTTGAGGCGCTCCTCGAACTCGCCGCGGTACTTCGCGCCCGCGACCATGGCGCCCAGGTCGAGGGAGACGAGCCGCTTGTTCTTCAGCGACTCCGGGACGTCCCCCTTCACGATGCGCTGGGCGAGCCCTTCGACGACGGCGGTCTTGCCGACGCCGGGTTCGCCGATGAGGACGGGATTGTTCTTCGTACGCCGTGAAAGGACCTGGACCACGCGCCGGATCTCCTGGTCCCGCCCGATGACCGGGTCGAGCCTGCCCTCGCGGGCGGCGGCGGTGAAATCGGTGCCGAACTTCTCCAGGGCCTTGTACTGGCCCTCGGGGTCGGGTGTGGTCACCCGGCGCCCTCCCCTGGTCTTCTCGAATGCGGCCAGCAGCTTCTTGCTGCCGGCTCCGTGCCGGTTGAGTACGTCCCCGGCCTTGCCACCCTCGGCGGCGATGCCGATGAGCAGGTGCTCGGTGGACAGGTAGTCGTCGCCGAGCTCCTTCGCGCGCTGGGCCGCGTCCGCGACGACGGCCAGCATCTCGCGGTCGGGCTGCGGCGGCGAGACGGTGGACCCCGTCACGCTGGGCAGCGCGGCGAGCACCCGCTCGGTGTCGGCGCGGACGGCGGCCTGGTCGGCCTCGACCGCGGCGAGCAGGTCGACGATGTTCTCGTTGTCCTCGCCCTCCAGCAGCGCGAGCAGCAGATGCGCAGGGGTCAGGTCAGGGTGACCGTCCTGCACCGCGCGGCTGGTGGCCGCGTTGATCGCGTCCCGGCTCCTGTTGGTCAGCTCGGCGTCCACGTGCGCCTCTCCTCCTTACGGGTCCCACCACGTCGTCCTACGGCCCTACGGGTTCCTGTTGAGCCGTACGCGTAACACTGACTTGGTCAACGTACACAAAGTTGAGTCTATTCCACTCAAGGACGAAGCGGGAAGTCCGGGCGGCTATGTTCCGTAACCATGACCCCGAACCCGCCGACCCCGCCCGCCGCCCGGATCGATCCGTGCGACCCGCCCGAGCACTACCTCAGCTTCTGGCGCGAACGGCACCTGTGCACGTTGACGACCCTGCGCCCGGACGGCACGCCGCACGTGGTGCCGGTCGGCGTCACGTACGACCCGGCCGCCGGGGTCGCGCGGGTCCTCGCCCGCAAGACGAGCCGGAAGGTCGTGCACATCCTCGCGGCGACGGGCGTGGACGGGCCCGGCGCGCGGGTGGCCGTGTGCCAGTTCGCGGGCCGGCGGTGGGCCACGCTTGAGGGCAGGGCGGAGATCAGGACGGCGCCGCGGGAGATCGCGGAGGCGGAGATCCGCTACGAGGAGCGGTACGGGCGCAGGCCGTCGCCGAACCCGGACCGGGTCCTGATCGAGATCACGCTGACCCGCGCGCTCGGCAAGGCGTAACGGAAAAGCACCCGCGCACACCACAGCGGCGCCACCGTGTTCAGGTCCACGGTGGCGCCGCTGCTGGGGGAAGCGCCTGCGCGATTTACAACGACGGGGGAATCGCGTCAGGCACTGCGGGGGGTGGCTGTGACGTTGTCC
Organism: Streptomyces sp. NPDC044106; assembly: GCF_056433985.1. NCBI lineage: Bacteria > Bacillati > Actinomycetota > Actinomycetes > Kitasatosporales > Streptomycetaceae > Streptomyces > Streptomyces sp. NPDC044106. Next base: position 202,988 of record NZ_JBWKFZ010000015.1, read on the forward strand.
GAGGCGCTCGCGGCGCCCTGGTCGTGCTGGTCCTGCCCGCCGACCACCTGGTGGTCACGGCGGTCGAGGTTGACGAAGACCATCCCGTACCGGACGGCGCAGCGCACGGGCTGCGGCGCTCCGCGGGGCCGGCGCAGACACCGGTAGGCCCTGATCTCCTCCTCGTCGTCACGGGTGACGACGATGGGCTCACCGAGCAGGGTCACCATCAACGAGTCGCCGCGGTGGGGGATCGCGGTCACAAGATCGATGAAGTGCCAACCGGAGCGGTAGGCGGTGGCCATTTCTCGGCGGAAGGTGCGGTCGTCGGGAGGGGTACTCATGAGACGGCGCCCCCCTTCGGAGCGGTCCCCCAAATGACATCCCCCTTCGCAGCCGACGCCCAGATCACGTCACCCTGCGGAACGGCGTCCCAGATGACATCCGACGGCGCCGCGGACGCGGCCGACGCGGTTCGTGCGGCGGCATCGTCGTCCGGGTGCGCGCTCAGAGCGCTGAAGGCGCTGACAGCCAACCCAACGGAGAAGGCACAGACAAGTACCGAGCGAAGCTTTCCCTGGCGCATAGCGGGCTTCGTCCTCACTTCCATCGCGACTCTCCCCCGGCCTTCCAAGACGATGGCTCATTCAGCCATGCGAACACCACAGGACCGATGCATCATGTTCCTGCACGTTCAAGACCCTGGGGGGTGGAGTTATGCCAATAAACAGCTCAATTAGGGCACATCCACATGCCATGGCTGAACTATGCGATGAAGGTAAGCGGCTCTACGGCAACGCGTTGCGTACCGGACGCATCCGGCGCACGGAAGCGGAAGCCGCTCCCTGCCTTATGGATTTCGCGCTCCTGGTCCCCGATCCGGATGACGCCGACTGGCTCCGCCCTGTTCCGCCCACTTCGGCACTCGCCCAACGCGTCCGCCCCATTGAGCGCGAGATCCAGGAGCGGAGGACGCTGGCCAACGAACTCGCCGACACGTTCGAGCCATTTATGGCCATCACCGCCCAGGACCGTCCTGCCGCCCATTCGATCACCGTTCTCGAAGGCGGAAGCCGCATCAACGCGGCCATTCAAGTCGCCATAGCCGAATGCCAGTCGGAGGTCATCACCGTCCAACCCGGCGGCGGGCGCAGCGAAGCCATCGTCACCGAAGCGGTGAAGCAGAGTCAGAGCATCCTCGACCGAGGCATCAGGATGCGAACGCTGTACCAGCACACCGCACGCCACAGCCAGACCACCATCGCCTACGCCGAGCACATGCGGCAGGGCAAGGTGGAGGTCCGCACACTCGAAGAACTCATCGAACGACTCATGATCTTCGATCGGACCGTCGCCTTCATACCGGCCCGCGAGGACCGCCAAACGGCCCTGGAACTCCGCCATCCAGGCCTCGTCCAGTATCTGGCCAACGTCTTCGAGCAGCTGTGGCAACGAGCGTCACCGCTGCTCGACGAGGCCCCCTACGCACCGTCCACGGACGGCATCACCGGCGTCCAGCGTTCCATCGCCAAACTCCTCGTCGACGGCCACGTGGACGAGGCAATCGCCCGCCGCCTCGGCATGAACGTCCGTACCTGCCGCGCCCACATCGCCAAGATAGCCGCCGCCCTCGGCAGCGGCAGCCGGGCCCAACTGGGCTATCTCATCGCCCAGTCGGGAATTCTCGAACAGGGAAGAACGACATGACGGGCGTGGGAACCGGACGGAAATAAGACACGTTCGCGGGGCCGTCCATAAGTAGACACTTGAACTACGGCATCCGGACCGGCCCACTCCTCGCCTGCATAGAATCGCGGCGCTTCAACCAGGCAGGAGGGGGACCGAATGGCCACGAAGCACTTACCGCACGCCGTCGACGAACTCTGCCCGGAGGGGCTGGGCGTCTACCGGCGCTCCCTCCGCGAGGGGCGCATTCTGCGCAGTGAGGCCGTAGGCGCTCCCTGCCTGGAGGAGCTGGGGATCCTGGAACCCCACCCCGACGACCCGGAACGGCTGCGCCCCTCCGTCCCCATCGACCCCGCCGTCCTCGACGTGCGGTTCGGCGCCGACGCCTGTTCCGGAACGGGCGACCGCTCCGTCATCGTGCTCGACGGGCTCGACGCGATCAACGCGGCCATCGACCGCGCGATGGGCCGGGTCACGGAGGAATTCCTCGCCGTACAGCCCGGCGGGACGCGACCGCCCGAGACCCTGGCCGAAGTCTTCCCACGGGACCAGGCCCTTCTCACCCGAGGGTGCCGAATGCGCACTCTCTACCAGCACACAACGCGCCATTCCCTGCCCGTGCTGGCCTACTTCGAGCAGCTCACCGGCGACGCCGAGGCCCGGACCCTGCACGAGGTGACCGACCGGCTCTTCGTCTTCGACCGGACCGTGGCGTTCATCCCCGCGAGCCGGGACCGCAGCGTCGCCCTCGAACTGCGCCACCCGGCCCTCGTCGAGTACTTCGCCACGACCTTCTGGCGGCTCTGGGGGCTGGCGACCCCCATGTGGCCGCAGGCCGCCCCCCAGCCGCCCGAGAACGGCATCACCGCCCGCCAGCACGCCATCGCGGGGCTCCTCGTCGAAGGCCTCACCGACGCGGAGGTCGCCGACCGGCTCGGCATGAACATCCGCACCGCCCGCGTCCACATCGCCAAACTGGCCAGCACGCTCGGCAGTCACAGCCGGGCCCAACTCGGCTACCTCATAGGGCAGTCAAAGATCCTGGACCATCACCAGAGATAGGGCCAGGGCCCGGGACAGGGCCAGGGACACGGACACGGACACGGGCACGGGCAGACGCCTCACCCCTCACCCTCACCCCCCACTCCCCGCAACCCACTCCCGCAACAACGCCTCCCGCTCCGCCGCCCGCGGCGACCCGCCCTCGTGGCGACGGCCCCAGTCCGCCATCGCGGTCAGCGTCGTGAGGAGCGAGCCCGCGCCCTCCGTGAGGCGGGACAGGAGCGCGCGGGAGAGGTCGTACTCCGTCTGGGAGTAGCCGATCGCCGCCGCGGTGTACGCCGTCAGTTCCTTGTCGCCGTCGGGGGCCGTCAGGCGCACCGTCATCGTGGGGGCCTCGTCGCCGCCGCCCAGGCCGACCGTGAGGACCAGGTCGACCGCCGCGCCCACATGCCGCCGCAGGGACTTCACCGGGACGTCGTCGACCGTCAGGGCGCGCACGTCCTCCCACGGCCACATGCCGGACTGCCGGTCGCCGAGGGCCAGTACGCCCTCCGGGGACAGCCGCACCCCGGCGGCGAGCCCGGCCGGTTTCGCCCCCACGTACACATCGCCCTCGGCGATCCAGAACAACCCCACCATGGCCATGGTCAGCTCAACTCCCCCGGTAAAACCGTCGGCCCACATCGAAACAGGGCCGGGAGGTGGTCACCTCCCGGCCCTGTTTCAGGTTACGGAACCTACTGCTCGGACGTCCGCTTGGGCCGCCACACCACCAGCGCGCTCGCCTGCTGCACGTCCTGGTAGGGGACGAGGTCGCGGCGGTACGAAGCGTGCACCGCCGCCTCACGCTGCTGCATGGCGACGGCGGCGCCCTCCACGGCCGAGGAGAGCTCCGCGACGCGCGACTGGAGCGCGGCGACCTGGTTCTCCAGCTCGATGATCCGCTTGATGCCGGCGAGGTTGATGCCCTCCTCCTGCGACAACTGCTGCACGGTACGCAGCAGCTCGATGTCGCGGGCGGAGTAGCGACGGCCGCGTCCCGGGGTGCGGTCCGGGGAGACCAGGCCCAGGCGGTCGTACTGCCGCAGGGTCTGGGGGTGCAGGCCGCTCAACTGGGCGGCCACCGAGATGACGTAGACCGGCGTCTCATCGGTCAGCTGATACGCCCTGCTCAGTCCGGGCTGTCGACGACGGCCGTCCATCTCATGCTCCCTTCGCGGCCTGGAACAGTTCTGCCCGCGGATCGTCGTCCGCAGTCGCCTTGCGGTAGCTCTCCAGGGCTTCCTTCGCCCCGTCGCTCAACGACGTCGGAACCGCGACCTCCACCGTCACGAGCAGGTCGCCGCGGCTGCCGTCCTTGCGGACCGCTCCCTTGCCGCGGGCCCGCATCGTACGTCCGTTCGGCGTGCCCGCGGGCAGCTTCAGGGTGACGGACGGGCCGCCCAGCGTGGGCACCTTCACCTCGCCGCCCAGCGCCGCCTCCGGATACGTCACCGGCACCGTGACCGTGAGGTTGTCGCCCTTGCGGCCGAAGACCGGGTGGGTGTCGACGTGCACGACCACGTACAGGTCACCGGCCGGGCCGCCGCGCTCACCGGGTGCGCCCTTGCCGCGCAGGCGGATGCGCTGCCCGTCCGAGACACCGGCCGGAATCCGCACCTGCATCGTCCGGGACGACTTGGCGCGGCCACTGCCGCCGCAGACCTCGCAGGGGTCCTGGGCGATCAGCCCACGGCCCTTGCAGTCCATGCACGGATCGGTGAGGGAGAACCCTCCGCCACCGCCCCGCGAGACCTGGCCCGTGCCGACGCAGGTCGGGCACACACGCGGCGTGCCGTTCTTGTCGCCGGTGCCGGAACACGCCTTGCAGGGCGCCTGGGAGGACATGCGCAGCGGCACCGTGGCACCGTCCACCGCCTCCGTGAAACTCAGCGTGACCTCGGACTCGATGTCCTGGCCGCGCCTCGGCTGCGTACGCGCACCGGCTCCGGCACCCGCGCCGCCGCGGTTGAACAGGCCCCCGAAGACGTCACCGAGACCGCCCCCGAAGCCGCCGCCGGCCGCTCCACCGCCACCCGGGGCGCCGCCTCCGAAGAGGTCGCCCAGGTCGAAGTTGAACGATCCGCCGCCGCCTCCGGGGCCTTGCCGGAATCCGCCGTTGCCGAAGAGAGCACGCGCTTCGTCGTACTCCTTGCGCTTCTTGGGGTCACCGAGGATGTCGTTCGCCTCGGAGATCTCCTTGAAGCGCTCCTCCGCCTTGGTGTTGCCCTTGTTGGCGTCCGGGTGGTTCTCGCGGGCGAGCTTCCGGTACGCCTTCTTGATCTCGGCTTCGGTGGCGTCCTTGGGGACGCCGAGGACCTTGTAGTAGTCCTTCTCGATGAAGTCCTTGGTGCTCATCCCCGACGCACCCCCTTTCGGTAGTCCCTCGTCAGTTCAGCGTCAGCCCTCGTCCGGGCCACCGCTGTCCTTGTCCGTCGGCTCGGCCGACTCGGCGTCGGCCTCCGCCGTCTCGCCCTTGACCGTCTGCGCGCCGGGCTGCGGCTCGGCGACGGCCACCCGCGCGGGGCGGATGGTGCGCTCGCCGATGCGATACCCCGGCTGCAGGATCGCGACGCACGTCGTCTCGGTGACGTCGGGCGCGTACGAGTGCATCAGGGCCTCGTGGATCGTCGGGTCGAAGGGCTCGCCCTCCTTGCCGAACTGCTGAAGGCCCAGCTTGGCGACGACGGTCTCGAGGGACTCGGCCACCGACTTGAAGCCGCCCACCAGCTCACCGTGCTCACGGGCGCGGCCGATGTCGTCGAGGGTGGGGAGCAGCTCGGAGAGGAGGTTCGCCGAGGCGATCTCCTTCACCGTCACCTTGTCCCGCTCCACCCGACGGCGGTAGTTCTGGTACTCGGCCTGCAGCCGCTGGAGGTCCGCCGTGCGCTCGCTGAGCGCGGTGCGCACCTGGTCCAGCTGTGCGGTCAGGCCCACGTCCTGCGCGGACGTCTTGCTTTCCGTGTCCCCGGCCGGGGCCGCCGGGCCCTCCTCGGTGGAGGGCTCGGCGGCCTTCGGCGCCGCGTCATCAGGGGTGGCGCCAGAGGGGACGTCGGGATTCTCGGCGTTCTCGCCGAAACCCGGGGTCTCCTCGGTCATCAGGCAGCGCCACCCTTCGCGTCACCGGGCTTCTCGTCGTCGACGATCTCGGCGTCGACCACGTCGTCGTCGGCCTTGGCCCCGGCGTCCGGGCCGGGGGCAGCGCCCTCGGCGCCCCCGCCCGCGGCCTGGGCGTCGGCGTACATGGCCTGGCCCAGCTTCTGCGAGACGGCGGCGACCTTCTCGGTGGCGGTGCGGATCTCGGCCGTGTCGTCGCCCTTGAGCTTCTCCTTCAGCTCGCTGACGGCGGTCTCGACCTCGGTCTTCACGTCACCCGGGACCTTGTCCTCGTTGTCCTTGAGGAACTTCTCGGTCTGGTAGACGAGCTGCTCGCCCTGGTTGCGGGACTCGGCGGCCTCGCGGCGGGCGTGGTCCTCGTCCGCGTACTTCTCGGCCTCCTGGCGCATCCGGTCGACCTCGTCCTTCGGCAGCGAGGAGCCACCGGTGACGGTCATCTTCTGCTCCTTGCCCGTGCCGAGGTCCTTCGCGGTCACGTGCATGATGCCGTTGGCGTCGATGTCGAAGGAGACCTCGATCTGCGGGACGCCACGGGGCGCCGGCGGCAGACCGGTCAGCTCGAACATCCCGAGCTTCTTGTTGTACGCCGCGATCTCGCGCTCGCCCTGGTAGACCTGGATCTGGACGGACGGCTGGTTGTCCTCGGCCGTCGTGAAGATCTCGGAGCGCTTCGTCGGAATCGTGGTGTTCCGCTCGATGAGCTTGGTCATGATGCCGCCCTTGGTCTCGATGCCGAGGGACAGCGGGGTCACGTCGAGGAGCAGGACGTCCTTGACCTCACCCTTGAGGACACCGGCCTGGAGCGAGGCGCCGATGGCGACGACCTCGTCCGGGTTCACACCCTTGTTGGCGTCCTTGCCGCCGGTGAGCTCCTTGACGAGCTCGGCGACGGCGGGCATGCGGGTGGAGCCACCGACGAGAACGACGTGGTCGATCTCGGAGAGCTGGATGCCCGCGTCCTTGATGACGTTGTGGAACGGCGTCTTGCAGCGCTCCAGGAGGTCGGACGTGAGCTGCTGGAACTGGGCGCGCGTGAGCTTCTCGTCCAGGTGCAGCGGGCCCTCGGCGGAGGCCGTGATGTACGGCAGGTTGATCGAGGTCTCCGTGGAGGAGGACAGCTCGATCTTGGCCTTCTCGGCCGCCTCGCGCAGGCGCTGGAGCGCCATCTTGTCCTTGGAGAGGTCCACGCCGTGGCCGTTGTTGAACTGCTTGACCAGGTAGTCGACGACGCGCTGGTCCCAGTCGTCACCACCGAGGTGGTTGTCGCCGTTCGTGGCCTTCACCTCGACGACGCCGTCGCCGATCTCGAGGAGCGAGACGTCGAAGGTGCCGCCACCGAGGTCGAAGACCAGAATGGTCTGGTCGTCCTTGTCCAGGCCGTAGGCCAGGGCGGCGGCGGTGGGCTCGTTGACGATGCGCAGGACGTTCAGGCCCGCGATCTCGCCGGCCTCCTTGGTGGCCTGGCGCTCGGAGTCGTTGAAGTACGCAGGGACGGTGATGACCGCGTCGGCCACCTTCTCGCCCAGGTACGCCTCGGCGTCACGCTTCAGCTTCTGCAGGATGAACGCGGAGATCTGCTGGGGGTTGAACCCCTTGTCGTCGATGTCCACCTTCCAGTCGGTGCCCATGTGGCGCTTGACCGACCGGATGGTCCTGTCCACGTTGGTGACCGCCTGGCGCTTGGCGACCTCGCCGACCAGCACCTCGCCGTTCTTCGCGAAGGCGACGACGGACGGCGTGGTCCTGGCACCCTCGGCGTTGGTGATGACGGTGGGCTCGCCGCCTTCCAGAACGCTTACGACGGAGTTAGTCGTGCCCAGGTCGATGCCGACCGCACGTGCCATTTCGGTTCCTCCAGAGGTACATCTTGAGTGGATCTGACTCAAGGATGCATCAGCGGTGCGCTTGCGTCAACAGAAGTGAGTCGGGGGGACTCAACTCTTATCCGGCCCTTAGGCGCAGGTAGGGCAGTCGCCCGGCCGTGGCTTGCCTGAGCGACGCGGATCTCCACCTCGCTGACTACAGTGCGGCGGAGGAAGCAAGGCAGCAGCCGCTTCGTCACAGTTCGCCTCGCAGGCTCGAGGAGCCCCCACATGCAACTCGCCGCGATCATCGTGTCGCTGGTCCTCATCGCGGTCGGTGTCGCGCTGTTCAGCCGTGCCATCGTGCAGATCTACCGGTTCGTACGGCTCGGCCAGCCTGTGCCCGCCGGGCTGCGGACCGACAATCCCTGGCAGCGCACCCTCACCGTGGTCAGAGAGTTCCTCGGCCACACGCGCATGAACAAGTGGGGCATCGTCGGCGTCGCGCACTGGTTCGTGGCGGTGGGGTTCTTCACGCTGCTCCTGACGATCGTCAACGCCGTCGGCCAGCTCTTCCGGGCCGACTGGCTCCTGCCGGTCATCGGTGACTGGACGCCGTACAACGTCTTCGTCGAGTTCATCGGCACGATGACGGTGCTCGGCATCCTCACGCTGATCGTCATCCGCCAGCTGAACAGGCCCGACAGCCCGGAGCGCAAGTCCCGCTTCGCGGGCTCCAAGACCGGCCAGGCGTACTTCGTCGAGGCCGTCATCTTCACCGTCGGCGTCTGCATCTTCACGCTGCACGCCCTGGAGGGCGCCCAGCACCACGTCGACGGCTACGAGGCCTCGTTCTTCCTCTCGTACCCATTCGTCTCCTGGTTCAGGGGGATGGACCTCTCCACCCTCCAGAACCTCACGTACTTCTTCGCGGGCCTGAAGATCGCGACCTCCTTCATCTGGATGATCGTGGTCGGTCTGAACACCAACATGGGTGTCGCCTGGCACCGCTTCCTCGCCTTCCCGAACATCTGGTTCAAGCGTGAGGCGGCGGGCGGCACGGCGCTTGGCGGGTTGCAGCCGATGACGTCGGGCGGCGAGCCGATCGACTGGGAGGACCCGGCCGAGGACGCGGTATTCGGTGTCTCCCAGGTAGAGCAGTTCAGTTGGAAGGGCATCCTCGACTTCTCCACCTGCACCGAGTGTGGTCGCTGCCAGTCGCAGTGCCCCGCCTGGAACACCGGTAAGCCGCTCTCCCCCAAGCTCCTGATCATGTCGCTGCGGGACCACTCGCA
>NZ_JBWKFZ010000016.1:0-188424 GCF_056433985.1 Streptomyces sp. NPDC044106
TAGTAGCTCCGCTACGAGGACTTCCCGGCGCCTTGCGATCGCACGCACCAGACGACGCCCACTGATCCGACCGGGGATATGACACAGGCTCTCAGCAGCGGCGGACGTCCGGCACATCGAACAACGCATTCAGCAGGATGCCCAGCTGTGCGCGCTGCTCGGTGTCCAGCGGGGCCAGAACGTCCTCCGCGGCGGCCCGGCGCGCGCCGCGCAGCTCGCCGAGGGCCTTGAGTCCCGTGTCGGTCAGTTCGATGCGGATCACCCGGCGGTTGGTGGGGTCGGGCGCGCGTCGTACGAGATCGGCCGCCTCCAGGCCGTCGACCAGGGTGGTCACGGCGCGGGGCACGACTTCGAGGCGCTCGGCGAGATCGGCCATGCGCGGCGGGGTCTCGTAGTGCGCGAGGGTGCGCAGCAGGCGGGACTGGGCGGGGGTGATGCCGGTCGGCCCCAGATGGCGTTTCTGGATCCGCTGCAGCCTGCGGGTCAGCCGCAGCAACTGTTCGGCGAGCAGGCCGTCGGGGTCCGGGGTGTTCATGCGGGAACCTTATCAGGACCTTGTGCATTGTGAGTATAGGTAACAGTGAGCTATGCTCCCTGAGTCATCGTCGTCCGAGATCCCGAAGGAGCCCATGCGCCACGACGAACCCGCCTGGACGCCGCAGCCCTCAGCCTCCGGCGAGGAGCCGCAGCCGCGCCAGATGCGCCGCATCCTCCGCCTCTTCCGTCCCTACCGCGGCCGCCTCGCGATCGTCGGCCTGCTGGTCTGTGCCGCCTCGCTCGTCTCGGTCGCGACCCCCTTCCTGCTCAAGGAGATCCTCGACACCGCCCTGCCGCAAGGGCGTACGGGCCTGCTGAGCCTGCTCGCGCTCGGCATGATCCTCAGCGCGGTCGTCACCAGTGTTCTCGGCGTCCTGCAGACCCTGATCAGTACGTCCGTGGGGCAGCGCGTCATGCACGACCTGCGCACCGCGGTCTACGGCCGGCTGCAGAGCATGTCGCTGGCCTTCTTCACGCGCACCCGCACGGGCGAGGTCCAGTCCCGGATCGCCAATGACATCGGCGGCATGCAGGCGACGGTCACCTCCACCGCCACGTCACTGGTCTCCAACCTCACGAGCGTGATCGCGACGGTCGTCGCCATGCTCGCCCTGGACTGGCGGCTCACCGTCGTCTCGCTGCTGCTCCTGCCGGTCTTCGTGTGGATCAGCCGCCGCGTCGGCCGCGAACGCAAGAAGATCGCCACACAGCGCCAGAAGCAGATGGCAGTGATGGCCGCGACGGTGACCGAATCGCTCTCCGTGAGCGGCATCCTCCTCGGCCGCACGATGGGCCGCGCCGACTCCCTCACCAAGTCCTTCGCCGACGAGTCGGAGCAATTGGTCGACCTGGAGATCCGGTCGAACATGGCGGGCCGCTGGCGTATGGCCGTCATCTCGATCGTCATGGCCGCCATGCCCGCGGTCATCTACTGGACGGCTGGCCTCGCCTTCCGGATGGGCGGCCCGACCGTCTCGATCGGCACGCTCGTCGCCTTCGTCTCGCTCCAGCAGGGCCTGTTCCGGCCGACGGTGAGCCTGCTCTCCACCGGTGTGCAGATCCAAACCTCGCTCGCGCTCTTCCAGCGCATCTTCGAATACCTCGACCTGCCCATCGACATCACCGAACCCGAGAAGCCGGTGCACCTCGACAGGATCAAGGGTGAGATCCGCTTCGAGGACGTCGAATTCCACTACGACGAGAAGTCGGGCCCCACGCTCCAGGGCATCGACATCGAGATACCCGCGGGCGGCAGCCTGGCCGTGGTGGGCCCCACCGGCTCCGGAAAGTCGACCCTGAGCCACCTCGTCCCCCGGCTCTACGACGTCACGGGCGGCCGCGTCACCCTCGACGGCGTCGACGTGCGCGATCTCGACTTCGACACCCTCGCGCGCGCCGTCGGCGTCGTCTCCCAGGAGACCTACCTCTTCCACGCCTCGGTCGCCGACAACCTCCGCTTCGCCAAGCCGGACGCCACCGACGAGGAACTGGTCGCGGCGGCGCGCGCCGCCCAGATCCATGACCACATCGCGTCCCTCCCCGACGGGTACGACACGGTCGTCGGCGAGCGCGGCCACCGCTTCTCAGGTGGCGAGAAACAGCGCCTCGCCATCGCCCGCACCATCCTGCGCGACCCACCGGTCCTCATCCTCGACGAAGCGACCAGTGCCCTGGACAACCGCACGGAGCGGGCGGTGCAGGAAGCCATCGACGCCCTCTCCGCCGACCGGACCACCCTCACCATCGCCCACCGGCTCTCCACCGTGCGGGGTGCCGACCAGATCGTCGTCCTGGACGGCGGGCGCACCGTCGAGCGCGGTACCCATGAGGAGCTCCTGGAGCGCGACGGCCGTTATGCGGCCCTCGTCCGCAGGGACGCCCAACTGGAGCCCGCGACATGAAGATATGTCCGGAATGTAAGCATTGGCGGGTTACCGTGCCTGCATGCAGACCAAGACTCCGCGACGTGGCACGATTCGACTGACGCGGCGGGGCCGGATCGCCCTGATCGCGACCGGAGCCGCCGCTGCGGCCGCCGCCGTGGCGGTGCCGTTGCTGCTGCCCGATGACAACGCCGGGCCCGACTCCCTCACCATCCCCGAGGGATGGCGTTCAGGCCAGGTGTACGCCGCTGTGGACAAGGCCCTCGGCGTCCCCGCGGGCACCACGAAGAAGGCCGTCCCGAAGGCAGCCCTGAAACTTCCCGGCGAGGCGCGCGGCAACCCCGAGGGATATCTCTTCCCGGCCACATACCCGATCAGTGCCGAATCGACCCCGGAATCCGTCCTCTCGTTCATGGTGAACACGGCGAACAAGAAGTTCGGCGGCGGCCACGTCACGGCGGGAGCCGGCCAGACTCCCGTGAACGGCTACCAGACGGTCACGATCGCGAGCATGATCGAGGCCGAGGCGGGCTCCAAGGAGGAGATGGGCAAGGTTGCCCGGGTCATCCACAACCGCCTCGAACGCGGTATGCCGCTCCAGATGGACTCCACGATCAACTACGCGCTCAACCGCTCCACACTGGTCACCAGCGAACGCGACACGAAGCTCGACAGCCCGTACAACACCTACGCACGCATGGGCCTGCCGCCCACGCCGATCGGCAACCCCGGCGAGGCGGCCGTGCGGGCGGCGGCGAACCCGACGCCGGGGAACTGGTTGTACTTCGTGACCGTCAAGCCAGGAGACACACGTTTCACACCGAGCTTCGAGGAACACCAGAAGAACGTGGGGGAGTTCAACAAGGCGAAGTAGCAGGAGCCCAGGGGGGAGATCTCCTGCTCGCCGGATCGGCTGCGCCTTGACCTCAACCGTGGTTCAGGTACAACGCTTTTCACTGATCATGACGCTCAGTTGCAGGAGGAGCCGACCATGGCCGCACCGATAGCACGTGCCTTTCCCGACGTCCGGCGCGCGGATGCCGGCACGATCCTCGTCAGTTCGTGGACCCTGCCGGCCCCAGGGGTCCAGAAGCAGGCCGCGGACCTCGTGATCGAGGAGTGGGAGCAGCAGGAGCGCCCGGCGGGCATGCTCTCGTTCACCACGTTCCTGAGCGAGAACGGCCGCGAGGTCCTCAACTACGCGCAGTGGACGGATGACGACTCCTACCGGGAATGGGCGCGTGCGGCCCGACAGCCCGAGGGCATGAGCAAGGTCGACCGTATGGTCCTGGGCATCGAGCGCCCCGGCCAGGTGCGCTACGGGCTCTACCGCAGCTACGCACCCGATGAGGGACCGGACGGGGCGCCGGGTGCGCTGGTCACGCCCACGTTCGAGACGACCGGGCCGGACAGCCAGCGCGCCTTCGTCGACAACGTCATCGCGATCCTGGAGCGCACCCGCCCACCGGGGCTGCTCGCCGCGCATTTCCACACGAGCAAGGACGGCCGACGGGTGCTCAACCACGCGGAATGGCGGGACATGTCGGCCTGGCGCCGCTTCGCCGAGGGTGGGGGAACCGTGGAACTGGGCACGATGATCGAGGCCCTGGACGGCGTCACTCCGGCCCCCACCCGGCCCAGCGTGCCGCGCTACCTCCCGTACAAGAGCCTGGTGAACGTCGCCGCACCCTGAACCGGCCGCCGGGGCGTCGCAGCCGCCTCACACCGTGACCGGCGCCTCCGCCAGCAACCGCTGGATGTCACGCACCGCCGCGCGGCCCGCACGGTTGGCCCCGATCGTGCTGGCCGAGGGCCCGTACCCCACCAGATGGACGCGCGGGTCGGCGGCGGCCCGGGTGCCTTCCAGTCGGATGCCGCCGCCCGTCTCGCGCAGCCGCAGGGGCGCGAGGTGCTCGATGGCCGCGCGGAAGCCCGTCGCCCAAAGAATGACGTCGGCGTCGACGCGGCGCCCGTCGTCCCATTCGACGCCGGTCGGCGTGATCCGGTCGAACATCGGCAGCCGGTCGAGGACGCCGTCGGCCCGTGCCTGCCGGATCGCGTCGTTCACGGGCAGTCCCGTCACGGAGACCACACTCCGCGGCGGCAGGCCCTGACGCACGCGCTCTTCGACCATGGCTACCGCCGCACGCCCCCAGTCCTCGTCGAACGGCCCCTCCCGGAACACCGGGGGACGCCGGGTGACCCAGGTGGTCGCGGCCGCGTACGGGGCCATCTCCATGAGGTGCTGCGTTCCGGACGCGCCGCCGCCCACGACGACGACCCGCAGGCCCTTGAACGCCTCGGGGCCGGGGTAGATCGCCGTGTGCAACTGCCGCCCCAGGAAGGTCTCCTGGCCCGGATAGCGCGGCCAGAACGGCCGGTCCCAGGTGCCTGTTGCGTTGATCAGCGCGCGCGTCGACCAGGTGCCCGCCGAGGTCTCGACGAGGAGCCTGCCGCCGTCGCCCTCCCGGACCTTGTGCACGTCGACGGGGCGTCGCACCCGCAGGCCGAAGCGGCGCTCGTACTCGTCGAAGTACTCCCCGATGACCTGCGAGGACGGTCGTGCGGGGTCGGCGCCCCTCAGCTCCATCCCGGGGAGCGCGTGCATGCCGTGCACCTTCCCGTACGTCAGGGAAGGCCACCGGAACTGCCAGGCTCCGCCGGGGCGGGGCGCGTGATCCAGGACCACGAAGTCCCGGTCCGGCTCGAAGCCGACCCGCCTCAGGTGGTAGGCGCCGGACAGGCCCGCCTGCCCGGCGCCGATGACGACCACGTCCACGTCCTGTGGCGCCTGCGCCGCCTGTGCGGGCTGTGCCGTCTCCTGGGCGGGCGCCGCGTCTCGTACCCCGATGTCGTTCACGTTTCTACCAACCTCATCGGGGTCCGGGATCTTCCCGCCCGGCGGACGCACCGCGTTATGGGGGAGGATGGCGGTATGTCCGATGCATTCACCACCCGGGTCCTGCAGGTCACCACCGGTTTGTCCGAGACGGTCGTCGACCTCACCTCCGACTGCGAGGCATTCCTGCGCGAGACGGCGGGCGACCGCGACGGTCTCCTCAACATCTTCGTGCCGCACGCCACCGCGGGGATCGCCGTCCTCGAGACGGGCGCGGGCAGCGACGACGACCTGCTCGCCGCGCTGCACACGCTGCTCCCCGCCGACGACCGCTGGCAGCACCGCCACGGCAGTCCGGGCCACGGCCGTGACCACGTCCTGCCCGCGCTGGTCCCACCGCACGCGACCCTGCCGGTCGTGAACGGAAGCCTGGAACTGGGGACCTGGCAGTCGGTGTGCCTGGTCGACACCAATGTCGACAATCCCGACCGCCGGGTCCGGCTGAGCTTCCTGGGCTGAGCCGCCCCTTCCCGGGCTCGGCGCCCGGCATCCTCAGGAGCGGTCGCCCCGCTTCCAGTGCCGCCGGACCTCGTCGCGCTGCCGTGCGTCGATGCGGTCCGCGATCCACTCGTTCTCCGCCGTCAGCTTGCGGTAGCTCTCCAGGCGGCGTTGGGAGAGTTCACCCTCGGCCACCGCCGCCAGGACGGCGCAGCGTGGTTCCGACGTGTGGGAGCAGTCGTGGAAGCGGCAGGATTCGGCCAGGCCCTCGACGTCGGAGAAGAGCAGGGAGAGGCCGCGCGCGGCGTCCCACAGACCGACGCCGCGCAGCCCCGGGGTGTCGATCAGCGTCCCGCCCTTGGGGAGTACGAGCAGGTCGCGGCGGGTCGTGGTGTGCCGGCCCTTGCCGTCGCTGTCCCGCGCGGCCCTCACCTCCTGGAGCTCACGGCCGACGAGCACGTTGGCGAGAGTGGACTTGCCGGCGCCGGACTGCCCGAGGAGCACAGAGGTGCCGTCGCTGAGCCGGGTGGCCAACTCCTCGACGCCCGCGCCGGTCTGTGCGCTGACGGCGAGAACCGGGACGTTCGGAGCGGCGTCGCGGATGTCGTCCGCCAGGAAGCGGAGGGTCTCCGGTTCGTGGACCAGGTCGGACTTGGTCATCACGACCACCGGCTGGGCTCCGCACTCCCAGCCGAGGGCCAGGAAGCGTTCGACCCTCTCCAGCTCCAGTTCCACGGCGAGCGACACGGCGATCACCGCGTAGTCGATATTGGTCGCGAGGACCTGCCCTTCGGACCGCTTGGACGAAGTGGACCGTACGAAAGCAGTACGGCGCGGCAGCAGAACGCGTACGTCCGCCGGTTCGGTCCTGGCATCCACGGCCACCCAGTCCCCGGCGCAGACGGCCCACATCGGATCGCGTGAGGCGATGGGAGCCGGATCGGCGTCCAGGGTCAGGGCCGAGGAGCCGTCCGCGGAGAGCGTCACCACTTCGCAGCGGCCGCGGTCCACGCGGATGACGCGACCGGGCAGCAGCCCCTTGGGCGCGTGCGGGGCGAAATCCGCTTCGACTCGGTTGTTCCAGCCGTACTCCGCGAGTGGGTGAGAGGCAGCAAGTTCTTCGGGTTCTGCAAGTTCGGTCAACGGTTCAGCCCTTCGAGAAGCGCGTCGTCCGAGCCTACCGACGGGGCGGGGCGCTGCCAACAGAATCCGCTGCCGGACAGGTTCTGTAAGCATTCTGCTTATGCCGGGCTAAGTCCGTGCGCTGAACGGGAGTTCAACACCGTACTGAAACACGTGTCAACGCATTGCCCGCGGTGGACCGTCGCCAATTACCCGCGCGTTTCCGTGGCGCGGACTTCGCTTCCGATTACTCCCGATAAGCAACATGCCGCGGCACTGTGTGATGCAAACGTGACGTGATTCCGGTGGCTCAACGCCCCGCCCGCCTCCAATAGTTGGCCGCCGGTGGGTGGGATGACGAAGGAGGCAGGCGACTGCATGCGTGGCAGCGGGAGAATCACTTGGGCCGCGGGGGCCGTGGCCCTCGCCCTGGCGGTGACGGCTTGTGGGGGAGAAGGGCAGAACCAGGGATCCGCCGAAGGCGGGACCTTCCGGTTCGGCCTGACCGAACCGGCCTCGATCGACCCCGGACTGGCGTCGGAGACCACGGGGCTGATCGTCTCCGAGGTGGTGTTCACCGGTCTCTACCGAGTGACCCCCAAGGGGGAGATGGAGCCTCGGCTCGCCACGGCGGCCAGTACCAATAAAGACTGCACCCAGTGGAAGTTCTCCGTGAAGAGCGGTACGAAGTTCACCAATGGTGAACCCGTCGACGCCGCGGCATTCGTGCGCGGCTGGAACCGCTCCGTCAACCCGGAACTGGCGTCCGACGTGTCGTACCACCTTGATGGAATCGTCGGGTACGACAAGGTGCGCAGCGGAAAGGCGAAGCGGCTCAGCGGATTGACCGCGCCCGACGCCACGTCGTTGCGGGTCGACCTCACGAACAGCGATTGCGAATTCGACAAGAAGACCGCACACACGGTGTTCAGCCCGATTCCCAAGGTCGCCGAGGTCGACGGGTACAAGAAGTTCGCGGACCTGCCGATCGGAAACGGCCCGTTCAAGATGGCGGGCAAGTGGGATCACAACAAGAAGATCTCCCTGGTCCGGAACGACGGGTACGGGCTCAAGAAGGCCAAGATCGGCCGGGTCGACATCACACTGCTCAACGATCAGAGCATGTTCGATCTCGAATACCAGGGATTCCAGACCGGTCTCTTCGACTACGCGCACATCCCGCCGGGGCAACTGCGGTCCGCCGAGGCCAAGTTCAAGGCCTCGGGAAAGTGGCTGACCCAGGATGTGAACGGCATGAACTACCTGCTGCCGATCACCGACCAGGGACCGCTCAAGAGCAGGGACGCCCGCCTCGCGGTCTCGTACGCCATCGACCGCAAGGCCATCACCGAAGGCCTCTACAAGGGCTATCAGCGTCCGGCGTCCTCGATCGTCCCGCCCGCGCTGCCGAAGTCGTACCAGGACAAGCTGTGCGCGTCCTGCCTGAAGCCCGACGCCAAGAAGGCCAAGGCGCACGCGAAGGCGGCGGGTCTCAAGCCGGGCGACGAGTTGTCCATCGTCTTCAACACCGGTGTCGGACACGACCAGTGGATCCAGGCGGTCGCCAAACAGCTCGAGGACACCCTCGGGCTCAAGGTGAAGCTCCAGGGCAAATCCTTCAGGGAAGGGCTCGAGGCCGAACAGAGCGCGGACGCCACGGGCCTGTTCCGGTACTCGTGGGGCGCCGACTACCCGACGCCCGACAACTACCTGTACCCGCTCCTGCACTCCGGTTCGATCGCCAAGGACGAGAACGGCGAGGTCAAGGGCGACAACCGCAGCCGCTATCACAACCCCGCGTTCGACAAGCTCGTCGACCGGGCGCGCGCCACGAAGGACGAGAAGCGGCGGACGGCCATCTACAAGCAGGCCGAGAAGATCGCCATGGACGACATGGCACTCATCCCCACGTTCCACCGGACCGAGTACCGCTTGGTGGCGAAGGACAAGTTCAACGGGCTCGACGCCCTTTCCTTCGGGGAGACGCCGTATCTCGAAGGGATCTCCCTGAAGTAACGGGAGATGGGGAGCACGCGCGGAAGTGAAGAACCGGCAGAGGGAGAGGACACAATATGGGGCGCTTCGTTGCCCGTCGTTTCGGGCAGATGCTGATCGTCCTCATAGGCGCGACCATTGTTCTCTTCGTCTGCCTCTTCGTGCTCCCGGGCGATCCGATCGGCTCACTCGCCGGTGGTGAGAACGCCCATGACCCGGTCGTGGTGGCCGAACTGCGGGAGCGCTACGGCCTGGGTCAGCCGTTCTACGAGCAGTACTTCCACTACCTCGGCAGGCTGCTCACCGGCGACCTCGGCGAAGACTATGTGCAGCGAAGAGAAGTCAGCGAAATCCTCGCTCCCAAGCTGTGGAACACCGCGCAGCTCGCCCTGGCGGCCATCGTCATCAATATCGCCGTCGGAGTGCCTGTCGGCGTGCTTGCGGCCCTTCGCAAATACAGCATCTGGGATGTCTCGGCGACCTTCGTCTCCACGCTGACCATCGGATTCCCGACCTTCGTGATCGGCTTCCTGCTGCAGAAGTTCTTCGTCGTCGAACTGGGCTGGTTCCCGCTGCTGAGCACCGGGAACATCGAGTCCCTGGTGCTGCCCGCGGTGACACTGGCCATCGTCGACGCGGCGCTCGTGGCCCGCCTGATGCGCGGGACGATGCTGGAGGTGCTGCAGGCGGACTACATCAAGACCGCCGTCGCCAAGGGGCTGCCGCCCAGAACGGTGCTGTTCAAGCACGTGCTGCGGAACTCCATCATCCCGGTCGTCACCTACCTCGGCATCTCCCTCGGCCTGCTGATGGGCGGAGCCCTGATCGCCGAGGCGATCTTCAACTGGGACGGCGTCGGGCTCGCCCTGGTCAACGCGGTCCGCCAGCAGAACAACCCCGTCGTCCTGGGAGTGGTGACGTACGGGATCGCCGTCTTCGTCGTCCTGAGCCTGCTGGTGGACCTGCTGTGCGCGGCGCTCGACCCGCGCATCCGGGAAAGCTGACCGCCCGACCCGCTGCCGGCCCGAACGTGGCTTTGGACCCGACCAAGGAACCTGCATGAGTGAACTGACCAAGAGTCCGGCCGCTGTGTCCGACGAACCGCCGGGCGCGCCTTCGCAGACGACGTACTGGCGGGTCGTACGCGTCCGGTTCCTGCGCAACCGGCTCGCCGTGGTCGGTCTTGTCATTGTGGTGGGGCTGGTGCTCACCGCTGCCTTCGGCCCTTTGCTTGTGCCCCACGACCCGGAGACGCAGGATCTCGGCAACACCATGGCGGGGCCGTCGGCGGGGCACTGGTTCGGGACGGACGGTCTGGGCCGGGACCTGCTCTCCCGATTGGTCGCGGGGACCCGCCTCGCCCTCCTGATCGGGCTGGCGTCCATCGTCCTGACCTGCGCCATAGGTGTCGTGCTCGGAGCGCTCGCGGGCTATGCGGGCGCATGGGTCGACGCGCTGATCATGCGGACCGCGGATGTCTTCCTGGCCTTCCCGCTGCTGGTCGGCGCCATCGCCATCATCCTGGTGACGGGGCAGGGCGTCTGGCCGGTCATCGCCGCGCTCGCCCTGTTCTCGTGGGCGACGGTGGCCCGCCTGCTGCGCAGTTCCATCCTCTCCGTACGCGAAGCGGACTACGTCGCCGCGGCCCGCGCGCTCGGCGCCGGTCACCTGCGGATCGTGTTGCGGCACATCCTCCCCAACTCGATGACGCCGGTGCTCGTGTACGCCGCCTTCAACACCGGAACGGCCATCGTCAGCGTGGCCTCTCTCTCCTTCCTCGGGATCGGCGTCGCCCCAGGCGTGCCGGAGTGGGGGAACATCCTCGCCGAGGGCCGGCAGTTCATCGGCGTCAGCGATCACCTCTGGGCGTTCCCCAGCCTCGCGATCGTCCTGACCGTGCTCGGCTTCGTCTTCGTCGGTGACGGACTGCGCGACGCCCTCGACCCGAAGCTGCACTGAGGACGGCGCCCGGGACGTAACGGCGGGAGATCCGGCGGGGCCTGGGGCTCCGCCGGGAAACCGGTGAGTCAGCTGTCGGCGGTGGCCATCTGCATCACCCCTGAGCGGTAGGCGAACGAGACCAGTTGAGCCCGGTCCCTGAGCTCCAGCTTGTTCCGCAGCCGGTACACGTGCGTGCGTACGGTGGCGATGCCGATGGCGAGATCCACCGCGACCTGCTCTGTCGACCTGCCTCGCGCGATGAGCGAGAGTACCTGTCGTTCCCGCGGAGTCAGGGCGGCCGCGACGGGTTGCAGACTTCCTTCGGGCCGGCTGTCCTGCCGGCGGAACCAGGTGACCAGCCGCTCGGCGACCCTGGGGGCCAGCATCATGCGCCCCTCGGCCGCGGCGTGCACCGCCGAGATCATCTCCGCGTGGTCGACCTCTTTGACCAGCAGACCGGTGACGCCCGCGTGCAGGAGGGCGGAGATGACGTCGTCGCTGTCGTCCATGGTGAAGGCGACGATGCGGGGAGCGGGAGAGAGGTTCTCCTTGCGGAGACGTTTGATCATTTCGAGACCGGAAAGACCGTCCAGGGTGAGGCTGGTGATGATGACGTGCGGGCGCCGCGTCCTGGCAATCATCATCGCGTGAATTCCGGAAGCCGTGGAATCGATGACGCGAATGTCCTCTTCGGGTGCCAGAATTGCGCTTATCCCGTTTCGGACGACCGGCAGCTGATCACAAATCAGTACGTCGATTGGCATGTTCCCCCGTTTCACTTCCCTTATCTGGGGGCATGGGAAAGTGCACGGTACTGATACTGAAATCTTGCGCATGCGCGATCCGCGTCCGGGCGTACTGCTGCCCGTGGACGCGACGGCATAAGGCTTGATTTCCCCCGGTTTGGTCTCCCCTGTCCCCCGCGTCACTCCAGTTTCTGGTAGTGACGCTTTGGCTGATGGCAACCCTGCCGACTCTCGGGGGACAGGTCAAGGCTTGAGTTTCACTGCGCCGTGTGCTTTTGGCGACGTCACGATCGAAATCGTGACTCTACGGACGTCATATTCGAACGGTTGCGTCAGGATGGAGCGCTTGCGCCCGTCTGTGGCTGGATTTCGACGGCCTTGCTGTCCGTACTCCGGTCCTCGTGCACGGCCTCCAGATTGCGGGCGTCCCGGACGACGAACAGCAGGGCGGGGGTGAGGAACATCCAGATGGCCCCCACCATGAGGACGGTCGTCGTGGAAGTCAGGCCGCCGGCCGGACCGACGAGTGCCTGGCCCACCGGAAGCAGCCCGATGCTCCCCAGCCATTCGTACGAACTGACCCTGCTCATCGAGCCGATGGGGACGTTCTGTTGCATCGCGGTCAGCGAGAAGACGTTGAACATCGAAAGACCGATGTTGCTGAGGATCGCGGCGACGGCGATCACGGGAACCGGAGCGAGCAGCGCGATGGCCAGGAGTTGCAGACCGTAGAGGCCGAGCGGCATGAAGGAGGCGCGCATGATGAAGCGCGGCCGCATCCGAAGGGCGATCACCCCGCCCAGTACGGAGCCGAGCCCGGTGCAGGCGCTGATGATCGCCCAGGCGGAGGCGCCGCCCAGGTCGTCACGGGCCAGGGCGGGACCGAACACCTGCCAGGCGGGCAGCACGAGGAGATGGAACGAGGCGGCCCACGCCACCATCGTCCACAGCCACGTTCTGGAGCGGAACTCGCCCCAGCCCAGCTTGAGATCGTTGAAGATCGACGAGGGCTTCTCCGTCTCGTCCTTGTCCGGGGCGGAGCCGGGGGCGAGACGGATGAAGTAGAGGGCGGACGCGCTGACGGCGAAGGTCGCCGCGTCGAAGATCAGGGCGGCGCCGGGGGAGAAGAGCACGACCAGGACGCCCGCGATGGCCGGGCCGATGGTGTACGCCGTGTTCTCGCTGAGCCCCATCAGCCCGTTCGCCCGCTGCAACTGCGCGGGCTTGACGACCTCGGGCAGCAGACCCGTCGCGGCCGGGTGGAAGAAGGCGCCGGCGGTCCCCGCGATGAACTGGAGCGCGACCATCGACGACAGCGACGCGGTGCCCGTGAGCAGCATGACGCCCTGTGCGAACTGGGACAGGAAGCAGGCCGCGTCGCACAGGAGCATCAGGCGCCGACGGGACATGCGGTCGGCGATGACTCCGCCCAGCAGAAGCAGCAGCACGGTGGGTATCACGCGGGCGGCGAGCACCAGGCCGAGGGCGGTGGCGGAATCGGTCAGCTCGAGGACCGCGAAGGCGAGGGCGACCGGAACGATCGCGTCACCGATGATGGAGCTTGTCTGGCCGATGTAGAGAAGCCTGAACTCCCGCTGACCGACCAGTTCCCGCAGTTCCCCCCTGCGGGTGGTTCGACGCTTCGTCGGCCCGTCTGCGGAACTGTTCATGTCGTCCTTTCGTGAGTGGGCGCCTGCGCGGCCGGCCCGTCAGGATCCGTCTCTTGCACGTCCAGGAGGGCGTCGAGCTGGTCCGGGTCCATCGCCGCCATCAGCTCCGAGGTCACGGCCTGCGCCAGCTGCGCGACGGTGGGGCCGTCGAGCAGTACGCGGACCTGCAGCCGCACGCCGAAGTCGCGCCGCACCCTGGCCATCAGGCGGATCGCGAGCAGGGAGTCCCCGCCCATGTCGAAGAAGTCGTCGTGGATGCCGACGCGCCGACGGGAGAGCACCTGGGCGAAGTTGTCCGCGATGCCCTCCTCGATCTCGTCGCGCGGCCCGTCGGCCGACTCGGCATCGTCCCATGTTCCTGCCGGGGGCGGGAGTTGGGAGGGGTCGAGCTTGCCGTTGGGGGTGGTGGGGAGTTCCGCGAGGGGAGTGATGGTCGCGGGGACCATGTGGGACGGGAGGTGTTGCGCCAGGTGGTCGTGGAGGGCTTTGAGGGTGACCGACGTGACGGGAGTCGCGGGGGCCAGGACCGTGTAGGCGGCGAGCCGCGGGTGGGCCGGGTCACCGCGGTCGAGGGTGACCGCCGCGGCGTGGACGCCGGGGTGCGCGAGGAGGGTGCGCTCGATCTCGCCGGGCTCGATGCGGAAACCGCGGAGCTTGATCTGGTGATCGCTGCGGCCGTGGTGGTGGAGCCGTCCCGCGGGCGTGCGGTGGGCCAGGTCACCGGTGCGGTAGAGGCGCTCGCCGGGCACGTACGGGTCGGGCAGGAAGCGGCCGGCGGTCAGATCGGGGCGGTTGAGGTAGCCCTTGGTGACGCCGGGGCCGGAGACGTACATCTCGGCGACCGTGCCGTCGGCCACGGGCCGCAGCTGGTCGTCCAGGAGATGGACGGTCAGGTCCGGCAGCGCCGTGCCGATGGGTGTGCCGTGCGGGCGCGGGTCGCTCACGTCGGCCTGGGTGAGGCGGTGGTGGGTGACATGGACGGTGGTCTCGGTGATGCCGTACATGTTGACCAGGTGCGGGCTGCCGATCCCGTAATGGGTTGTCCAGTCGGCGAGTTGGGCGGGCTGGAGGGCCTCGCCCCCGAAGACGATGTGGCGCAGCCGGGTGGGGCCGTAGCCGGCGTGGGCGGCGGCCCGGGCCAGATGGGCGAAGGCGGTGGGGGTCTGGGACAGCATGGTGACCCCCTGTTCGCCGATCAGCCGCCACATGGCGTCCGGGTCGCGGGTGGTGGCGTACGGGACGACGTGGACGCGGCCACCGTGCAGCAGCGCGCCGTAGATCTCCCAGACCGAGAAGTCGAACGCGGCCGAGTGGAACATCGTCCACACGTCGCACTCGTCGAAGCCGAACAGCTCCCTCGAGGTGGAGAAGAGCCGCAGCAGGTTGTCGTGGCTGACCGCCACTCCCTTGGGACGGCCCGTGGAGCCCGAGGTGTAGATGACGTACGCGGTGTCGCGGCCCGAGACCCGGGCCCACTCACCGGCACCGGACCCGTCGCCCTCGTCCCCGAGGTCGCTGATGCCGCCGGTGTCGTCGAGGTCGACGAACGCGCCCGCCACTCCCTCGAACGCCGGGGCCAGACGTCCCGGCGCCGCCACCGCCGCACATCCGGCGTCCGCCACCGTGAGCCGCAGCCGCTCGGCCGGGTAGCCCGGATCCAGTGGTACGTATCCGGCTCCCGTCCGCAGCGCGGCGACGAGCGTGACGATCAGTCCGACGCCCCGGTCCGTACACACCCCCACCAGGGACCCGCGCCCCACGCCCGCCGCGCGCAGCCGCCCGGCCAGCGCCCCCGACAGGCGGTCGAGCTCGGCATACGTCAACGACCGGTCGCCGTCGGAGACCGCCACGCGCCCCGGCCACCGGTCCATGGCCCGTGCCAACACCGCACCTACCCCGGTGGCGCTCTGACCTGCCGGATTCTCGGACGCGTTCAACACCGCTGTTCCCCTTCTCTACAGGTTGGGCCAGTCACTCGGAGGCGGTGGCGACCCAGACGAAGTCTTCGGAGTCCGGCGCGTAAGGAGTGCGCTCGTAGTCCCCGTACTCCCGCTCGATGCGGAATCCCGCTTGTGCCAGCAAGGTGCGTATTTCCGGCGGGAACCGGTAGATGTTCCTGCGGATGTCGTGTCGGCGTTCCAGGACGAGGCCCTGTTCGTCCAGGATCTCGCTCACCCGCCGCCGCGTGATGCTCTGCTTCTCGTGGTCGAAGGTGCTGTAGTCCCACAGAGCGATCCGCCGGCCCGTACGCGGGTGACGGATCTCGTCCACGAAAAGCTGACGGTTGTGGTAGTTGGCGAAGTCCGCCTCGTGGAACACGGGAACTCCCGCGACGAAACGCGCTCCCGGCAGCATGTGGCGGCGAATGGTGGTCAGGGCCGCGAGCCAGTCCTCGTCCGTCTCGAGGTGGAACATGGTCTGGCCGCCCGCGAGGACGAGCTTGAACTGCTCATCCAGGTCGAAATCGCGCAGATCGGCTTCGACCAGGCCCACCCGCTCCTCGGGCACACCGGACTCCGAGAGATTGACCCGGCCCTGCGCCAGCATCGACGGGGAGCGGTCCACGCCCACCGCACGGTCGACGTGCTCCATGCAGGGCAGCAGGACCCGGCCCGTGCCGCAGCCGATCTCCAGCAGCGGGCCCCCGAACTCCTTGGCCTCGGTCAGCAGGAAGGGCAGGTCGAAGCTGTTGAGGTCAGCCCAGAGAACGTCGTAGATCTCCGCTTCGTGGAGGTAGTCGTCTTCGGTCCCGGTCACCGGTACTCCTGAGTTTCGTTGGCGGTGTGCAGCAGAATGCGGGCGATGTCGTGCACGGTTTCCCCGGTCAGCAGCGTGAAGTGATCGCCGGGGACGCGGTGGCGGCCGAGCGGCACCTCCGTGCACAGCGGCCGCCAGATCTCCGGGCTCACGTCGGAGGCTTCCGCGTGGAACAGCGTCACCTGACCCCGGTAGGCGCCCGGAGTGTGCCGCTGCATGGCTCTGGTGGTGCGGGCGAACACCCCGTACCTGTCGCGGAGTTCCGCGGCGCCCAGACCGAGGTCGAGGCCTTGTTCCGCCAGACCTCGGGCCGCGCCCTCCAGTGCCTCGGGCACGGGGGCGTCCCAGACGGTGTCCGGCAGCGGCACCCCGTCGGTCTTGGCGCCGCTCGACCCGAGCAGGTCCTCGACGAACGCCCGCAACGTCTCCGCCTGGGACCAGGGCCCGGTGCCGGCCGGCCACGGCGCGCTGTCGATCAGCGCGACCGGCGCGGCCCAACCGGTCGCGCAGGCGTGGCGGCGCGCCATCTCGTGCGCGACGAGGCCGCCGAACGACCAGCCGCCCAGCAGTGCGGGGCGCCTCACCCCCCGCTCGCCGAGAAGCTCCAGGTAGTGCCGGGCCAACTCCTCGACGCTCGGCTGCCGTTCTCCGGTGAGGGCTGCGTCGGCGGCGATCGCCCAGACCGGACGCGGGCCCTCCAGCAGCCGGGCGAGCGGACCGTAGCAGAAGACTCCGCCACCGATGGGGTGGGTCAGCACGATCGGATCGGTTCGCCCGGGCGCCCCCTCCCGCAGGACGATCACGCCGCCCGACGAGGTGGCCACCGGGGTGGGCCGGGTCCGCTCCCGCTCGTGCAGCATGCGCAGGTACAGCTCCCGCCTGGCCGGTGACAGCGCCTTGACGCGGTCGTCCATGGAAGGCGTGCTGCCGTCTCGCGTCACTGATTCCCTCTCGTCACCCCGGTGCTCCCGTCCCCCCCTCCGCGCGCCGCTACGGCTGCGCGGGTGCTTGCACGGGCTTCAGGCGCCGCTCGTACAGGTAGGTGTAGAAGGGGAGTTCCTCGCGGTAGTAGTCGGCGAGCAGCGCGTTGTTCTCGACCGTGTCCGGGTATTCCTTGGTGCTCTTCACGAAGCCGTTGGTGGCGCTGGCGTCCTGGTGCCAGCGCGCCGTCAGCTTCCATTCGGCCGGCATGCCGGGGGACCAGGAGAGCGCGGTGGGGTCGAACGGCAGCCCGACCCGCTCGCAGTACGCGCGCACGGTGTCCGCCGGCCGGTCGATGAGGTCGTCGGAGTCGACCACGACGGGCTCGACCCCCTGGGCCTGCGCCACTGCCAGGTAGATCTCCTGGAGACGGGCGAAGCCGACCTCCTCCCGGCGCAGTTCGGGGTTGAGAGCGTAGTGCGAGGCGATGACCTCTTGAGGGTCCCGGATGATGAAGGTGTGGCACACCTCGCGCAGGAATTCCTGATCCTCGAGAACGCCCGGGTAACGGAAATCAGTGGTGTCCTTGAAGAACAGGCTCGATTTTGCACCCATATCCCTGATCGCGGCGATGAGTTCGGCCTCGGAACGCACCACCCGGTCCCCGACCTCCGCGGAACCGAAGTCGGCGAGGCGGGAAAAGGGCTCATGCAGGGCGAGCACGTCACCCCGCCCCATCATCATGCGCAGGAACGCGGTCGAACGGGAGCGGGGCGCGCTCCACAAGGCGATGACCTGCGCCCCCGAACCTCCGCCGCGCAGCGAGTCGTTCATGTCCGGCTCCTCTTCTCGAACGGCACGGTCACCGTGGCCTGCCGCTGCGCATGGGTGAGCCGCAGCCAGCAAGCAGAGTAATCCAGAGACCGTCCCGCGGAATACTGAAAGGCTTTACGCAGAAGTTCATCGCTGAGCCACAGTCGGGTAAGCGTCACGCTTACCCCGATCAAGCGCCGGTGGTGAGGACAGTCCCTGGGACTTTCTTTATCGTTTCGAATCGGTACCCGAAGTCCGGCCGAAATGGAGAGCTGCCATGAGCGAGCTGGTCAAGAGACTGGCCAAGCTGCCCGAGAGTCGCCGGGCGGAGTTCCTCGCGCAGCTACGCTCGGGAGCCGAGGACCGGCGCGGCCAGGAACTGGCGCCCAGGAACACACAGGAGCCCGCGCCCCTGTCCCACGCGCAGGAAACCCTCTGGTTCATCGACCGGCTCGCGCCCGGCAGGGCCACGTACAACGTCGCCGCAAGCTTCCGCATCCGTGGCGCACTCGACGTACCCGCCCTGGGCCGGGCGCTGCGGACCGTCGTCACCCGCCACGAGACGCTGCGGACCTCCCTGGTGGACGCGCACTCCGGCCTCGTGCAGCGGGTACTGCCCGCGGACGATCACCGGGTCACCGTCCCGCTCGCCGTCCGTGACCTCTCCTCGGCGCCGCAGGGCGCCGCCGCGGCGGGCCGGGACTTCGCCGCCGAGCTGGGGCGCACCCCCTTCGACCTCACCCGAGCGCCGCTGTGGCGCGCCGGGCTGGCGCTTCTGGGGGACGAGGACCACCTCTTCGTGTTCGTGGTCCACCATGTCGTCTTCGACGGCTGGTCGGCCGGGGTGTTCGCGGACGAACTCTCGGCCGCCTATGCGGCCGAGACGGCATCACGAGCGGCGGATGCGGGTGCCCATGCCGATCCGGATGCGGGTGCGGATTCCGATGCACTGGCCCCTCTGCCCGTCCAGTACGGCGACTACGCCGAGTGGCAGCGGCGCCGTCTGACCGGGGACACCTACGAACAGCTGGCCGCCTACTGGCGGGAACGATTCACCGGCGCCCCCACCCTTGAGCTGCCCACCGACCGGGCCCGGCCGACGGAGACGACGTACGACGGCACCTATCTGCGCCAGGTCCTGGCTCCGGAACTGACGGGCTCGGTGGCACGGCTCGCCCGCTCCTGCGGCGTGACACCGTACGTCGTCCATCTCTCCGCCTTCCTCCTGCTCCTGCACCGCTACAGCGGTCAGGACGACATCGTCATCGGTACGCCCACGGCCAACCGTGACCAGGTCGAGGTCGAGCGGCTGATCGGCTTCTTCGTCAATATGCTCCCGCTGCGCGCCGACCTCTCGGGCGCCCCGACCTTCCGTGAGCTCGTGGGACGCGTCGGAGAGCTGGCGCGCGAGGCCTTCGCGCACGGGGAACTGCCCTTCGAGAAGATCGTGGAAGTGGCGCGGCCCCGCCGGGACCCTTCGCGTTCCCCCCTGTTCCAGGTCGTGTTCGCCTTCCACAACACGGCCGACAACGGCCTCGGCCTGCCCGGGCTCGACGTCCGCCAGGAGTACCTCGACGCGGGCACCTCCCGCTTCGACCTGAGCTGGAACGTCACCGAGCGCCCCGAAGGCAGCGTCGTGGAGGCGGAGTTCAACACCGACCTCTTCGACCACGAGACCGTCGAGGGCTTCCTCGACCACTACGAGCAGGCCCTCACCGCGGTCCTCGCGGACCCGGAGCTGGCGGTCCCGAGGACCCCGCTCCTCACCCCGGCGGCCCGCAAGGAGATGGTGACCCGGTGGAACGGGCCCGCCCTCGCCGTCCCCGACCTCTCCGTCCCCGCGCTGTTCGAGGAGCGGGTACGGGCGACGCCGCACGCCGTCGCCCTGGTCGCCGGCGCCGAGCGGCTCACCTACGCCGAGCTCAACCGGCGGGCGAACCGGCTGGCCCGGGTTTTGCGGGCCCGCGGCGCGGCGCCCGGTGAGCGGGTCGCGCTGTGTCTGCGCCGTACGCCCGACCTGATCGCGGGTGTCCTCGCGGTACTCAAGTCCGGCGCCGCGTACGTGCCGGTCGACCCCGGCTATCCGCAGGCCCGCATGGCGTCCATCCTCGACGATGCCGCGCCGGTCGCCGTCCTCGCCCACGAGGAGTGCGCCCGGAGCCTGCCCGGCGGCCACGACGTGCTCGTACTGGAAGAACTGGCGGACGCCGTGTCCGGCGAGGCCGACGACGACCCGGCTTTCGCGGTGGCTCCCGGGGACGTCGCGTATGTCCTCTACACCTCCGGCACGACCGGCCGCCCCAAGGGTGTGCTCATCGAGCACCACTCGGTCATCGGATTCGTCGCGGCCATGCGGGACCTCTTCGAGATCACCCCCGACGACCGCGTGCTGGGCTACGCGTCGGCCAACTTCGACGTCTCCGTCGGCGAGATGTTCAACGCGCTTCTCACCGGCGCGCAACTGCACCTGGTCGCGGACGAGGTGCGCCTCGACGTCGGCAGGCTGCAGGAGCTGCTGGAGAAGGAGCGCGTCTCCGTCGTCGATCTGCCGCCCGCGGTCCTGGCCCTCCTCGACCCCGACCGGCTGCCCGATCTGCGCATCGTCTTCGTCGGGGGCGAGGCCTTCCCCGGGGAGCTGGTGAACCGCTGGAACCGCGAAGGGCACCGCTTCTTCAACGGATACGGCCCGACGGAATGCACGGTCACCATGGTCGTCCACGAGTGCCCCGGGCACTGGGACGCGTCCCCGCCCATCGGGCTGCCCATCGCCAACCACGTCGCGCACGTCGTGGACGAGCACATGGAGCCGGTGCCCTACGGTGTGGTCGGCGAACTGCTCGTGGGCGGCGAGGGGTTGACGCGCGGATACCTCGGGGAGCCCGGACTCACCCGCGAGAAGGTGATCGCCGACCCGTTCGACAGCACCGCGGACGGCCGTCTCTACCACACCGGTGACCTGGTGCGCAGGCTCCGTGACGGCAGTCTCGTCTTCGTCGGGCGCAAGGACCAGCAGGTCAAGATCCGCGGCCTGCGGATCGAACTGGGCGACGTCGAGGCGGCGTTGGCGTCCTGCCCCGGCGTCAGCCAGGTGGCCGTGGTGCCCTGGGCGGACCCGCAGGGTGAGCGGCACCTGGTGGCCTACACCGCGTCCTCGGGCGAGACGGTCGAACCGGCGCGGCTGCGGGCCCACGCCGCCGACCGGCTGCCCGGCTACATGGTGCCGTCCTTCTTCGTCGCGCTGGAGACGCTCCCGCTCACCGTCAGCGGCAAGGTCGACCAGCGGGCGCTGCCGGACCCGGACCCGGACCGCTCCGCCGTGCGTGAGAACGGCGGCACACTGCCCCGCACGGAGACCGAGCGGGTCATCGCCGAGGAGATCTTCGCCCGGACCCTGCGCCGGGATCGGGTAGGGGTGCACGACGACTTCTTCGCCATCGGGGGCAACAGCCTGCAGGCCGCCCAGCTGATGTCGCTGCTGTCCGAGCGCTTCCAGGTGCGGGTCGGCCTCGCGGAGTTCTTCCGCTCTCCCACGGTGGCCCATCTCGCGGAGTCCGTCGACCGGCTGCGCGACCGGAGCAGCGGCAGCGACGACCTGCTCGCCCTGATCGAGGGGATGTCCGACGCGGACGCGACCCGTCTCATGGAAGCGGGCGCCGCGGACATCACCGATGGGGCGGGCGTCGCGCACGAGCAGGGCTGACCGGGCGTCACGGACCGTACGATCGAGAAGAGACCAGCATCATGCACTTCGGCTTCACCGCGGACCAGGAAGCGTTCCGCGGCCGCGTACGCGAAGAGCTCGGCGCCGACGACGTCCGGGCCGAGTTGGAGCGGCTCGCGGCGGACACCGGCCGGGAACCGGACGTCCGCCCGCTGTACCGGGCGCTCGGCCGGCGCCGTCTGCTGGCCGCCAACTGGCCGCGGGAGTACGGCGGCCGGGACGCGACGCTGGCGGAGGCCTCGATCGTCGCCGAGGAACTCGCGCGGGCCGGTGTCCCCGACACGCTGCACGTCAACACCGTGCAGATCGTCGGGATGTTCCTGCTGCACGCGGGGTCCGAGCGGCTCAAGGCGCGCTACCTGCCCGCCGTCGGCGAGGGCCGGAGCTTCGCGAGCGTGCTGTACACGGAGCCGGAGGCCGGTTCCGACCTCGCGGGGCTGCGGACCACGGCGGTACGGGACGGCGACGACTTCCTGCTCAGCGGCGTGAAGGCGTACAACCTCAAGAGCGACGTCACCGATATCGCGCTGTGCGCCGCGCGGACCGGTGACCCCGACGGGCGCTACCAGGGCATCACCCTCTTCATGGTGGCCATGGACGCCCCGGGGGTGCGCCGCGAGACCATCGCGGGGATCGCCGACGAACAGTTCCACCGGGTGGTGCTCGACGAGGTACGCGTCCCGGCCGCCGACGTCGTCGGCGGGGTCGGCCAGGGCTGGCAGCTGCTCACCCAGGCACTGGCCGTGGAACGCACCGGCCTCGACTACTCCCTCAAGGCCGAGTCCTGGTACGCGGCCGTGACGGCGGGCGGCCTCGAACCGGAGGAAATGGAGCGCTGCGGGCGCTTCGGTGCCGAGGTCGAGGCCGCGCGGCTGCACACCTGGTGGGTACTCGGGCAGCTCGGGCGCGGGCTCGACGAGGCCGACACCACCTGCGCGGCCGTGGCCAAGTACGTCACCAGCGAAGTGGCCAGGTCGGTGGCGGAATGGGCGAGCACGCTCCCGCCCTCCTCCCGGCCGGCCGCGGCGGCGTCGACCCTGGAGGCCGCGTACCGGGAGGCGCCCGGCCTGACCTTCTCGGCCGGGACCTCCGAGATGATGCTCCAGATCGTCGCCGCGGGGGAGAGCGGCGGCACCGGCGCGGCTTCGGAAGCCGCCGAGGACACCCTGACCCGCCATCTCCGGCAGGCACTGCGCTCCCGCTTCGCCTCGGTCACGGCGGCCCTCAAGCTCGGCGTGGACGCCGTCCACGGCGCCCCGGCGGTGGACGGCACGTCCTGCCCGGGCTGGCCCGCGCTGGTCGAGATCGGCGCGCCCGGATTCGAAGTGCCCGCGGACGCGGGCGGACTCGGGCTCGGCCTGCCCGGCTCCCTGGTGGTGTGCGAGGAACTCGGACGCGCCGCCCTGAGCGGACCGTACCGGGCGACGGCGCTCACTGCCGACGCGGTCGGACTCTGTGTGGCCGACGGCGCGCACGAGACCGTACTGCACGGCTTGAGCTCGGGTGAACTCACCGTGGAAGCGGGCTCGTTCGGGGCCGCGGAACCGCTTGCGGCGCACCCGGCCGACGGGGGCTGGACCGTTTCACTCAGCGCGACCGACGGCGCAAACGAGCCGGACACCACCCACCGGCTGCTGTTCCTGAAGACCGCGGACGGCCTTGTTCCGGCCCTGCTTTCCACCGACGGCCTCGGCGCTCGCGTCGACGTGTTCGTCCCGCACGACTGCGCACTGGGCCGTCCTTCACCGGCGCAGTGGGCGGAGCTGACGGCCCGTGCCCGCATCCGGCAGGCCGCGTACCTGCTCGGCCTGGCCGAGGG
This sequence comes from Streptomyces sp. NPDC044106, assembly GCF_056433985.1. Taxonomy (NCBI): domain Bacteria; kingdom Bacillati; phylum Actinomycetota; class Actinomycetes; order Kitasatosporales; family Streptomycetaceae; genus Streptomyces; species Streptomyces sp. NPDC044106. Next base: position 23,263 of record NZ_JBWKFZ010000016.1, read on the forward strand.
AGCACACGCCGCGGCACGCGCGCACACCCTGCGCCGCGAGCAGTTCGGCTCCGTACTCCACGACTTCCAGGGCGTCTCCTTCGCGTTGGCGCGAGCGGCGACCCGGTTGGAGACGGTCCGCCTGGCCGTGCTCCGGGCGGGCGAGCTCGCCGACGAGGACCGGCCCGCCGGGCGTGCCGCGGTGGACGCGCTGGCGCTGGCCGCCGAGACGGCGGCCGAGGTCACGGCGAGCGCCGTGCATGTCTGCGGGGTGCGCGGCCTGACCGCGGAGCTGCCGGTGCAGCGCCACTACCGCCTCGCCCGCACGGAGGCCGTCCGCATGGGGGCATCGGCCGGGCTGTTCCGCGAGGCCGGCCGGCTGCGGCTGTCGGGCCGGGCCGACCTGGAGCTGCTGACCGCACCGCCCGGATCGCCCTGAGAGCCGCACGGCCCGGGAGGGCGGACCCGGTCCTCGCGTGACGCCGGACCACTTGAGCACACCGAAGCAGCAGACCAGCACACGAGCAGACGACGACCGAGAACCGAGGAGACGTCCATGGCCGCATCCGTACAGCCCGAGGCCGAGGCGCGCGAGAACGAGCCCCAGTACCGCGTGGTCGCCAACGACGAGGAGCAGTTCTCCATCTGGCCGCTGGGCCGCGAAGTACCCGCGGGCTGGCGCGACATGGGCGTCAGCGGGCCGGAGAAGCGCTGCCTGGAGCACATCGCCGAGGTGTGGACCGATCTGCGGCCGCTGAGCCTGCGCCGGGACATGGCGGCCGAGGCGGCCGACCGCTCCCCGGCGCTGCCCCGATGACCACGGAGGCCACTGTGGACCGGTGGCTCCTGGGCGACAGGCTGCCGGAGGCCCGTGCCCGGCTGATCGCCTTCCCGCACGCCGGGGGCGCGGCCGGTGCCTACCGGCAGTGGTCGCTGTGGGCGGGCCCGGACATGGAGCTGCACGCGGTGCAGTACCCGGGCCGCGCCGGACGGTTCAGGGAACCGGCACACACCCGGTGCGAGCCCCTGGCGCACGACATAGCCGCCCGGCTCCAGGCGTTCACGGACCTGCCGCTGATCCTCTTCGGTCACAGCATGGGCGCCCTGGTGGCGTTCGAGGTGGCGGTGGAGCTGGAGCGGACGTACGGCATCCGGCCCGCGCACCTGATCGTCTCGGGCGCTCCGGCCCCCTCCGTGCCCTCCCGCACCACGGGGATGCGCTCCGATGTCTCCGACGACGCGCTGGTCGCCGCGATGCGTGATCTCGGCGGCAGCAAGGAGGAGGTGCTCGCCGACCCGGAGCTGCTGCCTCTGATCCTGTCGGTGATGCGCGCGGACCTGGCGATCGGCGAGAGCTACCGGCCGCGCGCCAGGACACGGATCGGCGCCCCCGTCACCGTCATGTCGGGCGTCGACGACGCCTTCGCCACGGCCGGGGCCGTCCAGGAATGGCGGGAGTACACCACCGGGGAGTTCCGGCACCTGTCCTTTCCCGGCGCCCACTTCTACCTGCACGACGAGCAGGCACCGCAGGTCTTCGGCCGGGTGCGCGAAGTGGTCGAGCGGTGCGCGGCCGACGGAGCACGACGGCCGGACGGACGACGGAGCGAGCACACCCAGTGACGTACGCGCAACCGCTGGTCCACCAGCTCTTCGAGGCGCAGGCCGCCGCCGCGCCGGACGCCGTGGCCGTGGTCCGGGGCGCCGTCTCGGTGAGCTACCGGCAACTGAACGAGCGCGCCGACGCGTTGGCACGGCTGCTGCGCGCGCGGTGCGCCGACGGCGCCGACGGCGCGGACGGCATGGACGACGCGGACGGAGTCGACGGCGTGGACGGGGGGCCCGCCGGGGAGCCGGTGGTCGCCGTCCGGATGCCGCGCGGTCCGGAACTCATCACGGCGCTCCTCGCCGCCGCCAAGGCGGGCGTCGCCTACCTGCCGCTCGATCCCGGCCTGCCGGCGGACCGCACCCGGTACCTGCTGCGGTCCGCGGGAGCGCGACTGCTGCTCACCGACGGCAGGCGCGTGCCGGACGCCGAATCCGAGGCCGTCGCCGGTGCCCTGCCCGTGGTCGACGTGCGCGCCGGGACGGACGGTGCCGACGCCGCCGACGGCGACGCGTACGGCGACCCGCGCCGCCTCGCCTACCTCATCCACACCTCCGGTTCCACCGGCCGCCCCAAGCCCGTGGCCGTCGAGCACCGGTCCCTCGCCAACCACGCGCAGGCCGTACGGGCGCTCTTCGGACTGTCACGTACGGACCGCGTGCTCCAGTTCACCAATCCCGGGTTCGACGTGCTCGGCGAGGAGGTCTTCCCGACCCTGGCCGCAGGCGGCTCCCTCGTCGTCCTCGACGACACCGCGCTGCCACCCGCCGCCCTGGAGGACTTCCTCCGCACGCACCGGGTGACCGTCGCCAACCTCCCCACGCCGTACTGGGCACAGTGGTGCGCCGACCTCGAACAGAGCCCACGCGCCCTGCCGCCGGAGCTGCGCCTCCTCGTCGTCGGCAGCGACACCACGCACACCCGCGGCCTGGCCGCCTGGCGCAGGCACAGCGCCGTACCGGTGATCAACGCCTATGGCCTGACCGAGACCACGATCACGGCCACCGCCGCCGTCTACCCGGCCGACGTCCGGCTCCCGGCCGGCAGCACCCTGCCGATTGGCACCGCACTCGACGGCACCCAGGCACACGTCCTGGACGCGGCGATGACGCCCTGCCGCCCCGGTGAGACCGGCGAGCTGTACATCGGCGGCCTCGCGGTGGCCCGCGGCTACCCGGGCCGGCCCGGCCTCACCGCACTGCGCTTCGTACCGGACCCGTTCGCCGCGCACCCGGGCGGCCGCCTCTACCGCACCGGCGACCTGGCACGCCGGGACGCGGACGGCGCGATCGAGTTCCTCGGCCGCGACGACCACCAGGTGAAGATCCGCGGCCACCGCGTCGAGCCCGCCGAGGCGGAGGCGGCACTCGCCCAGGACCCGGCCGTACGGGAGTGCGCCGTGGTGCCCGTGGTCACCGGGACCGGTCCCGCCCGGCTGGTCGCCTACATCGTCGGGGACGCCGATCCGCAGCGGCTGCGCGCGCTGGCCGCGCGCTCCCTGCCCGACTACGCGATCCCCTCGGCGTACGTCCCGCTGCCCGCCCTGCCGGTCACCGCCCAGGGAAAGCTGGACCGCAAGGCCCTGCCCCTGCCCGAAACGGAAGTCCGCCAGGGCCCCTACGTACACCCCGTCGGAGCGGACGAGGAACGGCTGGCGGCCCTGTGGAGCGAGGTGCTCGGCGTCCCCCGGGTGGGGCGGACCGACGACTTCCTCGGCCTCGGCGGCGACTCCCTGCACATGGCCCGGTTGCTCGGCCGCATGGAGCGGGAGTACGGGACGCGCGTGGCCGCGCGGGAGTTCCTGGCGGCCGGCACGGTCCAGGGTGTCGCCGCGCTGGTCCGCGGCGGCCCGCCCGCGGCGCCCCCGGTACGCAGGACCACCGCCCCCTTGGACGCGGTCTCACCCGGGGAGCAACGCCTGTGGTTCCTCGGCCAGTTGAGGCAGGCGGCAGGCGTCGCGTACAACGTGCCCAGCGCGCTGCGGCTGCACGGCGACCTCGATGTCACCGCGCTCCGGCTCGCGCTCGGGGACGTCGTCGAACGGCACGAGCGGCTGCGCACCTCCTTCCACTTCCGGGATGGCCGGCTGACCGCCGAGATCGCGCGGGACGTGACGGTTACGGTGCCGGTCATCGACCTGAGCGTGGAGCGGCAGGGCGCGGAGGCCGCGCTGGCACGGGCCGAGGAGCTGGCGCGACAGCCGTTCGACCTGGCGAGCGCCCCGTTGCTGCGCACCGCGCTCTTCAAGGTGGCGCCCGATGACCACCTGCTTGCCGTGGTCACCCACCACATCGTCTCCGACGGGGTGAGCAGCGACGTTCTCGACCGGGACCTCGCAACCGCCTACGCTGCGCGCCGAGTGGGCCAGGCACCGCCGTGGCACGAACCCGCCACCGGCTACCGCGACTTCATCGCCCTCCAGCACGACCCGGGCGACACCTTCGCGACCGACACCGTCGTCAAGGACGTCGTGGAACGGCTGCGCGGAGCGCCGACAGTCCTGCGGCTGCCCACGGACCATCCACGGCCCAAGGCCATGAGCTTCGGCGGACACCGCCTCTCGCGGAACACCCCGGACGGTCTCCTCGCCGCGGTCACCAGGCTCGCACGGGAGGAGGGGACCACCCCGTACTGCGTGGTCCTGACCGCACTCGGCGCCGCCTTGAGCGAACTCGGCGGGCAGGACGACCTGTTGATCGGCTCGCCCGCGGCGGGCCGGCCGGGGCCCGACTTCGAGGACGTCATCGGCTTCTTCGTGAACACGGTCGTCCTGCGGCTCGACTTCCGCGGCGCCCGCTCCTTCCGCGACGCGCTGCGCCTCGCCCACGGGCAGGTGCTCGACGCCATCGAGCACGAGTACGTCCCCTTCGACCGGCTGGTGCGCGAACTCGTCACCGAACGGGTGCTCTCCGTGCCCCCGCTCGTGCAGGCCGCCCTCGCCTATCAGGGGCCGCGGCGCCCCGAGGCCAGGATCCCGGGAGTGCGGGCCACACCGGTGCCGCTGCACAACGGCACCGCGAAGTTCGATCTCACGCTGGAGATCGAGGAGGTGGCGGGGGAGATGGTGACTACCGTCGAATACAGCACCGACCTCTTCGCGCGTGGCACCGTGGAGAACTTGCTCGACCGCTGGACAGCGGTGGTTTCAGAGGCGGTCGTACGGCCGGATGCGGTCCTGCGCGGCCAGGACGTAAGGGGAGGGGCGAGGACATGACGAACTCGGGCACGCCGGGGGTGACGGCCGGACGGGAGCCGGGCCTCGAACAGCTGCGTGCGGTGTGGTCCCAGGTGCTGGGGCGCGACCGCGTCGCGGCGGACGACAACTTCTTCAGCCTCGGCGGGGATTCGATCACGGCGATCCGGCTGGTCGCCGAGGCACGCGCGGCCGGCCTGGAGATCAGCGTGGAGGACGTCTTCCTGCACCCCACGCTCGGTGAGCTGGCCCGTGAGGCCGTGGGCGCTTGTGACGCACCGACCGCTCAGGAGCCGCCGGAGGGCGCCGCGCTCACGACGACGCTGGCCGACCTCGACCCCGCGCTCGTGCCCGCGGGCGTGGAGGCCGCCTACCCGCTGTCCTCGCTCCAGTTGGGCATCCTGTACCACTGTGAGCTGAGCGACGATCCGCGGCTCTACCACGATCTGACCAGCGTGCGGGTGCGCGGCCCGTGGCGCGAAGAAGCCCTGCGGGACGCGGTGGCCGCGCTCGTCGACCGCCACGAGATGCTCCGCACCTCCTTCGAACTCGCCGAGTACCGCGAGCCCCTGCAACTGGTGCACGGCACGGCGACCGTCCCCCTGGAGACACAGGACCTGAGCGGCCTCACCGAGGAGGAGCAGCGCAGGGCCCTGGACGACTGGTGGCAGCGGGAATCGGCGACCTCCTTCGACGAGACGAAGGCCCCGCTGCTCCGCGTCCACGTCGGCGTCCTCTCTTCGGACTCCTTCCACCTCTCCCTGTCCGTGCACCACGTCCTCCTTGACGGCTGGAGCTTCGCGCGGCTCGCGACCGAGGTACTGGTCGAGTACGAGCGGCGGCTGGGGCACGAGGGGCCGGGGCTCGAACCGATGCCGCGGGTCCGCTACCGGGACTTCGTGGCGGCCGAGCAGAGCGCCGCCCGGGACGCCGCGTCGCGCACGTACTGGACGCAACTGCTCAAGGGCATGGAGCCGCTCGTGCTCCCGGCGGCCTCCGGCGCCGACGACCCTGAAGCGGCGGTGCTGGTACAGGAGTTGCCCGACGCGCTGGCCGTGGGGGTGCAACGGGCCTCGGCCGTACTGGGAGTGCCGGTCAAGAGCGTCTTCCTGGCCGCGCACCTGTGGGCGATGGGCGAAGTCTGCGGCACCGAGGACGTGGTGAGCGGCCTGTGCGGGAACGGGCGACCGGAGTCGGAGGGGGCGGACCTGGTACTCGGTGTGTTCCTCAACGTGCTGCCGGTGCGCGTACAGGTGGAGCACGACACCTGGTCGGAGCTGGTACAGGCGGCCTTCGACGCGGAGCGCGACCATCTGGCCCACCGCACCTACCCGTTGGCCCGGATACAGAAGGACCTGGGACACGCCCCCTTCGAGGCGATGTTCAACTACACGGACTTCCACGTCTTCGACCAAGTCGACACCCTGCGCGGTATCAGCGCCGACCGGTGGAGCTTCGCCGACCGCACGAACTTCCCGGTACTCGTCGAGATCAACCGGCTTCCGCAGCGGATGTCCTACGAGATGAACATCCGGGTGGACCACGCGGAGGCGTCCGCGACTCTCGCGCCCAGGATCGGGGAGTCGATGGTGCGGGCCCTGGAGGCCATCGTGCGCGAGACGAAGTGACGTGGACGCGGCAGCGAATCAGTGACAAGCGGAAACGAGGTTGAACAGTGGAGTACCGACGCTTCGGCAGGCTCGGGTATCAGGTCAGCGAAGTCGGCTATGGAATGTGGGGAATAGCCGGAGGTGAAGGCGGCTGGTCGGGCGCCGATGACGCGACCGGCCAGGATGCGCTCGACGAGAGCATTCGGCTCGGCTGCAATTTCTTCGACACGGCGTGGATCTACGGTCGTGGCCACAGTGAGGAATTGCTCGGCCGGCTGCTGAAGAGGCACCAGGAAAAGCGGCTCTACGTCGCCACGAAGATCCCACCGAAGGACCGCAACTTTCCGTCCACGCGGGACTCCAGGCTCGCCGATGTATTTCCCGAGGATCACATCCTCGAATACACCCGCAAGAGCCTCGAAGGGCTGGGCACGGAATCGATCGACCTGCTCCAGTTCCATGTGTGGGAGGACGGCTGGGCCGACGATCCGCGCTGGCAGGACCCCATCCGCAGGCTGAAGGACGAGGGAGTCGTCAAGGGGGTGGGCATCAGCGTCAACCGCTGGGAGCCGACCAACGTCCTGAAGACGCTCGACACCGGGCTCATCGACGCGGTCCAGGTGATCTACAACATCTTCGACCAGGCCCCGGAAGACGAGTTGTTCACCGCCTGCCAGGAGCGGGACATCGCCGTCATCGCCCGGGTGCCCTTCGACGAGGGCACCCTGACCGGCACCCTCACGCACGAGACGACCTGGCCCGAGGACGACTGGCGCAGCTCGTACTTCGTACCGGAGAACCTGCACGCGAGCGTCGACCACGCGGACCGCCTCAAGGAGGTGGTGCCCGCGGACATGACGATGCCCGAGCTCGCGCTCCGGTTCATCCTCCAGCATCCGGCCGTGAGCACCGTGATCCCGGGCATGCGCAGTGTCCGGCACGTCGCGGCCAACCTAGGGGTGAGCGGGGCGGAGCCGCTGTCGCGGGAGCTGTACGCCGAGCTGCGCCGGCACCGCTGGGACCGGACGCCGACGGCCTGGTCCCAGTAGGGGCCGGCCAGAAGCACCGAAGGGAGGGGGCAGGGAGATCGACTCCCTGCCCCCTCCCTTCGCGGGTGGCTGTACGGATGGCTGTACGGGCGGCTCAGCCGGCGGCGCCCTGCCCCGCCTGCGTGATCCAGTGGTGGCCGCCGTGCGTGAAGCGCGTCTGGCGTGCCGTTCCGGGCGCGTCCGCGAGGTCGAGCAGCCGTTGGACCTGGACGTTGCCCCGGTACAGCGTCGCTTCGACCGTTCCGCTCACGCCGGCCGCGAGGTGGTCGACGCCGCTCGCCGCCGCCCGTCCCGTCGCGTCGTGGAAGCGTCCCTCGTAGACGGCGGTGCCGAGCGTGGCGGACAGCCTGCGCAGCAGGGCGGTCGAGGGCTTGTCGAGGCAGGCCTGGTACAGCGCGTCGAGGCAGGGCCCGAGCACGTCGAGGCCGGGCGCCTCGTACACGCCGCGGCACTTGGTTCCGTTCACGCGGTTCTCGACCACGGCGCGCAGCGATATCCCGTGCCGGCCGCCGAGTTCGTTGGCCCGCAGCATCGCATCCAGCGGGGTGACCGCCGTCCCGTCCATCGCCACGGGGCGCCCGCCCTCGAAGCGGACCGTGAACGTCTCGGGCTCGGCGGCCGCGTCCTGCGGCCACACCGTCATCAGCGGTTTCACCGAAGCGGGCGCGGTCGTCAGCGACTCCAGCGCGTCGCTCTCGTGGGAGAAGCCGGCGAGGCTGCCGTCGACCGAGTACGCCGCCCAGTCGGTGAGCTCCTCGGGGTAGCCGAGGCCGGCCAGGTAGGTGCTCATGTGCGTGCGGGTCGGGAACCGCTCCAGCATCCACGCCCGCGTCCACGGCGTGAACACCGTGAGGTCGGGAGTGAAGCGCGCCGCGTAACGGGCGAACCTGGACTGGTCGTTGCCGCCGCCCACGCATCCGTGGGCGAGGACGTCGCACCCGTCGGCGCGCAGGACGGGGCCGAGCCCGCCGACCAGGACCGCGCGTGAGGCGCCCGTGGTGTTCCAGTAGCCACCCTCGTACGTCGCCTGGTACGTGACGAGATCGAGCGCGGTGCCGGCCATCTCGGCACGGAGGTCAACGGCCCGGGACTTCAGGCCGAAGCGGGAGAGGCACGCGGCCAGCTCCTCCGCGGGCAGCGGCGCCTGCTGGCCGATGTCGGCGACATAGCAGGTCACGTCGACGCCGTTCTCCGCCAGCCAGGCGGCGACGGCGGTGGCGGAGAGCCCGCCGGATGTGAGCAGACCCACACGCAGGCCTTTGAGTTGTTTCAAATCCATCTGCGTATTACCCCCGTGGCCGTGCGTCGGCATAGTGGATACTCAATTCCAGAACGGACCGAGCCGTGACATTAGTATCCCCGTTCTCGCCGCGTCAACGTTCGTTCCACCGGTGACGGCCGGGTCGCTGAAGGAGCCACCTCTGTAATTACGGTGCTTACGAACGTGGTAAGCGCCGAACGGTATCGCGGCTGTTGGCGGCGGCCTTACCTTGTTCCGGGATATTCGGGGAATCAAGATTCGCATTCCCGGTTCGGGACTTCGGGTTCGGTCCGAACACTCAGGGCACAGTAGGCCGCCCACGAAGCGGCCCGTCAAGGGGGCTTCCGGTATGTCAGAGCGGTATCGAGTCCGGTCGAGCGGCGGCGTTGCGGAGCGATCCGCCGACGATCCGGGAGACCGCACCGTCCTGCAGCTCTTCGAGGCCAGGGCGGCCGGGACACCGCAGGCGCCCGCTGTCACCCACGGTTCGCTCACGCTCTCCTACCGCGAGCTCGACGAGCGGGCCAACGCGCTCGCCCGGCGGATGAGCGAACACGGCGTCGGCCGCGGCGACTTCGTCCCGCTCGTCGTCGACGGGGGAGTGGAGCTGCCGCTCGCGATGATCGCGGCGATGAAGCTCGCGGCGCCGTTCGTCCCCGTCGACGACTCCGGTCCCACCGACCGCCTCGCCCGGATGATCGGGACGCTCGACGCCAAGGTCGTGCTCTGCTCCGAGGGCGGCAGGAAACTCCCGCCCGGCATCCCCGCACTCCCGGTCCTGCCCACCGTCCCGGCACACGGCACCGAGCCGCCGGCCGCGCCCCCGGCCACCCTGGACGACATCGTCTACGGCTTCTACACCTCCGGCTCCACCGGGCTGCCCAAGTGCACGCTCAACGTCCACCGGGGCCTCCTCAACCGCTTCGCCTACATGAGCCGCCGGCTCAGCGGCCGCTCGGACGAGGTGGTGCTGCAGAACAGCCGCCACCAGTTCGACTCCTCGCTCTGGCAGTTGCTGTGGCCCCTCACCACGGGGAGCCGGGTGGTCATACCCGAGCGCTCGGGCATCCTCGACCTGGCGGCGACCGTGGACGTCATCCACCGACACGCCGTCACCACCACCGACTTCGTGCCCTCGATCTTCAACACGCTGGTGGAGCTGCTCACCGCGGAGCCGCGGCTGATCGAGCGCCTTGGCTCCCTGCGGCGGCTCCTCATCGGCGGCGAGGAGATGACGGCGGACGCGATCCACACCTTCAGGTCCTATCTGCCGGACGTCGACCTCATCAACACCTACGGCCCGACCGAGGCATCCATCGGCAGCGTCTTCCACACCGTGGGCGACGCCGACCGTGACCCCATGCCGATCGGCCGCCCCATCGACAACACGTACGCGGTGCTCGTGAACGATCGCGCGGAGCCGGTGGAGACCGGCGAGACCGGCGAAATCTGGATCGGGGGCGAGTGTCTCGGCCTCGGCTATGTGAAGGACCCCGCGAAGACCGCGTCCGTGTTCGTGCCCAACCCCTTCCCCGACATCCCCGGCGACCGGCTCTACCGCACCGGTGACCTCGGCTACCAGCGTCCCGACGGACTCCTCCAGTTCGTCGGACGCCTCGACCACCAGGTCAAGATCGGCGGCGTACGGATCGAGCTTTCGGAGGTCGAAGCGGGGCTGCTGCGCCATCCGCAGGTGCGGGAAGCCAAAGTGATCGTGCACGAAGAGGGCGGAAGCCGGGCGCTGGTCGCCTTCGTGACCGTACGCTCCGCCGGACTCGGGCCCGCCGGGCTCAAGGAGCACGCCGCCGCGAGCCTGCCGCCCGCCCTGACACCACGCCGCTTCGTCGTCCTGGACGCCATGCCGCTGACCCCCAACGGCAAGGCCGACCGCAAGGCGCTCAAACAGCTCGCCGCGCACCGGCCCGACGCCGGACCGGACCAGCAGGAAGCGCCGGAGCGGAGCGGCCGGGACGGCACGGACGTCACGGACGTCACGGACCAAGGGCCGGACTCCGTGGAGGCCGCCGTCCGCACCATCTGGCTGGGCTTCCTGCCGGTCGGCCGGGTCGGCCCGGGCGCCGACTTCTTCGACCTGGGAGGCGACTCGCTCGGCGCCCAGCGCCTCGCCGTCGCCCTGAGCGAGAGGTTCGGCACCCGCGTGTCGGTACGTGACGTGTACGAGCGCCCGACAGTGAACCAGCAGGCCGCTCTCCTGACCGGACGTGACGACCCCGATCCGTCCCCGGACAAGGGCGCCGTCGACGCAGCGGCCCGCGAGCTCAAGGAACTGCTCGACGCCGACGCCGTGTTGCCGAGCGACATCATGCCCCTGTCCGCCGCCGCCACCTCCGCGCCGCCGCGCGAGGTGCTGCTGACCGGCGCCACCGGCTTCGTGGGCGGTCAACTGCTGCACGACCTGCTGGTGCACACACAGGCCGACGTGTACTGCCTGGTACGGGCGGACGACGCCGAGAGCGCCCGGCAGCGGATCGTCGCGAACCTGCGGGAGTACCGCCTCTGGGACGAGACCCACGCGGAGCGGATCAAGGGGCTGCCAGGAGACCTGCGGCTGCCCCGACTCGGCCTCGGCGAGGGGGAGTTCACCGCGCTGGCCGAGCGCGCCGACACCGTCATCCACAACGGCGCGATGATCAACCTCGCCCGCGGCTACCACGCTCACCGGGGTGCCAACGTCCACGGCACCCTGGAGATCCTCCGCTTCGCCACGGCCCACCGCGACAAGCACCTGCACTTCATCTCGACCCTCGGAGTGTTTCCCCCCGAGGGGGACGGCACCGGATTCATCCCCGAGGGCCCCGTGCCGGGCGATGCGGTGCCCGGCGACGGCTACAGCCAGTCGAAGTGGGTGGCCGAACGGTTGCTCGCCGAGGCCGCCACGCGCGGACTGCCCGTCACCGTCCACCGCTTCGGCGAGGTCACCCCGCACTCCGTGACAGGCGTACCGAGCCGCTGGGGCCTGCACGACCTCCTGGTCAAGGCCTGCCTGCGGACAGGGATGTGGTTCTCGAGCCCCATCGTCACCGACTACACGCCGGTGGACCGCGTCAGCGAGATCGTGGTCGCCGCCGTCTGCACGGGCGAGCGCGGGTGGCTGCACGAGGTGCAGCCGCACGCCGTGGGCTTCGACGCGCTGATGGCCGTCTTCCAGGAGACGTTCGGCCTCACCCAGGTGCCGTACCCGGTGTTCTGGGAGGAGGTGCGGCGCCGGTCGGCGGCGGCACCGGACGACCGCGACCTGGTACGCGCCCTCGCCCTGCTCCCCCCGCCCACCGGCTCCGACGCCGACACCGGTGACGGCGGACTGCTGGTGAAGGAGAGCCTGGCCGATCTGTTCCGGCAGGACCCGGCCGCGGTGGGCAGGGAACGGGCCGAGCGGCTGGCGGCCGGGGCAGGACTGTCGTGGCCGCCCGTCGGGGACGACGTGTTCCGGCGGTACGCCGCCTTCTACCGCTCGATCGGCTGGTAGCCGCATGCCCATCACCGATGCCGGCGCGACAGTCTGGCTGACAGGTCTGCCGAGCGCAGGGAAGACCACGATCGCGTACGCGCTTGCGGAGCGCCTGCGGGGCGAGGGCCGCCGCGTCGAGGTGCTCGACGGGGACGAGACCCGTACGTTCCTCTCGGCGGGCCTCGGCTTCTCCCGCGCGGACCGGGACACCCATGTACAGCGCGTCGGCTTCGTCGCCGAACTGCTCGCCTCGCACGGAGTGACCGTCCTCGTACCGGTGATCGCGCCGTACGCGGACAGCCGGGAGGCGGTGCGCGTACGGCACCGCCGCGAGGGCACCGCATATGTCGAGGTGCATGTCGCGACGCCGGTCGAGGTGTGCTCCGTACGCGATGTGAAGGGCCTGTACGCCCAGCAGGCGGCGGGCGGGATATCCGGGCTCACCGGTGTCGACGACCCGTATGAGGCGCCCGAGTCGCCGGACCTGCGGATCGCGTCGCAGGACCAGACCGTGCAGGAGTCCGCAGCCGTGCTGTACGCGCTGCTCGTCGAGAGGGATCTGGCATGACGACCAGCGTGTCTTCGCCGCCGCAGGTGCCCGAGAAGCCCTACGTGCTGAGCCACTTGGACGCTCTGGAATCCGAGTCGGTGCACATCTTCCGCGAGGTCGCGGGCGAGTTCGAGAACCCGGTGATCCTCTTCTCCGGCGGCAAGGACTCGATCGTCATGCTGCACCTGGCGCTGAAGGCGTTCGCCCCCGCGGCCGTGCCGTTCGCGCTCCTTCACGTGGACACCGGGCACAACTTCTCCGAGGCGATCGACTACCGCGACCGGGTCGTGGAGCGGTACGGGCTGCGGCTGCACCTGGCCTCCGTGCAGGAGTACATCGACGCGGGCAAGCTGCGCGAGCGCCCCGACGGCACCCGCAACCCGTTGCAGACCGTGCCGTTGACGGAGAAGATCCAGAGTGAGCGGTTCGACGCCGTGTTCGGCGGCGGGCGGCGCGACGAGGAGAAGGCGCGCGCCAAGGAGCGGGTGTTCTCGCTGCGCGACGAGTTCTCGCAGTGGGACCCGCGCCGCCAGCGCCCCGAGCTCTGGCAGCTCTACAACGGCCGGCACGCGCCGGGCGAGCACGTCCGCGTCTTCCCGCTCTCCAACTGGACCGAGCTGGACGTCTGGCAGTACATCGCCCGCGAGGACATCGAGCTGCCGAGCATCTACTTCGCCCATGAGCGGGAGGTGTTCCGGCGCTCGGGGATGTGGCTGACCGCCGGGGAGTGGGGCGGGCCGCGCGCCGACGAGCCGGTCGAGAAGCGCCTGGTGCGCTACCGCACGGTGGGCGACATGTCCTGCACCGGCGCCGTCGACTCCGACGCGACGAGCCTGGAGCAGGTCATCGCGGAGATCGCCGCGTCCCGGCTGACCGAACGGGGCGCGACCCGCGCCGACGACAAGCTGTCCGAGGCCGCGATGGAAGACCGCAAGCGCGAGGGGTACTTCTAGACATGACCACCAGCACCAGCACCACCACCAGCATCCGCAGCAGCAACCCCACGGGCGTCGGCGCCGCTGCCGCCGCCACCGGGACACTCCGGCTGGCCACGGCCGGTTCCGTCGACGACGGCAAGTCGACCTTGGTGGGGCGGCTGCTGCACGACTCCAAGTCGATCCTGACCGATCAGCTGGAGGCCGTCGAGCGGGCTTCGCGCAGTCGCGGCGACGCCGGACCCGACCTGGCACTCCTGACCGACGGCCTGCGGGCCGAGCGGGAGCAGGGCATCACCATCGATGTCGCCTACCGCTACTTCGCCACCACCCGGCGCCGGTTCATCCTCGCCGACACCCCAGGGCACGTGCAGTACACGCGCAACATGGTCACCGGTGCCTCCACCGCGGAACTGACCGTCATCCTGGTCGACGCGCGCAAGGGCGTGGTCGAGCAGACCCGCCGCCACGCCGCCGTCGCCGCCCTCCTGCGCGTCCCGCACGTGGTCCTCGCGGTGAACAAGATGGACCTGGTCGACTACGCCGAACCCGTCTTCGCCGCCATCGCCGACGAGTTCACCACCTACGCCACGGAACTCGGTATCCCCGACGTCACCGCCATCCCCGTCTCCGCCCTCGCCGGCGACAACGTGGTCGACCCTTCCGCGTACATGGACTGGTACCGCGGCCCCACCGTCCTGGAACACCTGGAGACCGTTCCGGTCGGCGACGACCCGGCCACCTGCCACGCCCGTTTCCCGGTGCAGTACGTCATCCGCCCACGGAGCAGGACGCACCCCGACTACCGCGGATACGCGGGACAGATCGCCGTCGGCGCGTTCCGCGTCGGCGAATCCGTCACCGTGCTGCCCTGCGGACGTACCTCCACCATCACCGGCATCGACGCGCTCGGCACCGCCGTCGACGTCGCCCGTGCTCCCCAGTCGGTCACCCTTCTCCTCGCCGACGACATCGACATCTCCCGCGGCGACCTCCTGGTGCCCAGCGGTGCGGTGCCCGTCGGCAGCCAGGACGTCGAGGCCACCGTCTGCCACGTCGCCGACACTCCTCTCACCGTCGGCCAGCGCGTCCTGCTCAAGCACACGACCCGCACCGTCAAGGCCGTCGTCAAGGAGATCCCTTCGCGGCTTACCCTGGCGGACCTCTCCCAGCACCCCGCCCCCGGCCGGCTCGTCGCCAACGACATCGGCCGCGTCAGGGTCCGCACCGCCGAACCGGTCGCGCTGGACTCCTACGCCGACTCCCGGCGGACGGGCTCCTTCCTCCTGATCGATCCCTCCGACGGCACCACGCTCGCGGCTGGAATGAGCACCGGTCAGCCGCCGGCGCAGTCGGGGCACCGCCCGCGGAACGTCACCTCGGCCGCCGAGACGGTGAAGCCGTAACGCTCGGCGGGCGGCAGGTCGGCCAGGGGATCGCCGTCGGGACGGACGTCCCGGATGGCGCCGCAGCCCGAGCACACCAGGTGCTGGTGGGGCCGGTGAGCGTTCGGGTCATAGCGTTTGGCACGGCCGTCGACGGCAACTTCGGCCACCTCGCCGAGCGTGACGAGCTCGCCCAGGGTGTTGTAGACGGTGGCGCGCGAGATCTCCGGCAGCAGGAGGGCGGCCTGGGCGAGCACCTCGTCGGCGGTCAGGTGCACATGGTCGCCGGCGAGCACCTCGGCGACCACGCGACGTTGGGCGGTCATCCGCCAGCCGCGTCCGCGAAGGCGTTGCAGCAGGTCACTCATGACACCAGCCCTATCTGTGCTCGGTCCGACGATGGAAGGTGCGCGCGCCCGTCTGTCGTATTGACTTGTCTGCCGTATTGACTTGGATTCGGTCCATCGTAGGATCGGTTCCGGCTGCCGGCCAAGGGACAGGGCAACAGCTGGGAACTACACGTGACTTCAGGAGACGGGCTCCTCGAGCCCGGCATCCGGATCCGCGGCTCGCGCGCCGCACGCATCGCGAGCGGTCGGTCGGACCTGTGCCCCCGACTGTTCCACCACCCTCAGCTCCAGAGCACCGCGATCCGCCCCCTCCGGAAGGATTCCCATGACTGAGAACCACGACGCGATCGTCACCGACCCCAAGCCGGAGGAGACAGGGAGCGGTTGCCCCGTCGCGCGCGCGGCACACCCGACCCAGGGCGGCGGGAACCGGCAGTGGTGGCCGGAGCGGCTCAACCTGAAGATCCTCGCCAAGAACCCCGCCGTGGCCAACCCGCTGGGCGAGGAGTTCGACTACGCGCAGGCCTTCAAGTCCCTGGACCTCCCGGCCGTGAAGCGGGACATCGCCGAGGTGCTCACGACCTCCCAGGACTGGTGGCCCGCCGACTTCGGCAACTACGGCCCGTTCATGATCCGGATGGCCTGGCACAGCGCAGGCACGTACCGGATCAGTGACGGGCGCGGCGGCGCAGGCGCAGGCCAGCAGCGCTTCGCCCCGCTCAACAGCTGGCCGGACAACGCCAGCCTCGACAAGGCCCGGCGGCTGCTGTGGCCGGTCAAGAAGAAGTACGGCCAGAGCCTGTCCTGGGCCGATCTCCTGGTCCTCACCGGCAATGTGGCCCTGGAGTCGATGGGCTTTGAGACCTTCGGCTTCGCCGGCGGCCGCGAGGACGTGTGGGAGCCCGACGAGGACGTCTACTGGGGCCCCGAGACCACCTGGCTCGGCGACGAGCGCTACACCGGCGACCGCGAACTGGAGAACCCGCTCGGCGCGGTCCAGATGGGCCTCATCTACGTCAACCCCGAGGGCCCGAACGGCACTCCGGACCCGATCGCCGCGGCCCGCGACATCCGCGAGACGTTCCGCCGGATGGCGATGAACGACGAGGAGACGGTCGCCCTGATCGCGGGCGGCCACACCTTCGGCAAGACCCACGGCGCGGGCCCGGCCGACGCGGTCGGCGACGACCCCGAGGCCGCCCCGATGGAGCAGATGGGCCTCGGCTGGCGCAGCACGCACGGCACCGGCGTTGGCGCCGACGCGATCACCAGCGGGCTCGAGGGCATCTGGACCGACACCCCGACCACGTGGGACAACAGCTTCTTCGAGATCCTCTTCGGCTACGAGTGGGAGCTGTTCAAGAGCCCCGCGGGCGCCTTCCAGTGGCGGCCGAAGGACGGCGCGGGCGCGGGCACCGTGCCCGACGCGTTCGACGCGTCGAAGACCCACGCCCCGACGATGCTGACGACCGACCTCTCGCTGCGGCTCGACCCGGTCTACGAGCCGATCTCGCGCCGCTTCAAGGAGGACCCCCAGGCGTTCGCCGACGCCTTCGCGCGAGCCTGGTTCAAGCTCACCCACCGCGACATGGGTCCGGTCGTGCGCTACCTCGGCCCCGAGGTCCCGAGCGAGACGCTGCTGTGGCAGGACCCGCTGCCCGAGGCGGCGTACGAGCGCATCGGCGCCGAGGACGTCGCCGCCCTCAAGGCGCGGATCCTCGGCTCTGACCTGTCGGTGTCCCAGCTGGTGTCCACCGCGTGGGCGGCGGCTTCCTCCTTCCGCGGCAGCGACAAGCGCGGCGGTGCCAACGGCGCGCGCATCCGCCTGGAGCCGCAGCGCGGCTGGGAGGTCAACAACCCCGACGAGCTGGCGACGGTCCTGAGCACCCTGGAGGGCATCCAGGAGTCCTTCAACTCGGCCCGCACCGACGGCAAGCAGGTCTCGCTCGCGGACCTGATCGTGCTCGCCGGCGGCGCGGCGGTCGAGCAGGCCGCCAAGGACGCAGGCTTCGAGGTCGAGGTGCCCTTCACGCCGGGCCGCGTCGACGCCTCGCAGGAGCAGACCGACGTGGAGTCGTTCGCCGCGCTCGAGCCCGGCGCGGACGGGTTCCGCAACTACGTCGGCAAGGGCAACCGGCTGCCCGCCGAGTACCTGCTGCTCGACCGGGCCAACCTGCTGACCCTGAGCGCCCCGGAGATGACCGTCCTCGTGGGCGGCCTGCGCGTCCTGGGCGCGAACCACCAGGGGTCCAAGCTCGGCGTGCTCACCACGAGCCCCGGCACCCTGACCAACGACTTCTTCGTGAACCTGCTCGACCTGGGCACGCAGTGGAAGTCGACGTCCGAGGCGCAGGACACCTTCGAGGGCCGCGACGCGGCCACCGGCGAGCTCAAGTGGACCGGCAGCCGCGCGGACCTCGTCTTCGGGTCCAACTCCGAGCTGCGCGCGCTCGCCGAGGTGTACGCGAGCGACGACGCGAAGGAGAAGTTCGTGCACGACTTCGTCGCGGCGTGGGCCAAGGTCATGGACCTCGACCGGTTCGACGTGGCCTGACCGGGGCCGACGCCGGGTGATCCGCACGCCGTGCCGGGCCGGCCCCCACGCGGGCCGGCCCGGCACGGCTCCACCGCGGGGCGGTCACCCGATCTCCACCACCCGGGCCCAGGCGGGCGGCGTGTCCGGCGTGTAGTCGGGGTCGTCCTCGTCCGCCCGCCCGGAGCCCGGCCGCCGGGGAAAGAGACCCACCACCGTCCGGCACGGAGGTGGCGCGTCCGGCCACGGTGTCTGGCCGTCGGTCAGCACCACGATGACATCGGGACGAGGCCGCGCCCGCAGGGCCCTGGCGAAACCCGCACGCAGATCCGTGCCCCCGCCGCCCGTCAAGGGAATCCCCTCGGACCGGCACAGCCGGTGCACCGACGCGGCGGCCGCGTCGCACGGCAGCACGCCGACCAGATCGCGCCGGCCGCCGACCGCCCGCGAGATGGCGGCCACTTCGAGCAGCGCACTGCCCAGTTCGGCGTCGCTGACCGAACCGGATGTGTCGATGACGACGCAGACCCGGGGCGGCCTGCGCCGCAGGCTCGGCAGGACGACGCCGGGCGCCCCGGCCGAGCGGCGCGCGGGGCGGCCGTAGGTGTAGTCCTCACCCGCGCCGGGCCCGGAGACCGCCGAGCGGACGGCCGCGCCGAGCAACTCCCGCCACGGCTGCGGCGGATGGAAGGCCTCCTCCGCCCACCGCCGCCACCCTCCGGGCGCACTGCCGGGCCGGGCCGTGATGCCCTGCGCCACCCGGAACCGCACGGCGTCCCGTTCCTGCCCACTGAGCCCGTGGGCACCTTCCGGCCCCCGGTCCCAGTCGCGCGCCCGGCCGTCGGCGCCGCTGCCGCAGTCCAGCCAGGCCATGCCCTGCGTCCTGGGCCCGAGCCGGAACTGACGCAGGTAGTCCTCCATCAGCTCCCCCTCGTCCAGCCCCAACGTCTCGGGCACGACGGCCCCTTCGGGCCGTACCAGGCCGTCCCCGAACGCGTCGTCGTTGATCTCGCAGTCCGCGGCGATGTTCATCCGCAGCCGTTCCGCGGCGCCGGTGAGCCCGCGCTCGCGCGCCACCCGGTCACTGCGTCCGTGGTGGTCGCGCAGCAGGTGGGAGACCTCGTGCACCCATACCGCGGCCAGCTCTTCCACGGGTGTCCGGTCCACGAAGGCCGGTGAGACGTAGCAGCGCCAGTACCGGTCGACCGCCATCGTCGGCACCTGCCGGGACGCGACGGCGTGCAGGGCGAACAGGGCCGTGGCCAGGTAGGGCCGGGCGCGGGCCGCCTGCAGACGGGCGGCGAAGAGCTTGTCGAGGTCCAGCGCCCGCTCCGCGTCGGGGATCACCGGCCCGCCCTGGCGGCGGCACGGGCCGCGGCGCGGTCCGCCCGCAGGGAGAGCGAGACCGTTCCCGTCAGCCGTTCGATGGAGGCCGGGACGTCCCAGTCCTCGCGCCGCAGCGTGGCCAGGGTGGCCGCGGGGACGACGACGAGGTCCGGCGCCCCGGTCTCCACGGCCCGGACAAGGAGCGCCCACGCCGCGTCCCAGCGGGCCTTGTCCGGCCGGTGCCGGACCGCGTCGACCACGGCGTCGAGGACGGCCTGGCGCAGATCGCCGCGTTCGGGCAGGACGGCGGCGGCCGGGTCGGCGAGGAGATCCTCGGGGTCGGGCAGGTCTATCCGGTCCAGAGCGGCAAGGAGTTCCAGCCCCGGGCCGTCTCCCACGGCGCCCCTCACGAGCAGGGAGAGCACATCGCGGGACGAGTCCGCGGCGGTGGCGAAGGCGATCAGGCGCAGTGCCGTCTCCCAGCTCCGGGGCGAGGGCCAGGCGCCGCCGCGGCGCGCCTCGTTGCCGGGCATCTGGTGGACGAGTTTCGGCCGGGCGGCCAGCAGCCCGCACACCGCGCGGCGGGCGAACGCGACGGATTCCGGCAGCTTCGCCGGGTCGAGCAGGGGCAGCGTCGCCCGCGGCCAGACGCCGCCGAGTCCGCGTACGACGACGTCGTGGTCGTGGGTCCACCGCAGGTGGACGAACCGGTTGGCGAGCGGCGCGCTCAGCTCCCAGCCGTCGGCGGCCGACGAGCGCGGGTTGGCGGCGGCCACGATCCTTACGCCGGGCGGCAGTTGAAGGGCGCCGATGCGCCGTTCGAGGACCAGGCGGAGCAGGGCGGCCTGGACGGCCGGCGGGGCGGTGGAAAGCTCATCCAGGAAGAGCAGCCCGCGGCCGGCCCGTACCAGGCGTACCGCCCAGTCCGGCGGGGCCATCGGGACGCCCTGCTCGGCCGGATCGTCCCCGACGACGGGCAGGCCGGAGAAGTCCGACGGCTCGTGCACGCTGGCGATGACGGTGGTCAGCGGCAGATCGAGGGTGTCGGCGAGCTGGGTGAGGGCCGCGGTCTTCCCGATGCCCGGTTCTCCCCACAGAAGCACGGGAAGGTCGGCGGCGACCGCGAGGGTCAGGGCTTCCAACTGGGTGTCCGGGCGGGGTTCGGTCGTCGAGTCGCGCAGCAGGCCCAACAGCGCGCTCGCGACGTCCAGTTGGTCGGGTCGAGGTGCGTGCTTGGGGATGTCGACCAAGTCGTCGGGGGCGTCGACAAGAGCGGGCGTGGCGTGGGAGGGCATGTGGGATCACCTTGGGTGTGTGTCGGCTGAGGGGTGCGTGGGCGGCGAGGGGCGAACCGGTCGCAGTCCGGCCCCGACTGCCGCCGTAAGCGTTATGAGGTCAGTGCGTGGTAGGGCGGCGCGGCCGGGTCCGGCGGTCGCGCAGGTCCGGCCGATCGGGGGCCCGAGCGGGGTCGATGAGCCCGGCCCTGTACAGGCCGTAGGTGACGCGCCGGTCGGCGGCCTCCGTCAGCGCGTCCCGCAGCGGTCCTTCGCGCAGCAGCGCGTCGGGGCCGAGCAGCTCTTCCACGACGGCCAGGGCGCCGGTGATGTCGCCGTGGTCGAGCCGTTCGCGGACGCCGCTGAGGCAGTCAGGACGGCGGTGCGCCTCGTCGATGACCCGCAGGCAGGGGAGTGGTGTGCCGGTCAGCGCGGCCAGCAGCTCCTCCCTGCGGATCTCGGCCGGATCGTGGTCCAGCGGCGCGAGGACTCCGTCGACCAGGGCGATGCGGTGCTTGGCGCCCCGGCACTCGACGAGGCGGGCGCGCCCTGTCCGCTTCGTGGCCGCACCGGTGGCTGTGTCCGTGGCCGCGGACGGCGACGCGACCGGCGTGAATTCCGGTACCAACGCCGACGCGACCAGCGGATGCAGCCGGTCGGCCCCGAAGGCGCCGGAGCGGATCAGCGCGAGATCGGGCGGCACCCAGGTCGCCGCGTCGGGCAGCACCGGCAGGGCGGATACGTCGCCTTCGGCAGGAGTCACCGTGATCCGCGGCGCGCGGGACGGTTCGCCGCCGTCGGCGTCGAGCTCCAGGATCAGCCGTCGCCCGGCGCCGAGTCGCACGACGACAGGTCCTGGGGGCCGTCCGTCGGCACGCAGGAGGAGCTCCGCCTCGGCCGCCCATCGGCCGACCGCGCAGGGGAGCCCCTGTGTCGGCCCCCGCTCCGGAGTCTCCGGCCGGTCGGCCCCGGACCGGGTCCGCAACTCCTCCGTCCTGCGTGCGTCCCACAGGTGGCGGTGCAGGTCGAGGCGGAAACGCCGATGCGGGTGGGGGTGCGGGTGCCGCGCGGCCCCGGCGTCGGCGTGGGTGCCGTCCCACACCGCGAGGCTGATCCGCTGCCCGGCATCGGCCCAGGCGGGCGGGGTCCGGGCCACGAGATGCAGCGGACGTACGCCGGCCCGGCCCGGTGTGTCGTACCGGGCCAGGGCGATGGTCAGTCCCGGGCGCAGCAGACCGTCAGGAGCGATCCTCGGCATGTGCCAGCGCAGCAGGTCAGGTGCCAAGTGGCGGAGGTCGGCCCGGAGCCGGGCCGCGACGGCCCGGCCGTGAGTGCGGGCGACGACGCGTGGGCTGAAGTCGACGTCGACGCGTGCGGCGGCGCATGCCCCGGCCCAGTCACCGAGGCGGCGGCGCGCGGTCGCGGTCTCGATCATGGAGGCCGGTACGGCGAACTCCCGCACGCGCGGCCAGAACGAGAAGGGGGAGTGAGGTGGGAAGGGCCCGTAGGGGCGGCTGGAGAGGCGGGAATCCCGGTTCGCGAGCTGAGTGAGCATCAGCACTCACCTTGCGCGGACGGGGCCCCCAATCTGTCAACAGAGTGAGTCGTCATCGCGGTGATCGTAACGGTGCCGCCCCGATCTGTCAGCACCGTTTTCCGGGGGGTGCGACCGATACGGAGCGCTTGGGGAACCCATAAGGCTGGCTTATGACGTCATAAAGATGACCCGCCTACTTACTTAGGCTTGCCTTAGCTTAGGCTTCCCCTTGAGTCACTCCATCACCGCTCGAAGGGAACCTGAACATGCCTCGCCCTCTGCGGGTAGCCATTGTCGGAGCCGGCCCGGCCGGAATCTACGCCGCCGACGCGCTGCTCAAATCCGCAGTGGCGGTCGAGCCGGGTGTGTCGATCGACCTCTTCGAGCGGATGCCGGCGCCCTTCGGCCTCATCCGCTACGGCGTCGCCCCGGACCACCCGCGCATCAAGGGCATCATCACCGCCCTGCACCAGGTGCTCGACAAGCCCCAGATCCGTCTCTTCGGCAACGTCGACTACCCGCGCGACATCAGCCTGGACGACCTGCGCACCTTCTACGACGCGGTGATCTTCTCCACGGGTGCCACGGCCGACCGGGCGCTGGACATACCGGGCATCGACCTCGACGGCTCGTACGGCGCCGCCGACTTCGTCTCCTGGTACGACGGCCACCCGGACGTGCCGCGCACCTGGCCGCTGGAGGCGGAGAAGGTCGCCGTCCTCGGCGTCGGCAACGTCGCGCTCGACGTGGCGCGCATCCTCGCCAAGACCGCCGACGAACTGCTACCCACCGAGATCCCGCCGAACGTCCACGACGGGCTCAAGGCCAACAAGGCCCTGGAGGTCCACGTCTTCGGCCGCCGCGGCCCCGCGCAGGCGAAGTTCAGCCCGATGGAGCTGCGGGAGCTGGACCACTCCCCGAACATCGAGGTCATCGTCGACCCCGAGGACATCGACTACGACGACGGGTCGATCGCCACCCGGCGTGGCAACAAGCAGGCCGACATGGTCGCCAAGACCCTGGAGAACTGGGCCATCCGCGACATCGGCGACCGGCCGCACAAGCTGTTCCTGCACTTCTTCGAGTCGCCGGTCGAGATCCTCGGCGAGGACGGCAAGGTCGTCGGCCTGCGCACCGAGCGCACCGCCCTCGACGGCACCGGCAACGTCAAGGGCACCGGCGAGTTCAAGGACTGGGACCTCGGAGCGGTCTACCGTGCCGTCGGCTACCTCTCCGACGAATTGCCCAAGCTGCCCTGGGACATCGCGTCCGGCACGGTCCCCGACCAGGCGGGACGGGTAATCGAGGAGAGCGGCGAGCACCTGCGGTCGACGTACGTCACCGGGTGGATCCGGCGCGGCCCCGTCGGCCTCATCGGCCACACCAAGGGTGACGCCAACGAGACGGTCGCCAGTCTTCTCGACGACCGTGAGAACGGGCGGCTGCTCACCCCCGCCGAGCCCGAGCCCGAGGCCGTCGACGCCTTCCTCGGCGAACGGAACGTCCGCTTCACCACGTGGGACGGCTGGTACCGCCTCGACGCCGCGGAGAAGGCGCTCGGCGAGCCGCAGGGCCGCGAGCGAGTGAAGCTCGTCGAGCGCGAGGACATGCTCAGGGCCAGCGAAGCGTAGGGCCCACGGGTCCCGGTGGGTACGGGGGCGTCGCGCGGTCTCGTCCGGCACGGAGCGGGCGGGCCACGCGCACGCCCCCTCCGCTTGCGGCGCCCCGCCTCGTCCCGCCGCCGCGCCGTGCCCGCTTCGTGCCATATCGCCGAGCTGGCCTGATTCCCCGCGTACCCACGCGTGTTGCCGCCGCACCGACGTAGGATGACCAGTCGATCGGGCACGGCCGGGCCCGGCGGGTCCGGGCCGGAGGTGAGGTTCGCGGAGCGGGGGCGGTGCGGGGCAGGACCCATGGAGCTGGGCGTGGACACGGACATGCACTTCCGTCTGCTCGGGCCGGTCGAAGCGTGGCGCGCGGGCCGGCGCCTCGCGCTCGGCGGGCCCAAGCCCCGGGCCCTGCTCGCCGCCCTGCTCCTCGAGCCGGGGCGGGTGGTCTCCGCCGAGGCGCTGATCGACGTGATCTGGGGCGAGAACCCGCCGGACACGGCGAGATCCCTGATCCAGTCGTACGTCTCCGCGCTGCGTCGCGCGCTGCCCGCCGACGTCATCGAGACCCGGCCGCCGGGCTACCTGATCCACGCGGACACCGACCTCGTCGACCGGGCCGCGTTCCAGCGGCTCACCGCGGAAGGCCGGCAGGCGGCGGCCGCCGGGGACCACGCCGCCGCGGCCCGGTCGCTCGGCGCGGCCCTCGCCCTGTGGCGCGGGCCCGCCCTCGGCGGCATCGGCGAGGCGTTGCGCGCCACGGCCGATCAGCTCGAAGAGGCGCGGCAGGCGGTCCTCGAGGAGCGGATCGCCGCCGATCTCGCGCGAACCGGCCATGAGACGGAGCTGGTCGGCGAGCTCACCGCCCTGGTCGCCACCCACCCCACCCGCGAACGGCTGCGCGGCCAACTGATGCTCGCCCTCTACCGGTTGGGCCGCCAGGCCGACGCGCTCGCCGTGTACGCGGAGGGGCGCGACGTGCTCGCCGAGGAGCTGGGGCTCGATCCGGGGCCGGGGATCCAGGCGATGCACGAGGCGATCCTGCGGGCGGACGCGTCGTTGCTGCCCGCCGCGGACAGCGTACGGACCGCCACCCGCACCCCGGCCCCCGCGGCCGGCCCGCCGCCCTCACCCGGTCCGGATCACGAGCACGCCGCCGACGCCACCCCGGCCTCCGCGGACGCCGCGACCCGGACCCGGCCGACCACCCACACGCACGACAACGGCGACGACGCCACGCAGGGCCACACCCGGCCGCCGCCCCCACCCGCCCTCCTGCCGGCCGCCATCGGCGACTTCACCGGCCGGGCGGCGCAGCTGAGCGAGGTGCGCGCCGCCCTGACCCCGCCGGGAGCGCGGCAGGCCATGCCCGTCGTGGTGATCTCCGGTCCTGGCGGCATCGGCAAGTCCGTCCTCGGCGTCACGGCCGCGCACCGGGCCGCAGACGCGTACTCCGACGGACAGCTCTACGCCGAACTGCGGGGCGCCACCGACCCGGTGGCGCCCGGCGAGGTGCTCGGCCGCCTGCTGCGCGCCCTGGGCGCCGACCCGCCGGAGGGGGACGCCGAGCGCAGGGACCTCTTCCGCAGCCTCGTCGCGGGGCGCCGCGTCCTGCTCGTCCTCGACGACGCGGGCAGCGAGTCCCAGGTGCGGCCGCTGCTCCCGGGAAGCGCCACGTGCGGGGTGCTGATCACCGCCCGCGCCCGCCTCGGCGCCCTGCCCTGCACCCACCGCACCGACCTCGACGTGTTCGACACGGAGCCGGGGACCGACCTGCTCGCCCGGGTCGCGGGCGCGGAGCGGGTGCGCGACGACCCCGAGGCGGCCCGCCGCATCGTGGAGCTGTGCGGCGGACTCCCCCTCGCCCTGCGCATCGCCGGGGCCCGCCTCGCGACACGCCGCCACTGGTCGGCACGGACGCTCGCCGAACGGCTGGCCGACGAGCGCCATCGTCTGGACGAGCTCTCCGTCGGTGACCTGGAGGTCCGGGCCGGCCTAGGCCTGAGCTACCGCGCGCTGGACGCCCCGGCCCGCACCGCCCTGCGCCGCCTCGGCCTGCTCGCCGCGCCCGATGTCGCGTCCTGGGTGGTCGCCGCGCTCCTCGACGCGCCCGAGAGCGAGGCGGAACGGGTGGTCGAGCAGCTCATCGACGCCCAACTGCTGCACTGCAGCCTGGTGGACCGCGCGGACCAGCCGCGCTACCGGCCGCACGATCTCGTACGCGTCTACGCGGCCGAACGCGCCGAGGCCGAGGACACCCCCGCCGAACGCGCCGCCGCCGTCGGCCGGGCCCTCGGCGCCGGCCTCTGGCTCACCGGCCGCGTCGCCTCCGCCACGCCGTCCGGAGCGGTCGAACTGCACCGGGGCTTCCTCGACTCCTCCGGTCCGCTCCGCGCGGCGCCCGGCGCCCTGCACCGCCTCGTGCGGCCGGCCGGGCCCGAGGCCACCCGGCGGGCGCTCGCCGACCCCGCGGCGTGGTTCGAGGCCGAGGCCGACGCGTTCGCCGCCGCCGTGGAGCGGGCAGCGGCCTATGACCTGCACACCCTGGCCTGCGAGGCCGCCGCCGCCCTGTGCTCCTCCGCGTACGCCGTCGGGAACCGCTTCGAAGCCTGGTGGCGCAGCCACGACGCGGCGCTGGCCGCGGCCCGCCGCGCCGAGGACCGCTCGGGCGAGGCCCTGCTGCTCATCGGTCTCGGCCAACTCCGCTACGAACAGGACAGGTTCAGCGAATCGCAGGACTACTTCCGGCAGGCGGCCGCCATCTGCGCCGACCTCGGCGACGCGCGCGGCCGGGCCGCCGCCCTCGCCGGACTCGGCAGCGCCCTGCGCGAGGCGGGACGGCTGCGCGCCGCCCTTGACATGCTGGGGCGCGCCGTCGAGGGCTTCCGCGGGCTGCACGACGACCCGGGGCTCGGTCTTTCCTGCCGTTTCGCGGGCACCGTCCACCTCGAACTCGGCGCGCACGACGCCGCCTTCACGCTCCTCGACGAGTCCCTGCGCGCCTACCGCAGGCTCGGCAGCCGCCGCGGTGAGGCGCTCACGCTGCGGTCGCTGAGCCTGGTGCACCGCTCGCTCGGCGCCTACGCCGAGGGCGAGCGGCTCGCCGACCGCTCCGTGGCCCTCCTCGCCGCCCTCGGGGACCCGCTGATGTCGGCGTACGCGGTGCAGGCGCGGGCCAAGTGCCGGATGCGGCTGGGGCGTTCGGCCGAGGCGGCCGCGGAGCTGCGGGGCGTGCTCGAGACCTGCCGCGCCCACCGCGACCGCTTCGGCGAGGCGCTCGCGCTGCGCACGCTCGGCGAATGCGAGCTGGCCGCCGGGCGCGTCGACGAGGCCGAGCGGCGGCTCACCGCGGCGGCCGGTCTCTGGGCGGCCCTGGAGCTGCCGCTGGCCCGCGCCCGTACCCTGCGCGATCTCGCCGCGGCGCGGGAGGCCGCGGGCGAACCGGCGCAGGCTGCGGCGCTGCGGGCGGAGGCGCGGGGCGTCTTCGCGGCGTACGAGGCGCGCGAACGGCACGAGCCCGGCATCTGAACGCGCTGCGGCAGCAGCGCACTTGGCTCGGATTTGCAGAGGAATTGCAGCGACCCGCGGCAGGCTCTACGTGTCGGCGGCGCAGAGGCCGGCAGCGACAGCGGATCTAACGGGGGAGAGGCCACTGTCGCGTGCGGCCCATACGACCGAGCAGTCGGGCGTATGGGCCGTCTGTCGCGTGGCGCCACCGCACGGCCGGGGGACTTCCGGGGGCGGGCTGCAGCCCGCCCCCGGACGTGTGTCCCCCTTCGCTGCCAGGAAGACGTCCGTCCCGAAGGGCCCGAGCATGCCGCCGATCATCCTCATGAGCGACCCCCGGGTCGTCGACATCCCCGTCGACGACTGCGGCGAAGGCCTCGTCGACCTGCGCCACCTGCCCTTCGTGGATGTCGACGGCCGCCTCGCCGACCCGGCCGGTGCCTACGCCCAGCTGCGCGAAGGCGTCGTCTGGCGGCTGGCCCGCGCCGCGCGGCTGCTGCCCGAAGGCCTGCGCCTGCTGGTCACCGAGGGCTACCGGCCGCTCGACCTGCAGATCAAGTACTTCGAGGAGTACGCCGCCGAACTCAGACGGAGCCACCCGCACTGGGCGGAAGGCCACCTCCACCGCCAGACGAGCCGCTCCCTCTCGCCGCCCGAGGTCGCCCCGCACGTCGCGGGCGCCGCCGTCGACGTCACCCTGTGCACCACGAGCGGCACCGAACTGGACCTGGGCACACCGGTGAACGCCGGTCCTGAGGAGAGCGACGGCGCCTGCTACACCGACACCGACCGCATCTGCGCCGAGGCCCGCCGCAACCGCCGCACCCTCACCGCGGCCCTGGCCACGGCGGGTCTCGTCAACTACCCGACCGAGTGGTGGCACTGGTCCTACGGCGACCGCTACTGGGCCCTCGCGACGAGCAGCCCCCGCGCCCACTACGGCGCGGTGGCCTTCGGCGCCCAGCGGTGATCAGTCCAGCTTCTTGAGCAGTTCGGCGGCGAGCGGGGCGGAGGACGCCGGGTTCTGGCCGGTGACCAGGTTGCGGTCGACGATCACGTGCGGGGCCCACGGCTCGCCCTCCCGGAAGTCGGCGCCGCCCCGCACCAGGCGGTCCTGGAGCAGCCACTCGGCGCGGTCGGCGAAGCCCGCCTGGGCCTCCTCGGCATTGGTGAAGCCCGTCAGGCGGTACCCCGCGAAGGCCGGGGTGCCGTCGGCCTTCGCGGCCGCCAGGAGCGCGGCCGGGGCGTGGCAGACGATGCCGAGCGGCTTGCCCGTCTCCAGGGCGCGGGTGAGCAGGCGGCCGGAGTCGGCGTCGACGGCGAGGTCCTCCATGGGGCCGTGGCCGCCGGGGTAGAAGACGGCGGCGTAGTCGTCGAGGTCCACCTCCGCGATCTTGACGGGTCCCTGGAGCTCGGTGAACGCGGCGAGCGAGGCCTCCACCCTGTCGGCGCCCTCCTGGCCACCGTTGACCTCGGGCGCGAGGGAGCCGCGGTCGACCGTGGGGACGACACCGCCGGGAGTGGCGACGACGATCTCGTGGCCCGCGGCCTTGAACGCCTCGTACGGGGCGACGGCCTCCTCGGCCCAGAAGCCGGTCGGGTGGCGGGTTCCGTCGGCCAGCGTCCAGTGGTCGGCGCCGGTCACCACGAACAGGATCTTCGACATGGGTACTCTCCGGAACGGGTCGGATCGTGTGCAGCGATCTTTCGACCGTAGACCGATCGGGCGGCGGTTTCCAACCTCCGCGCTCAGCGTCCGGGCGCGCCGGCCCGCAGCCCGTCCATGACGAGGTCCATGAGGCGGCCGGCCCGGGACTCCCAGTCGCTGCGCGGGTCGATCTGCCAGAGGCCGGCGATGGCGAGCAGGAAGTCGTCGGGGGTGACTCCCGGCCGGATGGTGCCGGCCTCCTCGTTCGCCCGCAGCAGGTGCGCGACGGCCTCGGTCAGTGGGCCGGGACCCACTCCGGCCAGGCTGCCGAGCGCGCTGGTGGCCTTGCGTATGGCGTCGGCCAGACCGGCCTTGGCCATCCCGAACCGGACGAGCCGGTCCATCCACTCCCGCAGCGCCCGGTCGGGGGGCCGGCTCGCCAGCAACTGGCAGGCGGCGTCGCAGACGTGCTGGACCTCGTAGCGGTACACCTCGAGGACGAGCGTCTCGCGGTTGGGGAAGTTGCGGTAGAACGTGCCCTGGCCTACGCCCGCCTTCTTCGCGATCACGCTGAGCGGCGCGTCGCTCGCCCGCGTCAGCTCCTCCAGGGCCACCTCGAGGATCCGCTCGCGGTTGCGTTGCGCGTCCGAGCGCAAGGGCTGGTTCTTGTGCTGCCCCATGGGCTCTCCTTCCCCTTCCGCGCACCACGGCCCGGTTGAGCCTTGCTGAGCGGACAACTGTCCGCTAGGTTCAACCACTAGCGGACATCTGTCCGCTTGAGGTCACCATAGCGGCAGCCGCGGCCGCCGGGGGCCCCTGCCGTCGAAGCGGCGGGGCGCCCCCGTCCCAGTTCAGCGCCACCCTCTCCCGAACTCCCCGCCGGGACCGCCTCGTTCGACGCGATTCGCGAAAGAAGGCTGCTCATGGCTCCATCGACGTCCAGTGCCGTCACCCTGAACATCAACGGTGAGAAGCACACACTGTCCGTCGACCACCGCACCACGCTGCTCGACGCACTGCGTGAGCGGCTCGATCTGACCGGCACCAAGAAGGGCTGTGACCAAGGCCAGTGCGGGGCCTGCACAGTGCTGATCGACGGCCGACGCGCCGTCTCCTGTCTGCAGCTCGCGGTCGCCGCCGAGGGACGTGAGATCACCACGATCGAGGGCGTCGCGGACGGCGACCGGCTGCACCCCGTGCAGCAGGCCTTCCTCGACCTCGACGGTTTCCAGTGCGGCTACTGCACGCCGGGGCAGATCTGTTCCGCCCTCGGCGCACTCCAGGAGCACGCCGACGGCTGGCCCAGCGCCGCCACCACCGACGTACGGCCCGAGGCGGGCGTGCCCGAGCTCACCGCCGAGGAGATCCGCGAGCGGATGAGCGGCAACCTGTGCCGCTGCGGCGCGTACGTGTCGATCGTGCAGGCCGTCGCGAAGGCGGCGCGCGCCGAGGAGGAAGCGGTATGAGGGACTTCGGCTATCAGCGGGTGTACGACGTGCCGGGCGCGGTGGCCGTGCTCGGCGCCGACCCCGAGGCCCGCTACCTCGGCGGTGGCACCAACCTCGTCGACCTGATGAAGAGCGGCGTGGAGCGGCCCGCGCTCCTCGTCGACGTACGCGAACTGCCCCTGGACCGGATCGAGACGACCGCCGACGGCGGGCTGCGCATCGGCGCGACCGTCACCAACAGCGACCTCGCCGCCCACCCCGAGGTGCGCCGCCGTTACCCGGCGCTCTCCCAGGCGGTCCTCGCGGGCGCCTCCGGCCAGCTGCGCAACATGGCGACGGTCGGCGGCAACCTCCTGCAGCGCACCCGCTGCGGCTACTTCACCGACCTGGCGAGGCCCTGCAACAAGCGCGAGCCCGGCACCGGCTGCTCCGCCGTCGAGGGCGAGCACCACAACCACGCGATCCTCGGCGCCACCGAGCACTGCGTGGCGATCCACCCCTCCGACATGGGGGTGGCCCTGGCCGCCTTCGACGCCGTCATCCACTACGAGACGGCGGACGGCCCCGGCGAACTGCCGATCGCCGAGTTCTACCTGCCCGTGGGCGACACCCCGCACCTGGAGACCGCGCTGCCGTCCGGCGCGCTGATCACCGGTGTGAGCCTGCCGCCCGCCCCCGTCGCGGCGCTCTCCCGCTACCGCAAGGTGCGTGAGCGCGCCTCCTACGCCTTCGCCATCGGCTCGATCGCGGCGGCCCTCGACGTACACGACTCAGTCGTACGGGACGTACGCATCGGCATCGGCGCGGTCGCCTCGCGGCCGTGGCGGGCCCGGGCCGCCGAGCAGGCGCTGACCGGCGGCCCGGCGAGCGCCGCAGCCTTCGCCGCCGCGGCCGACGCCGAACTGGCGGGCGCCCGCGCGCTGCCCGGCAACGGCTACAAGGTGACGCTGATCCGCAACCTCGTCGTGGCCCTGCTGACCGAACTCACCGAGGAGGCCACCCGATGACCACGACCACCGCAACCACCGCGGTGACGGGCGCCGTCGGCACCGCGCACTCCCGCGTCGAGGGCCGCGAGAAGGTCACCGGCGCCGCCCGCTACGCCGGCGAGATCCCCTTCGCCGACCTCGCCCACGGCTGGCTCGTGCTGTCCACGATCGCCCGCGGCCGGGTCCGCTCGGTCGACGACGCCCCCGTCCTCGCGATGTCCGGCGTCCTCGCCGTGCTGCACCACGGGAACGCGCCGCGCGTCGACGCGGACTACGTGGGCCTGCTGGGAAAGCCCGACCCGCTCATCGGACTCTTCCAGCACGACCGGGTTCCCTTCGTGGGCTGGCCGGTGGCGCTGGTCGTCGCCGAGACGTCCGAGCAGGCCAGAGCGGCCGCCGACGCGCTGGTGGTCCAGTACGACCAGGAACCGCACGACGTCGACTTCTCCGCGGGACGTCCGGGCACGTACACACCGGACGGCGACGGTATGCGTACGGAGAAGGGCGACCTGGAGGCCCAGCTCGCCGCGTCCGCCCACCTGGTGGACGCCGAGTACACCACGCCCGAGGAACACCACGCGTCGATGGAGCCGCACGCGGCGATGGCGCGCTGGGAGGGCGGGCGCCTGGAAGTGGCCGACTCCAACCAGGGCAGCACCTGGGTCGCCGACGAGCTGTCGAAGCTGTTCTCCCTCGACCCCGCCTCGGTGCGGGTGCGGTCCGAGCACGTCGGTGGGGCCTTCGGGTCCAAGGGGCTGCGGGCCCACCAGGTCGCCGCCGCCATGGCGGCGACCGCGCTCGACCGGCCGGTCCGCGTCGTCATGACCCGCCGGCAGATGTTCTCGCTCGTCGGCTACCGCAGCCCCACCGCGCAGCGCGTCCGGCTCGGTGCCGACCCGGACGGCCGGCTGCGCGCCTTCGACCACCAAGGGCAGAGCCTGTCGTCCACCGTCCACGAGTTCGTCGAGACGAGTGCCGGCTTCGCCCGCCCGATGTACGGGGCCGACGCGCACCACACCGTCAACCGCGTCGTACGCCTCGACGTGCCGACCCCGACCTATGTGCGGGCCCCGGGCGAGGCGCCCGGCTCCTTCGCGGTGGAGTCCGCGCTCGACGAACTCGCCGAGAAGTGCGGCATGGACCCCATCGCGCTGCGGGTCCGCAACGAACCCGAGACGGGCCCCGTCTCCGGCCTGCCGTTCAGCAGCCGCAACCTGACGGCGTGCTACGAGGAGGGCGCCCGCAGGTTCGGCTGGGCGGACCGCGACCCGCGGCCGGGGCTGCGCCGCGAAGGGCGCTGGCTGCTCGGCACCGGCATGGCCGCCGCCACGTTCCCGGTGCTCGTCGCCCCGAGCACGGCCGCGGTGACGGCGGAGGCCGACGGCACCTTCACCGTGCGCATCACCGCGGCGGACGTCGGCACCGGCGCACGGACCGCCCTCACCCTGATCGCCGCGGACGCCCTGGAAGTGCCGCCGGAGCGCGTGCACGTGCGGATCGCGGACAGCGACTTCGGTCCCGCGATGATCGCGGGCGGCTCCATGGGCACCCGCTCCTGGGGCTGGGCGATCAACCTCGCGGCCCGCGAGCTGCGGGAGAAGCTGGTCCCCGGCGGGGAGATCCCGGCAGAGGGCATCACCGCGCGCTCAGACACCAGCGAGGCCATCGGCGCGCTCACCCAGAAGGAGCGGCACTCCTTCGGCGCGCAGTTCGCCGAGGTAGCCGTGGACGTCACCAGCGGCGAGGTACGGGTGCGGCGCATGCTCGGCATCTTCGCCGCGGGCCGGATCGTCAACCCGCTGACCGCCCGCAGCCAGCTGATCGGCGGCATGACCTGGGGCCTGTCGATGGCGCTGCACGAGGAGGCGGTCAGGGACGCCGCGTCGGGCGGGCTCGTCGGCCCCGACCTCGCGGGCTACCACGTCGCCACCCACGCCGACGTGCCGCACATCGAGGCGGACTGGGTGGCCGACCCGGACGACGACGACCCGGTCGGCATCAAGGGCATCGGGGAGATCGGCATCGTGGGCGCAGCGGCGGCCGTCGCCAACGCGGTCTGGCACGCGACGGGTGTGCGCCACCGCTCCCTGCCCATCCGCCCCGACCGCGTCCTGCGGCCGCTGACCGGGCCCGGGGACGACACCCGTGCTTGACATCGCCGCCGACCTGGACCGGTGGATCAGGGAGGGCCGGGACTTCGCCGTCGCGACCGTCGTGAGCGTCGGCGGCAGCGCACCGCGCGGTCCCGGCGCCGCCATGGCCGTCGACGGCGGCGGCACCGTCATCGGCTCGGTCTCCGGCGGCTGCGTGGAAGCGGCGGTCTACGACCTGTGCGTCCAGGCCCTCCAGGACGGCGAAGCCACCGTCGAGCGGTTCGGCTACAGCGACGAGGATGCCTTCGCCGTCGGGCTGACCTGCGGCGGAACCATCGAGGTCCTGGTCGCCCCGGTGGCCGCGGACGCACCGGACAGGGCGGTGTTCGCCGCCGCCCTTTCCACCGCCGCCCGCGGCGGGGCGACGGCCCTGGCCCGAGTCTTCAGGGGCCCGGCCGAACTGCTCGGCAGGCCGCTCCTGGTGGCCCCCGCAGGATCGGACGGGGAGCGGCGGAGCGGAACGTACGAAGGGACGCTGGGCGGCCACCCGGAGCTGGACCGCACCGCGGTGGGGGAGAGCCGCGCCCTGCTGGCGGCCGGCCGCACCGGGGAGTTCGTCGTCTCCGAGAGCGGCGCGCACTGCGGAAGCGAGGTGACGGTCCTCGTCGAGTCGAGCGTGCCGCCGCCCCGCATGATCGTCTTCGGTGCCGTCGACTTCGCGGCGGCCCTGGTCCGCGCGGGCAAGTTCCTCGGCTACCACGTGACGGTCTGCGACGCCCGCCCCGTCTTCGCCACCCGGGCCCGCTTCGCGGAGGCCGACGAGGTCGTGGTCGAGTGGCCGCACCGCTATCTCAGCGAGACGGAGACGGACGGCCGCACCGTCCTGTGCGTCCTCACCCACGACGCCAAGTTCGACGTGCCGCTGCTCGCGGCGGCGCTGCGGCTGCCCGTCGCGTTCGTCGGCGCGATGGGATCGCGCCGCACGCACGAGGACCGCAACCGCAGGCTGCGCGAGGAAGGCATCACCGAGGACGAACTGGCCCGGCTGCGCTCGCCGATCGGCCTCGACCTCGGGGCCCGCACGCCCGAGGAGACCGCCCTGTCCATCGCGGCGGAGATCGTCGCGACGCGCCAGGGCGGCACAGGCCACCCGTTGACCGGGGCACGGACGCCGATCCACCACGACAGGCCCGGCAACGCGTCGCGGGCCAGAGCGGTGGCCTGACGGTGCCCCGGCCCTGAAGTGGGGCCGGGACACCGCCTACCGCCTACCGTCCGCCGCCGGTGGGCCGGTCCGGTCTCACTTCAGGTGCCGGTCCAGGAACCGGCACCCGTCCTCCAGCTCGAACTCCGGGGTGCCGGTGTGGCCGCCCAGATTGGCGTGCAGCGTCTTCTGCTCGCTGCCGAAGGCGTCGAACAGGTCCAGGGCCCGCTGCCGGGGGTTCCCCTCGTCGTCCCACTGCAGCAGGAACAGCAGCGGAATGGTGACCTGGCGGGCCTCCTCGCGCTGGGCAAGGGGAACGTACCCTCCGGCGAAGAAGCCCGCCGCCGCGATGCGCGGCTCTGTGACCGCCAGGCGGATGCCGAGGGCGGTCCACCCTCCGGAGTACCCGACCGGCCCGCTGATCCCGGGCAGTTCGAGCAGGGCGTCCAGAGTGGTCCGCCATTCCGGGACCGCGTTCTCGACCAGCGGGCCGATCAGGGACTCGAAGATCTCGTCGACCGGCTCGCCGGCCCGCATCGCCCGCCGGAGGTCCGCACGGGCTTGCTCGGCGGCGGGGGAACGCGGACGGTCACCGCACCCGGCGGCGTCGATGGTGGCCACCGCGTACCCGCGCGCCGCCGTGTACCTGGCCCTGGCCACCAGTCGGGGCTCCGCCTTGGGCAGACCGTTGTTGTGGGCCATCAGGACCAGCGGGGCAGGTGCGCGTCCGGGCGTCCACAGGGTGCCGGGGATCTCGCCGAGGGTGAATTCGCGCTCTACGACGCCGTCGTCGAGGCGCTTTTCGGAAGTGAAGTGCATGGTCGTGCCTTTCGGGAGTGCTCACAGCGGCGCTCCCGGACGACCTGCCGTCCGACCGTGACCCCGGAGGGGAGCACCCATGTCGATTCTGCGTTCACGGGTACCACCTCCTCGTTGTCTCGCACGGCCTGGGAAAAAGTAGCAGTGGCCGCCGCGGCCCGCCAACGGGTTTTCGCGAAGGCCCGGACCGGAGCGATACGAGCGCCGGCCGCACGTCCCTGAAAGGAACAGTCATGCAGATCAACGCCCTCATCCTCGACGCCAAGGACCCCGAGCGGCTCGCCGCGTTCTGGTCCGAGCTGCTCGGCAGGCCGATCGTCGGCCGCACCGGACCGTACGTATGGCTCCGCCGTGAGAACGGCCTCGGCATGGGGATCCAGCGGAACGACGCGCCCGATCCCGGCAAGAACCGCATGCACTTCGACCTCGAATCGCCCGATCCCGCCGCCGAGCAACGGCGGGTGGAGACGCTCGGCGGACGCAGGCTTCAGGGGTACGACGACGGCGGGTTCCTGGTGATGGCCGACCCCGAGGGCAACGAGTTCTGCATCATCCCCGAGGGGCCCTTCGAACTCGACGGCGAAGGGCGTGCGGACTACCTCGGCTGACACCTGACAGGGGGCGCGGAGCGTACGGCGTCGGCCGCTCAGACCAGCTCCAGCGCCCCCACCGTCTGACCCCCGCTGGTCTCCCCGGTCGGCCGGAAGCCGAGCGCCAGGTAGAAGCCCTCCGGGCCGTCGCTCCCCGGATGCCAGGTGGTCGTCAGGCGCGTGCCGCCCCGGCGCCGGATCTCGGTGGCCACGGACTCCACCGCGAAGCGCCCGCAGCCCCGCCCCTGCTTCTCGGCCGCGACGTTGAGGCGCCAGAGACCGGAGCGGAAGTCCGTGCCCTGGCCGGTCCCGCTCCACTCGATGTCGAAGAAGGCCATGAGGAAGCCGACGACCTCGTCCCCGTCACAGATGAGCCGGGGCCACGCGACACCGGGATGGACGTACGCCTCGGCCAGCGACTTCACCACCGGTGCCACCAAATGTTCCTGGTCGGGGCGGACCCGCAGGCCGATCGCGGACTCGAAGTTTCCGGGAGTGATTTCCCGCAGACACAGTGACGTAGACATGCCCGCAGCCTACGAAGCGCCGCAAATGGTTTTCCGCCGACCGAAAACCGCCGTGCTCCTCCCCGCACCGGCCTGTCGCCGCTCCCCAACTCCGTTCCGCAGGGCCCCGCGTATGCGTACCGTGTAATCGTCCAGCCACAACGGGTAGCGATGCGGCGGACGTTGTGCGGAGGGGGTACGTGAGGATGGACGCGGCGCCTGCCCTGCGGGCCGTGGGGCAGATGCGGCCGGGGGATCATCTCTTCCTCGGCTACCACACGGACGAGGAACGCGCGGCGGTGCTCGGCGCGTTCCTCGTGGACGGCCTGGCCTGCGGCCAGCGTGGACTGCTCCTGACGTCGGAAGGGGCGTCCTCAAAAGCTCTGCTCGGGGCTCTGCGGCGCGAGGGGTGCGACGTGGCGGGCGCACTGGCCGCGGGCAGACTGAAGGCGCGCTCCCGGCCGGACGCCGCCGGGGGAGGAGCGCGGGGCGTCGCAGAACTGGTGCGCCACGAGACACGGGAGGCATTGGCCGACGGCTTCCTGGGGCTGCGGATCGCCTGCGAGGTGACGCCGGACCCCGGCGCGGGCCGGACCGAGGGGATCCGCGAGACCGAGCGGCTGCTCGACTCGGTCTTCGCGACGCTGCCCGCGCTCGGCCTGTGCCTGTACGACCACCGCCTCGTCGACCCCGGCCAACTGGCCGCGCTCGACGCCCTGCACCACGGCCAAGCGGTCGCCGACGACGTCTGGCAGGACGAACTGCTCCGCATCACAAGGACGTTCACGCCCCCGGGCCTCGCCCTGTGCGGCGAGATCGACGACAGCAACGTCACCGCGGTGGCCCGCGCCCTGCGCGCCGAGACCGAGCGCGCCACCGAGCGGCCGGACGACCCGCACCGCACCCGGCTCGACCTCCGCGGCCTCACCTTCATCGACGTGTGCGCGCTACGGCTGCTGGTCTTCACCGGGTTCGGCCTGTACGCGATGGGCGGCGCCCTGGTCCTGGACGGCGTCGCCCCGCATGTGCGCAGGATCATGCGGGTCACCGGCTGGGACCGCGTCCCCGGCCTGGACATGGGAAAGGGACGCGAGGATTCATGACACGCACCGGCTTCGTCCACCAGGCGCTGTGCTACGCCTCGGACGACGAGTTCCTGTCCGGCACGGTCGGCTTCGTCCGGGACGGTCTCACGGCGGGCGACGCGGTGCTCGCCGTCGTCGGCCGGGACAACATCACGCTGCTGCGGGACGCGCTCGGCAGGGCCGCAGGGGAGGTCGACTTCGTCGACGCCCTGGACTGGTACCACTTCCCGTCGCGCACCCTGGGCCGGTACAACGACTACTGCGCGGACCACGACGAGGGCGGCGCCCGGCGTGTCCGCGTCATCGGCGAGCCGGTCTGGACGGGGCGCACGGCCGTCGAGACCAGGGAGTGGCAGCGGTACGAGTCGCTGATCAACGTGGCGTTCG
The DNA here is from genome assembly GCF_056433985.1 of Streptomyces sp. NPDC044106. Taxonomy (NCBI): domain Bacteria; kingdom Bacillati; phylum Actinomycetota; class Actinomycetes; order Kitasatosporales; family Streptomycetaceae; genus Streptomyces; species Streptomyces sp. NPDC044106. Next base: position 61,203 of record NZ_JBWKFZ010000016.1, read on the forward strand.
CGGACTCGGACCACTGGATCGTGTGCCCCTACGACGCCCGCGCCCTCCCCGACGACGTGCTCACCGCTGCCCGCCGCACTCACCCCGAGGTGGCATCCGGCCCCGGTGGCCCGGTCACCGAGGGCGCGTACACGGACCCGGCCGACTTCTACGCCGCGTGCGACGAACTCGCGCGCGCCGCACCCGGCGTGGCCGAACCGTCCGGACCGGCCCGAGCGGTCCCCTTCGCCCGGGGCGAGTCGGTGGCGGTCCGGCTGGCCGTCGCCGAGTACGCCCGGCGCTGCCGGGTCGCCGAGGACCGCGCCCGCGACATGGTCGCCGCCGTGCACGAGGCCGTGGTGAACGCCGTCCGCTTCGGTGGCGGCCGGGGCGTGCTGCGGCTGTGGTGCGACTCCGACTGGATCGTCTGCGAGGTGACCGACGCCGGGAGCGGGCGGCCCGCCGTTCCGGCGCCGGACGCGGCCTACCTGGGGCACCTCCCGCCCGATCCGCGCGCCGCGAGGGGCCATGGCCTGTGGGCCGCACGCCAGTTGAGCGACCTGCTCACCGAACGGCTGGGCGCGGAAGGCACGGTGGTACGGATGCACTTCCGGCGCCGAGAGCACTGACCGGCAACATGTGCACCGCCGCCACACCGCTCGCGCCGCGCCGCCGCGGTGCCGGAGACTTCGCGCGGCAGGATCCTCATGACCCGGGCAGCTCCCTGGGCTCCAGCGGACGGGTCGCCGGGCCCTGCAGAACCGAGCCGTCGGTGGCGAAGCGGGAGCCGTGGCAGGGGCACTCCCACGTCGTCTCCGCCTCGTTGAAGGCGACCAGGCAGCCCAGGTGGGTGCAGCGTGCGGAGACGGCATGCAGCGCGCCGCTCTCGTCCCTGTGCACCGCGCAGCGGCGCCCCTCGACGCGCACCACCGCACCGGACCCCGTGGGGATCTCGTCGACGGAGTCGACATGGGTGGTGCGGAGCCGGTCACCGATGAAGTGCTTCGCGACGTCGGCCTGCTGACGGAGCAGCGCGGGGGCCTCCCGCACGGTGCTCCACAGCCGGCGCGGGTCGTACAGCTCCGTCCAGGGGGACGTCTCCCCGCCGATCAGCCGGGTGAGCAGCTGCCCGGCCAGCACCCCGCCGCTCATGCCCCAGCCGCCGAACCCGGTCGCCACATAGGTGTGCCGGGCGCCGGGGTGGAAGGCGCCGATCATCGGCACGCCGTCGGTGACGTCGTTGTCCTGCGCCGCCCACCGGTAGGCCGTCTCCCCGACCTCGAAGCGCTCACGCATCCAGGCGTCGAGGGCGGTGAAACCGGCGGCGGCGTCGCCCGTCCCCGGGGTGAAGCTGTCGCCCGTGACGATGAGGAGCCGCCCGCCGTCGCCACCGTAGGGCGCGGTGCGCACCGAGCGCTTCCCCTCGTCCTGCGTGATGTACATGCCGCCCGGGTCGCCGCCCGCGGCCAGGGGCGCGGCGACGACGAGTTCACGCCGGGGGGAGAGGCGGGCGAACAGCAGGGCACGGTCGAAGACCGGGTAATGCGTGGCGACGACGACGGACCGTGCGGTGACCGTGCGCCCTGACTCGGTGGTCACCGTGCAGGGTGAGCCCTCGTGCAGGCCGGTCACCCGGGTCCGCTCGTGGATGACGCCGCCGCGTGCGCAGAGGTCGTCGGCGAGCGCGAGCAGGTAGGCGCGGGGATGGAACTGCGCCTGGTCCTCCACGCGCACCGCGCCCGCCACGGGGAAGGGCAAGCCGGTCTCGTCCGTGTACACGGCGGGCAGGCCCGCCTCCCTGGCCGCGGCGGCCTCGGCCCGCAACTGGCCGGTCTCGGAGGCCCGGACGGTGTAGGTGTAGGCGGGCGCGCGCTCAAGGTCGCAGTCGATGCCGAGCTCGGCGCAGACCGCCGCCACGTGCTCCACCGCCTGCTGCTGGGACTCGGCGTAGAGCCGGGCCACCTCGGGGCCGCGGGTGCGGCGCAGCCGCTCGTACACGAGGGAGTGCAGCGCGGTCACCTTGGCGGTGGTGTGGCCGGTGACGCCGGCGGCGATCCGGTCGGCCTCCAGGACGGCGACCGACCGGCCGCCGCGGGCCAGCTCCCACGCCGTGCTGAGCCCCGCGACGCCGCCGCCCACCACGGCGACGTCGACCTCGATGTCGTCGGTCAGGGGCGGGTGGGCCGACGCCGCGGCGGTCTCCATCCAGTACGACTCGGGGCGGCCCGGCAGCGGTCCGGGCTTCTGTGCGCTCATGCGTGCTCCGTGACGGTGGACATGACGGTCTCCATGGTCTTGGCATGGTCTCGGCATCCGGTGGGGGCGAGTCTCCCCCGGGGCGCGCGGCAAACCCGGCCGCCGCGCCGCCGCACGGGGGCGGGCGGGTCACAGCCAGTCACGCGGCAGGGTCTCGTTCCACGTACGGGAGAAGACCCGGCGCCCGCCCTCGTAGCCGTCGAGTGTCGCGTCGACGAAGAAGTTGTCCTCGTCGCACGTCAGCACCGTGCGGGTGCGCACGCTCACCTCCCAGTCACCGCGCTGGAACCGCATTGTCCAGTCCGTCTCACCGCCCACCGAGGTGAAGTCGTCGCCGGTCGCGGTGTACCGCTCGTAGGCCCGGCAGCCGACGTCGAGCCCGATCTCCTCGTAGCGCACGGTGCCGCGGTCCTTGACGATCTCCAGCGCCCAGTCGTATCCGATGAGGTCGCGCTTGACCTCCCATTTCTGCTCCGGCTGGGTGATCCGGGTGGTGGCGAGCGGCCGGGTGCCCTCGGGCTCGTCGAAGGGCCGCTGCGGCACGCCGTCCGGCGCCGAGGCCGGGCGCACCGGCAGCCGCAGCGCGCTGGTCCCCTCGTACACGCTGAGCAGCACGGGCCGGGGCGGGGGCCAGGCCAGCGGCCAGTAGGAGGTGGACAGGGAGAGCCGGATGCGGTGGCCCGGCGGGAACGACTGGGCGACGCCGTTGAGCTGGAGGGTCGCCCGGTAGCGGCGGCCCGGTTCGAGGGGTTCGGGCTCGCCGGTGCCGTCCCTGCGGGTCAGGTTGAGCACGCCGTAGGTGACGCGGGTGGCGCTGCCGTCGGGGGCGATGTCGGAGATGCGGGCCGCGACCGTGGCCACCGGCTCACTGACCGACAGATCGAGTTCCACGGCGGGGGAGCCGAGGATCTCGACGGTCTCCGTCAGCTCCGGCGAGTCGAAGACCAGTGACCCGCCGTCCTCCTCGCGCTGGTCGTAGGGCAGGTCGGGCGGCGCGTTGTACGACGCCCACTTCCCGGCGAACTGGCCGACGGACAGCGGGGACTGCACGGTCATGGCCTCGCCCTGCGGCGCGTCGCCCGCCATGACGATGCGGTGCGGCGCCAGCGGATGGCTGACCTGCTCGATGTGCGGCGAGGGCCACTCCGGCTCGCCGACCCAGCGCCCGGGGCGCTCCTCGTACGCGGTGGAGGGCGGCACGCTCTCCTGCATCCAGGCCCGCAGCATCGGGCCCTCCATCACGCCGTTCTCCTCGCCCTTGAGCCAGTGGTCCCACCAGCGCACGACTTCCTGGAGGTAGCCGATGGCGGGGCCGGGCTCGCCCAGGTGCGGATACTTGTGCGACCAGGGGCCGATCAGACCCTTGCGGGGCACGTCGAGGTTGCCCAGCAGCCGGGTCACGGCGTTGGAGTAGCCGTCCGCCCAGCCGCTGGAGGCGAGGACGGGGCACCGCACGTCCCGGTAGTTCTCGCAGACCGAGGCGTGCCGCCAGTACGCGTCGCGGCGCTGGTGGCGCAGCCACTCCAGGACCCACGGCTTGGCGTGGTCGAGCCGCTCCTGCCACATGTCGCGCCAGCGGTCGCCGACCACCGTCGGATCCGGCGGACAGGTGGCGTAGGCGAACATGGTGCCCGCCTCGGCGAGGTTGTCCGACAGCATGGCGCCGCCCATGTAGTGCATGTCGTCGGCGTAGCGGTCGTCGGTGAACGAGGAGATGACCACGGCGCGCAGGCTCGGCGGCCTGCGGGCCGCCACCTGGAGGGCGGCGAACGCGCCCCAGGAGATGCCCATCATGCCGGTGGCGCCGTCGCACCAGGGCTGCTCCGCCAGCCAGGCGAGCACTTCCTCTGCGTCGGTCTGCTCCTGCTCCACGTACTCGTCGGTGAGCACGCCCTCGGACTCGCCGGTCCCGCGCAGGTCCACGCGGACGCACGCGTACCCGTGCCCCGCGATGTAGGGGTGGTGCATCGAGTCGCGCTCGGAACTCAGATCGCGTTTGCGGTACGGGATGTACTCCAGGACGGCCGGCACCGGGTCGTCGTCCGAGGACGTGGGACGCCAGATGCGGGCCGAGAGCCGGATACCGTCGGACATGGGGATGACGACGTGTTCTTCTTCTTTCGTCGCGTACGGGAGATGGTCCACGTAGCGCATGGAGCGGTGCCGTCCTCTCGGTTGCTTCCCCGCCGGGCAGGCGGGTTCCGTTTCCGTCCTTCGGTCAGTCGTTGGTGACGTCGCGGCCGCCGGGCTCGGTGTCGTCGAAGTCGAGTCCGAGCGCGGCCACGCACTGGTCGTACTTGCGGCGCAGGTCCTCTTCACTGTCGCCGCCGGTGTCGACGTGCGCCAGCTCGAAGCTGTAGCTGTCCTGGTGGGTGGCTTCGGACAGCTTCCGGCCCTCCTCGACACCTACCTCGATGCGCACCCCGGGGATCTCGCGCTCGATCCGGTCGATCTCCTCGCGCGAGGGCACGCTGTGCGCCACGCCGTCGGCGAACCACCGGTAGTACCACTTGGCCGACGCCTCGTACGGCCCCTCGCGGTAGGGCAGCGCGGGGTCCTCGTCGAAGGCGAGGCTGACCATGCAGTGGTGGTTGGGGACGCCGTCGACGTACGCGAAGAGCTCCGCGTGCGCCTGCGAGTGCCGGGGATTGATCTCCAGGAGATTCACGGCGTCGGTGCTCGGATCGTAGAAGTACTCGATGCTGAACGTCGCCGCGTCCATGCCGATCTGCCGTATCACCCGCTTCGACACGTCGCGAAGGCGCTGCTGCACCGGCTCCGGCAGGGCCGACGGGTACTGGTGGCGCAGGAAGCACGAGGAGTCCGGGTAGTTGATGGAGTCGAGGACGCCGTAGACGACGACCGCGCCCCGGTGGACGTACCCCTCCACGGCGACCTGGACGCCCGAGAGCGCCTCCTCCGCGAGACACACCTCACCGCCGACGCCCTCCATCTCGGGAGGCAGGTCCACCTGCTTGAGGATGTACTCGAAGGGGCGGCCGACCCGGCTGATCCCCTCCTTGATGCGGGCGACGGCCTCGCGGAACTCCTCCTGGTTCTTGACGCTGTAGGCCAGCTCGGAGGAATACGACAGCGCGGGCTTGAGCCACATCGGGAAGCGCACGCCCTCCGGCGGACGCGGATCGTCCGTGTCGAGATCGACCCGGCCGAAGCGCGGGTGCTCGTCGATGACCTTCTGCTGCTCCAGCCTGCTCCAGTACTTGTGCTCGCACTTCACGACCGATTCCAGGCTGGTGTGGTGCGTGCCGTACCGGTCGCCCAGGATCGCCACGAGCGTGCTGACGGGGAAGTCCCAGTAGCCGACGATCGCGTCGATGCTGCCGTCGAAGGCGTCGAGGATCCCCTGCGCCTTCTCCAGGAGCGCCGGTACCGAGACCTCACCGCCCTGCAGCTCCTCGACGGTGAGCAGCTGGTGGAAGCGGTACTCCTCGGCGCGGGGTATCTCGCCCAGGGCCGGCAGATTGGCGTCGTCCAGACCGATCACGAAGATGTTCTTGCGATGTGCAGCCACAATGCTCCTTCAGCTCGTCGTCGCGGCCGTGTACCCGCAGGTCGAACAGGCACACGTCCACGGAATCGGAGGCGGAGCGGACGGCGGGACCGACGGCGGGGCCATCCCTCGCGGCACGCGGTCGGCACCGCTCGACCGGCGGGCCCGGGCCCGGTCGCCGATGCTGGGGCCATGACCCAGGGCCCCGGAACGCCAACGACGCGTGAGGCGTGCTTCGCCGCCTGGTGGACGGCGCTGCCGCCGGCGGCCGGATCCGCGGTGATGGCCACCGGGATCATCTCCGTCGGCCTGTACCTCCTCGGACACGAGACGCTCTCGCGCGCGGCGCTGGCACTGGCCGCGGTCGCCTGGCTCGGCCTCGCCGCGGACTTCGCCCTCCGGCTGGTGGACCAGCGTGCCCGCTGGCGGACGGAGGCGGACACTCCAGCAGCGCTCACCGCGGTCGCGGCGACCTGCGTGCTCGGCACCCGCCTGGCCCTCCTCGGCCCGGCGCCACTCGCCCTGCCCTTTTTGCTGGTCGCGGCCGTCCTCTGGCTGGTCCTGCTGCCCGCCGTGGTACGTCACTGGGGGCACCGCATGCCGGGCGCGGTCTTCGTCGTCGGCGTCGCCACTCAGGGGATCGCGGTCCTGTCCGCCACCCTCGCCGCCGTGCTGCCCGCACGCCCGCTCTTCCCCGTCGCGCTCGTGTTCCTCTGCCTGGGGCTCGTGCTGTACGTGGCGGCCCTCGCCCGGTTCGACCTCGCGAACGTCCGCACAGGGGCGGGCGACCAGTGGGTGGCGGGCGGCGTCCTCGCGATCTCCGCGCTCGCCGGTGCGAAGCTCGTCGCCGCGCCGCAGTCCGCCGGCGCCTGGCACGACGTGCTGCGCACGGTGACGCTGATCCTGCTCGCCCTGGATCTCGCCTGGTACGTGGTCCTGCTCGTCGCAGAGGCGCGCTGGCCCCGGCCGCGCTACGACGTGCGGCGCTGGGCCACGGTCTTCCCGATGGGCATGACGGCGGTCGCCGCTCTCTCGACGAGCGCCGCGGCCGAGGTGCCCTGGCTGCGGGAGCTCGGCCGGGTACTCCTGTGGGTCGCGGTGGCGGTCTGGCTGTGGGTGTGCGTGGGTGCGGTCAGGTCGGCGACGGGCCGGGCGAGGTGAGGACCGGCGCAGGCCGCCTGCACCTCGAACAGCTTGCTCGCGGTCCGGGCCTCGGACCGGCAGCCGTCGCGGATTGCGGCCCTCGTACGCTGCCACCAGCGTGTCAGGAGCGGTCGATCGCGGTGGGATGATCGCGCGGTGAGTGATGCGAGAGGGTTGGCCGCGGAGGCCGTTGAGTCACATGTTCGGGCGTTCTTCGAAGGGCACTCCGTGGAGGTCGTCGACTGCGACCTCGGGCCGGACCGGCGAGAGGTGGCGCCGGGTCTGGCAGCCCCGTAACGACAGCCGAGATCGAGTTCCGCAGGCGTCACGGGAATGAGGCGCTGGAGCAGCTCTTCGATGAGGCGGAGATCATCATCACCGATCCTTTCAGGGCGTCGGTTGCCTGAGAGCCTGTGTCATGTCCCCGGTCGGATCAGTGGGCGTCGTCTGGTGCGTGCGATCGCAAGGCGCCGGGAAGTCCTCGTAGCGGAGCTACTAGGGCTTTTCGGCAACGCGGCGAGCGTGCGTGCCAGGCGGCGACCACCCGGCCGGGGATATGACACAGGCTCTGAGTTCCCGCAGCCTCGGGGCGGGGCCTGCGGGACGAGCGCCCGTGGCTCCGCTCCTTCCTGCTGGGTCTCAAGGTGAGACCCTCGAAAACCGGCGCCGTCACTCCGTATCCTTGCGTCATGAGGCGGACTTCCTTTGCGAACTGGCCGTGCTCCATCGCCCGCACGATGGACCTGCTCGGCGACTGGTGGACCCCACTCGTCCTGCGCGAGGCGTTCTACGGCATCAAGCGCTTCGACGCCTTCCAGCGGGAGCTCGGCATCGCGAGGAACACCCTCACCGACCGGCTGCGCAGGCTCGTCGACGAGGGACTCCTGGAGAAGCGGGCGTACCAGCGGGATCCGGTGCGCCACGACTACGTCCTGACGGAGAAGGGCCGCGACTTCTTCGGGGTCCTCGCCGCCATGAACAGCTGGGGCGATCGCTGGCTGAGCGGCGAGGAGGGCGCCCCGGTCGTCTTCCACCACGACCGCTGCGGCCACGACAGCCACGCCGAGGTCGTGTGTGCCGACTGCAAGGAACCGATGACGGCCGCGAACACGAGCCCCCGCCTCGGCCCCGGCTACCCGCCCCGGCTCGCCGAGCGCCCGGACGTCCGGGCGCGGTTCAACCGCTGACGGTACGAAAAAGGCCCGCCGCATGAGCGGCGCACGTCGACTCTTGACGAGTGAGTCTATCTACGCAACTCTCGTGGTCACAGCCAACATGAAGGGCGGTCGACCATGGAGTGGACAGGCGCGCGTTACGCGGACGGGCCGACGGTGGAGGTGCGCGAACGGATCGCCGCTTCGCCGGAACGGGTGTGGGAACTGGTCTCCGACATCGGCCTGATGCCCGCGCTGAGCGGCGAGTTGCGGTCGGTCGCCTGGCTGGACGGGGCGACGGGGCCCGCGCTCGGTGCGCGGTTCACCGGGCGCAGCCGCCACGAGTCGCTGGGGGAGTGGGAGACCACGTCGTACGTCGTGGCGTGCGAGGCGCCGCGGGTGTTCGCCTGGGCGGTCGGCGACGCCGAACGGCCCAGCGCGCTCTGGCGGTTCGGCCTGGAAGCCCTGGAGGACGGCGGCACGCTCCTGACGCAGTGGATGCGGCTCGGCCCCGGCCGCTCCGGTCTCTCCCTCGCGATCGAGCGGATGCCGGAGAAGGAGCAGAAGATCGTGTTCGTACGGCTGCGGGAGTTCGAGCGGAACATGGCCGCCACGGTCGACGCGGTCAAGGCGCTGGCCGAGGGCGCCGCAACCGTGGAAGGGGTGCGCGCGTGATGCGTACGTCGACGACAGTCGAGGCGTCCGGGGCGAACTGGGGGGAGACCGTCGACTTCGTCACCGAGGCCGAGAAGCTCGGCATGGACATCTGCTGGGTGGCGGAGGCCTGGGGCTCCGAGGCGCCGTCCCCGCTCGGATACCTCGCGGCCCGCACCGAACGGATGCTGCTGGGCTCCGGCATCATCCAGCTCGCCACCCGCAGCCCCGTCGCCATCGCCCGGGCGGCCCTCACGCTCTCGCAGCTCTCCGAAGGCCGCTTCCTCCTGGGCCTCGGCCCCTCGGGGCCGCAGGTCATCGAAGGACTGCACGGCGTGCCGTTCGCGCGCCCGCTGGCCCGGATGCGGGAGACCGTGGAGATCGTCCGGCAGGCCGCTTCGGGGGAGAAGATCGCGTACGAGGGGCGGGAGTTCACCGTGCCGCTGCCGGGCGGCGAAGCCCGGCCCATGCGCCTGTCGCTGCGCGCCGAACACGACCTGCCGATCTACCTCGCGACCCTCTCCCCGAAGATGCTCCGCCTGACAGGAGAGGTGGCGGACGGCTGGCTCGGCACCAGCTTCGTGCCGGAAGGGGCCAAGGAGGCGTACTTCGACCATCTGGACGAGGGCCTCGCGGCGTCCGGCCGCACCCGGGCCGACCTCGACATCTGCCAGGGCGCCGAGGTGGCGTTCGCGGACGACGAGGACGCCCTGCGCACGATGGTCGCCGGACGGAAGAAGGAACTCGCCTTCAGCCTCGGCGGGATGGGCTCCGCCACGACCAACTTCTACAACAGCGCCTACAGCAGGCAGGGCTGGGCCGACGTTGCCGCCGAGGTCCGTGAGCGCTGGCAGGCGGGCGACCGTGACGGCGCGGCCCGCCTCGTCACCGACGAGATGGTCCTCGCGACCACGCTGATCGGCACCGAGGAGATGGTGCGCGAGCGGCTGCGGGTCTGGCGCGCCGCCGGCGTGGACACGGTGCGCTTCTATCCGGCGGGCGACACGCTCGACGCGCGGCTCACCACGCTGGGCCGGGCGATCGACCTCGTACGCGAGCTGGATCGCGAGTGATCCGGTTCACCCTCGCCGACAGAGGCAAAAGGGTTACGCTTCTTTCATAGTTCTCGTACTCAAGAGCGGAGGAACCTGCCGTGGAGACTGTGGAGACCGTGGAGCCCGGGCGGCACCCTTCCGGAGATGCCCGGAGCGTCGTCCGGGACGAAGAGGCGTCGCGCGCCGCACGCCTGCTGGGCCGGCCCTTCACCCTCGGCGCCCTGACGCTGCGCAACCGCATCGCGATGGCCGCCGTGACCCGGCGCTTCTCCCCGGACGGCGTGCCCGGCGAGGACGTCGCCGCGTACTACGCGCGGCGCGCGGCCGGGGGCGCCGGCTTGATCGTCACGGAGGGGACGTACGTACGGCGGGACGCGGCCGCCGCGTACGACCGCGTGCCGCACTTCCACGGCGAGCGGGCGCTGGCCGGCTGGGCGCGGGTGGTCGAGCGGGTGCATGGGGCGGGCGGCCGGATCATGCCGCAGCTCTGGCACACCGGGGTCCTGCGGACCGGCTCGGGCCCGCGGCGCGGCGTTCCCGCGGAGGGTCCTTCCGGCATCGACCTCGACGGGCGCGCGCACGGCAGAGCCATGACCCTGGACGACATCGACGCGGTCGTCCGCGCCTTCGCCGAGGCGGCGGCCGACGCCGAGCGCATCGGCTTCGACGGCGTCGAACTGCACGGCGCCCACGGCTACTTGATCGACGACTTCCTGTGGCGCGGCACCAACACCCGCACCGACGCCTACGGCGGCGACCCCGCCTCCCGCGCCCGGTTCGCCGCCGAGATCGTCGCCGCGGTACGGACCGCGGTCTCACCCGGCTTCCCGGTCCTGTTCCGTCTCTCGCAGTGGAAGACCGACCAATACGACGCGCGGATCGCCGAACACCCGCGGGAGCTTGAGGAGTTGCTCACCCCGCTGGCCGCGGCGGGAGTGGACGCCTTCCACGCCTCGACTCGCCGCTACTGGCTCCCGGAGTTCGAGGGCAGTGCCCTGAACCTCGCGGGCTGGACGAAGAGGCTCACCGGCAAGCCCTCGGTAACCGTCGGCTCGGTCGGCCTCGACCAGCAGTTCGCGGGCGCCCCCGGGCGTACGCAGCGGTCCGCGGTCACCGGCATCGCCCCGCTCCTCGACCGTCTGGAGCGGGACGAGTTCGACCTCGTCGCCGTCGCCCGTGCGCTGGTCGCCGACCCCGAATGGCCCGCGAAGGCCCTCAGTGGCCGTCTCGACGAAGCGGTTGCCTACGACGCCGCGCTGCTGAGCGCCCTGGTGTGAGCCGGGGCTCCCCGCGGTGAGGGCGTCCGTCGGCGTGAAAGAGTGAAGGGTGCCCGCACGTATTCCGGAGAGTGATCCACGATGACCTGGTCGGCGACCGCGAGGTACCGCCTGGAGTCCGCGCCCGGCGGCCTCGGACTCGTCCAGGACCTGCTCAACACGGTCTCCGCGGGGGCGCCCCCGCACCCCGACCTGCTCGACGACGAGGCGGACGCGCGGAACTGGGTGGACCAGGCAGTGGCGGAGTGGGCGGCCGTCACCGGAAGGCAGGCGCCGCAGGTGGCGCTGGACGCCGAGGGGCTCCGTGAACTCCGCGCCGTGCGTGAGGGGCTGTTGAGGGCCACCTCACGGGCGGCACGGGGCGAGGCCGGAGCCCCGCCGCGGGAGCCGGTCCCTGAGCACTCCGCCGGGGCGGCGCTGCGACTCTGCGAGGACGGTGTCGTACGCCTCGAACCCCGCGGCAGCGGCCTGCGCCACCTTGTCGCGCTGCTCCTCGCGGAGGTGTACGAAGGGCAGCGGGCGGACACCGCGCGGCGCCTGAAGCCCTGCCGCAACCCGCTCTGCCGCGTCACCTTCTTCGACCGGTCCCGCAACAACAGCGGCGTCTGGCACGACGTCAAGACCTGCGGCAACGCGGCCAACCTGCGGGCCTACCGCGCCCGGCAGCGGGAGCGATAGGCCCAGAAGTCAGACGCGACCCGGATCAGGACGCGACCCGAATCAGGACTCGACCGGGGTCAGGACGAAGAGCGGGATCTCGCGGGACGTCTTCTTCTGGTACTCGGCGTACTCCGGCCACGCCGCGACCGCACGCTCCCACCAGATCTCCCGCTCCTCGCCGGAGGCGACCCGCGCGCGGTAGTCCTTCTTCACCGGGCCGTCCTGCAGCTCCACATGCGGATGGGCCACCAGGTTGTGGTACCAGGACGGGTTCGCGGGGTCGCCGCCCTTCGACGCCACCACGGCATACTCCCCGTCGTGCTCGACGCGCATCAGGGGGTTCTTGCGGAGCTTGCCGCTCTTGGCGCCCACCGACGTCAGCAGGACGACCGGCTTGCCCTGCATGGTCGTCCCCTGCGTCCCGCCGGAGCGCTCGTACTCGTCGACCTGCTTGCTCGCCCAGTCCCACGTACCGGGCTCGTACTCACCAGTCAGAGGCATACCTCTCCCAACGACGGACCGGCACGGATTGTTTCCTGCCGGTGGCGGACTCACGGATGCGCTTCCGACGTTACGTGAGCGTGCGGTTCCTGATCGCGGGACAGGCTCTAACCCAGCCGCGGGATCTCGATGGCCGGGCAGCGGTCCATGACCATGTCCAGGCCTGCCGCCCGGGTCCTGTCGTACGCCGCCTCGTCGACCACACCGAGCTGGAACCACACCGCACGGGCGCCCGCGGCGACCGCCTCGTCGGCGACCTGGCCCGCCAGTGCGCTGTTGACGAACACGTCCACCACATCGACCGGAAACGGCACGGCGGACAGGGACGGATATCCCTGTTCGCCGTGGACCGTCTCGGCCTTGGGATGGACCGGCACGACGCGCTTGCCGAAGCGCCGCAGGACGTCCGCGACACCGTAGGCGGCCCGGTCCCGGTTGTTCGACAGGCCCACCAAGGCCCAGGTGTCGCCGAACTCCGTCAGGATCCTGCGCACCGTTTCCTGGTCGCCGTACATGACCTGCCTCCTTCGGGGTCGCGGCCGGATGCCGTCAGAGCCGCACGCGCGTCAGACGTTCACGCCGAAGTCCGTCGCGATGCCGCGCAGCCCACTGGCGTAACCCTGGCCGACCGCGCGGAATTTCCACTCCGTCCCGTGCCGGTAGAGCTCGCCGAAGACCATGGCGGTCTCCGTCGAGGCGTCCTCGGAGAGGTCGTAGCGCGCGATCTCCGCGCCGTCCGCCTGGTTCACCACGCGGATGAACGCGTTGCGGACCTGGCCGAAGCTCTGGCCGCGGTTCTCGGCGTCATGGATCGAGACCGGGAAGACGATCTTCGAGATCTCGGCGGGCACCTGCGCGAGGTTCACCTTGACGGCCTCGTCGTCGCCCTCGCCCTCACCGGTGAGGTTGTCACCGGTGTGCTCGACCGAGCCGTCGGGGCTTGTCAGGTTGTTGTAGAAGACGAAGTGCTGGTCGGAGACGACCTTGCCCGAGGCGTCGCAGAGCAGCGCGCTGGCGTCGAGGTCGTAGTCGGTGCCGGTCGTGGTGCGCACATCCCATCCCAGGCCGACCAGTACGGCGGTGAGGCCGGGGGCCTCCTTGCTGAGCGAGACGTTGCCGCCCTTGGCCAGGGAAACTCCCACGATGTCCTCCTGAGGTCCGAGTTCTGGATACTGGCGTTCTGGCTCCCCGAAATCTACAGGAATGTAGAAGTGGGCCGTGCGGCGGTGCCCCGTTACGATAAGGCGCTCCCCGCCCGTCGTGGAGCACACAGAGCTGGAGGATTTGCGGGCATGACGCACCACGACGAGCGCGACGAGCGGCCGCCGCGGCTGCGCCGGCGCGCACAGGGCGAGCTGGAGTCGCAGGTGCTCGCCGCGCTGCACGCCGCGCGCGGACCCGTCAGCGCCGCCTGGGTGCAGCAGCGGATCGGCGGAGACCTCGCGTACACGACCGTCATGACGATCCTCACCCGCCTCCTCGCGAAGGACGTGGTCACCCGCGAGCGCGCGGGACGGTCCTTCGCCTGGCTGCCCGCTTCGGACGAGGCCGGACTCGCGGCCTTCCGGATGCGCAAGGTGCTCGACGGCGAGAGCGACCGCGAGGCCGTGCTGGCCAGCTTCGTCACCACGCTCACGCCCGACGACGAGCAGCTCCTGCGTGAGCTGCTCGGGCAGGCGGGCGCAGAGGCCGACGACTGACGCCCGATAGGGGTTCTTCGCTGATGGGCGTCTTCGTCTTCCTGCCGCTCGTGCTGCCGCTGACCGCGTGGCCGATCGCGCGCCTCGCCGAGCAGCACCTCCACCCGCGCACCGCGACCAGGCTGCTCACCGCCGTCGCCGGCGTGATGGCCCTGTGCAGCACGCTCTGCCTGGCGCTCCTGATGGTCGTCGGCACCGCCCAGCTGCCCGGCAACCCGCTGCCCGACGGCTGGTCCGATCCCGAGGTGCGCGCGGCAGTCCCCTACGACGAGGTCGCGGGGAGAGCCGCGATCCCCGCCCTGCTCGCGGTCTGCGCGGCGTGCGCGCACACGCTCTGGCGCCACGCGCGCGTACGGGTGCGGGGGCGCCGCGCCCTCGAAGGGCTGCCGGGCACCTCGGTGGCGGTCCTCGCCGACGAGGCGTCGTACGCCTACGCCCTGCCCTCGCGGACCGGCGGCCGCGTCGTGGTCACCACCGGCATGCTGGCCCGGCTCGCTGCCCCGGAGCGCCGCGCGCTCTTCGCCCACGAGCGGGCCCATCTGTCCGCCCGGCACCACCGGCACCTGATCGTCACGCAGTTGGCGGCCCGCGCCAATCCCTTCCTGCGGCCCCTGCGCACCTCCGTCGCGTACGCGGCGGAGCGCTGGGCGGACGAGTCGGCGGCCCGCGCGGTGCGGGACCGGCGGGTCGTCGCCCGCGCGATCGGCAAGGCGGCCCTGGTCTCCCGGGGCGTGCCCGCGCCGACGCTCGCCGGACTCGCGGCGCCCGGGCCCGTCCCGCGGCGCGTCGCGGCGCTCCTCGCCCCGGCGCCCGCGGCCCGGACCCGTCCGTCCGTGTTCACGGCGGTCGGACTCGCCCTGTGGTCGGCGGCCTTCGGCACCGCCGTCTCCGCGATGTCCTCGGCGAACGCCGCCGTCACGATGGTCATCATCCTCCGCGCGGCCACACCGCTCTGAGCGGGTGGCCGCGGGGCCGGTGGGCGCGCCCTACAGGTCGAACTCGTGCGGCGGCAGGTCGAGCGCGAAGCACGCCTCCCGCACGACCCCCTGCTCGTCCTTGTCGAAGTCGCCGTCCGCGCCGCCGATGACGATGCCGATCTGAATGACCGCGCGGGCCTCCGCGGGCTTCTTCTTCGCCTTCGCCACCTCCTGGAGGACGCTCACCTTGCCGAAGGCGAAATCGGCGGTCAGCTTGTCCACGTACTCGTCGAAGCGGCGGCGCAGATCGTCCGCGGGGAAGTTCTGCAGGACCTCGTTCGTGCCGATGAGCTGGGCCACGCGCTGGCGCTCGGACGGGTCCACGGTGCCGTCGGCGGCAGCCACCAGGGCGCACATCGCCATGCTCGCGTCGCGGAAGGCGCCGCTCTTGAGGTCGTTCTTCTTCGCCATCAGCTGGGTCTGCATCGTCGATGCGGATTCCTTGACGCGGTCCCACAGAGCCATGGGGAACTCCATAAACGTATCGATGTGTCAGGGGTGTCGGGCGGGGGGCCGGTACGCTGCGCGCAGGTCCGGACCCCGCCCGTTTCTACAGCAGAGTAGAAACTAGCAGCCCGGCCGAATGGTTCCCGCCCAGTTCCCGCCCAGCGGAAGGTGCGTGCGATGACGCCGACGGCACATGAACTCCTGCGGTCCGCGGCCGACCGCCTCGCCCCGGACCCCGGCACGAACCCACTGGTCCCGCGCATCGCCGACGGCTCGGCCCCGGTGCGGACGATCGCCCTCCTCGCGCTGGAGCAACGGCACGTCATCCCCGCCGACCGGCGTTCCTTCCAGCACCTGTCCCGGCGCGCGGCCGAATCCAAGGACCTGGAGTCCGCCGCCTTCTTCGACACCCTCGCCGACGGTGAGAGCCTCGCGGCGGAACGGCTCACCCCGTTGCTCGACGCCTGCGCGGTGGGCGCGGACGAGGCGGCGACGTACGCGCCCCGGGCGGGTTGCCAGGCATACCCGGCGTATGTGGCATGGCTCGCCCTGAACGGCGAACCGGTCGACGTCGTCCTCGCGCTCACCGCGAACTTCGCCGTGTGGGGCCGCAGTTGCGAGACCATCGCCCGCGCGCTGCGCGAGCGCTACGACTTCGCCGACGAGGCCTGCGGCTTCTTCGACCTCTTCGCGGAACCGGCGCCCGACCTGGACCGGCAGGCGCTCGCCGCGGTGCAGGCGGGCCTCGACCGCAACCGCGTGACGACGGCGCACCTGCGCTTCGGCCGGCTGCTGGGACGCTACGAGGAGATGTTCTGGGAGACACTCGCGGCCTGACCTCGCCGTGTGCGCTGCCTCTGGGGCAGGCCTCCGCGGTCCCTCCCGGCGCCCCTACCCGACCGGCAGCGCGGAAGGCACCGGCAGGACGATGGCCGTGGCGGCGATTTTGTCGCGTACGGTCCACCGACCGGAGAACCCCCGCAGTCCGACGCCCCCGACCACGGGCCCCTCGACCAGGAGCCGTGCGGTGAACGTCCCGTCCGGGGTCAGTTCCACATGGGCGTCCTCGAAGCCGAGCCAGCGGCCGGTCAGCGGGAACCACGTCTTGTAGACGGACTCCTTGGCGCTGAACAGCAGCCTGTCCCAGGGCGTGGCGGGGTGCCTGACGCCGAGCGCGGCGAGTGCCGCACGCTCCGTCTCGTCGGCCACCAGGTTCAGGACCTCGGGGTCCCGCAGCGGCTCGCCCGGCTCCGCGTCGATGCCGACCGAGGTCACCTCACCCGCGCGGGCCACGACCGCCGCGCGGTACCCGGCACAGTGCGTCATGCTGCCGACGACACCGGCGGGCCAGCCCGGCGCCCCGCGCTGGCCCGGCAGGATCGGCGCGGGCGGCACACCGATTCGGGCGAGCGCGGTGCGGGCGCAGTGCCGCACGGTGGTGAACTCGTTGCGCCGCTTGGCCACCGCGTTCGCCACGACTGCCTGCTCCTCGGGGAAGAGGACCGCGTCGGCCGGATCGTCGTGCGTTTCGACGACGGTGACGGGCAGACCGGCGAGCAGGGTGGCCAAGGGCCCGGCGGAGCCCCGGCCTTGGCGCGGGGGCAGCGAAGGAGACGTCACGAGAGATCACGGTACCGGGCGGCTCGCGCAGGCGTGCCCGCTGTGGCCTACGCCACCCCACCGGCCTCCCGCGTGCGGCCCGCCGCCGACGAGCGCCTACGCTGGCGTGATGCAGGACGAGTACCGCACAGTGGCCCGCGAGGGCGTGCACGAGACCGAGATCAACCGCTCGCGCTTCCTGTGCGCCCTCGCGCCCGCGGCCACCGAGCGGGAGGCCCAGGACTTCGTCGCACGCGTCCGCAAGGAGCACCCGACCGCCAGCCACAACTGCTACGCCTACGTCATCGGGGCCGACGCCGCCGTGCAGAAGGCGAGCGACGACGGCGAGCCCGGCGGCACCGCGGGCGTCCCGATGCTGCAGATGCTGACGCGCCGCGACATGCGCTACGTCGCCGCCGTCGTGACCCGCTACTACGGAGGTGTCAAGCTCGGCGCGGGCGGTCTCATCCGCGCCTACGGAGGAGCGGTCGGTGAGGCCCTCGACGCTCTTGGCACCGTCACCCGCCGCCGCTTCCGCCTCGCCACCGTCACGGTCGACCACCAGCGCGCGGGCAAGGTCCAGAACGATCTGCGGACGGCGGGCCGTGAGGTGCGCGACGTCCGCTACGGCGACGCGGTCACGATCGAGATCGGCCTGCCCGACGCCGACGTGGAGGCCTTCCGGGGATGGCTGGCCGACGCCACCGCGGGCAGCGCGGTGTTCGAGCTCGGGGGAGAGGCGTACGGGGACGCGTGAGACGCGGGTGCCGGGGCGTCGCGGAAGCGGCTACCGGTACGTACCGGTAGCGAGTGCCGGAATGTCCCGGAATATCCCGGAAAAGGAGCGGTTGCGGGAGTGGCCGCCCGTGATGTCCGACCCGCCCGTTAGTCTCGTGGTCCATGAGGCTGCTGCACACGTCCGACTGGCATCTGGGGCGATCGTTCCACCGCGTGAACATGCTCGACGCCCAGGCCGCGTTCATCGGGCACCTGGTGGCGACCGTGCGCGAGCGCGCCGTGGACGCCGTGGTGGTGGCCGGTGACGTGTACGACAGGGCGGTGCCGCCGCTCGCGGCCGTCGAGCTCTTCGACGACGCCCTGCACCGGCTCGCGGACCTCGGCGTACCGACGGTCATGATCTCCGGGAACCACGACTCGGCACGCCGCCTCGGAGTCGGCGCGGGCCTCATCGACCGCGCCGGCATCCACCTGCGCACCGACCCCGCCGCCTGCGCGGACCCGGTGATCCTCGCCGACGCCCACGGGGACGTGGCGTTCTACGGCCTGCCCTACCTCGAACCCGCCCTGGTCAAGGACGAGTTCGGGGTGGACAAGGCGGGGCACGAGGCGGTCCTCGGGGCCGCCATGGACCGGGTGCGCGCCGACCTCGCCACCCGCGCGCGCGGCACCCGCTCCGTCGTCCTCGCCCACGCCTTCGTCACCGGTGGCCGGGCCAGCGACAGCGAGCGTGACATCACCGTCGGCGGTGTCTCGGCCGTGCCGTCCGGCGTCTTCGACGGCGTCGACTACGCGGCACTCGGTCACCTGCACGGCAGCCAGACCCTCGGCGCGCGCGTGCGCTACTCCGGGTCCCCGCTGCCGTACTCCTTCTCCGAGGCCGACCACCGCAAGAGCATGTGGCTCATCGACCTCGGCCCCCAGGGGGACATCGACGCCGAGCGCGTCGACTGCCCGGTGCCGCGCCCGCTGGCCCGCATCAGAGGCACCCTCGACGACCTGCTCGACGATGCCGGCCTCGCCCGCCACGCGGAGGCATGGGTCGAGGCCACCCTCACCGACGCGGTACGCCCCGACGATCCGATGGCGCGGCTCTGTGAGCGCTTCCCGCACACCCTCAGCCTCGTCTTCGACCCGGACCGGGCCCCCGACGACCCGGACGTCTCGTACGCCCAGCGGCTCCAGGGCCGCAGCGATCAGCAGATCGCCGTGGACTTCGTGACCCATGTGCGCGGCGCGGGCCCCGATGAAGAGGAGCAGGAAGTGCTGCGTTCGGCGTTCGACGCGGTCCGTGCCGACTCCGCCTTCGTCGAAGAGGGCCTCCGCGAGGTCGCCCGATGAGACTCCACCGGCTCCGTATCACCGCCTTCGGGCCCTTCGGCACCACCCAGGACATCGACTTCGACGACCTGAGCGCCGCCGGGCTGTTCCTGCTGCACGGCCCGACGGGCGCGGGCAAGACCTCCGTCCTGGACGCCGTGTGCTACGCCCTCTACGGCTCGGTGCCGGGGGCCCGGCAGGGCAGCGGCGGCCAGGGCATGTCGCTGCGCAGCGACCACGCCCAGCCGGGCACTCGTACGGAGGTGTGCCTCGAACTCACCGTCGCCGGACGACGCCTGGAGATCACCCGCCAGCCTCCGTGGGCGCGCCCCAAGAAGCGCGGCACCGGCACCACCACGGACAAGGCGCAGAGCTGGCTGCGCGAGTACGACACCGGGGCGGTCCGGGACGCGACCGCGGGCACCACGGGCACGGATGCGGCTACGGGCGCGGGTGGCTGGAAGGACCTCAGCCGCTCCCACCAGGAGATCGGGGAGGAGATCAACCAGCTGCTCGGCATGAGCAAGGAGCAGTTCTGCCAGGTCGTGCTGCTGCCTCAGGGCGACTTCGCCCGGTTCCTGCGTGCGGACGCTGAGGCGCGCGGCAAGGTGCTCGGACGGCTCTTCGACACGTGGCGGTTCGCCGCCGTCGAGCAGCGTCTCGCCGAGCAGCGACGCGCCACCGAGGCCGAGGTCAAGGACGGGGACGCGGCACTCCTCGCCGACGCGCACCGCATGCAGCAGGCCGCGGGCGACGACAGCCAGGGAGCCGAACTGCCCCTGCCCGACGCCGCCCCCGGCGACCCGGGCCTGGCGGACGCCGTCCTCACCTGGGCCGCCGTCGCCCGGGCGAGCGCCCGCGAACGCCTCACCGTCGCGCGCTGCGCCCTCTCCACGGCCGAATCCGCCCAGGCCGCCGCGGAGCGCCGACTCGCTGACGTACGCGAACTCGACCGGTTGCAGGGCCGGTTCGCCGAGGCCCGCGAACGCGCCGCGCGGCTGAACGAGCGCGAGGACGAACAGCGCGAGCTCGACCGGCGTCTGGAACGGGCCCGCAAGGCCGAGACGGTGGCGCCCGCGCTCGGCCTGCGCGACACGGCCGAGGCGGAGCACCGCCACGCCACGGAAGCCGAGACGCGCGCGCGTGGCCGGCTGCCCGAGACGTTCGCCGCCTCCGGCGCGGCCGGTCTCGCCGCCGCCGCACGCACGGCGGCCGAGGAGCTGGGGGCCCTCGCGTCGGCCCGGCGCGCCGAGCGGCGGATCGCCGACATCACCGCCGAACGCGCGACCCTCGACCGCCAGGAGCGCGCGGACGACGAGCTGCTCCAGGACGCGACGGCCTGGCTCGACGGCTGGGAGGCGGCCCGGGCCGCGCTCCAGGAGCGCATCGAGTCCGCCCAGGAAGCCGCGACCCGCGCCGAGCGTCTTGCGGGCCGCCTCGAACCGGCCCGGACCCGGCTGGACGCGGCCCGCCGCCGCGACCGCCTGGCCCAGGACGCGGCGGCGGCACAGGAAGACGCCCTCGCCGCCCGCGAGTCCGCCACCGCGGCCCACGAACACTGGCTCGCCCTCAAGGAGCAGCGCCTCACGGGCATCGCCGCCGAACTGGCCGCGCACCTGACCGACGGCGAGCCGTGCGCGGTGTGCGGGGCGAAGGACCACCCGGCGCCCGCGCGGAAGGTCGCCGGGCACGTGGACCGCCAGGCAGAGGAGGCGGCGCTCGCCGCCCACCGTCGCGCGGTCGATGCCCGCGAGGAGGCCGAGCGTGCCCTCGGGGACGTACGCGCATCCCTCGCCGCGGCGACGGCAGCCGCACGCGGCGGCCCGGCAGCGGAACCGGAACCGGACGGGGCGCCCGCAGCCACGGAGACCGCTGCCGCCGCCGACTCCGCGACCGGCACCGCGACCGGCACCGCCGAGGACCCCACCACCGACGAACTCGCCGCCGCCGTCGACGCGTTGCGGCAGGCGCACACCGAGGCCCGCGACCAAGCCTCCGGCCTGCACGCCGCCAGGGAAGCGCTGGCGCGGGCGGAGAGTGAGTACGACCGCAGGCTCGCCGGGCAGCAGGAAGCCGCCCGTCGCGTCGCGTCCCGGGCCACCCTGCGCGATGCCCTGGAGCGTGAACAGGGCGCCCTGGAAGAGGAGTTGACCCGCGCGCGCGGCGCCAGCGGCAGCGTCGCGGACCGTGCCGCCCAGCTGGAGCGGCAGGCGGCGCTGCTCACCGAGGCCGCGGACGCCGCACGCGCCGCCGCCGACACCGCCGAGCGGCTCAAGGACGCGGACGCGCGCCTCGCCGACGCGGCCTACCGCGCGGGCTTCGACACGCCGGAGGCCGCGGCCGCCGCACTGCTCGACGACGCCACATACCGCGAGATCCAGCACCGCATCGACGCCTGGCGCAACGAGGACGCCGCGGTGCGTTCCGTGCTCGCCGAACCGGACACGGCCGCCGCCGCCCAGCAGCCCCCCGCCGACCTGCCCGCCGCGCGCGCGGCAGCGGAGGCGGCGGGCCTGCGCCTGCGGGCCGCCGCCTCCGCACGGGACGCGGCCGACCGGCGCTGCGCCGAACTGGACCGCCTCTCCGCCCGCTCACTCAGAGCGATGCGCGCACTGGCGCCCGTGCGGGCCGCCTACGACAGGGTGGCCAGGCTCGCCGGCCTCGCCGCGGGCACATCGGCGGACAACGAACGCCGGATGCGCCTGGAGTCGTACGTGCTCGCCGCCCGCCTCGAGCAGGTCGCCGCCGCGGCGACCGTCCGGCTGCGGAGCATGTCCTCGGGCCGCTACACCCTCGTGCACTCCGACGACCGCACCGGACGCGGCCGTTCGGGCCTCGGCCTGCACGTGGTGGACGCCTGGACGGGCCGCGAGCGCGACACGTCGACCCTGTCGGGCGGCGAGACGTTCTTCGCCTCGCTCGCCCTGGCGCTCGGCCTCGCCGACGTGGTCACCGACGAGGCGGGCGGCGTCCGGCTCGACACGCTCTTCATCGACGAGGGCTTCGGCAGCCTGGACGAACAGACCCTGGACGAGGTCCTGGACGTCCTGGACTCCCTGCGCGAAAGGGACCGCAGCGTAGGCATCGTCAGCCACGTCGGTGACTTGCGGAGACGGGTGCACGCGCAGTTGGAGGTGGTGAAGGGGCGCGCCGGGTCGACCGTGCGACACCGGGGCGGAGGGTGAGGTCTCAGATCCTCGCTACCGGATCATGCCCTGTCACCCCCGACTACTCCGCGACCGTCCTTGAGATTCTGTCCTCCGTCTGTCCCCCGGAGAGCCCTCTGTCCCCCGGAGGGCTTCAGGACCAGCTGCTGCGTCTACTTGATCCGCCAGTGTGACGTCCGTGCAGGTAGGCCCTCATGAAGGTTTTGCTTGACTATCGCCAAGAGTTCGCGGCGGAGACGGCAAGGCCCGCCATCGTCCACCAGGACTGACACCTCGTACGGTCCGGGGCACGGCGCACCGGGCGCGCCGTGCCCCGACTCCGCATCAGCTCAGAACTCCTCGGCTCAGAACTCCTCGTTGGTGACGAGGGCGTTGCCGAAGACGTCGTACACCGAGACGTAGCCCTCCTTGGAGTCCTTCCAGTCGTCGAAGGCCGCGGCGAGCGCGCGTGCGGTGGCCATGGGCTCCTTGACCGGCGTCGTCCCACCGTTGATGTCGGTGGAGATGTAGGCGTTGCCGGTTCTGCCGTCCCACTCGCCGATGACGCGCCGTACGCGGGACGCCGCCTTCTTCTGCTCCTGGGTGCCGTTGGCCTCGACCCACGCGCGGAAGTCGTCGGCGTTCTTCCGCGACTGCTTCTTGTCGGCGTCGGGCGGCAGGGTCTCCTGCTCGGTGGCGGTGCCCTGGGCCGTCGTGTCGGTCCACTCGCAGCCACTCGTGAGGCCGATGGCGACGCACGCGCCGAGGGCGAGCGCCGCGGATCGGATCAGCCGGGGGCGCATCACGCGCTCCTCCCTCTCAGAACTTGATCGCGTCGGCCTTGTCGTTCCAGTTACCACCGTAAGCGTAGGAAATCTTCGCAAAGTTCGGGTACCGGGTGTATCCGGCCCCGAGGAAGAGGTGCGGGTCGGGCATGCCGGTGCGGAAGTCGTACAGCTCCACACCGCGCTGGGGGCGGTTGACGTACGCGGAGGACGCCTTGTCCCGGAAGCTCGGGCTGTACTGGTCCAGGTGGCGGGTCTTCGCGGTGTCGTACGTCGGCCACTGCAGGCGACGGCCCTTGAAGTCCGCGTCCTGCCACAGGCACACCCAGCTCTTGGGGCAGTCCTGCCAGCTGCTGCGCAGGGCGGTGGCGGCCAGCGAGGCCTTCGGCGCGCTCTGGTCGGCCGCGCCCTCGCGCGCCTGCGGAGTCGGCGCGTGCTCGGCGAGGTAGGCGTCGGCCTCGGCCTGGTCGTCGAAGCACTCCATCGTGCCGTCCTGCGAGACCTCGGCGCAGACCTGCGCGCCGCCGAGGTCGTCGGACCGGGAGTCGATCTTCTCGCCGTGGTAGTACATCTCGACCTTCGGCGCGTTCTCCACCTCCTGGTGGACCTGCGCCTCCTCTTCGGCGGTCGCGGTGCCGGAGACGGCGCCAGGCACCTCGGGGAGGGAGCCGTCGGCGAAGGCCGGAGCGGCGGTGATGCCTGCGGTCGCGAGGGCGAGGGCGGCGGCGGTGGCGGCCATGGTGGTGCGGGCGCTGATGTGCACGGGTGTTCCCCAGAAAGACGTCATGTTCGAGCGGATCCACGGAGCTCCGGGTTCTCCGGGGCTCCGTGGATCCGATCAAGGAACGTAATGCGTGGAGCGCGCAGCGATCTAGCGGATGAATCCGCTTAAAGCCGACAAGTGCCACCCACCCCATCTGTGGCGTTAAGCATGGTTGTACGGCGAGGGATAACGGCCCCATCAAGATCGACTCACGGCACGGTCAAGCGCGCCGTGACGCGGCGTCACGCGGTGACGAGTCCTCATATGTCCGTCGTGGCACCCGGTTTACGGCCACCCTTATCCACGCCTTACGATGATCAATCCCATTTCCCCCACACCTCACAGCTTGACCGGCAACGCACCGACATCACGGGAGAAGACCCGTAACACACCATCGGTGCTGCTTTGCCATGCGCCAACTGTGAGAGGAAGAGCATGAGTTGACATCGCACATACGGAGACCGGCACGCGCCGGGATCGCGGGCCTCGCGGCCGCCGCGGTCCTGGCCGGGCTGATCCAGACCGGCACGGCCCACGCCGCGCCCGACGGCACGACCGTCACTTCCCAGCCGAAGTCGGCCGGAGACGGACCCGGTTCGGGTGCCGTCGCCGACCCCGACGAGAAGCTCGGCAAGGACTGGGACACCTCGAAGGACCGGGCCGTCACCGCCGCCGCCGACTCCGAGGGGCTGCGCATCCTCGCCGCCGCGTCGGACGAGGCGTACGCGTGGAAGACCGCCGCCGTCCTCAACGAGCCCGGAATGCCCGCCGATTCGTGGATCGGCAACCAGTGCGTCATGGACGACTCCCATGTCGCCGCCGTGTACGCGCCTCGCGCGTTCACCAACAAGCCGGACCTGATGCAGGGCGGCGCGTTCACCGCGATCGTGAACACGAGGACGGGGGACGTGACGAAGCTGCCGTTCACCGGCACCCTCGCCTACTTCGACCCCACCTGTAACACCACCACGCACACCGCGGCCTTCACCCAGTACCGCGACATGAACGACGTGTCGCAGGTCAAGACGCAGGTGATCACGGTGGACACGGCGGGCAGGGCCATCGCCAAGACCGGTGAGCTGCGCGGCCAGGTGTCGTCGGCGGCGCCCGTGAAGGACGGTGTGGTCGCCGGTCTTGGCCGCGACCTCGTCCACGTCGACGGCAAGGGCGAGATCCGCAAGGTCGCCGAGGGCGACAGCGTCCCCTTCGACATCCGCCCCATGGGCGGCGACCGCGTCGGCTTCGTGGACCGCAAGGGCACGAAGACGGCGCAGGCGAAGGTGTACGACGGGCACGGCGAGCCCCGCACCATCGCCACCGGCCGCCTCGGCGACCTCGGCCTCGAACCCGGCGCGCGGGGCCGCACCTTCCTGACCGGCGAGGCCAAGGACGTACGACTGCGGGACAGCGGGGTCACCCGGGTCGACGCGCCCGCCGACACCGACCTCTCCTCGCACGGCCGGCTCGCCGTCGAGCCCGTTCTCACCCCCGGCGTCCGCGCCGGACTGACACGCATCAAGGGCGCGGGCAAGGGCTTCGACAAGGCGAACGAGCCCCAGGCGGGCGTGCGTGCGCGCTCCGGCCGGGCCCCGGGCACCGCGGACGACGAGACCACCATCACGGTGACGTCGACCGCGACGACCACCGGCGAGAAGGTCGAGCAGCGGGTCGAGTCGGCGCAGCCGCGCACCACCGCGGGACTCTCCCCCGCCCTGACCGGCGACAGCAGGCCGCGCACGCTGACCCGCGCCTCGGCCGTCAAGACCGCGGCCGCGTCCGCGCCCGTCTCGCACGATCCCGTCGACACCGACCGCTGGTGCTCCGTCTCGCGCAACGACATGAGCGCCCAGGCGTTGCAGCCGACGCCGAACCAGGTGGAGTGGGCGGTGGACATGGCCGTACGCGGTGAGCTGCGCGCCAAGTGGATCCGCCAGGGCGACTACCGGGGCCAGGCGGGGCTCGGCACGATCGACCCGCAGGGCCTGTTCCCGCTGCCGAAGCTGAACGGGGGCGGCCGGATCCCGGCGAGCGTGCTCCTCGGCATCCTGGCACAGGAGTCCAACCTGTGGCAGGCCGAGTCCGGCGCGATCCCCGGCCAGATGGGCAATCCGCTCGCCGCCGTGGACGGCTACTACGGTCACAAGGCGAAGGACACGCTCCTCGGCTACTGGCGCATCAACTGGGACAAGTCCGACTGCGGTTACGGCGTCGGCCAGGTCACCGACGGCATGCGCCTGAAGGGTCACGAGAAGAAGGACGAGACGAGCCTCGACCCGAAGCTGCAGAAGGTCATCGCGGTCGACTACGCGACCAACATCGCCGCCTCCATGAAGATCCTCGCCGACAAGTGGAACGAGGTGCACAAGGACGGGCAGAAGATCACGGTCAACAACGACGATCCGTCCCGCATGGAGAACTGGTTCACCGCCGCCTGGAACTACAACCTCGGCTTCAACCCCAAGTCGGAGTCGGGCAAGAACGGCGGACACTGGGGCCTCGGCTGGTACAACAACCCGGCCAACCCCATGTACAAGAAGGGTGCCTGGGACCACCCGTTCATGGATGTCAGCCTCAACGCGAACAACATCCGTGACGCGGCGCACCCGCAGGACTGGCCGTACGAGGAGAAGGTGATGGGCTGGTCCGCCTGGTCCATCGACACCGGCTTCTCCTACGGCACGGACGGCAAGCAGGACTGGAAGGGCGAGTCCGGCTTCAACACCGCCGGGTTCAGTCCCGCGTGGTGGGCGAGCATCGCCGACCGTTCCCGCGTCAGCCCGCCGCTGGACACGTTCTGCAACAAGAAGAACAACTGCGACCCGGCCAACCCGGTCGACTGCCCGGACGAGGCCTGCTACCGGCAGTTCTGGTGGACGCAGGAGAAGGCGGTGTGGAAGCCCGACTGCGACCAGACGTGCGGGCACGAGAGCATCAAGTACGTCACGCTGCGCTCCGAGCCGGGCCGCGGCTACCGGCTGAAGAACGGCGACCCGGTGTGCGGGGGCGCCCCCGCGGGCTCCGACGTCGTCGCCTCCGTACCCAACGGAACGCCGACCTGGTCCACTTGCGGCAAGGCGTCCTCGACGGGCTCGTTCCAGTTCACCTTCCATCCTGACTGGGACAAGCACTACGAGGCCAAGGCCGATCTGCACTCCATCGGCGGCGGCCACGGCGGCCACTTCTGGTACACCCACACCCGTAACGAGGACCACCTCGGCGGCGACGGCAACCGGATGACGATCGAGGGCGAGTGGACGGCGGGCAAGAAGTACGACCTCGCCGCCGTCTACGCCTACGTCCCCGACACCGGGGCGCAGACCAGGCACGCGACGTACGTCGTCAGCGGCGCGTCCGGCGGCCCCTACGAGCGGGTCGTCGACCAGAACGCGAACAACGGCAAGTGGGTGCCGCTGGGCGCCTACAAGTTCACGGGCACGCCGAAGGTGAAGCTCACGAACTACACGAAGACGGGCACCGCGGACCGCGACATCGCCTGGAACTCCGTGGCGTTCAAGCCGATCAAGGGCAAGTTCGTGCACCGCTCGCTGACCGCCGCGGCGATCTTCGACCCGAACCAGGAGCTGAACTCCAACTGGCCGGTGTCGACCGAGATCAACTCGCCGGTGCAGTCGATGAAGGCGCTCTACGACTGGGGTCTCGGCCTCGCCGACCACGGTCCGCTGTGGAACAACCCGGAGGGCGCCGACGCCGTCGGCATGTCCGCCAAGGCGCGCTGCCCTTCGGCGAAGGCCGTCGGCGAGTGCACGGGCCAGAAGACGTGGGACGCGGCCGACAAGTGGGCCAAGGAGATCAAGGCGGGAGGCTGGAAGCCGCGCGCCGACGGCTCCGCCCCCACGCACTCCATCCCGCGATGGATGGCCATGTCCAACGAGCGGCCCGACCCGGCCGAGCCCGCGTCCAAGGCGTACGCGGACCCGAACAGCTACAAGATCAAGTCTGATGTGAACGTGACGTTCGTGGTCGGCGAGGACGGGAAGATCGTCGACGGCAGCGTGGGGTCCGACTACCGCGCCCGCGTCGGCAACGCCCACCTGCCGCACTTCGTCACGGACATCATGCAGGCGATCGAGGCGGACTACGGCATCCCGGCGCCGGACATCGACTACACCACACAGGACGCGCTCGAGTACGGCAACGTCCACACGTCCCACCCCTACAAGGACGGTGACACCCCTGGTCAGGCGTACTTCCCGCACTTCCGCGGCGCACGTCTGGACGACGCCAAGCAGTGCGTCGACTTCCGCGGGGTCGGCGGCGGTGTGCACGGCTACCGGGCGATGATCGGCCACAAGTCCGTCAACGACAACGTCAAGGCGTGGGTGGACCAGGTCAACAACGACCTGGAGACCAACCACACCGTGCGGCGGTTCGCCGGGGACGTCTACTCGATGTTCTTCAAGAACACCGGGAAGTGGAACAACAACATGTTCGGCTCCATGATCGGCAACGCCCCGCCGATCTGGCAGGACATCGCCGCGGCCTTCTGCGCCGACGGCTCCGTGAAGCCGACCCACCTGCAGAAGAACAGGGACGCCAACCCGTCCGACGGCATCGTCTTCCAGTCGTACATGCCGGACCTCTATCTGTACGTGGATGACCGGCTGACCGACAACCTCGGCCGGAAGTCGAACCACCGCATCAGCGGCGGCGACTGGCGGAACTTCTCCAACTTCCCCGCCACCGCGCCGAACGGCAACGCCTACGCCTCCTGCTCCGCCTACCACCGGGGCAGCGGCGGCAATCCGTGGGGCGTGGACGCCCCCGTTCCGTTGCTCGGGGACGGGCCGGGGAACCGTCCCGGCAGTGTGGTGCACTGTGACGAGCCGGCGAACAAGTTCACCGAGAACCTCACCCGGTGACCCGGAGTGGGTGAGTGAGCGCATGACCACCGACTGATCCGATGCACGAAGAGGGGAGACGGACCGGCCCGCACCGGCCGGCCCGTCCCCCCTCCGCACGTCTAGGGAGAAATCCTCATGGGCTTTCTGTACTTGGCCTTCTTCGCCGCGTTCCTCTACCTGGTGCCCGTGGCCCTGCTCTGCCGGAAGGTCGCGATCAGGACAACGGCGAAGATGGGCTGGACCATGGCTTTCCTGTTGATCATCTTCCCCGTCATCCTGCTGGTCATCGGCGGCGTGGTGGACGCCAAGGGAGCCGCGTCGTAGGCATCTGCCGCATCACGCGCAGAGGGAGCGCGGCATGCGCGTTCCTGGACCCGAGCCGAGAGCGGACGGCGGGGTGGGAGCCATCGCGGAGGCCGGGGGCCTGCACACCTACCAGCTGTGGCTGCACCAGGAGTACGGGCCCGTCGCGCGCGGCCCTGGCGGCGGCTGCTCCTGGAGGTGCTCGCCGGGCGGCCTTCCCACGAGCGGCACTTCGGGGAGTTCGTCTCGCTCGTGGAGGAGCCGTAGTACACGATGACGGGGGGACCAGGCACAGAACGCTGCTTGAGCGCGTTGTCCCCCGCACGTCCCCCCATCATGAGCAAGAGCCCCGAAACGACCAAAGGGGCTCTTTTCTTCCCTGTTTTGCCTGATCAGATGGGTCGCGCTCACAGTTGTCGAACTCGCGACCGCCTCTTCATCGACGAGGGCTTCGGCAGCCTGGACGAACAGACCCTGGACGAGGTCCTGGGGCGCGCCGGGTCGAGCGTACGACAGTGGGGCGGAGGGTGAGGTCGCAGATCCCCGCTACCGGATCGTGCCCTGTCACCCCCGCATGGAGCAGCGGCATCGGACACGTGTCCAGGAATACCCTCGGCCATTTCAGGCCGTCGTGCGGTTGTCCTGCTGTGTGGAGATCGCGGCTTCGACGCTGGCGTGGGCCGACAGGATGGTGTCCATCCCGGTGACGTTGAGCAAGCGGCTCAATCGGTCGGGGATCGCTGCCAGAGCCAGGGAGCCGTCGGCCTCCTTGGCGCAGCGCCAGATACCGATCAGGGCGCCCAGGCCTGAGGAGTCGCAGAAGGTGACGCCTGCCAGGTCGGCGATCAGGTTGGGGTGTCCGTCCGCGATGAGTTCGAGGGCGCGGGCTCGCACGGCGGGTGCGGCGGCGATGTCGAACTCGCCGGACAGCGTGATCACGGCCCGAGCGCCGTCGGTGTGCGGAACATCGATGTGGAAGGGAACGGTCATGGGTGTCGGTTCTCCTGTCCGACGGAGACGTCGGCGGTCGGGGCGGCGCTGTGAGCGGTGGTGGTGATGCCGGTGGGAGCGGTGTCCGCGGTGGGTACGGAGAGAGCCAGCAGGGCCACGTCGTCACGTTCGGTGTCGGGAAGGGTGTCCAGGAGTGCGACGGTGTCCTCGATCAGCGTGCCGGCGCTGACCGGCGTCGGCCGCTGGGCCAGGAAGTCGGTCAGGCCAGTGTCAGCGAGCATGTGGCCGTCGGCGGTGCGGGCCTCGGTCAGTCCGTCGGTGTACAACAGCAGTCCCTCGCCGGGTGCCAGGCGCAGGGTGCGTGAGGCGAAGGCAGCTTCGGCGAACGCGCCGACCAGCATGCCGCCCTTGGCCCGAACCGCCTTCGCCTGTACGCCGCCGCTCTCGGCGGGACTGAGATGGTAGGCGGGTGGGTGGCCACCGGTGGCCAGGGTGACCGTGAAACCGCCGTCCCGGGCGGGATCGAGCAGGCCGAAGACGGCGGTGCAGAAGCGGGTGCCGACCGCCGCGTCCAGCAGCAGCGCGGTGTTCAGGGCTTTGAGTGCGGCGGTGGGGTCCGCGTCAACGAGAGCTGCGGCCCGCAGCGTGTAGCGGGTCAGTGAGGTGACCGAGGCGGCTTCGGCACCCTTGCCGCAGACATCTCCGAGGAAGAACGCCCACCGGCCACCGCCGACGGGAAAGACGTCGTAGAAGTCGCCGCCCACTTCCTGCGGAGAGGCGGTCTTGTAATGGCAGGCCAACTCCAGGCCCGGCACCGCGGGCAACGCGGGAGGCACCAGGGTGCGCTGCAAAGTGGAGGCGAACGTGGCGATGGCCGCCTTGTCCCGCTCCGCACGCCGCCGGGCCTCGGCCTCCGCCTGGCGCTTGTCCTCCTCTACTTTGCGGCGCTCCTGCTCGGCGCGCACCACGTGCAGAGCCGACAGCCGCAGCTCCAGCTGGTCGCGCACCACTGCGGCCAGGTCCGCCAGCGTGGCTGCGTCAGCCTCGTCCAGTGCGCGGGGACGGGTGTCGAGGACGTTGACCGTACCCAGCCGGTACCCATCGGCTGTGATGATCGGAGCGGCGGCGTAGAACCGCACCCCCATCGGGCCGGCTACCAGCGGGTTGGAGCAGGCGACCGGGTCCAGCAGGGTGTCGGGGATGACGGTGGTGTCATCGGTGAGCACTGCCGATGCGCACAGGCCCGGGTCGCGGCCGATCTCGGTGACGCCTTCCAAGCCGTGGGTGGCTTTGAACCAGATCCGGTCCTCGTCCACGATCGTCACCGTCGCCACCGGCACCTCGAACAGCCGTGCGGCCAGCGCCGCGACCCGGTCGTAGGCGCCGTCCGGAGGGGTGTCGAGGATGTCGTAACGGCGCACTGCCGCCATCCGCGCCGCCTCGGCCGACGTGGCCGCAGGAGCGTTCGCTGTTATGGCAGGCGGGCTCGCTTGTTCCGGCATGTTCCTCGTCTCGTCATCCCCCCCAGGAGGCGCCGACCGAACGGTCAGCACCCCGAGAACCCTACCGAACACCCCTGGGCACCTGATTCCTCTGCTGCTTCCCAGGCCACACTGCGAGACCCTGTCATGCCTCACGTCAGCGGGAGAGTGGAGAGAGCTCACTGTCGACGCCGCCCTCGCTCTGCTCAGGTCCTGAGAGGCGTCCAACGCCGCCTGGTCCGCGCAATAGCCGGAAGACAGACATGGTGGCTCCGAGATCGGAAACCCGTACAACAGCCCTTCGGAGCCTCACGAGCAAAAGGGAGACGGCCATGGACGCCTACCGGAAACATCTACAAGGCGACGTCAGCCCGAGCAGCTTGGCCATCCAAGAGACATGGACTTTCGAGGGCGAACTGAGCGATGTGACCGAAGCGCGCGAGTGCGCAGCCACCCTTCTTCGCCGCCTGCAACTGGTGAAGCCACCGACCTCACCGGAGGCGTACGACGATGTGCTTCTGGTGATCACCGAGCTGACCTCGAACGCCTTCACCTATGCGCCCGGCCCCTTCAGCCTCCGTATGTGCGCAGTGGCCGACACTGTCGAGATCGCCCTCACTGATACCAACCCCACAGCTCCGAAGCCCCGTCCGCCCGATCTCACCGGTCGGGGCGGCATTGGATGGCACCTGATCAACACCCTGGCCGAGCAGACCGTCACCGTGCCGAACAGCGAGGGCAAGACCGTGCATGTCTTCCTCCCCTGGCGATGATGACTGCTAGACCAGATCCGTCAGACAGGGGAGAGGGCCCGGTTGAGAACCGTACTCGCAGACGCGTGTGGGCGAGACAGGCTGCTTGAGAGCCCCCTGCTGCCGTCAGCCGAACGTGACTCCTAAGGCTGGACGGAGTGCTCACGCCGGGCCGCGCAGGCGCGCCAGGGTGGGCGATCCATCAGCTAGCCATCAAGACTCCAGCTTCCCCTTGTTCCCCCGCTGCGAGAAGAACGATCCCGGACCGCCATACCAGCCCTCCTTTGGGGCTTCGACGACCTCGTCACGAAGAACCCAGATCTTGTTGCGTGAGTTCTCCATCGCCTGCGGAGCGTGGGCGAGCACGGACTCCAGCAGCCACACCTTCGATCCGATCAGCTCATATTCAGGCTTCGCCACCCGCCCCGAAGCGGCCTTCGCCGCCTGCGAGACCGCGATCTGCGTCTTCCTCGGCAAGAGCTCCGTGCATGTGCGGTCCGGGCCGGGCAGCGGCAGTGTTTCCCTGACCAAGGGCTCGGCATCGGTGTCCGCGGCGGCAATGCACGCGGCCGGCGTGGTGCGGGTGGACAACGTGTTCATGGGCACGGCCACCATCACTCCCGTGGCGAACAAGCCGACGTCCGTCACCCTGAACGGCGGCAATATCAAGGGCACGAGCTTCCCTGCCTTTGTCACGCCCAGCACCTCCGCGCCTGGCAAGGCCGACGTGGGCGTGGAGGCAGGGCGGGCAGTTGCCTGATCAGAACTGAGAAGTCTCGGGTGGCGCACGGGCGGTGGACGCCAGTCGCTCGGCGGCGCCCGGGTCGGGTCGTCCGCACGTAGCGAGGCGGTGGCTGGCTTGAAGAGCGCATCTGCTCGCGTGGACAGACGCTCGTAGAAGGCCGTCCGGTACGTGGTCGTTCCGTGATCCCCTTGCAGGCCGGGGCAAGAAGTCGCCTGATTCATGGAGTTGGGCCAGTAGCCGTCCTGCGAGGTCGCCCGGATATATTCCGTCCGTGGACGGCGATCACGGGCAACTCCTCGCGGACAGATACCGGCTGACTGATGTGCTCGGTCAAGGCGGGATGGGCGCGGTCTGGCGTGCCTACGACGAGCAGTTGGGGCGGGACGTGGCCGTGAAAGAGCTGCGCCTGCCTGAGCACCTGGGGGCCGAGGAGCGGGCCAATTGGATTGCCCGGCTGGAACGCGAGGCGCGGGCGGCCGCGCGGCTGAAGCATCCAGGCATCGTGACCGTCTACGACCGGATCGCCGGTGCGGACGGGCGGCCGTGGATCGTCATGGAGTTGGTGACTGGGGGGTCACTGGACGACCTGTTGCGCCAGCAGGGTCCCCTGGCACCGCAGCACGCTGTCGACATCGGGCGACAGGTGGCCGCCGCGCTGAGCGCCGCGCACCAGAGAGGCATCACCCATCGGGACATCAAGCCCGCCAACATCCTGATCGAGGACGGGCGGGCCGTCCTGACGGACTTCGGGATTGCGGCCCTGGAGGGCGACGCCACCCTCACGGCCACCGGAATGATCATGGGCACACCCGCGTTCATGGCCCCGGAGCAGGTGCGGGGTCTTCCGGCCACCGCCGCGTCCGACCTCTGGTCACTGGGGGCCACTCTCTACACCGCCGTGGAGGGGCGCCCGCCCTTCGCGGGGACGGCCCCGAGCGCCGTGCTGGTCGCCGTCGTGACCGAGGAACCTGCCCCTGCCGTGCAGGCTGGGCCCCTCGCTCCCGTGCTGGAAGGCCTGCTCCGCAAAGAACCGGCTGGGCGTCTGACCGTGCAGCAGCTGCAGGCCCAGCTGGATCAGGTGGCCGCCGCGCCGCCGACCCCTCACACGCCGACCGCAGACGTGTCCCATTGGCCCACGGCCCCCGCGCACCCACCCGCCATACCGTCGGCAGGTCCGGCGGGTCGGCCCGCGGCGCCTGCGGGACCGCCCGTCGTAGGCCGCCGTCGGGTAGCCCGTCGGGTCGCGTGGATCAGCGCGGCAGTGCTGGCCGCGGTGGCGTCCGCGCTACTGATCCCCAGTCAGGGGGATAACGATGCTTACCGGGAGAATCTTCAGGCAGCCGAAGCCATGGGCCATCCGCCGGACTACACCGTGAAATCCAAAACCCGTGTCGACGGGGACCGGGCGCGAATCGTCTACCTGGGAGGTCCCGTTACTGGCGCACCGAGCTCAGGACAAAAGGATGTGATCGGGCGCTGGCTGAAGGCGGTCCCGGGCGTCTCAACGGTCGGGATGCCCGGAGTGGACGCCACATGCATGACCGCGGAATCCGGCTGCATCTTGGCCGTCGACCTCAAGGACGACTACACCGAACCATCCGTCCTCTTCGCCCAGATCCACAAGGAGGACGGCAAGTTGGCCCTCCAGGTCACGGTCGGCCCCTTCGACTGAGTAATCGCCCACCGACAGCTGACATTTACACCAGCTTGTTGCCTCAGTTTGGTTGTGAAGGGGTGCGCCGGGGCGGCCGTGCGGCAGCGGGTGCGGTCTGAACCGCCGAGGTCAGCGTCCCAGTGGGCGGCGCGGCAGGGGCGAGGAGTAGACGACGCTCGTCGTCACCGAACCCAGCGCGCCGATCCTCCCCGAGACCTCCTCCAGGTGCTGCATCGAGCGTGCGGTGACCTTGATGACGAAGCAGTCGTCGCCCGTGACGTGGTGTGCCTCAAGGATCTCGGGGGTTGCGTCGAGCAGGTCGTGGAAGGGCTTGTAGTTGCCGTTGGGGTACCTCAGCCGGACGAAGGCGAGGATGGGGAGCCCCAGGCGTTCCGGGTCGACCACGGCCGCGTACCCCTGGATGACGCCCGCCTCCTCCAGGCGCCGCACGCGCTCGGTGACGGCGCTCGCGGACATCGAGACGGCGCGCGCCAGTTCGGCGTAGCTGGCGCGGCCCTCGCGCTGGAGGACTTCGAGTATGCGCCAGTCGGTGGCGTCCGTGGAATAACCGGTCATAGCGGAGAGATAACAGGGAAATCCCCGGCCGATCAAGAGGGGGCCGGGGACTCCGTGCGGGGCAGATGCGGGGCGGAGCGACGCTGCCGGGGCGAACGATGTGTCAGACGCCCGCGATGCTCTGGATCCAGGAGCGGTACGCCGTCACGTTCGTGTACGCGGTGGTGGTCTGGCGGTCACTGGTGGAGGCGACGCCGACCTGCACGCCGTTGCCCATCATCGGACCGCCCGAGTCGCCGCCCGCGGTGATGCCGTTGCCGCGCCGGGCGCAGATGGCCTGTCCCTGGTAGGCGTCGCGGCAGCCGCCCGTCACGACGACGTCGGCGACCTTCAGGAGTCGGGACTGGCAGTTGATCTCCTGGCCGCACTGGGAGGTCGCACCCCAGCCGTACACCTGCACGGTCTGGCCCACGGTGACGGAGCCGGGGGTGCCCAGGCGCGCGTAGGTGCCCGGCACGGAGCGGTCGAGGCGGACGAGGGCGAGGTCCGCGCTCGGGTGGGTCTGCACGCCGACTCCGTTGGCCGTGGTGCCGCCGGACGTCTGGTCGAGGCTGCCGATGCGGAACGAGAGGCCCCCGCCGCTGACGCAGTGCTTCGCGGTGAGGATCCAGGTCGGGGCGATGATCGTGGAGCTGCACGTCTGCTGGCCGTTGGAGAAGAGCCTGGCCGCCCAGGGCGCGTTGCTCGCGTAGCCGCCGCCGATGATCGGCCGGGAGGAATCGACGGACGCCATGGTGGGCGCGTCCGCGCGCGCCGCACTCTGGGCCGCCGCCGTGGGGGCCAGCCCCAGCACGGCGAGTGCGGTGGCTGCGAGCGCGGGGACGAGTCTGGATATTCGCACGTTCGTCTCCATTGTGTGGGGATGGAACGTCCTGGATGAGGACGGCACTGCATAGGTATGCAGTAGCTGCGCGGGCAGGGGGCGGGTATCCCCTGTCGCGAGCATGCCATTTCTGGCTGGGGGAGAATCTGGCAGAGGAGGCGTCGGCGGCGCAAGAGGTCGGGAGCCGCTGTCCGGATGGCGTCACTCCGGAAGGTGTGCGGGCCTGGCGCGGGGTGGCGGGTCGGGCCCGTAGGGGCCGGTGCTGGCCGCAGGGGATGCCTGTGTGATCTTGCGGCTTCCTGCATGGCGAATCTTGTTTCGGTTCGAACCATTCCCAAAGGGGAGAAGTGAGCCCCAGAGGAACTTCCCTTTGGGGCTGATCTGTTGTCCCGCGGAGGTATACGGCGCCTCTTCCTTCCATCGCCGGGGATTCGACGGCGTGGACGTCGAGACGCCGGGGATCGTCCCTTCAGGCTGCCGGTCGCCGCCCGTAGGTTTCTGGCCATGAACAACACGAACCCCCAGCTGATCGACAACCCCGTCCTGCGGGTCCCGCCGGCCTCCCCGGCCGCGGCCGCCGCGTACTTCGGGGCGAGCCTCGCCTTCCACGCCGACGTCTCCGATGTGGCGTCCGCGCTCGCCGCCGACGGCGATCCGGGCTTCGTCGTGGTCGACACCCGCTCCACCGCGTCCTGGGACCAGGGGCACATCCCGGGCGCGGTCCACCTGCCCACCGCCCTGATCCCCGAGCAGGCCGAGGCGCTGCTCGACAAGTCGGTGCCCGTGGTCACCTACTGCTGGGGTCCCGGCTGCAACGGCGCGACCCGCGCGGCGCTCGCCTTGGCCCAACTCGGCTTCCACGTCAAGGAAATGCTGGGCGGGTTCGAGTACTGGGCGCGCGAGGGCTTCGAGTTCCAGACGTGGGAGGGGCGCGAGCGGCGCGACCCGGACGAGCTGACGGCGCCGGTCGACGGGGCGCCCTGCGGCTGCTGAGAGGCCGGAGCGAGGGGCGGAAGGTCGCTTGCGTCGTTGACTTCGGTCATTGACCTCGATCGCTGACTGCGATCGGGCAGGCGGCGGGGCGGTGGGCGAGGCGTGCCGCGCTGCCATCCGCCCCACCGCCCCGGATCGTCACAGCTTCGACAGCTCGTCCACCAGGTCGTCGAGGCCCAGCGAGCCCTGCGAGAGCGCGGCCATGTGCCACGCCTTGGCGTCGAACGCGGCGCCGTGCCGCCGCCGCGCGTTCTCCCGGCCGAGCAGCCACGCTCGCTCGCCCAGCTTGTAGCCGATGGCCTGGCCGGGGATGGTCAGGTAACGCGTCATCTCGCTGGCCACGTACTCCGTGGGCCTGCTGCAGTGCGCGTCGTAGAACTCCTGGGCGAGATCCGGCGTCCAGCGCTCACCCGGGTGGAAGGGCGAGTGCGCCGGGATCTCCAGTTCCAGATGCATGCCGATGTCCACGATGACCCGCAGCGCGCGCATCATCTGGGCGTCGAGATAACCGAGCCTGCGCTCCGGATCGGTGAGGAAGCCGAGTTCGTCCATGAGCCGCTCCGCGTACAGCGCCCACCCCTCGACGTTGGCGCTGACCAGGCCGACGGTCGCCTGGTAGCGGGAGAGGTTCGCCGCGACGTGCGCCCACTGGGCGAGCTGCAGGTGATGGCCGGGCACACCCTCGTGGTACCAGGTGGAGACGAGGTCGTAGACCGGGAAGCGGGTGTCGCCCATCGTCGGCAGCCAGGTGCGTCCGGGACGCGAGAAGTCCTCGGAGGGGCCCGTGTAGTAGGGGGCGGCCGCGCTGCCGGGCGGGGCGATGTGGGACTCCACCTTCCGCACCCGTTCGGCGAGTTCGAAGTGGGAGCCGTCGAGGGCGTCGATCGCCTCGTCCATCAGCTCCTGCAACCAGACCCGGACCTCGTCCACACCTTCGATGTGGGCCCCGTGCTCGTCCAGATGGGCCAGCGCCACCCAGGGGGTGGCCGCGCCAGGCAGGACCCTCTCGGCCTCGGTCCGCATCTCGGCGAGCAGCCGGTGGAACTCCGACCAGCCGTACGCGTACGCCTCGTCCAGGTCCAGGTCGGCGCCGTTGCACTCGCGGGAGAGGAGGGCATAGCGGTCGCGGCCCACGATGTCGGCGGCGCCCTCGACAGCGGGTGCGTAGACGTCCCGCATCCAGTCGCGCAGCGCGACCACGGACGCGGTGGCCTCCAGCGCGGCGGCGTCCAGGTCGGCGCGCAGCGAGTCGGGACCGGCCGACGCGAAGTCCTCGAACCAGCCGCGCCCGCTCGCGCCGCCGCCGGCC
This sequence comes from Streptomyces sp. NPDC044106, assembly GCF_056433985.1. Classification (NCBI taxonomy): domain Bacteria; kingdom Bacillati; phylum Actinomycetota; class Actinomycetes; order Kitasatosporales; family Streptomycetaceae; genus Streptomyces; species Streptomyces sp. NPDC044106. The sequence continues at coordinate 99,317 of NZ_JBWKFZ010000016.1, forward strand.
TCGCCCACCCACTCGGTGAGCTGCCCGATGAAGGTGGCCGTCGGGCGCGGTGCGCCGAACAGCTCGCGCTCCAGGCCGAGTTCGAGCGATGCGCGGTAGCCGTCGAGCGCGGCGGGTACGGCGCGCAGCCGCTCGGCGATCGCCGCCCAGTCCTCCTCCGTCTCCACCGGGGTCACGTTGAAGATGCCCCGCACCTGATGCGGAAGCGTGTGCATGTTGCCGACGGCGCGCAATCCTTCGCCGGCCTCGTGGACGGCAAGCTGCGCGGTGAGCCGCTCCCGCAGCAGCCGTCCGCAGCGACGTTCTATCTCACTGTCCGCGCCGGGCCGCTGCTCCGCCTCGTCCAGCCGCGTCAAAGTCGTGCGCGCCAGGCGGGCGACGGCTTCCTGGCCGGCGGGGGAGGCGTCGGGGAGCCTGCTGTGGCTCTCCTTGACACCAAGGTAGGTGCCGGTGATGGGGTCGAGGGCGACGAGCTCGTCCACGTAGGCGTCGGCCACGGCGCGGGGGAGCGGGCCGGTGTTCGGCTGCGGGTTCTTCGTGTCTGACATGCGGACATCGTCGTACGTTCGAGGGGCCGGCGTCATCATAATTTGGCGGACGGATCCTGCGGGCTCTCGGTCGCGGCGTCGGGCGGCAGCAACGGACCGCACGCCCACTGCTGGAAGATCAACCGTGTCTCCACGCGCGCCACTTCCCGCCGTGCGGTGAACTCGTCGAGAACGAGCCGCTGAAGATCTGCGGGCCCCGCCACCGCCACGTGCACCAAGAAGTCCTCGGGCCCCGTGAGGTGGAACAGGGACAGCGACTCGGGGAGCGCCCTGACGCGCTCCACGAAGGGGCCCACCAGATCCCTGCGGTGCGGCCGGACCTGCACGGAGAGGAGCGCTTGAAGTCCACGGCCGAGCTTCGCAGGGTCGAGCCGCAGCTGATGTCCGAGAATCACTCCCGAACGCCGCAGCCGCGTCACGCGGTCCAGACACGTGGACGGCGCGACACCGACCTGGGCCGCGAGATCGCGGTAAGTGGTCCGGGCGTCGTTCTGCAGCAGGCGCAGTATATGGAGGTCCACCGGGTCCAGTGTGACGGAATCGGCCATCGGCCGAACGTAGCACGGCCCTCTGACACCGCTCCCCGGCGGATGTTCAGCCTGTCGGGCATGGCAGCGAACACCGGGAAAGCCCCGCACAAGACCGCAGTCGGCACCCCGTCCGCGCAGCGCGCCCTGGCCACCGAGGCCGTGCACGCGGGGCGGGACGATCTGGCCGGGCTCGGCCTGCACGCCCCGCCGATCGACCTCTCCACGACCTACCCCTCACGGGACAGCAGGGCCGAGGCCGCCCGCATCGACGCCTTCGCCGCCGACGGGACCGTCGACGAGGGACCGCCGGTCTACGCCCGCCTCGGCAACCCCACCGTCGCCCGTTTCGAGACGGCCCTGGCCCGGCTCGAAGGGACCGAGAGCGCGGTCGCGTTCGCGAGCGGCATGGCGGCGCTGACCGCGGTCCTCCTGATGCGGGGCGCCGCCCGCCTCCGCCACGTCGTGGCCGTCAGGCCGCTGTACGGCTGCAGCGACCACCTGCTCACCGCGGGCCTGGTCGGCACCGACGTGACCTGGGTGGACCCGGACGGCATCGCCGACGCCATCCGCCCGGAGACCGGCCTGGTGATGGTCGAGACGCCCGCCAATCCCACCCTCGCCGAACTCGACCTGACGGAGGTCGCCGGCGCCTGCGGCGCGGTCCCGCTGCTCGCCGACAACACCTTCGCGACGCCCGTACTGCAGCGGCCCGCCGAGAGCGGTGCCCGCCTGGTGCTGCACAGCGCCACGAAGTACCTGGGCGGACACGGCGACGTCCTCGGCGGAGTCGTCGCGTGCGACGAGGAGTTCGCCAGGGGGCTGCGCCAGGTGCGGTTCGCCACGGGTGGGGTGCTGCATCCGCTCGCCGGGTATCTGCTGCTGCGCGGTCTCGCGACGCTGCCGGTCCGGGTGCGCGCCGCCTCGGCCACCGCGGCGGAACTGGCGGGCCGCCTGGCCGGCGACCCGCGGGTGGCCCGCGTGCACTACCCGCGCCTGGGCGGCGCCATGGTCGCCTTCGAAGTGCACGGCGACCCGCACGAGGTGATTGCCGGAGTACGGCTGATCACCCCGGCGGTGAGTCTCGGCAGTGTCGACTCGCTCATCCAGCACCCGGCGTCCATCAGCCACCGCGTGGTGGACGCCGACGACCGGCGCTCGTCCGGCGTGAGCGACCGTCTGCTGCGCATGTCCTGCGGCCTGGAGGACGTCGAGGACCTGTGGCGCGACCTGGACCAGGCGCTCGGACCGGTCCAGGCCGTCGCCCACGCCGTGCCCGTCCCGTCGGCGGTCAGCCCCGGTGCTGCCCGACACGGCCGTCGGGACGCCGTGCGTGGTCGTACGGCAGCAGCGAACTGACCGGCGTCGCCTCCAGGCGGGCGGTGATCACCAGCGTGCCCTCCTCGATCTGGTAGTCGAGCGGCAGGCCGAGCCCGCGCATCGCGGCCACCATCCCGGTGTTGGACGCCTGCGTCACCGCGTACACGCTTTCGCAGCCGGCCTCGACCGCCATCGTCACCAGGCGGCAAAGGAGCTGGCTCCCGATGCCGCGGCGCTGCCAGTCGTCCTCGACGAGGAGCGCGACCTCGGTCTCGTCGCCGTCCCAGAGGAGATGGCCGATGCCGATGATCCGGTCGGACGCGGTCCGCACCGCGAGTGTGCGGCCGAACCGCGGGCTGAGCAGGTGGTTGAGGTAGCGGTCGGCGTCGTGCACCGGGCCGTGGTAGCGCATGTCGAGGGTGCGCGGGGAGCAGCGCTCGTGCATGGCCTTGGCGGCCTCGATGTCGGCCGTGCCTGCGCGCCGCACGGTGATGGAGTTGCCCTCCGGGAGCGTCAGGACGTCCTGGCTGCGCGGGATGCGCGGGCCGAGCCGGGTGTCGAGCTCCACCAGGGCCCGCGCGCGGGCGAACTCCGTGGGGGTGAACGGCAGGTAGGGCCGCTCCACGGTGATGGTCTCACCGTCGGGCCCGTTCAGGCGCAGCACCGTGCCTTCGAGTACGCCGTCGACCGGGGCGGCCTCCTTGGCGGCGGCCCCGTCCCCGCGGGGACCGGGCTGCGCGTCGGCTGAGCGCGACGCGGCTGGGCGCGACGCGGCGGGCAGCGAGCGGATGGTGCAGCGGCCAAGCAACTGCCGCAAGGCAAGCGGGAGTTCGGCCGCGTCGAGCGCGGTGCGGGTGGCCAGGCCGAGGATGCGGGTGGGCGCGTCCACCAGGTCGTGGGCGTCGGCGCGCTCGATCCAGGTGCCCGCGCCGCCCGCCCGGGCGATCGACCGGGTGATCTCGGTGCCGGACAGCTCCGCGGGAGCGCGCAGCAGGAACTCGTCGACGGTTCCCTCGGCCAGCGGGTGTGCCTGGAGGCTGAGGATGTCCACGCCGCGCTCGGCGAACGTCACGCACAGCGCGGCCAGCGACCCCGGCTCGTCCCGCACGGTCGTCCGCATCCGCCACAGGGTGGTCGCGCCCGGCTCCGGGGCGGGGTCCGGGTCGGCGGTCGTCGGGGGCCCGGCCTGCTCCGCGTCGGCGGGCGGCCGGGCGCCGGTATCGTCCGCTGTCGGTGGGGCGTGGTTGTGGCGCCGGGCCCACCAGGTGTGGAAGCCGACCGTGGCGACGAGCACCACGGCCGATACGGCCAGGAGGACCGGCCCGTCCGGCCCGTGCCCCACCATGTTCGCCACCGCGTCGGCCACCGCCACGGCCGTGAACAGCGCCGCCAGCTCCACCACGTCGCGCCGCCACTGATGGACGGGGCGGCCGTGTTTGGTCCGTGTCACGTCAGACATCTCAGCTCTCATACGGACACTGTGCTGGACCGGTGTTGCGTGATCGCGAACGCCCTGTGACCGATGGGTAAAGAGGCCATCTGACCCTTTTGGCGGCGTTTTCACCCGCGCTGCCGTGAGTGCCGCCACCGCCCCCGCCACTGCCTCCCGGCCACTGTCCCGGGCTACTCTCCCGAGCTACTGTCCCACCCGGCCCGGCCGCAGCACCTGGGTGAACAGCACGCCGCCGCCCTCCTGTCGCAGTCGCACCGTCAGCTCGCCGCTGCCGCCGTCGATGTCGACCTCGCCGAAGTACTGCGGGGTCTCGGCGGGTGAGGTGTTCGCCCGGTTCGGGGCCTTGATGAACTTCTGCTCGGGGCCGAACGTCCCGTCGAGCTTCGTCGCGGCGAAGCCGCCGGCGGCCAGCGGCCCGGAGACGAACTCCCAGAAGGGTGCGAAGTCCTTGAAGGCCGCCCGCGACGGGTCGTAGTGCTGCGCGGAGGTGTAGTGCACGTCGGCGGTGAGCCACAGGGTGCCGGTGATCTTGCGGTGCTTGATGTGCCGCAGAAGTTCGGCGATCTGCAGCTCGCGGCCGAGCGGGGCCCCGGGGTCGCCCTGCGCCACGGCCTCGAAGTTGGCCCGGCCGTCCGGTACGACGAGGCCGAGCGGCATGTCGGAGGCGATGACCTTCCAGACGGCCCGCGACCGGGACAACTCGCGCTTGAGCCAGGCCAGCTGCCGGGCGCCGAGGATGCCGGTGGTGTCGTCGGGCTGCCTGCCCGGCGAGTTGGCGTTGCGGTAGGTGCGCATGTCCAGGACGAACACGTCGAGGAGCGGGCCGTGCCGCAGCACCCGGTACACCCGTCCTTCCTCGTCGCCCGGCGCCAGTGTGGACACGGGAAAGTACTCGCTGAACGCGCGCAGCGAGCGCCCGGCCAGGGCGTCCACGTTCTTCTCCGTGTACCGCGCGTCGTCCAGGATCTGGCCCGGGTACCAGTTGTTGTGCACCTCGTGGTCGTCCCACTGGACGATGGACGGCACCTGCGCGTTGAACCGCCGCAGGTTCTCGTCGAGCAGGTTGTAGCGGAACGCGCCCCGGAACTCCGCGAGGGACTCGGCGACCTTGGACTTCTCCTCAGTCGTGATGTTCCGCCACACGGAGCCGTCGGGCAGCGTGACGCTCGGCAGGATGGGGCTGTCGGCGTAGATGTTGTCGCCGCTGCACAGGAAGAAGTCCGGGTCCCGGCGGCGCATCTCGTCGAAGACGCGGTAGCCGCCGCGGTCGGGGTTGATGCCCCAGCCCTGGCCCGCGATGTCGCCCGACCACAGGAAGCGCACGTCCTCCTTGCGGGCCTTCGGTGTGGTGCGGAAGGTGCCGCAGACCGGCTCGCCCGTCCGCCGGGGGTCGTCGGGGTCGGCGAGCAGTACCCGGTAGTGGATCTGCTCACCGGCGGGCAGTCCGCGCAGTCGCGTCGTTCCCGTGAAGTCGGTGCCGGGGCCGAGCAGCGGTCCTTGCCAGCGCCGCGGGTTGCGGAACGACTCGGTGGCCGACGTCTCCACGACCATCCGGGCCGGCCGGTCGGACCGTACCCACACCAGTCCCGCGTGCGCGCTCACGTCCCCCGCCTGCACGCCCCAGTCGGCCTTCGGGCGTCCCGAGAGGGCGAGTGAGGGCGCCGCCCCGGCCAGTGCGGGCACGGCGAGCGCCGCAGGCACGGCGAGCGATCCGCGCAGCACGCTGCGGCGACGGGGTGACGGGCTCGGCTGACGTTGCGACATGAATGCGCCTCCAGTTGACGGGTGCGACCAGTCTGCGGGCGCCCGGCCGGTAGCGCGCCACAACACCCACGCGAACCACAAGTGAACAACTCCCGGCGGGAGCAGGGAACCGCCGCGCCGAACCCGTCTCCGCCGGACCGGGCGCGGCACCCGCCTACGTCCTCGGCCGTACGTCGCCGGGCCGCCCGCCCGAGGACCGACGACCGATGGCCACAAGATCCACGCCTGCCTACGCTCGGACGCAGCGCACGCCGGCCGGTGTGCCGTACCGAAGGGGGAGCCCCGTGCCGGTCAACGGCCAGAGCCATGTCCGCATCGCCCGTCCGTCCCGTGATCTGGCGGCGGCCGAGCGGTTCTGGACCGGCGGACTCGGGTTGAGTGTCTTGTACCGGGCCGAGAGCGGCGGCGCCCCGGGGAAGCACGACCTGCTCATGGTCGGGTGGCCCGACGCCTCCTGGCACCTCGAACTCGTCCAGGAGGCGGGCTCGCCCGTCCGCCCGCGCCCCACCGAAGAGGACCTGCTCGTCGTCTACCTCGACGAAGAGATCCCCGACGAGCTGGTGTCGCGGATCGAGGAGCACGGCGGGAAGCAGGTCATGTCGCCCAACCCCTACTGGAACGAATGGGGGGTCACCGTAGAGGACCCCGACGGCTACCGGCTGGTGCTCTGCACGCGCGCGTGGTCCAGCTCCTGAACCGCCCGAGCCAGCAGCCGTACGCCCTCGCGGATCCGTGGCGGTGCCACGTGCGCGTAGCCCAGTACGAGGTGCACTGCGTCGTCAGGCGCCGCCGTTCGGCCGGACGTCGCTTCCGGGGGGCGGGGGACGGCGTAGTCGCTCAGCGGGCGGACCGCGACACCGGCCGCCCCGGCGCGTGCCAGGAAGGCCTCCTGCGGCCCCCAGCGGCCGGGCAGCCGGGCGATGACGTGCAGGCCGGCCGCGATCCCCGTGACCCGCACGCCCGGGAAGTGCTCGTCGAGAGCGGCCGCCAGGACGTCCCGGCGTTCTCGGTAGGCACGCTGGCAGCGGCGCAACTGCCGGTCGTAGTCGCCCCGTTCGATGAAGTGCGCCAGGAGCTCCTGGTCGAGGGCCGGGTTGCCCAGGTCCATCACGCGTTTGCGTTCGACGACCTCCTCGGCGAGGTCCTCCGGTACAAGGAGCCAGCCGAGGCGCAGCCCCGGGGCGAGCGATTTGCTCACCGAACCGGTGTACGCGACGTGCTCGGGGTCGAGTCCCTGGAGCGCGCCCACCGGGGCGCGGTCGTAGCGGAAGTCCCCGTCGTAGTCGTCCTCGACGAGCAGGCCGCCGACGGACCGTGCCCAGTCCAGGAGTTCGGCGCGGCGCTTCGCCGAGTAGGCGATGCCCGACGGGAACTGGTGCGCGGGCGTCGTGACGACCGCGCGCACACCCCGCTCCCGTAGCGCCATAGGGCTCACGCCTTCGTCATCCACAGGTATGCCCACCGGGGAGACTCCCGCGGCGGCGAGCAGCGTCGCGTGCTCGGGACTGCCGGGGTCCTCCACCCCGATCGCGGTGTGCCCGCGCGCGCGGAGGGCGAGGGCCAGCAGCGTCATCGCCTGGGCCACCCCGGAGCAGACGATCACGCGCTCCGGTTCCGCGACCACGCCGCGGCGCCGCGCCAGCAGGCCGGCCAGGGCGGTACGCAGCCTCGGCAGCCCGCGCGGATCGGGGTAGCCCAGCATGTGGTGGGGCAGCTGGGCGAGCACCTGGCGGTGGGCGGTGGCCCACGCGGAGCGGGGGAACAGCGACAGGTCGGGGACGCCGGGAAGGAAGTCCACGCGCGCGTGCCCGGCCCGCGGCGCGCGGTCACGCACCGCGGGCGCCGCGGCCCGCGCCGCGTCCCCCACCCAGGTCCCCGAGCCCCGGTCGCTGCGCAGGTAGCCCTCCGCGGCCAACTGCTCGTACGCCTCCGTGATCAGGCCGCGCGAGACGCCCAGATCGGCGGCGAGCTCGCGCGTGGAGGGCAGCCGCGTGCCCGCCGTGAGCCGCCCCGACCTGACGGCCTCGCGCAGGGCCGAACGGAGGCTGCGGCCACGGTTGCGCGCGGGGGCGGAGGCGGCCGGCAGGAGCAGTTCCCAGGCGGCGCTCCACCGCGCGCGGTCGTCGGCGCTCTGGCTGGGCAGGGGACACACCCTCTTCGGTATCGGCGGGTATCGGCGGGGGGCTGCGGAGCGTTCGGTCGAGCACGGCGCGGGGCGCCCGGAAAGTGGTCCCCGAACAGGCCGTGAAAGTGGACCTTAATGGGGGCCGCCCGGTTTCCTAGCGTCGGGGCATGAACACGAACTCCTCCCGCGGGGCGCTCCTCGCGGGCCTCGCCTGCCTCCTCGTCGGCGGCTCCTTCACCGCCAACAGCCTGCTCGGCGAGTATCCCTACAGCGGCGGCCAGTTCATCAGGTACGGCCTGGCCTGCCTGATTCTCCTGCCCTGGCTCGGCAAGGAGGGCACCGGCGCGCTGCGCGGGCTCCGCGGGCCTCAGTGGGGGCGCCTGGCGCTGCTCGCAGCCGTGGGGATGGTCGGCTTCAACCTGGCGATCCTCGCCGCGGAACAATCAGCGGAACCTGCCGTACCGGGTGTCTTCGTAGGATGCGCCCCCGTAATCGTCGCCCTCCTGGTGCCGCTCCTGGAACGGCGCACTCCGCAAAGGGGCGTCCTGCACGGCGCGCTCCTCGTGGCCGCCGGGGCGTTCGTCGTGCAGGGCTGGGGCCGCACGGACGTACCCGGACTCCTCTACTCGGTCGGCGCGCTCGCCGGAGAGGTCGGCTTCGCGGTGCTCGCCGTGCCCGTGCTGCGCCCCCTCGGCCCCCGGCTCCTGGCGGCCACCGTGTGCGCCGTGGCCGCCGCCGAATCGGCCGTCCTCGGGCTCGTCCTTGACGGCGGCGGCTTCGTGCGGTCGCCCGACCGCACCGAGGGAGCCGCCCTGCTGTGGCAGGCGGTGATCGTCACCGTCGTCGGTTTCGTGCTCTGGTACACCGGGCTCCAGCGCATCGGCGCCGAACGCGCCACCCTGTTCTCCGGCCTCATCCCGGTCGCCGCGGCCTGCACCGCTCCGCTGGTGGGGACGGGCTCCTACGGCGTGCCCCAGGCCGCGGGCAGCGCGCTGGTCGGCGCGGGCGTGGCGCTGGGGTCGGGAGTCTTCGCGGGGCGCCCGTCAGCGGCAGGTGTCGAGAATGACGCGGGCGACGAGCGCCGGGTCGTCGTGCATCGGGACGTGGCCGCAGCCGGGGAGGCGGACCAGGCGCGCCCCGGGGATGGTGTGCTTGGCGCGTATCCCCTGGCGGCGCAGGAGCAGCCGGTCCCGCGTGCCCCAGGCGACGGTGACCGGCAGGCCCGGCACATCGACCTGGGGGAGGACGTGCCGCCCGGCCACCAGCATGGCCTCGAAGGCCGAGGCGTTGCGCAGCGCGAGCGTCTCGGCGACGACGGCCTGCGGTGAACGGCGCCAGGGACGGGCGTAGATGGTGCTCGTGAGCGCCGTGCGCCCGGCCGCGCTCCCGGACAGCCGCTCGATCGCCGGCACCGGCAGCAGACGCGCGCCCTGCCGCATCGCGAGGAGCGTGGCGAACGCGTACCGGCGCTCCGCGGACGTCCAGAAGCCGGCGGGGGAGAGCGCGGTGACGGAGCGGACCAGCTTCTCGCGGCCCAGTTCGAGGGCGAGCAGCCCGCCGAGGGAGTTGCCCGCCACGTGCGGACGCTTCACCTCCAGCGCTTCGCACATCGCGGCCAGCGCCAGGACGACCGTGGCGAGGTCGTGCCCCAGACCGTCCGGCAGCGCGGGCGACCGCCCGAAGCCGGGCAGGTCGACGGCGATCACATCGTGCTCGGCGGCCAGGATTTCGAACACGGGGTCCCAGGCCTGCCGGTGGTGGCCGATGCCGTGCAGCAGCAGCAACGGCTCGCCCGTGCCCGCCCGTTCGTAGGAGACCGTCACGGTGCGCGCGCCGTCGGGCGACGCGACGCTGAAGGACACCTCTGCGGCCATGACTGCTCCTGTCCACGCCGTCGGGCGACGGCCTCTCGGGTGCGTTAGACACGTTGTCAGCAACAATTACCGCTCAGTAGCCCGCAGTTCAAGAGGCGGGCCGCGGCCGGCCTGGACACGTGCTGTCCGGTGGGCTGGGATGGGAGGGTGGCTACCGACAGCGTGACCGACGTCTTCGAAGAGCACCGTTCAGTCCTGATGGGCGTCGCCTACCGCATGCTCGGCCGCGTGGTCGACGCCGAGGACGTCGTCCAGGAGGCCTGGCTCCGCTGGTCGGCGTCCGACCACGGCCAAGTGCGCGAACCGCGCGCCTACTTGGTGCGCGTCACCACCCGGCTCGCCATCGACCGCCTGCGCCACCTGCAGTCCCGCCGCGAGGCGTACGTCGGGCCGTGGCTCCCCGAGCCCTGTGTCACCGAGTTCGGTCCTACGGTCCCCGACACCGCCGAGCGGGCCGTGCTCGCCGACTCCGTCTCCCTCGCGGTCCTGGTGGTCCTGGAGTCCCTCTCGCCCCTGGAGCGCGCCGTCTTCGTGCTCCGCGAGGCCTTCGGGTTCCCGTTCTCCGAGATCGCGCTCACGCTCGACCGCAGCGAGGCCGCCGTGCGCCAGCTCGCCGGGCGGGCCCGCAAGCACGTCGACGCGGGCCGGCCCCGCTACAAGGTGGACCCGGCCGAGCGGCGCGACCTGACCGAGCGGTTCCTGGCCGCGGCGACCGAGGGCGACCTGGACGGGCTGATGTCCCTGCTCGCGCCGGACGTACGGCTGGTCGGCGACGCCGGCGGCAAGAGCAAGGCCCCCCTGCGCGTCCTGGAGAGCGCCGACAAGGTGGGCCGCTTCCTCAGCAGTACCGCCGCCGGCGTGATCCGGACCGCGGGCGAGGTCGAGATCCGCTTCGGCGAGCTCAACGGCGCCGCGTCCGCGCACATCTTCCTCGACGGCAAGCTCGACAGTGTCTTCCAGCTGGACGTCGCCGAGGGCCTCGTCCAGAAGATCTACATCATCCGCAACCCGGACAAGCTCGTCGGACTCCGTCGGTAGAGTTCCGGCCGCATCTCGCGCGCGGTGGCGCGTTCACGCGGTGCGGAGCCCCCGTCCGGCAGGGCGGGGGCTCCGTCGTGCGGATGCATGTCGGCCGTTGCCGCACACGTGGCCGGTTACGCCCGCTTGGCCTCGTGCGAACTTCGCATGAATGCTCTGTGGCACCGACCCTGTGCAGCCTGTAACGGATGGAGGATTGGTCTTGACCAAGGGTGGGTGCGGCTTTATGGTCGCAGAGATAGTGCAGGAACCTTTAATAAACAAGGGCGCTTAAACGCCGCCGGTCAACGGCGATTGCGGAGGACAGGGTGGGGACCACGCAGCTCGAAACGGTGCCGGAGCCGAAGTACTGGCATCTGAAGACCGTGCTCAGTGAGGCGCTCGACTCCGAATTCGCCGTGGGAGAGATCCTGCCGAACGAGCGCGATCTCGCCGCCCGGTTCGGAGTCGCCCGCGCCACGCTCCGCCAGGCACTGGAGCAACTCGAACTCGAAGGCAGACTGCAGCGCCGCCGCGGAGTGGGCACGACCGTGGCTCCGCCGCGGATGGGCGTGGCCGTCGGATCCGCCCAGGGCACGTGGCCGGGCGCGGTCGGCGACGCCTGGCAGCCCGCGGACTGCGCTCCGGCGGCGCCGCCCGCGCCGGTGGCCCACATGCTGGAGACCGGCACGGACGAGCAGGTCCACGTGGTGCGCCGCACCCGCGTCTCGCAGGGGCAGCCCGTCGCCGCCGAGCTGCTGTACGTCCCCATGACTTCGGTCGCCGAGCTGACCGGCATGGACGCGCCTTCCGGTGCGGCACGCGCGCGCGTGGTCCTGCGCGAGCTGGCCCGGCTCGACCTGGAAGGGCAGGACCGGGCCGTCGAGCTCGGCTCGGCCCGCGCCGACGACGCCAGGGCCCTCGACCGGCTCCCCGGCGCACCCGTGCTTCTCGTGACGACCCGCTTCTTCGCCGAGGGACGCACGGCCGCGGTCTCCGTGGCCACCTACCGCGCCGACACCTGCAAACTCACCTTCGGCGACTCCGGCGGTGTGGAGATCCACCACGAGTCGTAGCGCCGCGCTCTCCGACACCACGGGCCGACACAGGTCCGGCACGCGCCCGGCACCTGACGTGCCGGGCGCGACGCATGTCCCGCCCCGGCCCGAACGTCACCTCACTGCCGCGCGGTCACGGTCCCCTCGACGGCGAACAACTGCTCCTCGACATGGTCGAGCGCCAGCCGCAACGCCCCGGTCGACACCGCCGCCTCGCCGAGCACCGACAGCGCGACCCGCGGCGGCCGCAGGCAGTAGCGGGCCAGCTCCTGGTGGAGCGGCTCCAGGACTCCGTCCAGGCCCGCCGCCCAGCCGCCCACGACGACCAGTTCGGGATCGAGGGCCAGGACCAGGGCGGCCACGTCGTGCACGAGCCGCTGGATGAACCGCTCCACGGCCGCCTGCGCCCGCGCGTCACCCTCCCGCGCATGGGCGAAGACCTCGGCGACGGCCTGCTCGTCCAAGGGGTGCAGCGGCCGGCCGGTGGTGGAGAGCAGCGTCTCCGGAGTGACCTCCCGGCCCAGCAGATGCAGCGCGCCGATCTCGCCCGCCGCGCCGCCGTACCCCCGGTGCAGCCGCCCGCCGATCAGCGAACCGGCCCCCGGACTCAGCCCCGCGAGGACGAAGACCACGTCGTCGGTGCCGGCCGCGGCGCCCTTCCAGTGCTCGGCCACGGCGGCCGCGTTCGCGTCGTTCTCGACCAGCACCGGGCACTTGAACGAACGGCGCAGCCGCTCGCCCAGCTGGAGCCCCGTCCACTCGGGCAGCGCCGTGCTCAGCCGCACCGTGCCGTCCGCCTCCAGAATGCCGGGGCTCCCCACCCCGACGGCGCGCAGCGAACTGCGGGCGATCCCGGCACGGCGCAGCAGATCGGCGACCACGGTGCGCAGGCGTTCGAGCCGGTCGTCCGCGGAGGCCTCTTCGGAGACACTCTTCGACGCCGTGCCGAGCACCGTGCCGTCCAGATCCGAGAGAGTGGCGGCCACCCGGTGCGGACCGATCTCCAGGCCGAGCAGATGACCCGCCTCCGCCCGGAAGCGGAACTTCCGTGCGGGCCGCCCCTGACGGCGCGCGGCGCCGTCCTCGGCCGCGGACTCCACCACGAGCCCGGCCTCGATGAGCCCTTCGACGACCCCCTCGACGGTCGGCCGGGAGAGCCCGGTCACGCGGGTGATCTCCGTCAGCGTCGCCAAGTCCGCGGCGCGCAGCGCGTGCAGCACCACCGCGGAGTTGATACGTCGCAACAGAGAGGGGTCCCCGCCGGTCAGCCGCCCCAACGTCCGTCCTCCCAGCTCGTGCGCATGATGGCCGGATCGTACTCGCCGCGCGGTGCTGCGGCGAGTGCCGGGCCCGTATTCCCCCTGCGTACGGCCGTCATCCCGGCGACACGAAGCCCGACTCGTACGCGACGATGACCGCCTGCGTCCTGTCGCGCGCCCCGAGCTTGGCCAGTACGGAGCTGACATGCGACTTGACGGTCTCCGTGCCGACCACCAGACGGGACGCGAGCTCCGCGTTGGAAAGGCCGCGCGCCATCAGCCGCAGCACCTCGGCCTCGCGCTCGGTCAGCGCCGCCCGGTCGAGCGCGGCCCGCGCCCCGGCGTCGCCGCGCCGCTTGCCGTGCTCGCCCGCGAGTTGCCGCACCGCCGCGGGGAAGAGGAGCGACTCGCCCTCGGCGACCAGCCGCACGGCGTGCACGATCTCCGCCGGCCTGGCCCGCTTCAACAGGAACCCGTCGGCGCCGGCGCGCAGCGCCTCGTACACGTACTCGTCGTTCTCGAAGGTCGTCACCACCAGGATCTTCGGCGGGTCCGCAACCGTGCGCAGCACCGCGCGCGTCGCCTCGATCCCGTCGAGGAGCGGCATCCGGACGTCCATCGCGACCACGTCGGGACGCAGTTCACGGACGAGCGGGATCACCGCGGCGCCGTCCGCCGCCTCACCGACGACACGGATGTCGGGCTGCGCCTCGAGGACGGCGCGCAGACCCGCGCGTACGAGGGGCTCGTCGTCGACGAGGAGCACTGTGACCGGCATCCGGTCAGCGTAGATCACCCGAGGGGCAGCTCGACGTGCACCTGCCACTCACCGTCGGCCGGTCCCGTGGTGGCCCGCCCGCCGAGCAGCGTGGCCCGCTCCCGGATGCCCCGCAGACCGCTGCCGCCGCGCCCCGTCGATCCGGCCGCGACCGGCAGGGCGTTGCGTACGTCCATGACCAGGCGGGCCTCGTCGACGGCGATCCGCAGCCGCACGGGCACCGGGCCGCAGTGCCGCAGGACGTTGGTCAGCGACTCCTGAAGCATGCGGTAGCCCTCCCGCGAGACAGGGCCCGGCAGCCGGTCCAGGGGGCCCGAGATCTCCGCGTCGACCTTCGTGCCCGATGCGCGGGCCGAGTCGAGGAGGCGCTCGGCGTCCGCGAGGGTCGGCCTGCCGCTCGCGGGCCGCCCGTCCTCGCGCAACACCCCAAGGACCCGCTCCAAATCCTCCAGGGCGGCCCGGCCCGTCTCCTCCACGGCCTCCAGGGCGCGGTCGGTGAACTCCGGATCGGCCGCGGCCCTGGCGGCGCCCGCCTGGACGACGGCGACGGTCAGCGCGTGCCCGATGGAGTCGTGCAACTCCCGGGCGATGCGGTTGCGTTCGAGGAGCTGCTCGGTGCGTTCCTCCAGGGCGGTGAGGCGTTCGGCGGGGGAGGGGCCGAGGAGGCGCAGGGCCGCCCGGGCCATCAGACGGCCCGCCGCCACGATCATCGCGCACTGCGCCAGGACGAGGAGAAGACACAGCGGCAGCGCCGCCCAGCCGTGGAGGGGAACCGGCAGGAACAGTCCGTCGGTCTCCGAAGGCTCGTCCGTCGCGCCCAGCGAGGCGAAGACCGAGCCGATGAGCTGTCCCGTGAGCAGAACCATCGCGCAGCCGGCCTCCAGCCGGAGCACGAGCCAGAGGGCGGTCCTGGCCCGGTCGCGCCACGACGCGGACGGCGTCACGGAAATGCCGTGGCCGATCTCATCGCCGTCCGATCGCGCGTGCGGGCCCGAAAACAGCATCATCCGTGCCTGCAGCCCCTCCGCCCGTCGCATGGCGGGCACCAGTGCGGCCAGCACCATCAGAGGAAGGGGATCTGCCAGGATGAGCAGCCAGTCGGTGCGCGAGGGGCTCGCGAGCCCGGGATAGACCGAGGCACAGACCCACGCGACTCCCGAACCGATGAGGAGGTGCAGCCATCGCGTGTAGGTGACCACTCGCACCAGAGGTCTCAGGAAGCCGGGCATGGCGCCATCGTGCCAGGCACCCCGCTGCCGACGGCTCCCCCGGGCGAGGGAGAACAACCCCCCGCGCGGGGGAGAACAACCCCCTGGGCGGGGGAAGACCCAAGGCGCCGCCGCCCGCGACGCTGACCCCATGACCAGCATCGACGTCCAAGACCTGACCAAGGAGTACGGCACGACCCGCGCCGTGGACGCCCTCACGTTCAGCGTCCGCCCCGGCCGCGTCACCGGCTTCCTCGGCCCCAACGGCGCCGGCAAGTCGACCACCATGCGCCTCGTCCTCGGCCTTGACCGCCCCACCTCGGGGACGGCCACGGTGGGCGGTCACCCCTACGCCGGCCTCGAAGAACCCCTGCGCCACGTCGGGGCGCTCCTCGACGCCCTGGCGGCCCACGGTTCGCGTACCGCCCGCAACCACCTCCTGGCGCTCGCCGTCAGCAACCGCCTCCCGGCGCGCCGGGTCGACGAGGTCATCGAGGAGACCGGGCTCGCCCCGGTCGGGGACAACCGGATCAAGACGTACTCGCTGGGCATGCGCCAGCGCCTCGGCATCGCGGCCGCCCTCCTCGGCGACCCCGAAGTCGTGTTGCTGGACGAGCCCTCCAACGGTCTCGACCCCGAAGGCATCATCTGGATCCGCGAGTTGATGCGGCGCCTGGCCCGCGAGGGCCGCACGGTCCTCGTCTCCAGCCACCTCATGAACGAGACGGCCACCTTCGCCGACCACCTCGTGGTCCTCGGCCGCGGCAGGCTCCTCGCCGACACCTCGATGCGGGAGTTCATCGCGGGGCACAGCCGCGCCCGGGTCCGGGTGCGCACGACGGACCCGGACCGGCTCCGCGGCGTCCTGGCGGGGAAGGGCTACGCACTCGGCGAGGCGGTGGACGGCCGGTGGACCGTGGACGGGGCGAGGGCCGAGGAGGTCGGCGCCATCGCCGCGGGCGCCGGGATCCCGGTCCTCGAACTCGCCGACGAGCAGGCCTCCCTGGAGCAGGCCTACCTCGCCCTGACCGCCGACGTGACCCCGTACGCGGCCGCCGTGCCCGCATCCCGCCAGGAGGCCTGACCATGTCGAACGCCGCCGTACTGCCACCCGTCGTGCACGCCGAGTGGATCAAAATCAGGTCGCTTCGGTCGAGCCTGGTCTCGCTCGTCGCCGTCTTCACGGTGACCGTCGCCATCACCGCGCTCGTCTTCGCGACGGTGGGCCGGGCCGAGGCGGACAACGCCGACGCCGAGCCGGTCTTCGGCGCCTTCTACGCCCTCAACTTCGGCCAGATCGCCGCCATCTGCTTCGGCACGACCGCGGTCTCGTCCGAGTACACGAACGGCGCCCTGCGGATTTCGCTCGCCGCAGTGCCCCGTCGCGGACGCTTCTACGCCGCGAAGATGGCGGTCGTCGGCTCCCTGGCCCTGCTCGTCGGGGTCGCCACCAGCTTCGGCACGTTTCTGACCGGCCAGGCCTTCCTGGGTGAGTACGCGATCGGGCTCGGCCACCCCGGGGCCGTGCGAGCCTGCGTCGGCGGGGGCCTCTACCTGGCGTTGATGACCCTGCTCGCCGCGGGACTGACGGCCGTACTGCGCAGCGGAGTCGCCGTGCTGAGCGTTCTGATCCCCTTCACCCTGATCGTCTCCTTCGTGGTCGGCGACGTATCGAGCGGTGTGGCGGGCTTCCTGCCCGATCAGGCGGGCCGGCAGGTGCTGCACGAGACCCCGACCGGGACCCTCGGCCCGTGGACCGGGCTCGCAGTCTGCGCGGCCTGGGCGGTCGCCGCGCTCATCGCCGGATGGTGGGCGCTGCGGCGCCGCGACGCGTGACGGGCGCGGGCCGCGGGCACGCGTGACGCTTTGTCAGTGGTGCCCGCTTTACTGGAGACCATGAGCACCGCACAGCATCTCGCCGCGATCGACCTGCTGCGCTCCAGGGAGTTCCCCGCGGAGCACGACAGGTCGCGGTGCGGCAGTGAGGGTCCCGGCTACCACATCGCCGAGTTACTGACGAGCGAGGCCTTCTGGGAGGACGACGGCACGCTCCGGGAGGAGACCGAGGAGCAGTACGAGGCGGAGCGCGACGGCCTGAGCGTGCTTCTCGCCGACCGCTGGGGGCCGCCACAGCGGTTCAGCCTGGCGAGTCTCTTCGAGCGCGCCCTGGACCCCGGCCGCACCGGCGAGGAGATACCGGAGCCCTGGGCCCGGTTGAGTTCGTCCGTGCCGGACCTGCACCTGTGGCATGCGGACGGCCGCTGGATAGCGCTCGGCGTCGCCCAGTGGGACCGGGAGCTGCCCTTCCAGCTCCTCGCCGTGGTCACGGAGATCGACCCGCCGTGAGGCCCCGTGCGGGGAGACGGGCTCTCGGTCCGCCCGCACGGGTCAGTCGAGGTGAAGTCCGCCCCCGTCGACCGGTTCGAAGAAGCGCGCCACGTCCGCTTCGGTCACCCGCTCCAGCTCCGCGGGCGACCAGCGCGGCATGCGGTCCTTGTCGACCACCTGGGCACGGACGCCCTCCACCAGGTCGGGCGAGGCCAGTGCGGCGCAGGAGACGCGGTACTCCTGCTCCAGGACGGCCTCCAGGCAGGGGAGTTCACGGGCCCGGCGCAGCGCCGCGAGCGTGACCTTCAGGGAGGTGGGGGACTTCGCCAGGATCGTCTCGGCGGCCTGCTTCGCGTGCCGGTCCCCGGACGCGTGGAGACGGTCGACGATCTCCTCCACGGTGTCCGCGGCGTAACAGTGGTCGATCCACTCCCGGTGCGCGGCCAGTTCGCCCCCGGGGGCCTCGGCCGTGAACTCCCGCACAGCGTCGGCCGCTTCGGTGCCCGCGAGCGCCGCGGTGAACTCCGGCAGCCGCCCGGACGGTACGAAGTGGTCGGCGAGCCCGCACAGCAGCGCGTCGCCCGCCCCCACCGCCGACCCCGTCAGCGCCAGGTGGGTGCCGAGCTCGCCCGGGGTGCGGGTGAGCAGATGGGTGCCGCCCACGTCGGGCACGAAGCCGATGCCGGTCTCCGGCATCGCCACCCGGGAGCGTTCGGTGACCACCCGCACGCTGCCGTGCGCCGACACGCCCACGCCGCCGCCCATCACGATGCCGTCCATGACGGCGACGTACGGCTTGGGGAAGCGGGCGATACGGGCGTTGAGGCGGTACTCGGCGTGCCAGAAGGCGGCGGCCGTGGCCGCCCGGCCCGCGCGGACGTCGTCGTGGACGGAACGGATGTCCCCGCCCGCGCAGAGCCCGCGCTCCCCGGCGCCGGTGAGCACCACCGTCGCCACCGCGTCGTCGTGCTCCCACTCGCCGAGGGCGTCGTCCATGATCCGGACCATCGCGTGGTTCAGGGCGTTGATGGCCCGGGGCCGGTTCAGGACGATGCGCCCGGCGCGGCCTTCGCGGCGCAGCAGGACGGGGGCGTCGTCAGGGGCGGTGCTCATGGTGCGGGTGGCTCCGTTCACGTGAGGCGCGTCGCGGGGCGCTCGCCCTGGAACGCGTCGAGGATCTGCTCGGCGGCCGATGTGGCCGTCAACGTACCCTCCCGCACCCGCTGCTCCAGCTCGGGGGTGACGCCTCGCACGGCCGGGTCGTCCCGCAGCCTGCCCAGGAGTTCGTCCCGCACCATCGACCACGTCCAGTCGATCTGCTGGTCGCGGCGCTTGGCGGCGAGCCTGCCGGATGAGTCGAGCAGCGTGCGATGCTGCTCGATCCGGTCCCACAGGGTGTCCAGGCCGCTGGACTCGCGGGCGCTGCACGTGAGGACGGGGGGCGTCCACGCGGCGTCGGAGGGGTGCATCAGGCGCAGGGCACCCGCCAGTTCGCGTGCCGCCGAGCGCGCGTCCCGCTCGTGCGGGCCGTCCGCCTTGTTCACGGCGATCACGTCCGCGAGCTCCAGGACGCCCTTCTTGATGCCCTGCAGCTGGTCGCCGGTGCGGGCGAGAGTGAGCAGCAGGAACGTGTCGACCATGTTCGAGACCGCGGTCTCCGACTGCCCGACCCCGACGGTCTCCACGAGAACCACGTCGTACCCCGCGGCCTCCATGACCACGATCGACTCCCGGGTCGCCTTGGCGACCCCGCCGAGCGTCCCGGCGGACGGGGACGGGCGGACGAAGGCGGCGGGATCCAGCGACAGCCGCTCCATCCTGGTCTTGTCGCCCAGGATCGAGCCGCCCGTGCGCGTGGACGACGGGTCGACGGCGAGCACCGCGACCCGGTGCCCCAGCGAGGTGAGCATCGTGCCGAGCGCGTCGATGAACGTGGACTTGCCCACGCCCGGCACACCGCTGATGCCGACCCGCCGCGCCCGCCCGCTGTGCGGAAGCAGCTCGGTCAGCAACTCCTGCGCCAGCGCCCGGTGCTGCGGCCGGGTCGACTCGACGAGGGTGATGGCGCGCGCGACATACGCGCGCTTCCCGTCGAGGACGCCCTTCACATACGTGTCGATGTCGATCGTCACAGGCATGAGTCGGCGCTCACCGGCTCACAGCGCGTGGCCGAGATCGGCCGCGAGTCGGTTCACCAGGTCGTACGCCGCGTCCGGGATCACCGTGCCGGGCGGGAAGACCGCCGTGGCGCCCGCCTCGTGGAGGGCGTCGACGTCCTGCGGCGGAATCACCCCGCCCACCACGATCATGATGTCGTCGCGGCCCTCGGCGGCCAGCTCCTCGCGCAGCGCCGGTACCAGGGTCAGGTGTCCGGCGGCCAGCGAGGAGACGCCCACGATGTGCACGTCCGCCTCGACCGCCTGGCGCGCGACCTCCGCCGGGGTCTGGAACAGCGGGCCGACGTCGACGTCGAAGCCCAGGTCGGCGAAGGCACTGGCGATGACCTTCTGGCCGCGGTCGTGGCCGTCCTGGCCCATCTTGGCGACCAGGATGCGCGGCCTGCGCCCCTCGGCCTCGTCGAAGGCGTCGACGAGCGTACGCGTGCGCTCGACGGACGGGGAATGGCCTGCTTCGGTGCGGTACACACCGGAGATCGTACGGATCTGGCCCGCGTGCCGCCCGTACACGCGCTCCAGTGCGTCGGAGATCTCACCGACCGTGGCCTTCGCGCGGGCGGCGTCCACCGCGAGCGCGAGCAGGTTCCCTTCGAGGCCCTGTCCCGGCCCGCGCTCGGCCGCCGCGGTGAGGGCGCGCAACGCGTCCCGGCAGGCCGCCTCGTCGCGCTCCTCGCGCAGCCGCTTCAGCTTGGCGATCTGCTGGGCGCGCACCGAGGAGTTGTCGACCGCGCGGACCTCGATCTGCTCGTCCGTCTCCACCCGGTACTTGTTGACGCCGATGACCGGCTGGCGCCCGGAGTCGATGCGGGCCTGCGTGCGGGCCGCGGCCTCCTCGACGCGCAGCTTCGGGATGCCCGCGTCGATGGCCTGGGCCATGCCGCCCGCCGCCTCGACCTCCTCGATGTGCTGCCAGGCACGGCGTGCCAGGTCGTACGTCAGCTTCTCGACGTACGCGCTGCCGCCCCACGGGTCGATGGTCCGGGTCGTCCCCGACTCCTGCTGGAGCAGGAGCTGGGTGTTGCGGGCGATGCGCGCGGAGAAGTCGGTCGGCAGGGCGAGCGCCTCGTCCAGGGCGTTCGTGTGCAGCGACTGCGTGTGGCCCTGCGTCGCCGCCATCGCCTCGACACAGGTGCGCGTGACGTTGTTGAAGACGTCCTGCGCGGTCAGCGACCAGCCCGACGTCTGCGAATGGGTGCGCAGCGAAAGGGACTTGGGGTTCTTCGGATCGAACTGCTTGACCAGCTTCGCCCAGAGCAGGCGCGCCGCGCGGAGCTTGGCGACCTCCATGAAGAAGTTCATGCCGATCGCCCAGAAGAACGAGAGCCGCGGCGCGAACGCGTCCACGTCCAGGCCCACCTCCTGGCCGGCGCGCAGGTACTCCACGCCGTCGGCGAGCGTGTACGCGAGCTCCAGATCGGCCGTCGCGCCCGCTTCCTGGATGTGGTAGCCGGAGATGGAGATGGAGTTGTAGCGCGGCATCTTCTGCGAGGTGTACGCGAAGATGTCCGAGATGATCCGCATCGAGGGCTTCGGCGGATAGATGTAGGTGTTGCGGACCATGAACTCTTTGAGAATGTCGTTCTGGATGGTCCCGGCGAGCTTCTCGGGCGGCACACCCTGCTCGCCGGCCGCCACGATGTACAGCGCCAGTACGGGCAGTACGGCGCCGTTCATCGTCATCGACACCGTCATCCTGTCCAGCGGGATGCCGTCGAAGAGCTGGCGCATGTCATAGATGGAGTCGATGGCGACGCCCGCCATGCCGACGTCGCCCGTCACACGCGGATGGTCGCTGTCGTACCCGCGGTGCGTGGGCAGGTCGAAGGCGACCGAGAGGCCCTTCTGGCCCGCCGCGAGATTGCGGCGGTAGAAGGCGTTGGACTCCTCGGCGGTGGAGAAACCCGCGTACTGCCGGATGGTCCAGGGCTGGTTCACGTACATCGTCGGGTACGGGCCGCGCAGGTACGGCGCGACGCCCGGGTACGTCCCGAGGAAGTCGAGGCCCTCCACATCGGCGCCGGTGTACAGCGGCTTGACCGCGATGCCCTCGGGCGTCTCCCACAGCAGGTCGCTCTCGGACCGGCCGGTGGACTCCTTCACGGCCGTACGCCACTGCTCGTGCGAGCCCGCGGCACCCGCGCCGGGGCCCAGGTCGACGGAGGAGAAATCGGGGATCCGCATTACGCCACTCCCATGCGGTCGAGGGTGGAGGAGAGCACGGCGACGGCGTCGCAGCCCGCGAAGACGTACGCGTCGACACCGGCGTACTCCCCGCGCCCGGCGAGGAAGACGCGCTCGGCGCCCGCCGACGCGAGGGCCCGCGCGAGCGTCTCGGCCTGTTCGGCGTAGAGCGCGTCGCTGGAGCACAGGCACGCGACGCTCGCGCCGCTGGCCCGGAAGGCCTCGGCGGCCGTCGCGGCGTCCACCGTCGCGGGATCGTGCACGGCCTCGATGCCGCCGGCCTGGAAGAGGTTCGCGGCGAAGGCGGCCCGCGCGGTGTGCGCGGCGGCGGGACCGAGCGCGGCGAGGAACACCCGCGGCCGGGCGCCGGTCCGTTCCAGGTGCGCGTCCGAGCGGGCGCGCAGCTCCTCGTACGCCTCGTCGCGACGCACCCGCGGCAGACCGCCGGACGGCGCGACCGGTGCGGCGTCGCGCTCCACGGGACGCTCGGAGAGCTCAGGGAACTCGCTGACGCCGGTGATCGGTTCGCGGCGCGAGCCGAGCTTCTTGCTGCGCTCGGCCCAGGTGGCCGAGAGGCGCTCGCCGATCAGCCCGGACCGCAGGGCCGCCGCCTGGCCGCCCGCCCGCTCGATCTCCTGGAAGAACTCCCAGCCCGCCCGCGCGAGTTCGTCGGTGAGACGCTCCACGTACCAGGAGCCGCCCGCCGGGTCGATCACGCGCGCGAGGTGGGACTCCTCGATGAGGATCGTCGAGGTGTTGCGGGCGATCCGGCGCGCGAACGCGTCGGGCAGGCCCAACGAGTGGTCGAACGGCAGGACGGTGACGGAGTCCGCGCCGCCGACGCCCGCCCCCAGGCAGGCCACCGTGGTGCGCAGCATGTTCACCCACGGGTCACGCCGGGTCATCATCACCGACGACGTCACCGCGTGCTGACGCTGCGCGCCCGCCGCGGGGGCCCCGCACACCTCGGCCACCCGGGCCCAGAGGCGCCGTGCCGCGCGCAGCTTGGCGATGGTCAGGAACTGGTCCGCGGTCGCCGCGTAGCGGAACTCCAGCTGTGCGCAGGCCTCTTCGACACGGAGTCCGGCCGCGGTCAGCTCGCGCAGGTGGGCGACGCCCGTGGCGAGCGAGGCGCCCAGCTCCTGCGCCGCCGAGCCACCGGCCTCGTGGTAGGGCAGCGCGTCCACCGCGAGCGCGCGCAGACCGGGGTACCGCCGGGTGCACAGCCGCGCGAGTTCCACGGCGTCGGCCGGGTCCAACGTTTCACCGGTGCGGGCCTCGTGGGCCAGGACGTCCGCGCCGAAGGTGCCGCGGGCCGACTCGTCGGGGACGCCCGCGGCCTCGTACAGGGCAAGGAGCGCGCGGGCGGCCGGGGCGAATTCCGCGCCCGCGTCGAGCGCGATGGGGGCCAGGTCGAGATAGACGCCCTTCAGCGCCGGGGCCAGCGCGGAGACCGGGACGCCGCCCGCGCCCACGCCGAGCCACACCGACGTGACGCCGTTCTCGAGGTCCCCGAGCACGGCCTCGTTGGTCCGGGCGGGGTCGGTGCTCGCGTGGCGCTGCCGGACGTCCCAGCCCGTGGCCGCGTTGCCGCCGGGCGTACCACCCCGTACGAAGGGGGCGAAGCCGGGATGTCCGACATCGGGCGCGGCGTCGCGTGCGGTGTACAGCGGGCGGGTGATGAGCCCGTCCTCGAGAGCGGTGGACAGTGCTTCCTCGGCGGCCGTCCCCGATACGTCCTTACCCGATTTGCGGAGCACGCCTTCCACCAGGCGGTGCCACTGCTCATGGGTCGCATCAGGGAATTCGGCGGCCAGTGAAAGCCCGTCGTCAGGCAGGACCGTCATGCCCCGATGCTAGGGCGCAATGCCTGGCACGCGGTGCCATCAAGGGCTGTGACCTTGCCCTCTTCTGATCACCCTTGATCTCGAACGAGCAGGCGACTATTGATTGCCGCGGGCACCGAGCCGGATCGCCGCACGGTGGTCCCTGAGCTCGTCAGGCCGAGACGCGGGACGCGTGCCGGGGCGGGGCGACGGGTTTGCCCGTGACGTACTGGACGTACTCGCGCTGCAACCGGAACCCCGCCGTCCAGGCCAGCAGCCGGCTGGGGCGGTTGTCGCGGGAGCAGGACCAGCTCGCGGTGCGGCCGCGCGCGCCGATGTCCGCACACAGCGCCGTCACGCAGGCCAGCGCGAGACGCTCGCGGCGGCGCTCGGGCGCGGTGACCACCGCCACGTCCTCGTACGCGGCGCCGGTGAAGTAGCTGCAGGCCACGGCGGCGACCTGACCGTCGCGGTCGACCGCGGCCCAGCCGTGCCCGGAGGCGGCCAGGCCCTCGGGACCGCCCCAACTGTCATGGATCCAGGACGAGCCGGTGTCGAGGGCGGCGAGCGCGGGAGCGTCGTCGGGCGTCAGCCTGCGGACGGTCACGCCCCGGGGCGGGTGGGGCGGGGCGGCCTCCTCGCGCTTCACGTACACCATCCGCTCGGCCGGTACGAGCCGGTCGAAGGCGGCGCCGAGCACCGGCAGGAAGCGTGCGGGAGTCTCGACATGGCTGTGCGCGAAGGGGGAAAGCAGGTCCGGCGCGACGCTGCCCGGGTCACCGCTCAGGAGCACATGGCCCGCGCACGAGACCGCCACGGCCCGCGGGTCGAGCGCGCGGTCGGCCCACCACCGCCCCGTGCCGAAGGCCGCGACGTGCTCGGGCAGGGAGCCGGGGCCGGGCGTCCCGGCAGGGAACCAGCGGGGCACCGCGGGCAGGCGGTGCGGGGGCAGCTCAATCATCAGGGGGTTCCTCCGGAGTGAGACCTTCGAGTGAAACGGGTGCGCCGGCCGGCAGGGCCGTGACCGGCGGCCGGCTGCGTCTGCGCGCCGGTTCCCGTTCCCTCGGACATCCAACTGTCCCGCGCCCCTCGGCTCAAGAGCCCCCCGTCAAGTCGTGCCCGACCCGAACGAGTGGGGGCCCATGCGTCGGCATCGCGTCAGAGGACGGCGTCGTTGCGTCAACGTCGCGTCATGAAGGGTCGGTTGGCACCCTGTGCCGGGCATAACGTCACCGTGTGCCGCAGATTTCCGCTCGGCCCGCGGCGCGCCCCGCCCCGACCGCACCGCTTCTCACCGGCTCCACCGACCCCGGGCCGCCCGCGCCCGCACAGTTCCCCCGATGGCCCCACTTGTCTCCACCTGTCTCCATCTGTCTCCATCTGTCTCCATCTGTCTCCACTGGAGGAACCTCATGGCAGAGATCCCCTACGGCGAGGACCCCGAACCCGGTGAACCCGGCCCGGCCGGACCCCTGTTCGTCCCCGTCCGGCCGGGACCCGCGGGCTGTGTGGCCCGCCTGTTCCGCACACCCGTCGGCGGACGCACCGCCGTCGCCTTCACCACCCCGCAACGCCTGAGCGCCGCGCTCGGCTCCCGTCAGCCGTGGGTCAGGCTCTCCGAACCCGCGCTGCGGGCCCTCGCCGCGCCGCTCGGCGTCACCGCGGTCACCGTCGACCCGAAACTCGCCGCGCACCCTGTCGGCTCGCCGCAGTTCCACTCCGACGAGCGGTACAGCCCCGTCCGGCGGGACAAAGCCCTGGCGGGCGCCATGACCCGGTGGACCGGCTGAGACCTCGGCCAAGAGAGAAGCTGTCATGACCACACTGCGCGTACCCCGGCTCCCGGTACCGTCCCCGTCTCCGTCCACCTCGCCCTCGCCGTCCCCCGCCCCCTCCCCCTCCCCGTCTCCGCCGCCGGTCCCGGCCCCGGCCTCGACCACCGGGCCGGTACCGGTACCGGCGTCCGCCGCGCCGACCGGCCGCGTCGCCCGGCCCGACGAGGAGCTGTCCGTCTGGCCCCTGTCCACCACCCGGCTCGCCCACGGTGACCTCGCCGTCGGCGGGGTGCGGCTCGCCGAGGTCGCCGAGCGCTTCGGCACCCCCGCCTACCTCGTCGACGAAGACGACGTACGCGCCCGCTGCCGCAGGTACCTGCGCGCCTTCCCGGACGGCGAGGTCCTCTACGCCGCCAAGGCGTTCCTCTGCCGCGCCATGGCGCACTGGATGGACGAGGAGGGGCTCGGCCTGGACGTGTGCTCGGCCGGTGAGCTGGAGCTCGCCGTCACGACGGGTTTCCCCGCGGACCGCATCGTGCTGCACGGCAACGCGAAGAGCCCCCACGACCTGCGGGCCGCCCTCCGGCTCGGGGTGGGCCGGATCGTCATCGACAGCGCGTCGGAGATCGCCCGCCTGGCCGCGGCCGTGCCGCCGGGCAGCCGGCAGAAGGTGCTGGTCAGGGTGGTGCCGGGGATCGCGGCGGGCGGGCACGCCAAGATCCGGACGGGCACCGACGACCAGAAGTTCGGCCTCTCCATCACGGACGGCTCCGCACACCACGCCATCGCCCGCATCCTCGGCCAGCCGACGCTCGAACTGGTGGGCCTGCACTGCCACCTGGGCTCGCAGATCACCACGGAGAAGCCCTTCCTCGCCGCGGTGCGCCGCATGGTCGGGCTGATGGCGCGGATCGAGGACCAGCACGGCGTCACCCTTCCCGAACTGGACCTCGGGGGCGGCCACGGTGTCGCCTACCGCCCCGGCGACGAGGCGCTCGACATCGCCACGCTCGCGCAGAAGGTACGGGCCGAGCTGGTCGAGAGCTGCGCGGTGGCGGGCCTGGCGGTGCCGCGCCTGATCGTCGAGCCGGGGCGGGCCATCGCGGGCCCCGCCGGGGTGGCCCTCTACCGGGTCCTCGCGGTCAAGCGGACCAGCGGCAGGACGTTCGTCGCCGTGGACGGCGGGATGAGCGACAACCCGCGCCCGGCGCTCTACGGCGTGCGGTACGTGCCCCGCATGATCGGGCGGCGCTCCACGGCCGAGCCCGCACCGGTGACCGTCGTCGGCCGGCACTGCGAGGCGGGCGACATCCTCGCAGCGGACGTCCCGCTGCCGGGCGACGTACGGCCCGGGGACCTGCTCGCCGTCCCGGTCGCCGGGGCGTACCACCTGTCGATGGCCTCCGGCTACAACCTCGTCGGCCGGCCGCCCGTGGTCGCCGTGTCCGGCGGGCACGCCAGGCTGCTCGTCCGGCGTGAATCGCTGGAGGACTTCCGCAGCCGGGACGTGGGTCTGTAAGAGCCTGGCTTTGCACGCGACGCGCGAAGGCCCCGGGCGTCCTGCCCGGGGCCTTCGCGTCGTACGTGGTGACCGTCTGCGCGGTGCGGCTACGCGGTGACCGTCAGAGCCTGTGTCATATCCCCGGCCGGGTGGGCGTCGTCTGGCACGCACGCTCGCCGCGTTGCCGAAAAGCCCTAGTAGCTCCTCCCCCAGGCCTGAACGGCCCGGGGGGACCCCCACCGAGGACTTCCCGGCGCCTTGCGATCGCACGCACCAGACGACGCCCACTGATCCGACCGGGGATATGACACAGGCTCTCAGAGGATCGCGCCCGGCGTGTAGGCCGCGGCCTCCGGGTGCTCCTTCAGGAGCGCCTCGATCTGTGCGACGACTGTGCCGACCTGGTCGCTCGCGGCGCCGGTGAAGGACAGCTTGTCGGCCATCAGCTCGTCCAGCTGTGCGCGGTCCAGCGGGATGCGGGAGTCCGCGGCGAGCTTGTCGAGCAGCTCGTTGCGCTCGGCGCCCTGCTCCCGCATCGCGAGCGCGGAGGCGACCGCGTTCTCCTTGATGGCCTCGTGGGCCTCCTCGCGGCCGACGCCCGCGCGCACCGAGGCCATCAGGACCTTGGTGGTGGCGAGGAAGGGGAGGTAGCGGTCCAGCTCGCGCGCCACGACGGCGGGGAACGCCCCGAACTCGTCGAGCACGGTCAGGAAGGTCTCCAGGAGACCGTCGAGCGCGAAGAACGCGTCGGGCAGCGCGACCCGGCGTACGACGGAGCAGGAGACGTCGCCCTCGTTCCACTGGTCGCCCGCCAGCTCGCCGGTCATCGAGGCGTAGCCGCGCAGGATCACGGTGAGGCCGTTGACGCGCTCGCAGGAGCGGGTGTTCATCTTGTGCGGCATCGCGGACGAGCCGACCTGGCCCGGCTTGAAGCCCTCGGTGACCAGTTCGTGGCCGGCCATCAGGCGGATCGTCTTGGCCAGCGACGAGGGCGCCGAGGCGACCTGCACCAGGGCCGTCACGACCTCGTAGTCGAGCGAGCGCGGGTAGACCTGGCCGACCGAGGTGAACGCGCGGTCGAAGCCGAGGTGCCCGGCGATGCGCTGTTCGAGGTCGGTCAGCTTGTCGGCGTCGCCGCCGAGCAGGTCCAGCATGTCCTGGGCGGTGCCGACCGGGCCCTTGATGCCGCGCAGCGGGTAGCGGCCGAGCAGATCGTCCAGGCGACGGTAGGCGACGAGCAGCTCGTCGGCGCCGGTCGCGAAGCGCTTGCCCAGCGTCGTCGCCTGCGCGGCGACGTTGTGGGAGCGGCCCGCCATGACCAGCTCGGCGTACTCGCCGGCGAGCTTGCCGAGCCGGGCGAGGACCGCGACGGTGCGGGAGCGGATCAGTTCCAGGGAGAGCCGGATCTGCAGCTGCTCGACGTTCTCGGTGAGGTCGCGGGAGGTCATGCCCTTGTGGACGTGCTCGTGCCCGGCGAGGGCGTTGAACTCCTCGATGCGGGCCTTCACGTCGTGGCGCGTGACCTTCTCGCGTTCGGCGATGGAGGCCAGGTCGACCTGGTCGAGCACGCGCTCGTAGTCGGCGATGGCGGCGTCGGGGACCTCGATCCCGAGGTCCTTCTGCGCGCGCAGCACGGCGAGCCAGAGCTGACGCTCCAGCCTCACCTTCTGCTCGGGCGACCAGAGGGTGGCGAGCTCGGCGGAGGCATAACGTCCGGCGAGGACGTTCGGGATACGGGGCTTTGCGGGCGCGGCAGTCACGTGACGTGATTCTACTGGGCGTTCCTGCAGGCCAGCGCCACGCCCCCGTTCGTCGGAAGCTACGAGAGCGGACGCCGGGTGCCGCTACGCCGGGTGCCCTACGAGGACGGGCCCTCGTAGGGCAGCAGGTCGGGGCGCTTGGGCGCGCGGCCGTCGCCGGAGGAGCGGCCGGTGAGGCGGCGGCCTATCCACGGGCCGAGGTGCTGCCGGGCGAAGCGGACGTCGGCGACGCGGCGCATGGCCCAGCCCGGCGGAACGACGGTGGGCAGCGGGCTCTGCCAGTCGTCCTCGGGGTCGTGGCCGAGCGCCTGCCACACGGCCTCGGCGATCCTGCGGTGACCCTCGGCCGTGGGGTGCAGCCGGTCCACGTCCCACAGGCGCTGGTCGCCGAGGACGGCGGCGCCGTAGAGGTCCACGACGAGGGCGTCGTGCCGGGCCGCCAGGTCGTCGACGTACGAGAAGAGCTCCTCCATGCGCGGGCGGAACCGCTCCATCACCGGGCCGTTCCGTCCGGGGCTGCGCATCAGGACGAGCTGCTTGCAGGACGGGGCGAGGCGCTCGACGGCTTCTTCGAGCAGCCCGCGCACGCGGCCCATGTCGCACTTGGGCCGCAGTGTGTCGTTGAGCCCGCCCACCAGGGTGACCACGTCGGCCTGCATCGCGGCGGCGACGCCCACCTGCTCGTCGACGATCTGGCCGATGAGCTTGCCGCGCACCGCGAGGTTCGCGTAGCGGAAGCCGGGCGTGTGCGCCGCCATCCGGGCCGCCAGGAGGTCGGCCCAGCCGCGGTAGGTGCCGTCGGGCAGCAGGTCCGACATGCCCTCGGTGAAGGAGTCGCCCACCGCGACGAGACTGGTGTAGTTGGCATTCATCTGCATGGCGGGAGCGATGCTATCCCGCCGGGGCCGATGGCGCCCGGCGTCACCGGTTTGCGGGCTCGGCTCGCCGGTGACTTCCGTGCTGCGGCGGATCTGGGCACTGTGCGGCGGCAGCGGTATGCCATAGGCACGCCGTCGTCACGAGAGAGTGGGCCCGCCATGTGGACCGCAGCATTCTGGAAGGCCACCGCGGAACGCGCGATCCGCACCTTCGCGCAGGCACTGGCCGCCGTACTGGTGGCGGGGGCGACCAGCCTCCTGGACGTCGAGTGGGACGCCGCCTTGGCCACGGCGGGGATGGCCGCGGCCCTGGCGGTCCTGACGGCTGTCGGGGCCTCGGAGGCCGGGGCGCGCGGCCCCGGCCTCACCGAACAGCCCACCCCGACGGCGGGCGCGGGCGGTCCGGCTCGGTGACGGCCCGCCCGCTCCTCGCCGTCACACCGGCTGGCCGAACAGCTCCCGCAGCACGTCCTCCATCGTGACCATGCCGGCGAGCCGGCCGTCCGCGCCGAGCACCGCGGCCACGTGGGTACGGCTGCCGCGCATGGCGGTCAGCACATCGTCCAGCGGGGTGGCCTCGCGCACCTGGGCGATCTTGCGCATCTCCGGGACCCGGAACGGCAGATCGCGCGGCGCCCGGTCCAGGGCGTCCTTGACATGCAGGTAGCCGACGATACGCCGGCCGTCGTCGACCACGGGGAAGCGGGAGAAGCCGGAGTCGGCCGAGAGCTGCTCCAGCTTCTCCGGGGTGACGCCCACGCGCGCGTAGACCACGTCCTCCAGCGGCAGGACGACGTCCCTGACCGGACGGCGGCCCAGTTCCAGCGCGTCGTGCAGCCGTTCCTGCGCGCGGTCGTCGATCAGGCCCGCGTCCCCGGAGTCTTTGACCATGCGGGCGAGGTCGGCGTCGGAGAAGCTCGCCGACACCTCGTCCTTCGTCTCGACGCGCAACAGCTTCAGGAGGCCGTTGGCGAACGCGTTGATCGCGAAGATCACCGGGCGCAGCGCCCGCGCGAGCGCGACCAGCGGCGGGCCGAGGAGCAGCGCCGAGCGCACCGGCTCGGCGAGCGCGATGTTCTTCGGGATCATCTCGCCGAGGAGCATGTGCAGATAGGTCGCCACGATCAGCGCGATGACGAACGAGATCGGATGGACCAGGCCGTCCGGCACACCGACCGCGTCGAACACCGGCTCCAGCAGGTGCGCGATGGCCGGCTCGGCGACGATGCCGAGGACGAGGGTGCACAGCGTGATGCCCAGCTGCGCGGCGGCGAGCAGCGCCGACACGTGCTGCAGGCCCCACATCACGCTCTTGGCGCGCCGGTCCCCGTCGTCGGCGTACGGCTCTATCTGACTGCGGCGTACGGAGATGAGGGCGAACTCGGCGCCCACGAAGAAGGCGTTGACTACGAGCGTCGCCAGGGCGATCAGCAACTGGATGGCGGTCATCGGGCATCGTCCTCGTGGTCGGCGGCGGCCGGTGGGGCGTGCAGCAGGACGCGGGCGGCGCGGCGTCCCGAGGCGTCGACGACGTCGAGCCGCCAGCCGCCCACCTCGACGCCGTCACCGACGGCGGGGATGCGTCCCAACTCCGTCGCGACGAGGCCGGCGAGCGTCTCGTACGGCCCGTCGGGCACCCGCAGGCCGACCCGCGCGAGCTGGTCGGTGCGTGCCGCGCCGTCGGCGGAGTAGAGGGTCCTGCCCTCCTCGTCGGTGCCGGCCGGGTCGATGTCGGACGTCTCGTGCGGGTCGTGCTCGTCCCGCACCTCGCCGACGACCTCCTCGACGATGTCCTCCAGGGTGGCGACGCCCGCGGTACCGCCGTACTCGTCGATGACCACGGCCATGGTGCGCTTGCCGGAGAGCCGGTCAAGGAGCCGGTCGACGGTCAGCGTCTCCGGTACGAGCAGGGGCTCACGCATCCGCTCCGCGACGGACACCCGGTGCCTGCGCTCGGCGGGTACGGCGAGCATGTCCTTGATGTGGGCGACGCCGACGACCGTGTCGAGGTTGCCGCGGTACACGGGGAAGCGGGAGAGGCCGGTGGCGCGCGTGGCGTTCGCGACGTCCTCGCAGGTGGCGTGCACGTCGAGGGCCATGACCTGGACGCGGGGCGTCATCACGTTCTCCGCGGTGAGGTCGGCGAGGTTCAGCGTGCGCACGAACAGCTCGGCGGTGTCCGCCTCGAGGGCGCCCTCCCTGGCGGAGTGGCGGGCAAGCGCGACCAGCTCCTTGGGCCCGCGGGCGGAGGCGAGCTCCTCCGTGGGCTCCAGGCCGAAGCGGCGTACGGAGTGGTTCGCGGTGTTGTTCAGATGGGCGATGAACGGCCGGAACATGGCGCTGAACAGGCGCTGGGGCGTGGCCACCCGCTTGGCGACGGTGAGCGGCGAGGAGATCGCCCAGTTCTTGGGGACCAGTTCACCGATCACCATCAGGAAGACCGTCGAAAGGGCCGTTCCCAGGGCCAGGGCGATGGAGGTGGCCGCCGACCGGGGGACGCCGAGGTCGCGCAGCGGGCCCGCGATGAGCTTGGCGATGGAGGGCTCGGAGAGCATGCCGACGACGAGGTTGGTGACGGTGATGCCGAGCTGGGCGCCGGAGAGCTGGAAGGTGAGGTTCTTGACGGCTTTGAGGGCGCCGGCGGCGCCGCGCTCACCGCGCTCGACGGCCTGTTCGAGTTCGCTGCGCTCGACCGTCGTGAGGGAGAACTCCGCGGCGACGAACACGCCGCACGCCAGGCAGAGCAGCAGCGCCACGAGGAGCAGGAGCACTTCGGTCATCGGGTCACCTCCGTCCCATGATCGGGCAGGGGCGGGAGGAATGCGCGATGTCGGGTACTGGGAGGCTCGCCCATGGGCGGACGCTCACACCTTTCAGTCGGATACGAGTAGTGGGTCCATGGTAAAGGATCAGCAAAGCCGCTTGTGCCCCTGTCGGGTCGAAGGGCCCGGAGGGATGCGAGGACCGGACGCCCTGGCGTGCAGTTCAGTGCACTAGTAGCCAGGAGACGCCGATTCAGTCCGAGAGCGGTCCGTCAGGGAGCGGCCCGTCAGGCAGCGGTCACTCCGTGAGCGGCTTGACCCAGCGGCTCCACTGCGGTTCGGGGGCGTAGCCCGCGGCGCGCCAGGTGTGCTGGGCGAGGTCGTTGCGGTCGAGGACCATCGCGTCGCCGCGGCGCCCGCCGAGCCGTACGAACCGTTCCTCCGCGGCGGCGAGCAGTGCCGAGCCCACGCCGCGGCGGCGGTGCTCCGGATGCACGGCGAGCCGGTAGAGGTGACAGCGCCAGCCGTCGAAACCGGCGATGACGGTGCCCGCGAGCCGGCCGCCGCGCTCGGCGAGGAGCAGCGCCTCCGGATCGCGGGCGACGAGCCGTTCCACCCCGGAGCGGTCGTCGCTGATGCTCGTGCCCTCCGCCGCGGTCTTCCAGAAGGCGAGCACCGCGTCGAGGTCCTCGGGCCCCGCGGCCCGTATACGAAGATCGTCCATGGCTGTATCCCATCACCGGTCCGCGCCCCGGCGCATGGAAATTTCACCATGCGGGCCGCGGGGGAGCGGTCGCCGTCAGACGCCGACCAGCTCCTCGATGGCGGGGCCGGTCCCTCACTCGTGCGCGATCGCAGCCAGGACGTTCATGCGTGACGCGCGGAGCGCCGGCAGCAGCGCCGCCGCGAGGCCGACGACGACCGAGCCGATCACCACCGCGACGATGGTCGTCCAGGGGAACGCCAGCTCCTTCATCCCCTGCATCGCGAGCACCTGCTGGACGGCGACGCCCCAGACCAGGCCGAGCGCGAGCCCGAGCAGCGCCCCGAACACCGCGATCACCACCGATTCCAGGCGGATCATCCGGCGCAGCTGGCGCCGGCCGAGACCGATGGCGCGCAGCAGCCCGATCTCCCGGGTGCGCTCCACGACCGACAGGGCGAGGGTGTTGACCACGCCGAGCACCGCGATGACGATCGCCAGTCCGAGGAGCGCGTAGACGAGGTAGAGCATCACGGCGATCTGCTGCCGGATCAGCTCCTTGTAGTCGGCCTGGTCGCGCACCTGTACCTGCGGATACGGGTCGAGCGTCCGGTCCAGGCGCGCCCGCAGGGTGTCCACGTCCGTGCCGGAGGCCGCGTTGACGTACAGCGCGGAGTCCTGGCCGCCCGGCACGTACTTCTCGACCGTGCCCAACCCGAGGAAGAGCCCGCCCTCCACGCCGAACCCCTCGGCCGAGTCCTGGTCGGTGAGCGCGCCGACCGTCAGCTTCGCCTTGCGTTCGCCGGGGAACGTCGCCGCCAGCGTGTCACCGAGACGCACCTTGTGCTTCTTCGCGTAGTCCTTGTCCATGCCGATCCGGCCGTCCGCGAGCGCAGTGCGTGAACTGCCCTGCGCGTACGTGACCTTG
Source organism: Streptomyces sp. NPDC044106 (assembly GCF_056433985.1). Lineage (NCBI taxonomy): Bacteria > Bacillati > Actinomycetota > Actinomycetes > Kitasatosporales > Streptomycetaceae > Streptomyces > Streptomyces sp. NPDC044106. Next base: position 133,067 of record NZ_JBWKFZ010000016.1, read on the forward strand.
GCGACGTCGTCGAGCCGCGGACCGTAGCCCGCGGCGGTGGACTCGACGTGTTTGCCGTCGGGCATCGCCAGCTTGAGGGGCGTGAAGCGCTGGCGCACCACGAGGCCCGCGCCTTCGGTGCCCCCGACCTTCTCGGTGATCTCCGACGAGAACGGCACGAAGTTGCTGTTCTGCACGACGAAGTCCGCGCCGAGCGTCTTGTCTATCTGCCGGTCGAACGACTTGGTCATGGACGCGCTGGCCACCGAGAGGCCGCCGACCAGCGCGAGCCCCACCATCAGCGCGGCGGCCGTGGCGCCAGTACGACGCGGATTGCGCAGCGCGTTGCGCTGGCTCATCCGGCCGATCGAGCCGAAGACGGCCGGGAACGCGCCGCCGAGGACCCGGATCACCGGGCGGACCAGGAGGGGCCCCGCGATGACCGTGGCGATCAGGGTCAGGACGATGCCGAGCCCGAGCAGGGACGCGGCCGACGAGGTCTTCGACGCGTTCGCGCAGCCCACCAGCGCGGCGGCGCCGGCCGCCCCGACGAGCGCGCCCGCGACGGCCCGCACCTTCAACGGCCGCCCCACCCCGGCGATCTCGGCGTCGGCGAGCGCCGCCATCGGCGAGACGTGCGCGGCCCGCCGGGCGGGGAGGTACGCCGCGACGAAGGTGACGCCGACCCCGACGACGTACGAGGCGACGGGAGTGGCCCACCCGACGACCATCTCCGTGGACTTCAGGTTCATCCCGAGCAGGCCCATCAGCTTGATCAGACCGAGGGCGAGACCTATGCCTGCGGCGAGCCCCAGCGTCGAGCCGGCCAGGCCGAGCAGCAGCGCCTCGATGAGCACGGAGCGGCGCACCTGCTTGCGGTCGGCGCCGAGCGCGCGCAGCAGCCCCAGTTCGCGGGTGCGCTGCGCGATGAGCATCGAGAAGGTGTTGACGATCAGGAAGATGCCGACGAGCACGGCGACTCCGGCGAAGCCCAGCATCACGTACTTGATGACGTCCAGGAAGCCGCCGAGCTCGGACGCGGCGGACTCGGCCTGCTCGTCGGCGGTCTTCAGGTCGTAGCCCGAGCCCAGTTGGGCGGCGATCCGGTGTTTGAGCGTCGTATCGGCGACACCGTCGGCGGCCGTCACCGAGATGCTCGTCGCCCGGTCCGTCGAGCCGAGCAGTTCGCGCTGGGCGGTCGGGGTGTCCAGGAAGACGAGGGCGGCGCCGGGATTCGTCGTGGTGAACGTGGCGATGCCGACGATCTCGACCTTGAAGGAGCCCGGGCGCGCGAGAACGGTGAGGGTGTCGCCGATCTCCACGTCCTTCTTGTCGGCCGTGTCCGCGTCGAGCAGTGCCTGACCGGCGCCGCGCGGGGCATGGCCGGAGGTGAGCTCCACGGGGCTGCGGTCGGTGGGGTACCAGTTGGTGGCGATGGTGGGGGCGCCGGTCGTCGGGCCCACGGATTCGTTGTCGCGGTCGACGACGGTGATGTTCTCCACGGCCGCGTCGATGTGCGCGTCCCTGACGCCGGGGACCGCGGCCACCCGCTCCCTGAGGCGCGCGGGCACCGTCGACGTCTGCCCGGAGGGCACCGCCTCGTCGAGGTCGTCCTTCGCCTCGACCGTCACATCGGCCGAAGTCGAGGCGAACAGCCGGTCGAAGGTGCGGGTCACGGTGTCCGAGAAGATCAGGCTGCCCGCGACGAACGCCACCGAGAGGATGACGGCGAGCGCGGAGAGCATGAGCCTGCCCTTGTGCGCGAGGAAGCTCCTGAGTGTCGCCTTCAGCACCGCGGCCCCCGGCTCAGCTCTGTTCCGACGGACTGTCGGAAGTATCGGATGGGTCGGGCGTGTGGGACGTGTCGGACGCTTGGAACCTGTCGGACGGAGTGTCGGGCGGGCTGCCGGACGGACCCTTGGCGGGTACAGGGGTGGACGCGGGAGTACCGGGATGCACCGCGTGCAGCGTGTCGAACCGCTTCATGCGTTCCAGGACCGTCTCCGCCGTCGGGCGCTCCATGTCGTCCACGATCCGTCCGTCGCCGAGGAAGAGGACCAGGTCGGAGTGGGCGGCGGCCCCGGGATCGTGGGTCACCATCACCACCGTCTGGCCGAGCTGGTCCACCGCGTCCCGGAGGAAGCCGAGGACTTCGAGGCCGGCCCGCGAGTCGAGGTTGCCCGTCGGCTCGTCGGCGAAGATCAGCTCGGGCTTCGCGGCGAGGGCCCGCGCGCAGGCCACCCGCTGCTGCTGCCCGCCGGACAGCTGTGAGGGGCGGTGCTTCAGCCGGTCCCGCAGCCCCAGTGTGTCGATCACGTGCTCCAGCCAGTCGCGGTCGGGCCGCTGGCCCGCGATGTCCATCGGGAGCGTCATGTTCTCCAGGGCGTTGAGCGTGGGGATGAGGTTGAAGGACTGGAACATGAAGCCGATGCGGTCCCGCCGCAGCCGGGTCAGCTCGCGCTCCTTGAGGCCGGTGATCTCCGTGTCGCCGAGCCACACCTGCCCCGCGGAGACGCTGTCGAGCCCGGCCAGGCAGTGCATCAGGGTGGACTTCCCCGAGCCGGAGGGGCCCATGACGGCCGTGAAGCGCTCGCGCGCGATGTCCACGTCCACCGAGTCGAGGGCGAGGACGGTCGTCTCGCCAGAGCCGTACGCCTTGGTGAGACCGCGGGCGCGCGCGGCGGCCCCGGCGGGCCCCGAGCGGCCCGTGAACGGTGCCGAAGCAGGTGCGGACAAGTCGGCCTCCTGGGTTGTGGCCGTTCCAACTCCCCTGACCCCGCAGAGAGTAGTGGGGTCAGCTGGGTGTCCGGTATCCCTCCGAGGTCGGGTCCCGGATACGTATGTAAGGGGCAAGGTCCTGCGCCCTTGTCGTGCTAGCACCCGAGCGCTAGCTTGACGGTATGGCGAAGACCCAGTTGAACGTGCGGGTGGACGAGGACACCGCGAGGGCCGCGCGTGAGCGCGCCCTGGCCCGGGGCATGAGCGTCAACCGCTACATCGAAGAGCTGGTCAAACAGGACTCCGGCGAAGTGGGGCACACCTTCGTGGAGGCCGCGGCCGACTTCATGAAGCAGTACGAATCCGTCTTCGCCGACGAGTTCGGCGTCGAGCGCGAGGGCAGCCGCCCGGTGCGTGAAGGTCGTCGCTGAGCCCTTGAACCTCAGAATCGACCTCGCCTGGCTCCTGATGGTCGCCGAACACAAGACGCCCGGTGACCCCCAGGTGACCGATTGGGGCGCGCTCGTCGCCGCCGTCGCCAGACACGAGGCGGAGATATTCGGACTGCCCGTCTACGAGACGCCGCACGACCGCGCGGCGGCCCTCCTCCAGGTCCTGCTCCACATCCCCGCACTGGAGCGCTCCAACGCGCTCTTCGCCTGCTCCGTCGCGTACGCCTACCTCGTCTCCAGCGGCCTGAAGGTCGTCACCTCGCCCGAGCAGGTGCGTGAGCTCGCCCGCCTGGTGAAGGAGGACGGCGCGAACGTGCACGCCATCGCGGACGAGCTGCGCCAGTGGAGTCTGTGAGAGCGGCCGATGGGTTCTGCCCCGGGAGCGGGTCAGCGCACGTGACTCGTCCGGACCGGGTGCGTCCGGACGTCAGGGTGCGCTGTCCGGGCGCAGTGCCGTGCCGATCACGCAGTACGAGGTGGGCAGGCGCGGCCCCTTCTCGGGCACGAGGACATGACGGTGGTCGCTGATCCCGAACCCCGCCGCGCGCAGCGCGCCCAGCGTGTCCCGCCCCACGTGACAGCCGCCGAACAGCGGCGGCCACACCGTGCGGTCCAGGACGCGCTGCGTGGTGGCCATCAGCGCCCCCGGCGCCCGGCCGTGCTCGAAGAAGCGCAGCTCACCGCCGGGCCGCAGCACCCGGCGCAGCTCGCCGAGTGCCCGCGGCACATCGCGTACGCTGCACAGCACGAGCGAGACGACGGCCGCGTCGAACGCCTCGCTCTTGACGGGCAGCGCTTCGGCGGCGCCCGGTACGACATCGACGGGCACGTCCGCGCGCAGGGCCGCCGACACCGCGAGGCGGCGCAGAATCCGCTCCGGTTCGATCGCCACGACCTCGCAGACGGCGCGGGGGTAGTGCGCGAAGTTGAGACCGTTGCCCGCACCGACCTCGATGACCCGCCCGGAGAGCCCGGTGAGGAGTTCCCGGCGATGGCGGCCGAGCACGGGTTCGAGGGCCACGCTCTGACGGGCGTAGAAGCGGGCGAAGACGGGGTGGCGCACGGCGTCCCTGGGCACGGATGCGGTGGAGCGAGGCGGCATGGGTCCTCCTCGACGGAGCGGGCGGATACCGCCATGGTGCGGTATTCCGGCCATTTCCGGGCCCGGTCGTCGGGCGCCCGCCCCGACCGCGGCGGCGGGCGCGCAGAGTACTTCCCATGACGAGTACGACCACACCCGCAGAACTGCTCCGCTCCTTCGCCCGTACCCGGGCCTCACTGGATGGTGAGGAGGTCACCTACTGGTGGACGGGAGACGTGTACTCCTGGGCCCCCGACGAGCCCTACCAGCGCCTCTTCGGCTTCGAGGGGCTCAACGTCTCCCGCCTCGTCCAGGACGCCGAGAACGGCCCGGACGCCTACCAACTGCTCACCCGCGAGGCCGCGTTCTACCTGGACCCCGTCACCCGCGAGATCCTCGAGACCTGGCAGGACCTGCCGGTGGTGCACGTCTGGAACGACCCGGCGAACCAGAAGTGGCGGCCCTTCCCGATCCCGACGACCGACCTCGGCGGCCAGGTCTGTTTCAGCCTGGAGATCCCGCTCGCCTACCCTTCGCCGCTGCCGGTGGCCCAGTACCCGGTCCACTCGTCCGGCGACACGTACAAGGCACTCGAACTCTTCCAGTTCTTCGTCGACCGCGCCGATCTGGCAGGACCGGCGCCCAGTGTGCCCGCCACCATGTCGTGGACGCGGATGTCGCCGTGGCTCCCGTGGATGGCCCGCGGGCAGCGCCCCGGCGGCCTGACCTACCACTGCCGGGGCCGCAAACTCGGCTCGCACGCCGAGGTCCCCGAGCGCACCCGTGCCTATGTCGCAGGGCACCACCCGGAGTTCGCTCATGCGCCGGAGAAGTGGAGCGAGCCGAACGAGACCAGCTGGACGTACTTCCGCAAGCTCAACCCACCGAAGTAGCTGTTCGCCCCGGTGCGGGCCGCTTCTCCCTCCGCCCCCACGCCGCAGGCGCCTCCCGCTCCCTGAACGCCGCCGCGTCCCATGTGCCGCCCAGCTCCGGGCCCAGCCAACTGCCCGCCGCCGCACGGAAGCCGGGCCCGTCGAGCAGGCCGGAGCCTGCCGGTACCGCGCCGATGAGGTCCGCGCCCGCCGACTCGGGCAGGTCCACGAGATTGCACCGGGAAGCGAGGTCGGGCGCCGTGGGCCAGCTGCCGACGACGACGCCCAGCTGGGTGAGCCCGCGGGCCCGCAGCGCCTCCCCGGTGAGCGTCGCCGAGTTGAGGGTGCCGAGGCCCGCCGTGACGACCACAAGGACCGGCGCGCCGAGCAGTCGGGCGGTGTCCGCGAGAGTTCCGCCCTCGTCGTCGAGGCGTACGAGCAGACCGCCCGCGCCCTCGACGAGCACCAGATCGTGCTCCGTCGCCAGCTTGGCCGCGGCCTCGGCCACGTCCGCCGGCCGTACGGGCGGCAGCCCGGCCCGGCGCGCGGCGGTGTTCGGCGCCAACGGCTCGGGGAACCGGGCGAGTTCGAGCGTGGTGATGCCGTCGCCCGCGAGCCGCGTCACCTCCCGCACGTCACCCGGCTCGTCCGGCGCGACCCCGGTCTGCGTGCCCTTGAGCACGGCGACACTGCGCCCCGCCGCGAGCGCGAGGGCGGCCACCGCGGCCGTCGTCACCGTCTTGCCGATCTCCGTGCCCGTCCCGGACACCACGATCACTGCCATATGTCATCCCTCCTTCGCCGCGGCGCACACGGCGCGCGCGATCCGTGCCACGTCGTCGTCGCCCGTGACGAACGGCGGCATCGTGTAGATCAGGTCGCGGAACGGCCGCACCCACACGCCCTCGCGGACCGCCGCCCGCGTCGCCGCCGCCATGTCCACCGGGTGGTCCAGCTGGACGACCCCGATGGCGCCGAGGACCCGGACCTCCCGTACGGAAGGAAGACCGGCCGCCTCGGCCAGACCGTCCCGCAGGCCGGATTCGACGCGCTTGACCTCGGTCTGCCAGTCCTGCCCGAGCAGCAGGTCGATGGAGGCGCCCGCCACCGCGGCGGCCAGCGGATTGCCCATGAACGTCGGCCCGTGCGCCAGGACGGGCACCTCGCCCCGCGAGATGCCGTCCGCGACCCGCGGCGTGCACAGCGTCGCCGCCAGCGTCAGATAGCCGCCGGTCAGCGCCTTGCCCAGGCACATCACATCGGGCGTGACACCCGCGTGATCGGCCGCGAACAGCGCTCCGGTGCGGCCGAAGCCCGTCGCGATCTCGTCGAATACGAGCAGCACGTCGTGCGCGTCGCACGCCTCGCGCAGCACCCGCAGGTAGTCGGGGGAGTGGAAGCGCATGCCGCCCGCGCCCTGCACCACGGGCTCGACGATCACGGCCGCCAGCTCATGGGCGTGGCGCTCGACGATGTCGTGCAGGTGCGTCGCGTACGTCTCCTCGTACGCGGCGGGCGGCGCGTCGGCGAACACCTGGCGCGGCAGGACGCCCTGCCACAGGTCGTGCATGCCGCCGTCGGGGTCGCAGACGGCCATCGGCTGCCAGGTGTCCCCGTGGTAGCCGCCGCGCCAGGTCAGTACCCGCTGCTTCGCCGGGCGGCCCAGCGAGCGCCAGTACTGCAGGCACATCTTGAGGGCGACCTCGACCGAGACGGAGCCCGAGTCGGCGAGGAAGACATGTTCGAGACCCTTGGGTGACATGTCGACAAGGCGCTTCGCGAGCCGGACGGCGGGCTCGTGCGTGAGCCCGCCGAACATGACGTGGCTCATGCGGTCGAGCTGGCCGCGCACCGCGTCGTTGAGGACGGGGTGGTTGTAGCCGTGGATCGCCGACCACCACGACGACATGCCGTCGACCAGCTCGGGGCCGCCGTCCGCGATGCGCAGTCGGACGCCGCTCGCCGACTCGACGACCAGGGGCTCCTGGCGGCCCGGCATCGGCCCGTAGGGGTGCCAGACGTGCTGCCGGTCGAGCGCGAGCAGTTCGGCAGTGGAGAGGTCAGGCATTGGGCGCGAGATCCGTTCCCGCGCCCCGGCGGCGTACCGCCACCAGGTCCGTGCGTGCCTCGCCGGGCTCGGCCACCGGAGCGGCGGCGGACTCCGGAGTCCCGCACGGCCCGCAGCCGCCGCCCTCGTGCGAGCCGCAGCCGCCCTCGGTGTGCGAGCCGCAGCCGCTCCCGGCATGCGAGCCGCAGGCCCCCGCGGCGGCCGCCGCGTCCGCGCGGTGCTTGGGCAGCGTCACCTGATCCGTGCCCTCGACCTCGAAACCGGCGTCCGCGATCATCTCCAGGTCCGCCTTGCCCGCCTGGCCCTCGCTGGTCAGGTAGTCGCCCAGGAAGATGGAGTTGGCGAGGTTGAGGGCGAGCGGCTGCATCGAGCGCAGATGGACCTCGCGGCCGCCCGCGATGCGCACCTCGACGTCCGGGCAGACGAAGCGGACCATCGCGAGGATGCGCAGGCAGCGCTGCGGGGTGAGGTTCCACTCCTTGGCCAGCGGCGTGCCCTCGAAGGGGATCAGGAAATTGACCGGCACCGAGTCCGCGTCCAGCTCGCGCAGCGCGTACACGACGTCGACGAGGTCATCGTCGCTCTCGCCCATGCCCGCGATCAGCCCCGAGCAGGCCGAAAGACCCGCCGCGTGCGCCTTCTGGACGGTGTCGACGCGGTCGGCGTAGGTGTGGGTCTTCGTGATGTCCGCGTAGGTCGCCTCGGACGTGTTGAGATTGTGGTTGTACGCGTCCGCGCCGGCGCCCCGCAGCCGCTCCGCCTGGCCGTCCGAGAGCAGGCCGAGGCAGGCGCAGACCTCGACGCTCTCGTTCTGCTCCTTGACCGCAGCGATGGTCTGCGCCACCCGGTCCACGTCACGGTCGGTCGGGCCGCGGCCGCTCGCCACCAGGCAGACCCGCTTGGCGCCGCCCGCGACCCCGGCCGCCGCGGCCCGCGAGGCCTCGTCGGGCTTCAGCCACGTGTACTTGAGGATCTCTGCCTTGGAACCGAGGCGCTGCGAACAGTACGAGCAGTCCTCCGGGCACAGGCCCGACTTGAGGTTGACCAGATAGTTGAGTTTCACCCGTCGCCCGAACCAGTGCCGCCGCACCCTCCCGGCGGCGGCCACTACGTCGAGGAGATCGTCGTCGGAGGTGGCCAGTACGGCCAGCGCCTCTTCGCGGGTCGGCAGCTCGCGCCGAAGCCCCTTGTCCACCAGCGTGTTCAGCAGGTCCATGGCGCTGATCCTTACGCACAGCAGGGTTCCCGGCCAAGGAGGATCCGCACAACAGAACCGGTTTGAGGTGTGGGTATTGCCACACCCTGGCCAGGTGGCAGGACGGCTAGGGTCTGTGCAATGTCTACAAACAGGCACCCCGTGACGGGCGCGTCCCCCATGCCGAGCGACCCGTCGGACGGTACGCCGGGCACCGCATCCGGCACGGCGTTCGGCTGGCTCGACGAGCAGGCGCGGCTGCGGGCCGACGCCGGTCTCGTCCGCACCCTGCGCCCGCGCCCCGCCGACCCGGGCCTCCTTCTCGACCTGGCGGGAAACGACTACCTCGGCCTGACCAGGCACCCGGAGATCACCGAGGGCGCGGCCGCCGCGGCCCGGCGCTGGGGCGGCGGCGCCACCGGGTCCCGGCTCGTCACGGGCTCCACGGAACTGCACGCCGAACTGGAGCGGGAACTCGCCGAATTCTGCGGCTTCGAGGCGGCCCTCGTCTTCTCCTCCGGCTACGCGGCGAACCTCGCCGCCGTCACCGCCCTCGCCCCGCACGGTTCGCTGATCGTCTCCGACGCGGGCAACCACGCGTCGCTCATCGACGGTTGCCGGCTCGCGCGCGCGGCGACGCAGGTGGTCCCGCACGCCGACCCCGAGGCGGTGCGCAAGACGCTCGACGCCCACGGCGGCCCCGCCGTCATGGTGTCCGACTCGGTGTTCTCGGTGGACGGCGACATGGCTCCACTGGCCGAACTGGCCGCTGTCTGCCGCGAGTTCGGGGCGGGACTCATCGTCGACGACGCGCACGGGCTCGGTGTCCTCGGCGACGGCGGCCGGGGCGCCCCGCACGCCGCGGGGCTCGCGGGCGCGGACGACACCGTGGTCACCCTCACCCTCTCCAAGTCCCTCGGCAGCCAGGGCGGCGCCGTGCTCGGCCCCGCCCGGGTCATCGAGCACCTGGTGAACGCGGCCCGCACCTTCATCTTCGACACGGGCCTCGCCCCCGCCTCCGTCGGCGCGGCGCTCGCGGCCCTGCGCCTGCTGCGCCGCGAACCCGAGCGCGCCGCCCGCGCCCGCGAGGTCGCGGCCGAGCTGCATCGCCGCCTCACGGCGGAAGGTCTTTCGGCGGTACGTCCCGACGCCGCCGTCGTCTCCGTGCGCGCGCCTTCGCCCGAGCAGGCCGTCCGATGGGCCGCCGACTGCCGGGCCGAGGGTCTGGCAGTCGGCTGTTTCCGTCCGCCGTCGGTGCCGGACGGCATCTCACGGCTGCGGCTGACCGCCCGCGCGGACCTCTCCGACGCACAGATCGCCGGTGCCCTACGGGTGATCAGCCGCTGTGCACCCAGGTGACGCGTTCCGGGCCCGTCGAGGGGCGGTTCGCTCACCGGAGGCTGTTGACGAACGTCTCCCAGGGGCCGGGGGAGAAGAGCAGGGCGGGCCCTGCGGTGTTCTTCGAGTCACGCACGGCTCGCAGGCCGGTCAGCGGACCCGAGTCGAGTGTGGCCGTCTCGACACAGTTGTTCATTCCGTTGCTGTAGTCGCTGCGCTGCCACTGCGCACCTTGAAGCATCGTGCTGGAAGGTACGTACCGAGGCATTGCGGTCATGGTGCCTCCTTACGCGCCGTCGCCTAGCCCGGCGATGAATTCCGTTGAGTCCTCGGGTGAAAGCGCCTGTACCTGAAGGGAGTCGAAGGTCTCCGTGTAGGCCTGGAGGTCTTCTTTCCGTTCGAGGTAGAGGCTACTCGTCAAATGGTCGAGAACAACCACATCCAGATCAGCAATGTCCGGAAATGAAAAGATAACGAAAGAACCGATCAGGCCCGCATGCTCACCGGCGGCGTACGGCAACACCTGAAGCCGGACATGAGGCAGAAGGGACACCTCTCGCAACCGCGCCAACTGCCCCGCGTGAACCCGCGCCCCGCCCACCGGGCGCCGCAGCACCGCCTCGTCCAGGACCACGCTCAGCCGCAGCGGCGGATCCGCGCGCAACACGTCCTGGCGGGCCAGGCGCACCTCCACCAGCGCGTCGACCCGCTCCTCCGGCAGCCCGCCGAGCGCGGCCCGGGTGACCGCGCGGGCGTACTCCGGGGTCTGCAAAAGACCGGGGACCACACTGGTTTCGAGGGTGCGCACCCAACACGCCTGCGACTCGAGGCTGATGAAGTCGCGATAGGTGGCGGGCAGCAGGTCGCGATACGCCTTCCACCAGTGATGACGTCCCGTGCCGGGGTCGTCGGCGCCCGCGAACGCGACGAGCAGCTCACTGCGCCGGGAGTCCCGCACCCGGTACGTGGCGAGCAGCAGCCGCACGTCGGAGGCCTTCACGCCGCTGCGGCCCGTCTCGATCCGGCTCACTTTCGACTGGTGCCAGCCGAGCCGGGCCGCGGCCTGGCTGCTGGTGAGTCCCGCCTCGCCGCGCAGCGCGCGCAGTTCGGCACCGAGCTGGCGGCGACGCACCGCGGGGCCGTACTGCATGCCCGTCTCCTTCCGGCGGAGCCGTCGGATTCTCCCGGCGGCAGGGCGGGGCAGTAGGCGAGAGTAGAGGAACCGCGAGGCGTTCGCCCAAATACGTTCGGCAGTAGCAGAGTTCACCGCTTCGAGCGACAGATATATGCACATCTCGGTGGATCGCCGGGCGTGACCGGCCAAGGAGTGGCAGTCTGGCGCGAAGCACCAGTCCGGGACGGTCGTCGAGTCATCCGCCGAGAGTCGGCAGGCCGGTCCCGGTGGGAAAGGGACAGCGTCGCCATGGCAGACCACCAGGAAGCCTCCGTCACCCTGCCGAGTGATCCTGCCTCGGTCCCCGCCGCCCGGAAATACGTCTCGCGCGTGCTCAGCGAATGGGGCCTGCCCGGTGACGCCGAGGTGACCGACACGATCCGGCTCATCGTCTCCGAACTCGCCACCAACGCCGTGCAGCACACTCTCGGCCAGTCGCCCACCTTCACCGTGGACATCGAACTGGACCAGGACGAGCAACTGCGGATCGGCGTCACCGACAGTCACCCGCGCTACCCGAGACGACTGCCCGCGGCGGTCCAGCAGGACAACGGCCGCGGCATGGTCATCATCCGCTGGCTGACCGCGGAGTGCGGCGGCAGGCTCTCGGTCAGCCCCACCGACGAAGGGGGCAAGACCGTGTGGATCGCGCTGCCCTGGCGAGCGCCTGTCCAGCGCAAACACCGCGACGCCGCCCACTGACCGCCCGGCGGCTGCGTACCGTCCGCGTCCGCGTCGTCCGCATCGCCCGCGCTGCCGTGGCTGTCACGTCACCGGCACCGCTCTCGGCGCATCGGGCCCGGTGCTCCTCCGCGAGCCGTTCCTGACGTCACGGCGGGCCTGGCCGGCGCCGTCTCGCCCTCATGAGCAGCGGGGCGTCGTACGAGGCGCGGCAGCACGCCCCACAGTCCGATACAGACCAGCAGCGTCCCGACGCCCGCGGCGGCCCCCGCGACCCGTCCCACCGTCACATCGACGACGAGCAGTACGGAGCCGGTGAGCGCCAGTACCAGCACGCCCAGGCCGACCCCGGCGAGCCGGGACGACACCCGCACGACGAGCGGCTTGGCGCGCTGCTGGAACAGCGACCGGTGCAGCGCCGCGGGGGCCGTGAACAGCGCCGCCGCGAGCACCGCGAGCAGCAGCGTCGTGACGTAGGTGCCGCGCTGCACGGCGTCCAGGGCCGGGAACCGCGAGGTGAAGGCGAGGGAGAGCAGAAAGGCGAACAGAATTTGCACGCCGGTCTGCGTCACCCTCAACTCCTGGAGCAGCTCCGCGAAGTTGCGGTCGGCGCGCTCCAGCGGCGTTTCGTTGCGGGCGGTACAGGAATGCTCGTCAGCCATCCGGTACGGATATCCCGGCCGGCGCGTTCCAAGCACCGGTACCGGTACCGGGCGACGCGAGGCATGCGCCGGTCGGCCGCGGCAGGGTCAGCGGACCCTCCCGTACCAGACGTTCTGGGACCAGATCTTCTCCAGGCGCACGAGGGTTCCGGTCTTCGGGGCGTGCCAGATGCGGTTGTTACCCGCGTAGATCCCGACGTGGTAGACGTTCCGCCCGGAGTGGAAGAACACCAGGTCGCCGCGGGTCCGCTGCGACCTGGAGACGTGCTTGGTCTTGTTGTACTGCCCGGCGGCGGTACGCGGCAGCTTCTTGCCCGTTCGCTTGAACGAGTAGAGCGTCAGGCCCGAGCAGTCGAAGCGGTTGGGCCCCACCGCTCCGTAACGGTACGGGGAGCCCTTCTTCGAAGCCGCGATCTGGAGCGCCTTGGTCCCATGGGTCGCTGCCTCGGCCTCCGAGGTGAGCCCGGGGGCCACGACGGTGCCGCCCACGACGGCGAGCGTGAGGACCGATGCGGCACCGGTCCTGCTGAGCAGCGACGGAACATGATTCAGCGCGGTCATGCGCAACCCTTCGTCAGCCGCCTGTGAAGGATGACCTGTCGGGTTCGGGCAGGCGAAGATGCCCGGCCGCGTCGTGCTCTGCGGCTTCACCCCAAGGGCGTCGTCCCGGACTTTCCGGGCGGGCCCGTCGTGCTGGGTCCTCCACTCCTGCCGTTGCAACCAATGTCGACCGGTCATCCGGGTGGCGGCAGGACTCGGCGTCCGCCCGGACCGCCCCGCCGCTGTGGCGGGGGCTTGTCGTCGGAAGGGATCTTGACCCGAAACAGGTCCGAAAACCGAGCCGAAACGGCCTTTTGTGAGGCTCCTCACGACTGACCTGTTCAGGTGGACACGGTCGAAATCGGTACCGGGACCCGCGGTCTGACGACGGCTCGACCAGCAGTGGAACGCGAAATTCCGAAGTTGCCGTAGCCGCCGGGCGCAAGTGGAGACCGCGTGGCAAAGGATGTTCGAATACGCCGTCCGGGGTAGCCCGACTGGTCCGTTTCGAAGCGGGCCGGGACGTGCCGGTGGCAGAAGGCGGGCGGCTGACGGGGGTTCAGGCGTCCGGGAGGGGTGGCACGGCGACCCGTCCGGCCCGCCGTTCGCCGTCGAGGACGCGCAAGGCCCGGGCGAGCGTGGGCGCGTGCACCTCACTCTCCCCCCGCCGGTGCATGAGGGCGAGTGCGTCCCGCAGGGCGGTCGCCCGGCCGACCAGCGCCTGGGCGGCGCGGAGTCCGCCATAGGTGTGTTCGGCGCGGGCCGGATTGATCCGGCCGAGCAGGTCGACGACTTCGAGGTAGCGGTCGATCAACTCCGCCTCGGCGCGTGTCAGGGCGGGCAGGGGCGGGAGTTCGGGCGGCAGCATCGGCGGTTCACCTCGGGTCCGGTGCGGTGAGCGAGGTCTTGCGGCTGGGAATGATCCGGTCCACGAGCCCGTACTCCACGGCCGCTCGGGCGTCGAGGATCTTGTCCCGCTCGATGTCCGCGGTGATGCGTTCCGGGCTCTGCCCCGTGTGCCGTACGAGCAGTTCCTCCAACAGCGCCCGGATGCGCAGCACTTCGGCCGCCTGGATCGCGAGGTCGCTCGCCTGCCCCTGGACCGGTTCGGAGAGGGCGGGCTGATGAATCAGCACGCGCGCACCGGGCAGCGCGGACCGCTTGCCGGGCGTGCCGGCGGCGAGCAGGACGGCGGCCGTCGACGCGGCCTGACCCAGACAGGTCGTCTCCACGTCGCAGCTGACGAACCGCATCGTGTCGTAGATCGCGGTCATCGCGCTGAACGAGCCGCCGGGGGAGTTGATGTACAGCGAGATGTCGCGGTCGGGCGCCTGGTATTCGAGGTGCATGAGCTGCGCCATCACATCGTTCGCCGACGTGGCGTCGATGGGGGTGCCGAGGAAGACGATGCGCTCTTCGAGGAGCTTGGAGTACGGGTCCATGGTCCGCGTCCCCGAGCTGGTGCGTTCGGTGAACTCGGGCAGGACGTAACGGGCAGAAGGACGGTTCATGGCACGCCTCTCTTCCGCTGGTCGCGGCACGACCAGCCTCCGTACAAAATGTACAGGACGTACGGAGCGTGGTGGAGCGCTCGGACTCGGAGCCCGGGAAACGCGGCGTCTAAGCTGGAGGCATGGCCTACGAGATTCCGGTGACGCAAGCCCGCGCAGAGCTCGCCGAGCTGATCAACCGCGTCGTGTACGGCGGCGAGCGGGTCGTCGTCACCCGGCACGGCAAGCCGCTCGTGGCGCTCGTCTCCGCCGAGGATCTGGAACGCCTCGAAGGGCTCGCCGACGCCGCGCAGGAGCGAACGGTCAGTACGGTCACCTCGGTCGGCTCCGTGTCACCCGCGCCCTCGGAGCGCCGACGGTTCGGCATCGCGGCCGAGCACCGCGGACCCGGCGCGACGTAGCCGAGTGGCACGGGGCGGGCGGCGCCAGGCGGGCGGTGCCCTTGGTAAAACTGCTTCATGACTTCGAACGACGACCAGATCGCGCAGGTTGAGCAGCACCTCGGGGTCCGCTTTCCGCAGGACTACCGGGACTTCCTGAGCGTCGAGGGGCGTCTGAGCCAGTTCGTTCCTCCCGCCGGCGACTTCCTGGTGATCGACGCGCCGGCCGAGCTCATCGGCATCAATGAGGCCGGCGAGTTCCAGCAGCGCTTTCCTGGCGCCGTCGTCATCGGTGGTGACGGAAGCCGCGAACTGCTTGCCTATGACTTCCGTCAGGACACTCCGCCTCTGGTGACGCTCGATGTCTCCGCGGAGGACTGGTCGTCCGCCATCCACCAGGCGCCGTCCCTCTCCGCCCTGCTCGAGCAGTTCCCCCGGACCGGATGGGTGTGGGACGAGACCGAGTCCTCCCACTCCTGACCACCGAACTGACGGAATGTGTGTCAGAACCCGGAGGGACCCGCGCGCCCCGAAACCGCCTCAAGGCATTGATCGGTATGGCGCAGCCCAGCTGATGGTCATGGATCAGTCAATGGCTGGTTAACCTCGTTGAAACTCCTCTCAACTACCTTCCCTGGGCACGCCACCAGCGGATTCTCTATCCGGGGTGCGCAAGATCGCGCACCTTCGCTGTGTGTTACATCTATATCCGTCGCGGTGGCCGCGGCAGCCGGACCCCGTACGGTCCGGAGTGAGAACTTTGAGGTGGGACGCGTGCAACTGACCCCGCACGAGCAGGAGAGACTGCTCATCCATGTGGCCGCGGACGTGGCCGAGAAACGAAGGGCGCGGGGGCTGCTGCTCAACCACCCCGAGGCCATCGCCCTCATCACCTCGCACATCCTCGAAGGGGCCCGCGACGGCCGCACCGTCGCCGAGCTCATGTCGTCAGGGCGGAAGGTCCTCACCCGTGACGACGTCATGCCGGGCATCCCGGAGATGATCCACGACGTCCAGGTCGAGGCCACCTTCCCGGACGGCACCAAGCTCGTCACTGTCCACGAGCCGATCGTCTGACGGGAGTTCGCGCCTCATGCATGCCGCAACGCACGGCACGGGCCGGGGGATGGTTCCCGGAGAGATCCTCTTCGCGGAGGACCCCGTCCCCTTCAACGAAGGGCGCGAGGTCACCCGCCTCACCGTCCTCAACGCCGCCGACCGCCCCGTCCAGGTCGGCTCCCACTACCACTTCGCCGAGGCCAACCCGGGTCTGGACTTCGACCGCGGCGCCGCGCACGGACTGCGGCTCAACGTCGCCGCGGGAACCGCCGTGCGCTTCGAGCCCGGAATCCCCGTCGACGTCGAACTCGTCCCGCTGGCCGGCAAGCGCGTCGTGCCCGGTCTGCGCGGCGAAACCGGAGGTGCCCTCGATGCCTGAGCTGTCCCGTGCCGCGTACGCCGATCTCTTCGGCCCCACCACCGGTGACCGGATACGACTCGCCGACACCGACCTCCTGATCGAGATCGAGGAGGACCGCTCGGGCGGTCCGGGACGCTCCGGCGACGAGTCGGTGTTCGGCGGCGGCAAGGTCATCCGCGAGTCGATGGGCCAGTCCCGCACCACCCGCGCCGAGGGCGCCCCGGACACCGTCATCACCGGCGCCGTGGTCATCGACCACTGGGGCATCGTCAAGGCGGACATCGGCATCCGCGACGGCCGGATCACCGGCATCGGCAAGTCCGGCAACCCGGACACGATGGACAACGTCCACCCCGACCTCGTCATCGGCCCGGAGACCGAGGTCATCGCGGGCAACGGCAAGATCCTCACCGCGGGCGGCATCGACACCCACATCCACTTCATCTCGCCGACCATCGTCGACGAGGCGCTGGCTTCGGGTGTCACCACCCTCTTCGGCGGCGGCACAGGACCCGCCGAGGGCAGCAAGGCGACCACCATCACCCCCGGCGCCTGGCACCTCGCCCGGATGTTCGCGGCGCTCGAATCCAGCCCGGTCAACATCGGGTTCCTCGGCAAGGGCAACACCGTCAACGCCGAATCGATGCACGCCCAGCTCCGTGCCGGCGCCGTCAGCTTCAAGATCCACGAGGACTGGGGCGCGACGCCCGCCACCATCGACGCCTGCCTGAACGTCTGCGAGGAGACCGGCGCGCAGCTCGCCGTCCACACCGACACGTTGAACGAGGCGGGCTTCATCGACGCGACGTTCGACGCGGTCGCGGGCCGTACCCTGCACGCCTTCCACGTGGAGGGCGCGGGCGGCGGACACGCCCCCGACATGATCACGGCGGTCTCGCTCCCCAACATGCTGCCGAGCTCCACCAACCCGACCCGGCCGCACACCGTCAACACCGTCGAGGAGCACCTCGACATGCTGATGGTCTGCCACCACCTCAACCCGGCCGTCCCCGAGGACCTCGCCTTCGCCGAGTCCCGCATCCGGCCCACCACGATCGGGGCGGAGGACATCCTGCACGACCTCGGCGCCATCTCGATCATGTCCTCGGACTCCCAGGCCATGGGGCGCATCGGCGAGGTCATCATGCGGACCTGGCAGACCGCGCACGTGATGAAGCGGCGCCGCGGCTTCCTGCCCGGGGACACCCGCGCCGACAACCGCCGCGCGCGCCGTTATGTCGCCAAGTACACGATCAACGCGGCCGTAGCCCAGGGCATCGACCACGAGATCGGCTCGGTCGAGCCGGGCAAGCTCGCCGACCTGGTGCTGTGGGAACCGGCGTTCTTCGGCGTCAAGCCGCAGCTCGTCATCAAGGGCGGCCAGATCGCGTACGCGCAGATGGGTGACGCAAACGCCTCCATCCCGACCCCGCAGCCGGTCCTGCCGCGCCGCATGTACGGAGCCCATGGCAAGGCGCCGGGCCTCAACTCGATCAACTTCGTGACGCAGTCGGCACTGGACGACGGCCTCCCGGAACGCCTCGGCCTGGACAAGCCGTTCACCGCGATCCGCTCCACCCGCGGCCGCAGCAAGGCCGACATGCGCGAGAACGACGCGCTGCCCCGGGTCGAGGTCGCCCCCGACAGCTTCGCCGTCACCATCGACGGTGAGCTCGTCGAACCGTCACCCGCCGCCGAACTGCCGCTCGCCCAGCGGTACTTCCTCTTCTGACGGCCCCGAAGCGTTCAGGCGACGATTCCCATGTCACGAGCAGCACTCCTCGTCCTGGCCGACGGCCGCTTCCCCGCCGGGGGGCACGCACACTCCGGCGGGGCCGAGGCGGCCGTCAAGGCAGGCCGCATCACCGGCGCCCCGAGCCTGGAAGCGTTCTGCAGGGGGCGGCTCCACACCTCCGGGCTCGTCTCGGCGGCCCTGGCCGCGGCGGCCGCCCTCGGCGTCGACCCGGAAGCCCTGGACGAGGCCGCGGACGCCCGCACGCCCTCGCCCGCCCTGCGGACGGCGGCGCGGCGGCTCGGCCGGCAGATGATGCGGGCCGCCCGCGCCACCTGGCCGCACCCCGAACTCGACGCACTGGCCCGGCGGTATCCCAAGGGGGCCCACCAGCCCGTCGTCCTCGGGCTGACCGCCCGCGCCGCCGGGCTCGGGCCCAAGGATGCCGCGTACTGCTCGGCGTACGAAGGAGTCAGCGGCCCGGCGACGGCGACCGTGCGGCTGCTCAGCCTCGACCCCTTCGACGCCACGGCGGTCCTGGCCCGGCTCGCCCCTGACCTCGACCTCGTGGCCCAGCAGGCGGCCGACGCGGCGATACGCGCACTTCAGGAGGGGGTCGACGCGCTGCCCGCTGCGTCGGCGCCGCTCCTGGAGATCAGCGCGGAGGTCCATGCCGCATGGCCCGTGCGGTTGTTCGCCTCGTAGCCGCCGTCGTGACCGACCGTCCGACCATCCCAGGGGCCACGCCCCACACGCCGCCGATCTGAACGGCCCCGTCCGCGAACACCGGACGGGCCGACGTTCCCGACCGAGCCGAACCATTGGAGTTCCCATGCACCTCGACCACTCCCACGACGGCCCCGCCGCCGTCAGCGCCGACGCCCACCGCCCCGACGGGACCCGCCGCGCCCTGCGCATCGGCCTCGGCGGGCCGGTCGGCTCGGGGAAGACGGCAACGGTCGCCGCCCTCTGCCGCGAGCTGCGCGACACGCTCTCCCTCGCCGTCGTCACGAACGACATCTACACCCGTGAGGATGCCGAGTTCCTGCTGCGCGAGGCCGTCCTGCCGCCCGAGCGCATCACCGCCGTGGAGACCGGCGCCTGCCCGCACACCGCGATCCGCGACGACATCTCCGCCAACCTGGAGGCCGTGGAGGACCTGGAGGACGAGGTCGGCCCGCTCGACCTGATCCTGGTCGAGTCCGGCGGCGACAACCTCACGGCCACCTTCTCCAAGGGTCTCGTCGACGCCCAGATCTTCGTCATCGACGTCGCGGGCGGCGACGACATCCCGCGCAAGGGCGGCCCCGGCGTCTCCACGGCCGACCTGCTCGTCGTCAACAAGACCGACCTCGCCCCGCACGTCGGCTCCGACCTCGCCCGGATGGCCGCCGACGCCAAGGCGCAGCGCGCCGAACTCCCCGTGATCTTCCAGTCGCTGCGGACGGGCGACGGCGTCGGCCCCGTCGCCGCCTGGGTGCGCGAGCAGTACGCCGCATGGACCGCGTCGGCGTGACGGTGGAATTCGCCCTCCGGGGCGCACGGGAAGAAGCGGGGCAGGCACCGACGGCGGCGAGGGTGCCCGGATCTGTCGTCGGGACCGTGACCGGGGCCGGTGGCGCGGGTATTCGTGCCACCGCCCGCGTCGAGGCGCGGGCCGACGACGGCGGCCGTACCTCGCTGCCCGTCCTCGACGGCGAGGGCCCGCTCGCCCTGCGCCGCACCCGCTCCACCGGCGCCGCGGCGCACGTCACGCTCGTGGGCGCGATGAGCGGCCCGCTCGGCGGCGACCACCTCACCGTCGAGGCCGCCGCCCACCCGGGCTCGGCGCTGCACATCGCCTCGGCGGCGGCCACCATCGCCCTGCCGGGCCAGACCGAGGCGACGGCACGCTACGACGTCAGGCTCACGGTGGGCGAGGACGCCGAACTGCACTGGCTGCCCGAGCAGTTGATTTCCGTGCTCGGCAGCGACCTGCGCGTCACCACGCGGGCCGATCTCGCCCCGGGCGCCCGTCTCGTGCTGCGCGAGGAGCAGGTCCTCGGCCGCACCGGCGAGGCCCCGGGCCGCCTCACCAGCCGCCTCACCGTCCGCCGCGCGGGCCGGATCCTCCTGGACCAGGAGCTGGCCTGCGGTCCTGGCGCGCCCGGCGGCTGGGACGGCCCCGCGGTGCTGGCCGGACATCGCGCGGTCGGCCAACTGGTCGTCGTACGGCCGGAATTCGAGCGGCGCAAGCCCGATGCCGCGCCGCTGGGGGAGTGGGCCGCACTCACCCCGCTCGCGGGCCCCGGCGTCCTGGTGACCGCCGTCGCGCCGGATGCCCTCCTGGTCCGCAAGGCGATGGACGGGGCGCTGCGGCAGCTGGGCTGAATGCCGTGCCCGTGGCGGGGGCGCGGGGCGCGGAACAGATCGCTGTGTGCCACGCGACGTGCGAAGGAGTGTCCGAATCGGACAGAATGCGGCCATGAACCTCCCTACCCAGCTCACCGCGGTGACCGGCACCGACGAGCTCTTTCTGTGGACTCCCGAGGGCACGGGCCGTTGGGGCTACGCGAACTGTCTGTGGGTCATATCGGGGCCCGACGCGGCACTCATCGACACCCCCTATGACGGGCCGATGACCGAGGCGATGATCGCCGCGGCCGGGCCACGGCTCGGCGACCGTACGGTGGGGACCGTGGTCAACACCCATGCGAACGGTGACCACACCTTCGGCAACTTCCTGTTCCCCGACGCGGAGATCATCGCCACCCGTGCGGGCCTCGAACACCTCCATCACGAGCCGACCCCGCAGGAGATGGACGCACTCGTCCACCGTTCGCCGGCCGACGGACCCCTGGGCCAGTACCTGCGGGAGCACTTCGGCGTCTTCGACTTCGCTTCGGCGCGGCTGGCGGCCCCCACCAAGACCTTCTCCGGCCGGTACGCGTTCACCGTGGGCGACGCGGAGGTGGAGCTGTACGAGGTCGGGCCCGCCCACCACGTCGGCGACCTGGTGGCCCGCATCGGGGATGTGGTCTGCACCGGCGACGTCTTCTTCCACGGTGACCACCCTCCGCACTGGGCGGGCCCGCTGCAGAACATCATCAACGCGTGCGAGCTCGTCCTCGGTTTCGACCCGCGGGTCATCATCCCCGGGCACGGACGGCCGACCGACCAGGCCGGTCTCGAGGACCACCTGGTCTACCTCCGCACGGTGCAGCGTGAGGTGCGGCTGCGTCACGAGGCGGGCATGACCGCGGAGAAGGCGATGGAGGACTTGGTCCAACGCGGGTTCTATTCCCACCTGGGGATGACGGAGCGTCTCATGATCGTGATCTCGGTCGAGTACAGCCATCTCGACGGCGGATCCACACCTCCCACCGTCATGGAACTCGCGGGCCGGGCAGCGGCCTGGGCGTACCGGTAAGCCCCCCTTGTGCCGGGGTCCCGGAAGCCTGGCTTCCGTTGCTGGCTAGGCTTGGCACACGAGTTGTGACGCGCTGAGACCTATGAGTGACGCGACAGGGATGGGATGGCAAGTGCAACTGGGCAGGCGGGACTTAGAAGGACGAGCGCCGATATACGAGGCCTGGCGGACCGTCGTCGAAGGGGTCACGGGCGCGATGGCTTACATCGCCGACAGGCACTGGGACGTCGTGGCCTGCAACGCCGAGTTCCGGGCCCTCTTCCCCGACGGCCGGGCGCCGGCGAACATCATGCGATGGATGCTGCTGGACGACCGGGCCCGTGAGGGGACGCTGCTGAACTGGGCCGAGGACTGGGCGTGGGGAGCCTGCCCGGCCGTCCGGCGGGCCGTGACGAACGACCCGGCCGACCCCGAACTGGTCAACCTGGCCCACGACGTCCGGCACGATCCCGTCGCGGGTCCCATCTACCTGGCGACCGCGGCGGCGCACGCCCTGCACCCCGACGGCGCCGTGCGCCGGATCAACCACGCGGTGAGGGGGCCGGGCTGGGTGATCGCGACCGCCGCCAACCCGCTCCCCGAGATCGCCGCCCAGTTCGTGATGATGCAGTACCGGCCGGGACCGACCCGCCCCCACCAGCCCCCACCCCTGCGAAAGCGCGCCGGCTGACGGACGACGGGGGTACAGAGACAGGCTTTCAGTCGTCGGCCGTGTCCTTGAGTACGTCGCAGGCGTTCTGGAACTCCTCCATCAGACGGGTGGCCTCGACGACGAGGACCCCGTACGGGCGGGAGGCGTTGGCCAGCGGCAGCTCGTACTCCTGCGCCGCGGTGAGCACCTCCTGCAGCTGCTCCTGAGCGGCGGTGGCCAGTTTGCGCATCTCCTCGGCCTGGTCGGTGAGGACGTCGCTGTCGAGCTGCGTGGCGACATGAGCCATGTCACGCAGTCGCAGGGCGAAGTCCGCGTACGACTGGAGGAAGGGTGCGTAGTTGTAGGTGTCCTCCGTCTCGCGCCACCGGCTGAGACTGCGGGTGAGTGAGGACAACTGATAGCCCGCACGCTCCATGGCGTCCAGCGCCTGGCGGTAGCGGCTGAAGCTGAGGTAGGCCCGGTGCGCGGGCAGCAGCCGACGAGGGTTGAACGGCACGCTGTTCTCCGCCGTGTCAAGACCGGCGCGCGCCTGTCCGACGGCGTTCAGGACCCGTTCCCCCGACGTGCGCCACTGCTCGGCACGCTCTGCGTCGACCTCCCCGCTGCACAGGCCGTCGGCCATGTCGGCCAGCAGGGTCTTCATCTCGGCGGCCAGGACGTGCAGGCCCTGCTCCGCGCTGCGGTAGCGCAGCGGGGGAGCGACGCACATGTTCACGAGCAGCCCGATGCCGCAGCCGACGGCGACGAGAAGGATGATCTGCCCGAGCTGGAGGGCCCTGTCGGCGTTCGTGGTGGCCGTCGTATAGGTGGAGAAGGCGAAGAACGCCGCCGTGGCGACCTGGGACCGCTGCTCGCCCAGGGCGGGCCACTGGCCCACCACCAGCGCGATCACCGCGACCATGACAAACGCGAACAGGTCGGGCCCTGCCGTGAAACCGATGGCCGACTGCACCGCCACCCCGACGATGACCGCGGCGATGTAGCGCAGCGTCTGCCACAACGACTTGTAGATCGTGATGTTCATGGTCAGCGTCGCGGAGAACGGCGCGAACGCCGGTGACGTCGCGTGCAGCAGATCGTGCGCGACCCACCACGCCAGCGTCGCCGCCAGCACACTCTTGCCCACCAGCAGGCTCGTGCTGCGCTCATGCCCGGACGAACTCCACGCGCGTGTCACCCACGCCCAACCGCTCCGCACCCGACCCACCACGCGCTCTGTTCTTCCTCTCCATACCGGGCCCAGCCAGTCAAGGGCCGGAACAGGACAGGTAACCACAGCGAGGACGGTGAAACGGGGAGGAGCCGACCTGCCGGTTTTTCGCGGCACCGACTTTGACCAGCACAGACGCTGCCCCCGTGCGTCATTGCGCACGGGGGCAGCGGCGGGCTGATAAAGGGGGGAGGGCCTTGCTTACTCGCTCGTCAGCAGGCCGGCGCGGAGCTTGGCCACCACGCGGCTGATGAGGCGCGAGACGTGCATCTGCGAGCAGCCCAGCGCGTCGGCGATCTGCTGCTGGGTCTGCTCCTCGACGAAGCGCAGGTGGATCAGGGTGCGGTCCCGCTCGTCGAGGTCCGCGATGAGGGGGGCGAGGGAGTGGAAGTTCTCGACGAGTTCGAAGGAGTACTCGTCGACCCCGATGAAGTCGGCCAGCGCCGTGTCGGACTCGTCGTCGGCGCTGTTGACGGCCGCGTCCAGGGAGACCGCGTTGTAGCCGTTGGACGCCTTCTGCGCCTCCGTGACCTCGGCGGGCTCCAGCTGCATCAGCTCCGCGAGCTCCGCCGTGGACGGCATGCGGCCCAGCCGGGTGCGCAGCTCCTCCGTGGCCTTGGAAAGCTCGATGCGCGCCTCCTGCAGTCGGCGCGGCACATGCACGGCCCAGGACGTGTCGCGGAAGAACCGCTTGATCTCGCCCGTGATGTACGGAACGGCGAAGGACGTGAACTCGACCTCACGCGTCAGTTCGAACCGGTCGATCGCCTTGATCAGGCCGATGGTGCCGACCTGGACGATGTCCTCCATCTCCTGCTGCCCACGGTGCTTGAACCGCGAGGCCGCGTACTGCACGAGTGAGAGGTTCACCTCGATCAGGCAATTGCGCACGTACTGGTATTCGCTCGTGCCCTCTTCGAGCTGGGTCAGGCGGTCGAACAACCGCTTGCCGACCTCACGCGCGTCCCTCGGCGCGATGGAAGAAGGATCCGTGTACGCGCGCTCCACGAGGTCTGTCTCGGTCTGAGTCCCCTGGGCCTGATCCTGCGCCGCCACGGTGATCATTGAGTCCCACCCTTTCGCATTCGGACTTGTTGCTGGCCTCCCCGTAGCGGCGCGGTTACCCGTGAAACCGAGAGGTATACCTGCAACTTGCAGTGACTTTTTCGGCGCCGCCAGATCCGCTGTCGCGGACTGCTCCTCAGCGGGCCGGGCGGCGCACGAGAATCGCGAGCGTCTGGCGCGCGTCCCGGCGCCGCTCCGGGCTGCGCGAGAAGACCGAGGTGGCGGCGGTGACGGCCACGCACCCGGTGTAGAGGACGCCGGCGGCGCCGGCGAGCTGGGTGCCGGTGAAGAGCAGTGCGGGGAGCGTGGACATGGGCTGCGTACCTCCTGGGGTGAGCCACCGGCGCTCGTCTTCGCCGAGTGGTCGTGGCCCCGTTCTCCGCCGTCCGGCGGGTTTCCGGCGATTCCGTGCCGTGCGGGATCATGCCCAGTAGCCTGGCCAGTCCACGTCTACGGGCCTTTCCGGGGGGTTTACGGGCGCCGAGCCCCGGACGGGGGAGGAGGGCGGAATTGACCACCGCTCGGTCGGATCTTCAGGAGTTCCAGGGTGCGCTGCAGCGCCTGTGGGAGGCGGCGGGCAAGCCTCCGTACAGTGCGCTTCTGCGGCTCGATGACCGGGAGTTCGGCGTTCAGACGGTCAGTTCCCAGAGCCTGAGCGACTGGTTCACCGGCAAGAGCGCCCCGTCCGAGCAGCGAACGAAGTACGCCCACGCTCTGATACGTCACCTGGCCGCCCGCGCACCGCGATGGGGCCCCGAGGGCAGGCAGCAGCTGGGCATACGTCAGATGGAGTCGCTGCTGGCGAGGGCGCAGGCCGAGCGGAGACGGAACCGCGGCGGGCGCCCGCGCACGGCGGCCCGGCCCGAGGGACGCGCCCCGACGCGTGCCCCGATGCGTGCCCCTGTGCGGACGGAGAACGACCCGGCTCCGGCGGGACCGGACGGCGCGGGCCGGCAGGACGTATCGCGGGAGCGCCTCGCGGTGGCCGGGCGCGGGGTCGGCCACGCGGGCGAGCCCGGCGACTACTTCGTCGGCCGGACCACCGCCCTCACGTCGCTCGTCTCCTGGCTGAACCAGGAGCACGACCGCAAGGCCCGGGTGGTCACCGGCTCGCCGGGCATGGGCAAGTCCGCCCTGCTGGGCCGGCTGCTCGCTCTCACCGATCCGGCGACCGCTGCGCCGGAAACCACGACCGCGGACACGGCCGACGAACGGGCCCCAGACGTGACCGACGACACGGCCGACCCCGACGCCGACCCCACCGCCGTCCTGCGGCCCCGGCCGGTCACCGTGGTCCTCGACGCACACCACACCACCCTCGACGCGCTCACCGGCGACCTGGCCGAGGCCGTCTCGGGCCGGCGCGAGACATCCCCCGACGCCCTCCTGCGGCACCTGCGGACACGGACCGAACCGGTCACGATCCTGGTCGACGCGCTGGACGAGGCGGGGCCCGCGGGCGGTGGCCAGGAGGCCGTCCGCATCGCACACGAACTCCTGCGGCCGCTGTCCGCGATGCGCGGCGTACGTCTCGTCGTCGGCACGCGCCGCCCCCTGGTCGAAGCCCTGGGCCCCGCCGTGACCGTGCTCGACCTGGACGAGGAGCGGTGGGCCGACCCGCAGGACATCGCCGACTACGCCGCCCGTCTCCTCCTCGACCGCGCCGACCCGGACAGCCGCTCGCCCTACCGCGACCGCCCCGGGCTCGCCCGGACGGTCGCCGACGGAATCGCCGCACGGGCCGGCCGCTGCTTCCTGGTGGCGCGGATGACGGCCCGCTACCTGGTCGATGGCCAGCTGGCCATCGACACCGAACGGCCGGGCTGGCGGGACGAGTTGCCGTCCGACGTCGGACAGGCCTTCGCCGCGTACCTGCGTCGCTTCGGGCCGGACGAGCAGCGGGTGCGGCGCCTCCTCACCGCCCTCGCCTATGCCCAGGGCGCAGGCCTGCCCGAGTCCCTGTGGGCGCCGGTCGCCGAGGAACTCTCCGGCAGGCCGTGCCCACATGAGGACATCGACTGGGCCCGACGGGAGCACGCGTCCGCCTACGTCTACGCCACGGCGACCGCGTCGGGACCGGTCTTCCGGCTCTTCCACGAAGCTCTCGCGGAATACCTGCGCGGCTCCCGCGGGGACCGCGCGGCTCACGTGAGGATCACCGGGGCGCTGCGTCGTCTCGTGCCCGCTCCCGCACAGGGCCCCGCCCGCGACTGGCCCGGCGCCGATCCCTACATCCTGCGCCACCTCGCCGCACACGCCGTCGCGGCCGGGCAACTGGACGACCTCCTGGGGGACGCCGAGTACCTCGTGCACGCCGACCCGCGCGGCCTCACCCCGCATCTGCACCGCGCGGACACCGCGTCGGGCCGGCTCGTGGCGGCGGTCTACCGCACCTCCGTCCACCTCCACGCGGACGCCTCACCCGGCCCGCGCCGCCAGATCCTCGCCCTCGACGCCGCACGCGCGGGCGCCACCTCCCTGCAACGGCAACTCAACGAACGTATTCCGGCAGGAAATTGGGTCCCCCGGTGGGCCACCGGAGCCGACATCTCTCCCACGCTGCGCCACACCTTCACCGAGCACGCCGACATGGCGGACGCCGTGGCGTGCACCGTTCTCGACGGGCGTCCCGTCGCGGTGACGGGAGGCCGTGACGGCACGGTGCTGGTGTGGGACCTGGCCTCGGCGAACCTCGTCCACCCGCCCCTGACCGGGCACACCGACCGGGTGCAGGCCGTCGCCTGTACGGACCTCGACGGCAGGCCCGTCGCCGTGTCCGCGGGCCGGGACCTGACGCTGCGGGTCTGGGACCTCGCCTCCGGCGGACTCCTCGGCGCACCCATGACGGGGAACAGGGACTGGGTGCAGGCGATGGCGTGCGTGGACTGGGACGGCAGCCCCCTCGCGGTGACCGGGGGCTACGACGGAACCGTACTGGTGTGGGATCTGGCGACCGGTGCGCTGATCGACCCGCCCCTGACGGGGCATACGGGTCCGGTCAACGCCGTGGCGTGCATGACGCTCGACGGCACGCCCGTCGCGGTGACCGCCGGCACCGACATGACGGTACGCACCTGGAACCTGGCCACCGGCACACCGTTGGGCCCACCCCTGCAGGGGAAGCCCGAGAGCGTCGATGCCGTGGCGTGCACGTTCCTTGACGCCCGGCCCGTCGCCGTGGCCTGCGCGGGCGGCACCCTGCAGGTGTGGGACCTGGCCACCCACGCCCCGCTGGGCGATCCCGTGACGGTGCACGAGTACAGGGCGGACGCGGTGGCGTGCTCGACGCTCGACGGCATGCCCGTCGCGGTGGTCGCCAGTGCGTACGACGGGCGGGCGCAGATATGGGACCTGACGACCCGGAGCCTGCTCGGCCGACCCGTGACCGGGCATACGCGCCAGGTGCACGCGGTGGCTTGCGCGGTGCTCGACGGGCGTCCCGTCGGTGTGACCGGCGGCGACGACAGGACGGTGCGGGTCTGGGATCTCGCGGTCGCCCCGCCGGCCGGCCGACTCGCAGGTGGCGACAGCGGCACGGTGAAAGCGGTCGCGTGCACCGTTCTGAACGACAGACACGTCGCGGTCTCCGGCGATGACCACGGCGTGGTGCGGGTCCGGGACGTGGCCACCGGCGAGCCGGTCGGACCGCCCGTGACCGACGGGATGACCGACGTTCAGTCCGTGGCGTGCATGGATCTCGACGGCAGGCCGGTCGTCGTGACCGGCGGCACGGAGCGGCGGGGCTTCGCCGAAGAGGGGCATATACGGGTGCGGGATCTGGCCTCCGGCGCACCTCTCGGCCCGCCCGTGCCTGTACGAGGTTTCACGGTGGACGCGGTGACGTGTACCCGCCTCGACGGAGTGCCCGTCGCCGTGACCTGCGCGGGGGGCGGGATAAGCATGTTCGGCTTGGTTTCCGGCAGACAGGTCGGCCCGGCCGCCGACCGGATCGGCGCGAGCCGCATCCCCTATGAGTTCTTGCAGAGGATGGATTGCACGGACATCGACGGCAGACCGGTCATCGTGACCGGTGGCGGCGGAGAAACGGTACGGGTGCGGGACCTGGCATCCGGCGCGCTGGTCGGCCGGACCTGGGGCGGCCCCGAGGGCTCGGTGAGCAAGTACTCGATAACCGCGCTGGTCTGCACGACCCGCGCCGGTCGGCCCGTGGCCGTCACCGGAAGCAGCGGTGGCACAGTACGGCTTTGGTACCTGACGGGTCGCGTCCTGCGCGGCCGGACGCTGGGCGCGGACATCGGCCGTGTGCAGGCGATGGCGTGCGCCGATGTCGAGGGCACGCCGGTCGTCGCGGCGGTCGGCGGGCACGAGACGGTGCACGTCTGGGACTTGGCACGGTGCGAGCTCATGGGCCGCATCGGCGCGAAGGGCGTCCGCTGCGTCACGGTCACCACGGACGGGCACATCGTCCTCGGCATGGGCCGCGATGTCGCGGTGTTCACGTGGCGGCCCCGGCCCGCGCATTGAGCGCCGTACCCGCCCCGACGGCCTGGACGGGGCAGCCGGGACAGGGCCGGTCGGGATGGGATCAGGGGTGCGGCCGCCGCGGGTGGCGGGCGGTGCCGTCGGGGTCCGGGTCCACCCGGACGATGCGGGCGCGCCGCACGACCTTCGGCCCCACCTCGGCTGCCTCGCGAACCAGCGCGCGCCCGTCCCACGTGGTCGGCCATCCCTGCCACAGCCGCAGCTTTCCGTCCACGAAGACCGCGCTGATCTGGTCGCGGTCGGCCAGCCGGACCAGCTCCCACGTCAGATCGTAGGACGGGGTGAGTTCGGGCACTTGGAGGTCGACGAGCAGGAAGTCGGCCGCCTTGCCGACGGCGATCTCGCCCGTCACCTTGCCGAGGCCGACGGCGTCGGCGCTCAGGGCGGTGGCGTGGGCGAGCCACACGTTGCCCGCGCCGCACGAGGAGTCGCCGGACGGCAGGCCGTGGGCCAGTCGCTGGGCGCTCTCCGCGGCGTCGACCAGACGGAAACCGCCGCCGCGGGTGCCGTCCGTGCCGGTGCCGAAACGGATGCCCATGGCCTGCCACATCAGGGCGTGCGCGACGGCGTTGCCCTTCCAGGCGCTGGCCACCGGGTTGTAGCTGACCGCGGCGCCGGTGTCGGCGAGCATGCGCATCTCGTCCGGGGTGAGCAGGGTGGCGTGGGCGCCGAGGGTGTGGGCGTTGAGGGCGCCGATGTGATGCAGGTAGGACAACGGGCGGCGGCCCACGCTCTTGAGCGAGCGTTCGACGGCGGCCAGGTGCTCGTTGACGTGGACCTGGAAGACGGCGTCGGCGTCCGCGCACAGCTCGGCGGTCCTCTTCAGCACCTCTGCGGTGGCGTCCTCGGGAACGGGTATCGCCAGCGAAGGATGGATCAGCCGGGAAGTCCGGAAGCGCTCCAGGTGCTCTTTGCCGCCCTTGCCGTCGGAGACGACCTTCGACAGTACGCAGCGCAGCCCGGCCTCCTCGGCGGCCTTGGCGATGACGCCCACGTCGACGGGCGCGCGGGTCCCGGCGTCGGCGGCGGTGGTGAACCCGCCGCGCAGCGCCTCCAGGGCGGCGAGCTTCGCCGAGAGGTGAGCGCTCTCCTCGTCCAGAGCGTGTTCCAGCGGCTCCCAGACGGTCTTGAAGATCTCCGAGGGTTGCCCGAACGCCTGCGCCTTGCCGAAGCTCTGTGTCAGGTGGTGGTGGGCGTCCACGAAGCCCGGCATGAGCAGGTGGCCCTTCAGCCGCACCGTGCGGGCGCCCCGGTGCGCGTCGGTGAGCTCGCGGACAGGACCGACGGCCCGGAACGCACCGTCCTGGACGAGCACCGCGCGGTCCTTGACCGGTCCGCCGGGCAGCAGGACGACGTCCGGTACGAGCAGCAGCCGCTCGGCGCGGAAATCCTCCGGGCCGAAGGAGCCGTGACTGTCATGACTGCCGTGAGCGCCGTGAGGGCCGTGAGTGCTGTTGTCGCTGTGATTGCTGTGGCTGCCTCTGTCGGCGGCGGACGCCTGCGTCGTCCCGGCGGCGCCGAGCAGCCCGCCGGTCCCGGCGACACCGGCCCCGACGACGAAGCCGCGACGCCCCACGCCGCGAGCCCGGCCCTGCCGTTCCACACCACGCGGCCCTCGGCTCTCACGTCCCGTGTCCGCGTCCGTGTCTGTGTTTCGCCCGCCGATGCCGTGCCCGTCGCCCTCGCCCGACGACCCGTCCTGCCACGCCTGCTGCACCACCGCACGCTCCTTCGTGTTCGCACAGGGAAAGCCCGGCCGCGCGGGGCGGCCGGGCCGGGGCGCCGACCCTAGGCGAGCCCGGAGAGCGGAACAAGAGTTTCGACAGACGGAAACGGAGGGCGCGCCTCGGACGGGCACGCCGACCGGCCCCAGTCGTCCGCACCGTCGCGGTTGCCAGGTGGCACAACGGCTTCGCATACCCTGCCGCGCCGCACGTCACGGGCGTTGTCGCAGGTCAGCGTAGGTGGCGTAACGTGCAGGAAACGTGCGCGCCCTAGGTTGAGCGGGTGCCGAACGGGCACGGCCCACGGTCGATGGCCCCCCCCGGCTCCGACGCGTAGGGAGGCCCCATGAACGCCACACCCACCGACCCCGCGCCCCCGGGCAGCCCCGTACCGAGGAGCGGGCGGCGGACCCGGGCGGACCGGGCCCGGCAGGTCGCCGAAGTGCTGCGCCGCCAGATCGCCTCCGGGGCGTTCGTGACGGGTGTGCTGCCGGACGAGCGGGTGCTGATCGCCGACTTCGCGGTGTCCCGCAACACCGTCCGCGAGGCGCTGGGCGTGCTGCGCGACGAAGGGGTGGTCGAGCGGCGCCAGGGCGTGGGCACGGTGATCGTACGCCGACCCTACGAACACACTTTGGACCGGCTGACCGGCCTGGCCGAGACGCTGCGTACGCACGGCGAGGTGATCAATCAGGTACGGGTCGCGGACGTGGTGCGCCCGCCCGGCGAGGTGGCGCGCAAGCTGCGCGTACCCGACGGCGGACGGGTGGTCCACATCGAACGGCTGCGGCTGCTGGACGGCGTACCGCTGTCCCTGGACCTGACCTATCTGACGGCGGACATCGGGGAGCCGCTGCTCGCCGCCGACCTGGCGGGACAGGACCTGTTCGGACTCATCGAGGAGTCCACCGGCGGCCCGCTCGGCTCGGCGAGCGTCACCGTGCACGCGGTCGGCGGCGATCCGCACACGTGCGCCCTGCTCGACATCCCGGCCGGTTCCGCCCTGTTCACCGTCGAGCGGCTGACCAGAATGCCCGACGGGCGCCCGGTCGACCTGGAATTCCTGCGCATCCGCGGCGACCGGCTGGCGTTCCGCGCCGAACTCGTCCGCACAGGAGGCGAACGGTGAACCAGGACCCCAGGACCACGGACAGGACGGCACTCGGCCCCCGGGACCTGCCCGACCAGGACCCCGGGCTCGGGTTCCAGGACCCCGGCGACCAGGACCACCCCGGCGAAGCTCAAGGCCCCGGTCCGCTGACCGTCGCGGTGATGTGTCTGTGCGTCACCTTGGTGGTGGGCATGGTCTCCGCCGTGAACCTCGCCATCCCCGCGCTGTCGCGCAGCGCGCTGCGCCCGTCGGCCGAGGCGGTGATGTGGGTCGTCGACGGTTACGTGCTGTTCTTCGCCTGCCTGCTCATTCCGGGCGGCGCGCTCGCCGACCGGCTCGGCCGCAAGCGGGTGCTGACCGCGGGCATGGGCCTGTTCACCGCCGGTTGCGTGCTGTGTGCCGTGGCGCCCGGCATCGGCGCGGTGATCGCGGGCCGGGTGGTCAGCGGCGTCGGCGCCGCCGCGGTGCTGCCGACGACGCTGGCCCTGATGGTGGGCGGCGCGTCGGCGCACCGCAGGCCGCGGCTGGTGGCGGTGTGGGCGTCGATGACGGGCCTGGCAGCCGTGCTTGGCAACGTCGGCGGGGGCGCGGCGCTGCAGACCGGTTCGTGGCGGGCGCTGTTCTGGTGTGTGGTGCCGTTGGCGCTGGCGGCACTCGTCCTGGTGGTGGCGTTCTCCCCGGCGCCGCCGCGGCACGACCGGCCGGTGTCGATGGTCTCCGCGGGTCTGCTGACGGCCGGTTTCCTCGCGCTGCTGTCGGGCATCGTCTCCGGCCCGCAGGCAGGCTGGGGCAGCGCGCGGGTGCTGGGCGGGTTCGGCGCGGCGGCGGTGCTGCTGGCGGCCTGGACCGGCTCGGAGCTGCGGCGCGCGCATCCGATGCTGGACCCCCGGCTGTTCACCGTGCCGGTGGTGCGGGCAGGGGCGGTCGGCATGGCGCTGGTGTTCGTCGGGATGTTCGGCCTGTTCTACGTCAACGGGCAGTACCTGCAATACGCCAAGGGCTACTCCCCACTGGGGGCGGGGCTGCGGTTGCTGCCGATGGCGGGCGCACTGCTGCTCGCGCCGCGCTGCGCCGTGGCCCTGGAGGGGCGTACCGGTCCGCGGACGACGCTCGGGTTCGGTCTCGCGGTACTAGCGGCCGGTCTGGGCACGGTCTCGCTGGTCGGCCCGGACACTCCGTACGGCCTGTACGCGCTCGGGGCGACGCTCACCGCGGCGGGGTGCGGCCTGACCACACCGCTCCTGTCGCACGGCATGATGTCCGCGCTCCCGGCGCACCGGGCCGGGGTGGGCTCGGGTCTGCAGAGCCTGGCGCGGGAGCTGGGCAGCGCGCTGGGCGTGGCGGTCAGCGGCAGTGTGGTGACCGCGGTGTTCACCACGGGGCTCCCCGCGTCGCTGCGCGGGCCCGACGCGCCGACCACCGTCCCCGCCGCCGAACAGCGCCTGGCCGACCAGGGACTGACCGCACCGGAACTGCGGCACGCCGTCGTCACGGACTTCACCGCCTCCCTCGACACCGCGATGCGGGTGCTCGCCGTACTGGTGGTGGCGGTCGGCGCGCTGGTGGTCGCCTGGTACCCGCGCCGCGCGCCGGAGATGAGGTCGAAGTGAAAGTCGCCGTAAGTGCCTCGATCTGCGAGGCTGCCCCGGTGACCGATTCGGTCACCCAGAGTCCCGCGGCGCCCGTGTCGCCGCCGAGTTCGGAGTTCCGGCAGTGCTTTTCGACGTCACCCGCAGCGAGCTGACCGCCATCTTCGGCGAGGACCGGCTCGCGGACCTGCCCGCCACCGCCTTCCCGCCCTCCGTCGCGGACACCGAGGGCGCCCGCCTGCTGCGGACCGTCGGCGTCCCCACCGGAACGTTGTCGCTGCGCGAGTCCGACGAGGACGACGGCCGGCTGCCGCTGGTCCAGGACGTCGTAGACGTCGAGGGCGTCCCGCAGGACGCGGGCGCATGGCCCGTCATCGGCTGGCTGCTCAACGCCCACCTCGCCCTCGACCCCGCTTCCGGCAAGGTGTACGCCTTCGACGCCGACGAGGAGACCGTGCGGGAACTCCACACGGACGTCTCCTCACTCATACAGGTCACCGCCCGGTTCCAGCGTCTGCTGGAGGAGTTCACCTTCGACGGCGACGGTGACGGCGATGAGGAGGCCGCATTCGAGTGCCTGGAGCGCGAGGTGGAGCGCATCCGCCGGGAGACGAGCAGCATCGACCCGCTGCCCTTCCGGGACGACGACACCGTCTGGTCGGTGGTCGGCGAGGAGGTCGCCATGGGCCAGCGCTTCAGCGGGAACAGCCCGGGAGCGCGTTCGCTCTACGGGTGACCGCGCGATGTCGAGGCGGCCCCGCCGACCCGCCACCCCGGACGAGCGGGTGACGGGCGGCGTTCACAGCGGTCCTACTTCAGGCCGCGGTCCAGAGTGTTGAACAGGGTGCTGTCCGAGGTGTCTCCGGACATCTCCCAGATCATCCCGCCGAGCAGGCCCTTGGCCTTGATGTACTGGGTCTTCTTCCCGATGGACCAGGCGTCGTCGAACGACCACCACTGGCCGTTCGCCCCGGTGTAGCCGTACGTCGAGATGGACTGTTCGTCGTGGTAGACGGTGAGGTTCGGGAAAGCGGCGACGAGGTTGTCGTAGCCGCGGGTGCCCGCCTCCTCCTGGAACTGCCCCGGCGCGGCGCCGTTCGCGCTCTGCCACTCGCCGTGCGCGCCGCCGTCGGCGACCTGCTGCCAGCCGCGCCCGTAGAACGGGAAGCCGATGGTCAGCTTGCGCGGCTTGACGCCCTGATCGGTGTACGCCTTCACGGCGTCGTCGACGCTGAAGTCGTTGGCGTACGGACTCTGCGCGTCCTTGTACAGATTGGCCTGGTGGCCGGTGCGGTTGGGTTCCCAGGAGTTGTCGCTGCCGGCGCCGTGGAAGTCGTACCCCTGGACGTTGCCGAAGTCCAGGTGCTTGAAGACCTCCTTGAGGTCCCAGCCGTCGTTGATCTTCTTGGGGTCGGCCGGGGTGAAGGCGGTGAGCAGCCGGTGGCTGCCGCCGAGCGCGTCGAGCTGCTTGCGGAACTCGGCGATCAGCGCGGTGTTGTTGGCCTTGTCGTCCGTGCTCCAGTGGTTTCCCGGGTGACCGTCCGGCGAGCCCGGCCACTCCCAGTCCAGGTCGAAGCCGTCGAAGATCCCGGCGGCGACGCCGTCACCGCCCGCGCCGTTGTACGCGGGCAGATTGCCCTTGATGTACATGTCGATGCAGGACTTGACGAACTTCTGCCGCGAGGCGTCCGTCTTGGCGACGTCGGAGAAGTACTTGGAGTAGGTCCAACCGCCGAGCGAGACGACCACCTTGAGGTTCGGGTGCTTGGCCTTGAGCTTCTTCAGCTGGTTGAAGTTGCCGCGCAGCTTGCCCCAGCCGTCGTCGGCGACACCGTCCACGGACTGCCCGGCGGGGAAGGCCCGGCCGTAGTCGGCCTCGGCGTCACCGGCCCCGTCGCCCTGATTCGGGTCCTGGGGGTTCTGGGTGGTGCCCTTGGTGACGCCGTTGAGGCAGGTGAGGTTCTTGGGGTCGACGTTGGCGAAGGCGTAGTTGATGACGTCGAGCTTGCCTGCGGCACCGGACGTCTCCAGGTCCCGCACGAAGTACTGTCGGCCGTAGATGCCCCACTGCACGAAGTAGCCGACCTTGGCGTAACCGCCCTGGCCGACCGCCTCCTTGGTGGTGACGGACAGGGCGTTGCTCGCGGGCGACGCGTTGTCGGCGGCGTCCCGCGCCCGGACGGTGAAGGAGTACTCCGTGTCGGGCGTGAGGCCGGTCACGGTGCTGGTGAGGGTGTCGGCGGGCAGGCTCTCCACGAGTGCCGTGCCGCGGTAGACGTCGTACGCGGCGACGCGCTGGTTGTCGGTGGCCGCGTCCCAGGCGAGTTTCACGGTGCTCGAAGTGATGTCGCCGGCGCGGAGGTTGCGGGGCGCGGTGGGCGGCACGGTGTCGGTCGCCGGGTCCACGGTGGTCGCGGTGACGGGAGCGCCGGCCTCACCGGTGTTGCCGCGCGAGTCCTTGGCCCGGACGCTGAACTGGTAGGCGGTCGCCGGTTGCAGGTCGCGGACCGTGGCCTGGGTGGTGGCACTGGCTGCCACGACGGTGGTGCCGCGCAGCACCTCGTACGAGGCGACGGGGAAGTCGCCCTGTGCGGCCGCCGCCCATTTGAGGCTCACCGTACGGGCGGTGGCGTCGGCGACGCTCAGCCCCGTGGGGGCCTTCGGCGGTACGGCCGCGGTGCCGTCACACTTGTCGCCGTTGATGAGGCAACCGGTCGGGGGCTTGAGCTGGCCGCTGCCGCGGAAGGTGTAGCTGTACGGCTCGGTGTCACGGCCCGCCGGGACGCGGGCGTTGTAGTACGCGGGCGTCACGACCACGTGTTTGCCCTTGACCTCGGCGGTGCCGTGGGTGTGGTCGCTGATGGTGACGCCGTCGGGTAGGTCGAACTCCAGGGACCAGGTGTCGACGGCGGTGTCGCCGCTGTTCTTCACCACGAACTTGCCGGTCCAGGACGAGCCGCTGCCCTCGCTGACGAAGGTGGCGGTGAGTCTGGCGGCCGCGCTGGCGGGGGCCGCGAACGAGGTGAGTCCGGCCAGCGCCAGTGCGAGCACGGCGAGTACCGCGACGAGACGCCGGGGGGCGGCCAGGGCCGGGTGGGCTCTGGCTGTGGATCTGAGTGGGGACACGGCTCTCCTTGGGGGGAGGTGAGGCGTCCGTCCGTGCCGGGCCTGCCGGGTGTACGAGAACAGGGGTGGATGCGGGATCGGGTCCGATGGGACGGGGGCGGACGCGCTTGCCTGTGGTACAGACCTATTAGGGAACCACCGCCCGTGAGCATGTCAACGCGGGCGGAGAGGGCTCGGGCCGTACCAATGCACGGCCCTGAACCCTTCGTCCGCGCTCTGGCGTCCGGAAAGGACTGGACCAACTCGCCGAGATTTTACGCCGGCTTGACCCGAGCCCATGGGTTACGCGTACGTAGCTGCCATCATCCTTCGGTACCAACGCCCCGGTGTCGTGAAGGGCATGTCCGGTCCCGTCGACGCGGAGCCCCGGAAACGCGTGAGCGGCTCGACCCGGGTGTCGTGGTTCGGCATGAAGAAGTACGGAAGGGACAAGCGTGAGCGCCCGTCGCCCTGGGGCGGGTTGACGACCCGGTGCAGGGTCGACGCCCAATGGCCGCCGGTCCAGAACCGCATCATGTCCCCGATGTTGATGACGAAGCTGCCCGGGACGAAGGGCACGTCACGCCAGCCGTGGCCTCCCGTGCTCCGATGGCCTTCGTCAGTGTCATGACGCACTTGAAGGCCGCCCGCCGCGTCCTGGTAGAGGATGGTCACGGTGCCCCAGTCGCTGTGCGCCCCTTTGCGCATCTGGCCGGGCAGCGGCGGTTCGGTCTGCGGGTGGTAGTAGTTGGCGACGATCGTCGAGATGTGCCGGTCGACCTTGTCGGCGAAGAAGTCCGCGCCGAGGTCCAGCGCGAGTGCGAACAACTCCATCAGCTGCCTGCCCAGGCGCTCCATCGCCCCCATGTAGGCGAGCCAGGTGTCCTTGAACTCCACCGGGGCGGCGGGCCACAGGTTGGCCCGGGCCCAGGGCGCCGAAGCGTCGCCACCGCCCTCGGCGCGCCGCCGCTCCGTGTCGAATTCTCCCAGAGCGTTGGCGGTGAAGACATCGCACAGGTCCGGCGGTGCTTGCAGGCCCATGCTCTTGGCCGCGCTGCCCGCCGAGGGGCGCAGCCCGCAGGTGTCCGGCCCGCCGAGAACCTTCTCCCGCTCCCGCCGGGGGAGCACGAACAGGTCCTTGGTCGTCGCGTACATGCGGTCGATCAGATCCTGGGGCACTCCGTGCCCCACGACGACGAAGAACCCGGACGTCTCGCAGGCCCGGCCGATGGCCCCGGCTACGGCCGCACGGCCCGGCTGCGTGCCGGCCGCGGCCAGGTCGATGACGGGAACGTATCCGTCCACGACGGTGACGTGGCGGTGGGGGCCGCCAGCATCCGTATCCATGTTCATCACGCTCTCCTGAGGAGGGGAAGGGTGGGTGCCGGACCACCTTCCACGCGCTGCCCCGACCGCCCCAAGCCATACCCTGGCCCATGCAATCAACCGGCCTCAGAAGGGGATGTGACGGTGGATTCCGGCGCACCGTACGGCAGCGACATCGATGACCTCGAGCAGCGCCTCCTCCACCTCCTCCAGCTCGACGGCCGGATTCCGCTGAGCCGCGCCGCACGCCGACTCGGTGTGTCCGAGCGCACGGTGACCCGCCGCTACCAGCGCCTGCGCGCCCTCGGGTTGCGTCTCGTCGGCCGCCCGGTGCCCTCCCGGCTCGACCTGACCCACTGGCTGCTGTGTCTGCGCTGTACGCCCGGCACGGCGGTCGCGACCGCCAGGGCACTGGCCCGCCGACCGGACATCAGCTGGGTGACGGTCGACTCCGGCGGCACGGAGGTCTGCTGCGCCCTGAACACCCGTACCGCCGCCGACCGTGACGCACTGCTGCAGAAGCTGCCCCACACCCCGCACGTCGTCTCCGCCAGTGCGCACTGCGTGCTGCGGACCTTCGTCGGCGACACCACCACGTGGCACGCCAGCCGGTTCCGGACCGGCGGGGCGTCCCTTGCCGTGGATTCCGGCGGTCGCCGGGCCCCGTTGCCCCTGGACGGCGCCGACCGTGCCCTGTTCGCGGAGTTGGCCCGGGACGGCAGGGCACCCCTGCCCGAGCTTGCCGCGGCCACCGACCGCTCGCCGTCCAGCGTTCAGCGACGCCTCCAACGCCTGCGCGGCGAGGGGGCGTTGGCGTTCGCCGTCGATTTCGACCCGCGGCTTCTCGGCTACCACATGAGCACCCGCCTGTGGCTGCGTGTGACCCCGGCCCATCTGCGTACGGTCGGCGAGGTCCTCGCCACGCACCCCGAAATCCCCTTTGCGGCGGCCGTCACCGGCACCTGCAACGTGGTGGCGAGCGGCATCTTCCAGAGCCCCTACGACCTGTACGAGTACATCGACCGGCGCGTCGGGCCGCTGCCCGGCATTCAGGACATCCAGACCACCGCACCCTTGCGGGAGGTCAAACGCCTTGCCGACCCGTGAGTATTGCGTTCCGTGACAACTGCGTGAAGGCGTGGTTGCGAACCCGGCGAAACCATCTGATCTAATAATTCATCGGGTTACGGTCCTTCCGCACTCGCCGGTGATCATCGGCGGGTCTCACCGACCACGCAAGGAAGGACCTCCGTTGCGCGCATCCCGCAGTCGGACGACGGTCGCTCTGCTCTCCGCCGTCGTCGCCGCCCCCGTCCTGTTCGCCGCGGCATCCCCCGCAGGCGCGCAGGACGCCGCCCGGCACGACGGGCACCGGACGACGCAGGCCGACAAGGCCCAACGACTGGCCGAGAGACTGGTGAAGAAGACCACCGGCAAGAGTGCCTACCGTCATCTGGAGAAGTTCCAACAGATAGCCGACGCCCACGGCGGCAACCGCGCCGCGGGCACATCGGGCCACAAGGCATCCACCGCGTACGTGTACGACCGGCTGAAGAAGGCCGGGTACAAGGTCGCGTACCAGGACTTCACCCTCTACGAGTCCCGCACGCTGCGGGAGGGCGCCAGCGTCCTGTCTCCCGAGGCACGCAAGCTGAACGCCCGGGCGTTCGCCTTCAGCAAGTCCACGCCCCAGGGCGGCCTCCGCGCTTCCCTCGCCGCGGCCCGCGTCGACGACACCCCGGGCTGCGAGGCGGACGACTACACCTCGGGCACCTTCACCGGAAAGATCGCGCTGGTCAAGCGTGGCGCCTGCACCTTCGCCGAGAAGGAGGCCGCCGCGGCCAAGGCGGGCGCCGTCGGACTCGTGCTCTACAACCACTCCGGCGACCAGCCCGTCAAGGGCGACCTGGAGTCCCCGGAGAACGCGCACATTCCCGCCGTCGGCATCACCAGGGCCGAGGGCGAGAAGCTGGCCGGGCAGGTCGCCGAGGGGCAGGTGCAGCTCTCCCTTGACGTCGCCACCGAGGCCGTCCCGCACAAGACCCGCAACGTCATCGCGGAGACCCGCGGCGGCCGCGCCGACCGCGTG
Organism: Streptomyces sp. NPDC044106; assembly: GCF_056433985.1. NCBI lineage: Bacteria > Bacillati > Actinomycetota > Actinomycetes > Kitasatosporales > Streptomycetaceae > Streptomyces > Streptomyces sp. NPDC044106. The sequence goes on from NZ_JBWKFZ010000016.1 coordinate 172,653, forward strand.
GTGGCGCTCGGCGCGCACCTGGACTCCGTACCCGAGGGCCCGGGCATCAACGACAACGGCTCAGGCTCGGCCGGTCTCATCGAGGTCGCCGAGAAGCTCGCCAAGGCGACCAAGGGCGGCAAGGAACTCGCCAACAAGGTCCGCTTCGGCTGGTGGTCGGCCGAGGAGCTGGGCCTGCTCGGCTCGGACCACTACGTGAAGACCCTGGGCGCCAAGCAGAAGAAGAACATCAAGCTCTACCTGAACTTCGACATGATCGCCTCGCCCAACGCGGCCGAACTCGTCTACGACGGCGACGACTCCGACAAGACGGGCTCGGGTGCGGGACCGGCCGGTTCCGCCCAGATCGAGAAGTTGATCAACGGCTTCCTGGACAAGAAGAAGGTGCCGCACTGGGGCACCGACTTCGACGGCCGCTCCGACTACGGGCCGTTCATCGACGCCGGTATCCCGGCCGGTGGCACCTTCACCGGCGCCGAGGGCCTCAAGACCGAGGAGCAGGCGCTGAAGGCGGGCGGGAAGGCCGGTCAGCCCTACGACCCGAACTACCACGCCAAGGGTGACGACATCACGAACATCGACCGTAAGGCGTTCGACCTGAACATCGACGTCATCGCGAAGGCGGTGGGCACGTACGCACAGGACCTGAGCTCGCTCAGGCGCTGACCTCAGGGCCCGGCCCCCGGTGGGCGGTGGGCCGGGCCCAGAAGATCCTGCCTCCGGGCATCTGAGGGTAGCTATGTGAGCCGCAGGCGCGGTGCCGGTGGCAGGGGCGCAGGCGCATCCACCGGATCCGGTGCGGCGCGGAACGCCTCGATCACATAGGCGGCGAAGCGGCGGGAGGCCGCGACCCGGGCGGCGCGCGGCGTGTCCTGGAGGCCCCGGTGGGCCATGAGCACGAGGATCAGGTCGTCGACGACGAAGTCGGGGCGCAGCCGGCCGGTCTCCCTGGCGCGGCGAGCCAGTTCGCCGACCGCGCGCAGCGTCTGCTCCCGGTCGGCGGCGAAGTCCATGGCCTCGGGGAAGGCCGTCATGAAGGCGTCGGCGAACCCCCGGCTGTGCGCGTGCAGTTCGCAGATCCGCTCGACCAGGCTCTGGAATCCGTGCCACGGGTCCGGGTCCGCGAGGGCGTCGTGGACGGCGGCGTGGCAGGCCCGCCGCTGCTCGGCGAAGGTCTCCACGATCAGCGCCTGCTTGGTCGGGAAGTGCCGGTACAGCGTGGCGGGGCCGACACCCGCGTGCCGGGCGACCTCGCGCATGGGCGCCGTCAGTCCCTCCTCGGCGAACACCGAACGGGCGGCGCCCAGGATGCGGAGCCGGTTGTCCCGGGCGTCGGAGCGCACGGTCTGAGGCAGATGGTCCTTCATGGTTTCTCACTTTAGCCAAACGGACGGGGGCGTCCGTTACGGTCCGATGGCGGTGGTGCCGTCCCCTTGCGGCATCCCTTCACCGAGCCGAGGAGCAGAGATGAAAGCCGTCGTGATCAGGACGTTCGGAGCCCCCGATGGCCTGGAGGTCGTCGATGTGCCCGCACCCGTAGCCGCCCCGGGACAGGTGCGGATCACCGTGGAGGCGATCGGGGTGGGCGGCGTGGACGCCGTGATCCGTCGGAGAACGCTTGTCGTACACGGCATCCAAGAGGGCCACCTCCTCGGCAGCGAGGTCGCGGGGAGGGTCACCGCGGTGGGGGAGGGCGTGGACGCGTCATGGGTCGGGCGGCGGGTGTGGGCGTTCACCGGCCTGTCCGGCGGGTACGCCGAGCAGGCAGTCGCCGCGGTCGAGGACATCCTCGCTCTGCCCGACGGCCTGACCGGCGAGGACGCGGTCACCCTCGGCGGCTCAGGCGTGACCGCCCACTTCGCCCTGGAGCGGGCCCGTTTCGCGCCCGGTGAGAGGGTGCTCGTGCGCGGTGCGGCGGGCAGCATCGGCATCACGGCGGTCCAGCTCGCGGCAAGGGCCCGGGCGGGCGCGGTGGCAGTCACCACGTCGTCGGCGGAGCGGGGCGCCCGCCTGCGGGACCTCGGCGCGACCCATGTCCTTGACCGCTCCGGCGCGGGCGGCCCCGACGCGCCGACGGGCTTCGACGTGGTGATCGATATCGTGGGAGGACCCCATCTCCCGCATTTCCTCGACCGATTGAACCCCAACGGACGGTATGTGGCCGTCGGGGTGATCGGTGGGCAGCCGCCGGCCGACTTCGGCATGCGGTTGATGGACGCGTTCCGCAAGTCGTTGTCGTTCGCCACGTTCAGCTCGGACACCGTGCCCGGCCCCGACCGCCAGGCCGTGCGGACCTCCCAGTTCGCCGACGCCGCGCAGGGGAGCCTGCGCACGGTCGTCCACGAGGTGCTGCCCCTGGAACAGGCGGCGTCGGCCCACCGCGCGATGGACGCGGGGGAGGTGTTCGGCAGGCTGGTGCTGACGCCGGGTCCCGGCCGTCTCGGTAGCTGAGTTGCCGGGCTCCGCCAAGCCATACGCGGTCCGTGCAGACGACCAGCGGCCTGTGGTGGCCGCGTGCATTCAGCAGGACCGGCTCGAACTTGAGCCCGCTGCTTCCAGGCAGGGATCAGCTCTCTCTGGAGCTCTGCGAGCACGCTGAGCATCCCGCACATGGCTCGGCCTTCCATGGTGGAGGTGTCGATGCCCTGCTCGATGACGTGCAGCCTGCAGGACGAGATCGAGCTTGGGCGGAAGGCTTTCGCGCCGCTGGCGACGTCGATGTTGTCGCGGTCGACGCCGCTGCGGAGAGGTGCGTCGATCTGGTGGTCGGGGTTCTGATCGGCCGTCGAAGTGCGGCAGTAGCCAAGAAGCATGGTCGGAAACCAATCCGACGACCGTTCCCGACGTGGATTTCCGGGCGACCGTAGCGTTGACAGCGTCGAGGGGCCTCTGACGAACTTGTTCAGGTGAAGGGCTTGGACAGTCGCACGGGTGTGGCTACTGGCAGCCTTACGTCGGCGGAATGGAGGGGTATGACCGATACCGGCGCGCTGTACGGACTGCTCGGCGCTGTGGGGGGAGCTGCCGTTGCCGGCCTCGCGGCTGTCTATGGCCCGCTGCGTCTGCATCGGCGGCAAGCCGAGCAGAAGGCGAGTGAGGAGCAGGCTAGCCAAAGTGAGATCGAGATCGCTCGGCTGCTCAAAATGCGAACCACGGGTCGGGCGTGGATCGATGCGCTGGAGCGGTTCGTCCAGGATTTGCAGGCACACCATCCTGTGGGCGTCGACCGATTCGACGAGATCATGCTCCAAGCCAGCCGAGAGGCCACCGAAGCCGGACACGCGCTGGCGCACAGCGGCCTCTGGCTCGAATCACAGGACACACCACCGCACGGCACTCCGCTGGTCCCAGCCCTGGGCGGGGCGCGACCAGACGACGCGGACGGATCAGCGTTCATCGCCCTCTCCCAGCTCCTGGGGCGCTTGCGAGAGGCGACCCGCGAAGTCCGTGCTGATGTCCTGCAACGTCCCTTGCCGCGGGAGAGCCCCGTGCGTAGTGAGGTCCTGGAGGCTCTGGAGCGAGTCAGGGCTGCGCGGGCACAGTTGAATGCAGCCCTTCTCGATCAGATCGGCCAGATCAATGGAGGCCATACACGCCGTCTATAGGACCGGGGCGATGGTCGCGCAGCGGCTCGCGTTGGTGTGGGGCAGGTTGAAGACCAGGGCGAGTTGCAGCGGGTCGGCGCCGACGGTCAGGGCTTCATGCAGGACCCGGTCGCTGCGGATGTGCTCGAGGTAGACGCCTTGGGGCAGTGGGTGCCGCTTAAGGTATTCGGCACTGACGGCCAGTGCCGAGGGCGGTCATCGCGTTGATCAGGACGTGGCGGTTGGGGGTCTTCGGTCAGGTGGTGCGGCGTTGGTCGAGCCGGGCCCGCAGTGTTTGTTGGGTCAGTTCCCCGAGCCGTTGGGTGTGTCCGGCGATGGTGATGCGCCGGTTGGGTATGTCGATGTCGTCCAGGGTGCGGCAGCGGATAGCTGTGGTGCGGGCGGCGTGGACGGCCGCCAGGGCGACGATCAGCCGTTGCACCGGGGTGGCGGCGATCCGTTCGATGGCGAGCACGTCGGCGGCGAAGCCGGCAGGTAATTGGCCGGTGCGGAGGTCGATCCAGGAGCGGATCGCCGGCAAAGACGTGGCCGGTCGCCCGAGCGCAAGAACCGTCCCGGTTCTTGCGCTCGGAGGGGAACAGCGGGGCACCAGGTCGGGTGTGGTCGGTGTCGAAGTGGCCCCAGACACCCTCGATGAACCACCGAAGGTTCCGGTCGGCGCCGTTGACCAGCGGCACCAGCCGCGGCTTCGGCCCCCGTCGCAGGGAGCCCACGCCGTGGCGGACGTTGAGCGGCCGAACCGGCCCAGTTCCGACCGGACGTCGTCCCGGTCGAGCATCCGTGCCTCGTTGATCCTCAGTCCCACGTCGGCCGCCAGCCGGGCGACCGCGTAGGTGCGAGCGGCCGGGCCGAACTTGTGGCAGGAGATGAGTTCCTCGCGCCATCCGGTGCACAGTTCCTCGATCCCGGCTTCGCTGGGCGGGATGCGCAGCTGCGGCTCCACCGAGGCTCGCGGCCGGTTCATCTCATCCAGCGGGCACTCGACCATGCGGCCGGTGAGGTTGTGCAACTCGACCTCGTGCCGCAGCTCAAGGAACTGGAAGACCACCGCCAGGGCCCCTGCCCGGCCGGTCCGGGGCGAGAGCTTGGCGTCGCGGAGCACTGACGCGACGCGGGACCGAGTGTCGCCATGACAGCCCGCGCCATGCTGTGCATTTCGCGGCTTATGCCCTGTAAGCGGTTATGGTGCCGGGGGAAGTAGGTATGCAGGCGCCAACAGGCGCTGCACCCGCCGCGAGCCGGGCAGAGCGGAGAAAGCGTGCACGAGGAACAGGACGCGTACGCCGGCGGGCGAGACCTTCAGCGTGAGACGGGCGAGCAGCCGGGTGACGAGCGGTTGCTGTGGGCCGTGGCGTCGGCGATGCGAGAACTCGGGCCCCGCGCGACCATGGCGCAACTCGCCCGGGAGGTAGGGGAGGAACCGGCGGTCCTCTACCGTCGTTTTCCCACCATCGACGCTCTTCGGGAATCTCTGGCCGCCGCCTTCTACGATCGTCTCTTCCACCATGTCCAGCGAGCGCAGAACCTGCCGGTCGATCAGCGGCTTGAGTACTTCCTGCGCACCGTGGGACTTCACCTGGCCGCCAGTCGCGGCGTGCTGCCGGACGAGTTCGGGCAGATGGCCAGCCGCCCCCAGCGTGAACGCGTCTACGCTCTCACCGCGGACCTCCTGGCGACGGCACAGCAGGCCGGCCTCGTGCCCGAGAGTGTCTCCCTCTCCGACCTCGCCGCCGTCATCTGGGCACTTCGGGGAATCATCGCCATGACCGACACGATCGAAGCCGACGCATGGGAACGGCATCTGGACCTGGTGCTCGCCGGCCTGAAGAGCGAAGAGCTGACCTTCACGCGCCCGCCCATGGGCGCCGCGTCTCTTGATGCGGTCATCAATAGACGACGTAACGAACGCTGAGGGCGGGGCACACGCAGGACGGCCTTCGCTCTCCGCCCACCCTCCTCAGCAACTCTTCTCAGCGAGTGCGGCTGGTCAGGGCTGACGGTGGCTCGAAACGGTGAATGTCACTCATTCGGGTACTCACGCGCCAGAAGCCTTCAGACTAACCCAAAAGAGGTAGACCATTTCCTGCATAGGCGCGGTGTCCCGCGCCTTGCCGGAAGGGCAGGAGGCTCCCCCTCATGTACGCACTCAAGCGAACGATCCGAGCGGTTCTGATCACTGGTGCGGCCGCCGCGCTGGGCACCGGCCTGGCCACGAGCAGCGCCCAGGCCGCCACGGGCACGTTCTTCTACACGCGGGCGGACAACGGAAGGGAGACGACACTGAACGTCCCGACACCCAACGGCCAGTGCATCGCCGTCAGCGGTGGCGCACGTAACGCCCACAACGACACGGACACCGATGCCAGCATGTACACGAACAGCACCTGCACGGTGTTCGCCGGGTTCGTCGGCTCCAGGAATTTCGAGACGTTCTCGGCTCCCTTCCCGACCTTCGTGAAGTTCGGGTAGGCCCGAGCGAGGTGCCTGCGCCGGGCAGCCGTGCGGCGTCGTCGCGAGTGGGCTGCCCGGCCTCAACCTGTGGCACAGGATGGCGTAACCCGATCACGTGAGACCGATCAAAGGAATCGCGCAACGCGCGAGGGTCTCGCTGCGTGCGGCATGCGCAGGTTCTGGGTGAGCGTCTTGTGGCTGACGCCCTCGACCTCATTCCGGGGCGCCACCCGGAACCAGGTCGTCTCGCAGACCCTGTGCGTGGTGAACCTGCGGCAGAATGCCGCGGTGACGGCGGAGGGCAACCTGGGGTACTTCGGCGACCGCCGCCCGGTCGGCACGGTCTTGGGCATTACTGAGCCGACCTTGCCCGGCCAGGTCATCGAAATCAGCTTCGTCATCGACACGAAACTGCCCGTTTGAGGTCTCCTCCTCATCCGCCACTCTTCGTGCTGTTCCGTCATCCTGGTTCCAGGGTGAGGTTGTTACGGCCATTCCACCTGGCCGTGCTCTCCCGGCCCGGCCCTCGCTCGCTAGCCAAGGGGCTGAGCTGCGCCGCAGCGGAAACGCAGCTCTAAGACCCGGCACATCCGTCTTCGTCCGCCCTGGACAACGCTTCGGTGACCATGCGGGTGGCGAAGTCGGGGTTGTCCGTGAGGCGGTTGATGTGCTCCGCGAGCAGCAAGGTGGTCGCTTCGAGGGGGGTCAGCTCTTCCTCGGTCCAGTCTCCGTACTGTTGGCGCCACAGATTCGGGCTCAGGCCGGTCCCCGCGGCGACGACCAGGCCGACCATGGTGGGGATGGCCTCGGGGCGGGCGCTCTTGGGCATCATGCGCATCGAGGCAACGAGGTCGGGGCCCAGGGACGCGATTTACTGGTCGATCATCGCCTGTTGGTCGGGGCCGGTCTCGGTCCTGCCGTCCCGGATCTGTTTGAGCCGGGAGTCGACCATCATGAGCGCTGCGCCCACATCGCCGGCAGGAGCATGCTGGGGGTCACAGGGTGATGGCACAGAATTTCTCCTCGGGCGACCGCGGTGGGAGGCGCGGCGTCTCGGCACCGTAGACCGCCGATGAGGCGGGCGTGTGGCGCGTCCCAGCCCACTCTGGACGATCTTGGGCGAGGGGCGCACGGGTTCGCTGACGGATGCCTCGATCGAGTGACAGAGTGACCGACTTGGCCACCCCGCCCACCTCTACTTCGGGTCGCGGTTGAACTGCGCCGTCGCCCAGCGGTAGCCGAGCGCGGTCAGGGCGACGCACCAGGCGATCGCGATCCAGCCGTTGTTGCCGATTCCGGAGCCGAGGAGCAGGCCACGGAGGGTTTCGATGGCGGGGGTGAAGGGCTGGTACTCGGCGATCGGCTGAAACCAGCCCGGCATCGTTTCGGCCGGGATGAAGGCGCTGGAGATGAGCGGCAGGAGAATCAGCGGCATGGCCATGTTGCCGGCCGCCTCGGGGTTCGGACTGGCCGCGCCCATGCCGACCGCGACCCAGGTGAGTGCCAGGGCGAACAAGGTGATCAGCCCGAACGCCGCGATCCACTCCAGTGGGGTGGCATCCGTGGAGCGGAAACCCATCGCCACCCCCACAGCGCCGACAAGAACCACGCTCATCACGCACTGCAGCACGCCGCCGACGACGTGCCCGACCAGCAGCGATCCCCGGTAGATCGCCATCGTGCGGAAGCGAGCGGTGAGGCCCTGGGTCATGTCCACGCAGACGGACACCGCGGCCCCGATCACGGTACTGCCGATGGTCATGAGCAGCAGGCCGGGAACGATATAGGCGATGTAGTCGGAGCGGTCCGCGCTGCCGCCACCGATACCGGCACTCATCACGTCGCCGAAGATGTAGACGAAGAGCAGCAGCATCATGATCGGCGTGAGCAGCAGGTTCAGAGTCCCGGACGGGTAGCGCCAGGCGTGCAGCAGGTTGCGGCGCAACATCGTGTGCGAGTCGCGTACGGCGAGAGAGGGGGAGCTCATCGGACCGTCTCCTTCGGCTGGTTGGGGACGGTGGGCGGGCCGGTCAGGGCGAAGAACACGTCATCGAGGTCGGGGGTGTGGACGGTCAACTCGTCCGCCTCGATACCGGCGGAGTCGAGCCAGTCGAGGAGGGAGCGCAGTTCGCGTTGACTGCCGTCGCTGGGGATGGACAGCGACAGCGCCTCGTCGTCCCGGGCGACGACCTCGCGCAGGGTGTCAGCGGCCGCCCGGTAGGCGGCCGGGTCGGTGAAGCGGAGCCGGACGTGCCCGCCGGGGATCAGCCGCTTCAGTTCCTCCGCGGTGCCCTGCGCCACGATCCTGCCGTCGTTGAGGACGGCGATCCGGTCGGCGAGTTCGTCGGCCTCGTCCAGGTACTGGGTGGTGAGGAAGACGGTCACACCGCCCGTGACCAGCTCCCGGATGATCTGCCACATGTTGTGCCGGGACCGTGGGTCGAGGCCGGTGGTCGGCTCGTCGAGGAAGATGATCCGCGGGCCGCCGACCAGGGTCATGGCGATGTCCAGGCGGCGCTTCATGCCGCCGGAGTAGGTCGAGGCCGGCTTCTTCGCCGCCTCCACCAGGTCGAAGCGCTCCAGGAGTTCGGCGGCGACCCGTCGCCCCTCGCTCTTGGGCAGGTGGTGCAGGTCCGCCATCAGGAGCATGTTCTCCTCACCGGTGATGAGGCCGTCGACGGCGGAGAACTGGCCGGTGACGCCGATCGCGGCGCGTACCGCCTGCGGGTCGGCGGCGAGGTCGTGGCCGCCGACGTGCAGGTCTCCGGCGTCGGGAGTGATCAGCGTGGACAAGATCTTGACGGCGGTGGTCTTGCCTGCGCCGTTCGGGCCGAGCAGCGCGAACACGGACCCGGCGGGGATGTGCAGATCGATACCGTCAAGGACGAGCTTGTCTCCGTAGGACTTGCGTAACCCGGTGGCGGAGATGGCGGTCGGCGACGGATGACCGTCACGGTGACTGGATGTGGGCATGACAGATGGAGGCATGTCTGCTTCCCTTCGGAGGCTGGAGGACTGGCGGCGACCGGTCGGCTTGTGCACGGTCGGCGCTGCGCCGAGGCGAACGAGCCGCGGCGTGCGGGTTGCTGCGCCCGCCGGTATGGGGCGCGCGGGTGCTACTTCTCGGCCTTACCGGCTTCCTTGCTGAGGGACTCCTGGTAGACGTCCGCATAGGTGCGCGAGTCCTTGATCAGGCCATCGCAGAAGGCTGCGACATCGCTCCCGATGAGTTCCAAGACTCCCTTGCCGTCGGCGGCGCCTTCCTCGAAGAAGTCGACGATTCCGGGGAGCAGGGGCCCGTTAAGCAGGTCGATAGGACCGACCTTGAACAGGTACTTCTGCATCTCCTTGTAGACGATCTGGTAGTCCGGCGGGAGCGCCTTGACCCGAGCCAGGTGGGCCCGCCACTGCTTCTTGCCCTCGATGATGTCCTGGATGCTCACGTCAGCCTCCCAGCCGGTTCAGTTTCCTTGCGACGTTCCTGTTCAACTGCTCGCGCCACCGGTCGCGATAGGTGCGGGCCCCTTCCCCGCCGGCCAGCGCCGCACAAAAGCCTGGGATGTCGTCGCCGAGCACCTCGTGGATGCTCTGCCCGTCCGCCGCTGTTTCCTCGAGCAGCCCAAGGGCGGCGTCGAGGATCGGCATCAGGTTGCGGCCGGTGAAGTCCCCATGGGGAAGGAGGTGGACTTTGATCTGGTCCCATGCCGCTCGATGGTCGTCCGGCAGGGCCTCCGCCCTGGCCTCGAACGCTTTCCAATCCCTGGTGAGATCGCTGCCTGTGATGGTCTCCCAGAAGCTCATCTAGCACCCTCCCTTAGCTTGTCGATGCGTGATGACACGTACTGCCATTTCGTCCAGAACTTCGCGAGTTCTTCGCGTCCGGCGTCATTGAGCGCGTAGAACTTGCGCGGCGGTCCGACCCCGGACGGTCGTTTCGTCACCTGGACGAGCTTGTTCCTCTCCAGCCGCAGCAAGATGGTGTAGACCGTGCCCTCGACCACGTCGGTGAAGCCGAGCTCGTTCAGCTGGCGAGTGATGGCGTACCCGTACGTTTCCTCGCTGCTGATGATTTCGAGCACGCACCCTTCGAGCGTGCCCTTGAGCATCTCCGTCAGATCGTCCATCGCGAGTCCTCCTCGGCCCTAGCGGTACTGCGTAGTACCGAGTACCGCTACACAGTACCACTAAGTAGTGCCCGTGATCGGAGCGCGGCGAAATCGGGCGGCTGTCCGGACCTTGGACCCGGCTCATGCGGCAGCGGAGGGCGAGGCCAGTGCATCGATCGCGAGGTCCTCGCCCGGCAGGTCGCCCGCGGAGAAGCGCCACTCAGGGCGTGATCGAGCGGGAGCGGCCCGGCTTCAGAGCCACCGCTGTGCCGCCTCGACGCTGTCCCCGCCGCTGGTGTTGAACGCGATGGCGGCCTGGGGCGCATGGCGCCGGATCAGGTTCACGATCTGTTCGAAGAGCGGGAGTAGCGGCTCGGTCTTGCGGATCCCGCCGCCGACGACCACGACGTCCCACGGATGCCTGGTCAACGATGCGACGAGGGTGGGTTCTGCCGATTCGTCGCACACGATCAGAGCCATGGCCGCGTCGATGCCGTGTTCACCGAACCGGGCCGGCTCCGCGTCGAGCGCCACACGAAGAGCCTCTCCGTCGACGCCAGGTATCGCTTGCGGGTCGTAGCCGACAACAAGTGCAGAAGGCATGCGGCCAACCTGCTGAACCTGTCGCCAGGGATCCGTGTCTCATGTGTCCTTGACGGGAACCACACATGATCGTCTGTGCGTGATCTTCCGGTGGAGGTGCATGTATATGAGCACAGATCTTCCTGAAGGTATGGACACACCCGCGTTGTTGGTCGACGTAGAGGTGATGGAACGGAACATCACCCGGATGGCAGCCGCGGCCGGAGCAGGCGGTTTTGCGCTACGTCCTCACGCGAAGGCGCACAAGTGCCTGGAGATCGCCGACCGGCAGATCGGCGCGGGGGCAGTGGGTCTGACGGTGGCCACCGTTGCTGAGGCGGAGGTGTTCGCCCGAGGCGGTGCCACTGATCTGTTCATCGCCTACCCGTTGTGGGTCGACGACGGCAAGGCTCGGCGGTTGCGTCGACTGGCGGAGACCGCGGCCCTGCGGGTCGGCGCCGACTCTGTGGAGGGTGTTCAGCGTCTGGGGCGGGCAGTTCGGGGGGCCGCTTGCCCGGTCGAAGTGGTGGTCGAGGTCGACAGCGGTCACCACCGCACCGGAGTCCTCCCGGCCGATGCCGCCGCGGTGGGCAAGGCGGCCGCCGATGCCGGGTTCGACGTCGCAGGGGTGTTCACCTTCCCCGGGCACGGCTACGGCTACGACCCGCAGGCCCGGGAAAATGCGGCGCGCGAGGAGGAGCTGGCGCTCGGCGAGGCGGTCGAAGCCCTGAAGGCCGTAGGTCTGTCTGCGCGGGTCGTCAGCGGGGGATCGACGCCGACGGCCGGGCGGTGGCAGCCCGGCGCGGTCAACGAGCTGCGGCCCGGCGTGTATGTCTTCAACGACGCGACCCAGCTGGCCATCGGGACCTGCACCTCAACCGACCTGGCCCTGTACGCCATCGCGACCGTGGTGAGCGTACCGGCCACCGGACGCTTCGTGCTGGACGTCGGCAGTAAGGTACTGGGCTCCGACAGGTCACCGTGGGTCACTGGCCACGGGTACCTGCCCGCCTTTCCGGGCGCGTCCCTCACGTCACTGTCGGAGCATCACGCCACAGTGGTGCTTCCTGAGGGCATGAAGGCCCCATCGCTGGGCACCGTGGTGGCAGTCGTCCCCAACCACGTGTGCACACCGGTGAACCTGGCCGATGAGCTGGTCATCGTGCAGGGCGATCAGGTCGTGGACCGCTGGGCGGTGGCGGCCCGAGGGGCCAACACCTGACGGGCGAGCTGCGACACCAACCAGGCGTGGTCGCCCTCTGTGGCCGGTGCCGCCGACCGTCGCACGGGCGCGACGTGTCATGAGTCCAGCGCCAGGCTCGTTCCGCTGAGGCAACCGTCGATCAGGTGGGGGCGGTACTGGATCATCTTGAGCTTTCGTTTCACTGCTCGGGTGATCTGTCTGAGGTCGGCGGCGCCGAGGTTGCCGATGTCGCGTTCGACCAGGGACCAGAGCTCTTCCTGGGGGGTTGAGGTCGGGGGCGTAGGTCGGTAGCTGGAAGACGGTGAGCCAGTCGGTGTTGGCTGCGAAGAACTCCCGCAGTGGCGCGACCAGGTGCATGCGCAGGTTGTCCCACACGAGCACGATCGGGCCGCCGAGCTGTGTACGGGCACGGATAACCAGGTCGCGGTAGTCCTTCCAGCCGAAGCTCTTCGGTTCGTCCTTGCGGCCACGGCACTCGCGGATCGCGTATGTCAGACGGGATCGCTCGCCGGGCTTGTAGCAGGTCATGCCCGCCATCGATACCCGGCCGAGCCCCCTCCGCGTATGCGGACGACCGGGGTGCTTCTACCTGCGGCCATACCTCCCGCCTCCACAGCTCCACCGCCTCATCGTCGCGTTCGATCGCGCGTCGAGCCAGCTGCTGCCACGACCAGCCGTACCGCCGCAGCGACCGCCATGTGCCCTGCACCGTGTACGAGACGTGGAACAGTCGACCGATCAGGGGTCTTCACCCGGGCCAGAATCCACCGCTGGTCGGCCCAGCCGTGTGCGAGCGGGCCACGTTCGAACTCCCGCTCCAGCCTGACGATCTGCACCTCAGACAGCCGCGACCGGCCAGGCGATCCTTTCGACGCCACCCCGGCCTGGCCATTCTCGCGCCAGTGCCGTCGCCAGTCCACCGACCGCTCCGACACCCGCAACGAGGCCGGAAGCCGGGAGACCGACGTGAAAACACAGCCAGGACGCGGCCCGCGAAGGACTCCGCAGTAATCGTCACGCCCCACCTCCTTGGTCGGTCGGCCCCTGCTGTGCGGCAACACGCCCACGTCTGGCTGTGAATGCCCTGCTGGAGGACTACCCGTCTGGGCCCCGCCGGGTACTGGCATCCGACGTGGGGGCAGCGGCCTGCGGATGCGGAGGAAGCCCAACAAAAGGCCACAGTGATGCTAGACCAGGTACCGAAGCTCGTGCCCGTCTACGCGCATCGCTTCGTGCCTGCCGACCACGGCTCCCACGGGGACCCAATCATGTCCATCTGGGGCACCGACGTCATCTATTACGGCGCTGATTTGGCCGACTACATCAACCACGAATTCGACGACTTCAGCGCGCACACCCCTGACGGCTGGAAGCCGACAGCAACTGTGACCTTTTGGCAGGACTTCCTGGAGTAACCTCTCCGGATCGTGAGACACCGGCTCGGGCGGTGCCATCATTGCGGCCTGGTGATCACTGGCATGCCAAGGTCGGTAGGGCCGCCCTGACCAACCTCGCGTGTCCGCTGCAATCTACGGTCGAGAGCGACGAGCTTTTCCGTGGTGATTTCGATCAGCCGGGGCCGCTGTCTGGGAGAAACCCGCAGCATCGGGCACCGCATGCACGAGTGCTCGTGCTGGCACGGGGTTAAGGCCGTGCGCAGTCGCCGAGTTCCAGCTTGCGGGTGTGGAAGTGTTCCTGGAACTCGCGCCATTCGTCGGTCGTGGGTTCACGATGTTCCTCTATGGGCCGTGTGGCTCGCCGTTGGTCCAGGAAGGCCCGGTAGGAGCGGATCAGGTCCTCTTGGAAGACGGCGACGTACTCCTCAGTGGTGCTTGTACTGCCATCCGCCGACCGGGAGCTGCCGTGCTCCCCTGCCCGTACTGCCGGTGGCACGGGAGACATGTGGCCCGGTCCCATGGTTCGCCTCCGGATGCTCCTGGCCGCCCTTGCTGCGCGGCAGCACTGGTGGACGGTTATCCCTGTACGGGGTCTCGCGGCCCGGCCGCCGGATCCGTTGCGTCCCTTGTCAGGGCGGCCAGCGGGATGGCTGCGATGTCCTCGGCCGGCCGGGACAGGTGCAGTGCGGTGTGGAAGTACCCGTCGGTCTCCTTGCCCTCGGGGCCCTCGCGGGCTGCCGCCACCGCGTCGATGGCGGATTGCTGTTCTTGGGGGCTGATGAACCGGCGCTGCGGGTAGGTCCGTGCGACGTCCTTTTCGGTGACCAGGCCGAAGGACTCCAGGTGTACTGCCACGCGCCCAGCGCGCGGAAGAAGGCCCGGGGGTCGGGAAGGTCGTAGATGTCGTCGAACCGTGTCATGGGCGGGCGCGGGCCGCTCGCGGACGTCGTGGCCTCCGTGCCGCCAGGATGAGCGCTCATGCGTCGTCTCTCCTCTTCCTGTTCGCGTGCACCGGCCAGCCTTGCGGATGTCTGGCGCGGGGTGATGTCGAAAGACCAGGGACTGCAGTGGCTCCGTCACACGAGTTGAGCCAGGCGGTACGGAAGAGGCGGGCCATGCCTCTGACGGTTCGGGGCCGGTGTGAGCTGGATCGGTGCCGTCGGCGTAGTTTCACACGGCGAGGCGGCCGTCTTCCAGGAGGGTGTCAGCGGCCAGTTCGGAATCCCCACGTACGGCCAGTTGTGCTGTCACCTTTGGTTACGGCCCGGGCTCGACGTCTGACCCGATCAGTCACATGCGGATGAACGCGACCGGTTGTCGGGCCACGCCAGTGCCAGGCACAGACGATCAGCTGTCCGCGGAGTGTGCGTCGGCAAGGGCCTCGCCGAAGAGCCGTCCGGCGAGTTCCACGCAGCGCATCCGGGCAGGAGAGAAGTCGTAAGGCATCTTGGTCATCGCTGCGGCGGCACTCATCTCTGTGCCCTCCTCCCCTTGCAGGTCGGCGTCGTAGATCTCGAAGATCTTCTCATCGGCCGCGTCGAGACCAGCTGCCTCGATGGCTTGATTCAGGGCCATTTGGTGAGCGCATCGCTGTACGGCGAGCTCTTCGACGCGCGGGTCGTCGGGTTCGACGCCGTCGTCGAGGGCGGCCTCGGCCGCCTCAAGACGCTCCTCCTCGGCCCGCAGGTCGGGGTGGGTGGCCAGCACGATGAACGTGCCGGCCTGGATGGCGGCGCCCAGCGGCCCGAAGATCCGTTCCGTGACCAGCAGGGCGTCCAGATCGGAGGGACGCAGCGCGTCCGGGGGCAGGTGGCTGAGCCGGTCCGTGACCAGTTCGGAGAGCAGCCCCAGTGGGCTGCCCACCGCCTGCAGGCGCTGGACAGCCGCGCGCCGACGTTTGATGGCGGCCTCCTGCGCCGCCAAGGTTTCCTCCAGCCTGCTCAGGACCGACTCGATATCCGGGGGTTGGTCCAGGGCTTCGTCCCCAGCTTCGTCCCGGGCTTCGCCGAAGGCGGCCCGCATGTCGTCCAGGCTGATACCGGCATCAGCCATCTTGCGGATCCACAGCAGGCGGGTCATGTCGTCATAGCCGTAGCGGCGGCGGCCGTCCCCGCCGCGCTCGGGCTCCGGCAGCAGACCGATCTCGTGGTAATGGCGGATGGCGCGTGGGGTGATCCCGGCGAACGCAGCGGCATCACCGATCTTGACCTGCCGGGGAGGCATGAGGGAGGGGTACATCGCAGACAGAGCCTTTCGTGCTGTGGTGCCCCGACCCCACCACATGCCGCTACGGCATGTGCAACAACCCCGTCCAGGTGCCACCGGAGCCAGGCCCTAGAGATCGTCTTCAAAGGGTCAGATCCAGAGCAGGAGTGAGGCGATGGTGACGGTGGCCTGGTAGGACTCACGGGTCTTGTCGTAGCGGGT
>NZ_JBWKFZ010000017.1:0-173576 GCF_056433985.1 Streptomyces sp. NPDC044106
CGGGGGGACCCCCACCGAGGACTTCCCGGCGCCTTGCGATCGCACGCACCAGACGACGCCCACTGATCCGACCGGGGATATGACACAGGCTCTCAAAAGGCCTTCACGGCCATGGATCAGAACGTCTGGAGCGTCACCAGCGTGATGCGGCGCGCCTCGCCCGCGCCGTCGACCTCGATCCGCACCCGCTGCCCCGGCCGCAGCAGCCGCAGCCCGCCCGCGTCGAACGCGGGGGCGTCGAAGGGCACAGGGGTGCCGTCGTCGAGCAGCACGCTGCCGCTGCGGGTCTCGGAGTCGTACGTGTACGCGGTGGCCTGCATGGAGAGCAGCGTACTCAGTCGGCGATGAGGAGCCGGGCCGCGGCCGCCGCGGTGCGCGGACCCACGCCGAGTACGAGGGCGGTCCGCAGGTCTTCTCCGGTATCCACGTCCTGGCGCAGGGAATCGACGCCGTCGAGTGGGAGTTCCACGGCTCCGGAAGCCGAGTGCCGGGCCCGCGAGGCGGTTCCGAACTCGGGACGCAATTCACTTCCCGGCGTCGCGCACAGCAGTGTCGTCCCGATTCCGGCGGCGTCCGGCATGAATGCGCGGGGAAATGCGGCGGCGCCGTCCAGGGCCCGCGCCAATTCCATGGGACGCAGCGCGGGCAGATCGGCGTTCAGGGCCGCGACGGGCGCCTTCGGCCGCTCGGCGCGCACGAGGGCCGCCCCGTGCGCCAGGGCAGCGTTCAGGCCGCCTCCCGGGGCGTCGGGCACGACCCGGGCGCCCAGCGTCGCGAGCTCGCGACGCGCCAGGGCGTCGTCCGTGACGACCGCCACATCCCGTACCGCGGGGCACGCCAGCGCGGCGGCCACGGTGTCCTGCGCGAACGCCAGAGCCAGGCCGGGGCGCAGCCCCTCACCGGAGGCGGCAACCAGCCTGCTCTTGGCGCGCGCCAAGGGTTTCAGGGGGATGACCAGGGTCCACTGCACGGGTGCTCCGTCCTTCGCGTCGCGCCCATTGTGACCTGCCGGGCGAACGGGGCGCGGGGGAGCGCGAAGGGGGTGGTGTGCGGTGCTCCCGCACAGGAGCGGTGGCGTGGGACGGGTGGGCGTACGGTGTTCTCGACAGACAGGCAGCCTGGGGCGACACTTGTGCGGCCGACCAGGTTCATGGAGGAAGGTGTCCGAGTGTCCCGCCGCAGAATCGGCTTCTGGTACCGCCTCGCGGCGGTCATTGCAAAACCGCCGCTGGTGGTTCTGTTCAAGCGGGACTGGCGTGGAATGGAACACATTCCGGGGGAGGGGGGATTCATCACCGCGGTGAATCACAACTCCCATATCGACCCGTTCTCGTACGCCCACTTCCAGTACAACACCGGACGGGTGCCGCGTTTCCTGGCAAAGGACGGCCTTTTTAAGCGCGGCTTCGTCGCCAAGGTCATGAAGGGCACGGGGCAGATCCCGGTCTACCGCGAGACGACGAACGCGCTCGACGCCTTCCGGGCCGCGGTCGACGCCATCGAGCGCGGCGAGTGCGTCGCCTTCTACCCCGAGGGCACCCTCACCAGGGACCCCGACATGTGGCCGATGACGGCCAAGTCCGGGGCCGCGCGGGTCGCCCTGAAGACGCAGTGCCCGGTGATCCCCGTGGCGCAGTGGGGCGCCAACCTCGCGCTGGCGCCGTACAGCAAGAAGCCCTCCTTCTTCCCGCGCAAGACCCTCCAGGTGAAGGCGGGGCCGCCCGTCGACCTGTCGCGCTTCTACGGCAAGGAGCCGACGCCCGACGTGCTGCGGGAGGTGACCGAGACCATCATGGCCGCGATCACCGAACTTCTTGAGGAAGTGAGGGGCGAGAAGGCCCCCGAGACGCCGTACGACCCCCGCAGGGCCCGGCTGGAGCAACGACGCAAGGCAGCGGCCCGCGGCGCCGCGCAGGGCACAGCGGACAACACCCCGGAGGACAGCAAGTGACGAACCCCGTGAACTCGGCGGGCCGGGTGAAGGCCGCCGTCTTCGGAACGGGCTCCTGGGGTACGGCCTTCGGCATGGTGCTCGCCGACGCGGGCTGCGACGTCACCCTGTGGGGCCGCCGCGCCGCACTCGTCGACGCCGTCAACTCCACGCGGACCAACCCGGACTACCTCCCCGGCGTCGCGCTCCCCGAGAACCTGCGGGCGACCACCGACCCCGCCGAGGCCGCGGCGGACGCCGACTTCACGGTCCTCGCCGTACCGTCGCAGACGCTGCGCGGCAACCTCGCGGAGTGGGCGCCGCTGCTCGCCCCCGAGACCGTCGTCGTCTCTCTCATGAAGGGCGTCGAACTGGGCTCCGCGATGCGGATGAGCGAGGTCGTCGAGGACGTCACCAAGGTGCCCGCCGACCGGATCGCCGTCGTCACGGGCCCCAACCTCGCGCGTGAGATCGCCGCGCGGCAGCCCGCCGCCGCCGTCGTCGCCTGCCGGGACGAAGCCGTCGCGCAACGCCTCCAGACGGCCTGCCACACCCCGTACTTCCGCCCGTACACCAACACCGACGTGGTCGGCTGCGAGCTCGGCGGCGCGGTCAAGAACGTCATCGGGCTCGCCGTCGGCATCGCGGACGGCATGGGCCTCGGCGACAACGCCAAGGGCTCGCTCATCACCCGCGGCCTCGCCGAGACGACCCGGCTCGGGCTCGCGATGGGCGCCGACCCGCTGACGTTCTCCGGACTCGCCGGCCTCGGCGACCTGGTGGCGACCTGCTCGTCGCCGCTCTCGCGCAACCACACCTTCGGCACCAACCTCGGCAAGGGCATGACCCTGCAGGAGACCATCGCGGTCACCAAGCAGACCGCCGAGGGCGTCAAGTCCTGCGAATCCGTGCTGGATCTGGCCCGCAGGCACGGCGTCGACATGCCGATCACGGAGACCGTCGTCGGCATCGTGCACGAGGGAACGCCCCCGGTGGTCGCGCTCAAGGACCTCATGTCGCGCAGCGCCAAGCCCGAGCGACGCTGACGGCACGACTGACTACGCACGGGCCAGCGGGTACCCTCAACGCGATATGAGCAGCGAGAACCTCCCCCAGAGCCCTGAGCCGCGCCCCGAGCCGAGCTCTGCGCAGCCGCTCCGCAAGCCGCGTGTGGCCGTCGTGTTCGGCGGCCGCAGCTCGGAGCACGGCATCTCCGTGGTGACGGCAGGCGCCATCCTCGGCGCCATCGACCGCACCAAGTACGACGTCCTGCCGATCGGCATCACCACGGACGGCCGTTGGGCGCTGACCGCCGACGAGCCCGAGCGGATGGCGATCGCCGACCGCAAGATGCCGAACGTCACCGACCTCGCCGACTCCGTGGAGGGCGGCGTCGTCCTCCCGCTCGACCCCGGCAACCGCGAGGTCGTCTACAGCGAGCCCGGCTCCGTGCCCAAGGCGCTCGGCGAGGTCGACGTCGTCTTCCCGATGCTGCACGGTCCCTACGGAGAGGACGGCACCCTCCAGGGACTGCTCGAACTCTCCGGAGTGCCCTACGTCGGCTCGGGCGTCCTCGCCTCGGCCGTCGGCCAGGACAAGGACTACATGAAGCGGGTGTTCGCCTCCTTCGGGCTGAACGTCGGCCCGTACCTGGTGATCCGGCCCCGCGAGTGGCGGCAGGACGAGGCGGGCGCCCGCAGGCGCATCGCGGACTTCGCGGGCGAGCACGGGTGGCCGCTGTTCATCAAGCCCGCGCGCGCGGGCTCCTCCATCGGCATCACGAAGGTCGAGTCCTTCGACGGCCTCGACGAGGCGATCGCCGAGGCCCGGCGCCACGACCCGAAGATCCTGGTCGAGGCGCTGCTGCGCGGCCGTGAGATCGAGTGCGGCGTCCTGGAGTTCGAGGACGGCCCGCGCGCGAGCGTCCCGGCCGAGATCCCGCCCGTGCAGACGCACGACTACTACGACTTCGAGGCGAAGTACATCGACTCGACGCCCGGGATCGTGCCGGCCCCGCTGACGCCCGAGCAGACCGCCGAGATCCAGCGGCTCGCCGTCGAGGCGTTCGAGGCGGCGTCCTGCGAGGGCCTGGTGCGGGCGGACTTCTTCCTCACCGAGGACGGCCGGTTCGTCATCAACGAGATCAACACGATGCCGGGCTTCACGCTCATCTCGATGTACCCGCAGATGTGGGAGAAGAGCGGCGTCGGCTACGCGGAGCTGGTGGACCGGCTCATCCAGTCGGCCCTCAACCGCTCCACGGGCCTGCGCTAGCGCCGCGGGCGCGGGGCCGCGCGGACCCGGCTCGGGCCGGGGCTCGGATCGGGGCTCAGGCGATGCCCGTGGGGATCGTCTTCTTGATGGGGGCGGCCAGGTCCGTGAGCGGGCCGAGGCCGTCCCCCGTCCGCTCCTTGGGCAGCGTCACTTCCACGTACGCGAGCCGCGCCCCGGTGGTGAAGGTGTACGAGCCGTCGTCCCGCTTCTGCAGGAGCCAGGCGACGCCGTTCACTTTCACGCCGTTCTGCGGGGCGTAGGCGGGGTCGATCATCTCGGGGGGCCGCCGGACACCGCAGCGCAGTATGATCGCCGGGTCTCCCCACCCGGCGGTCAGCTCCGACTTGGGTCCCGGGTCGGTGCGCCCCCGCCCGTCGATCTCCTTCGGAAGCTGTTCGTGCAGGTCCCGGCAGAGACCGGCGGCTTTCGCGGCCGGCGAAGGAACCACCACCGACGCCTCGTCGTCCGTAGCTGAGCAGGCCACCGCCGTGATCAGCAGGGCGAGAGCGGACGTGCCGGTGAGGCAGCGGCGCCGGAGACGGGGGAAGTTCACCGGGCCAGGGTAGACGGGGGCTACAAGTGCACGACCGGGCAGGTCAGGGTTCGGGTGATGCCGTCCACTTGCTGGACCCTGGCGACCACCATGCGGCCGAGTTCGTCCACCGTGTCCGCCTGGGCGCGCACGATGACATCGTAGGGTCCGGTCACGTCCTCGGCCTGGATCACTCCCGGGATCTTGCCGATCAGCTCGGCGACGGTCGACGCCTTGCCGACCTCTGTTTGGATCAGGATGTACGCCTGTACCACGGAACCTCCAGGGCGGCCACGAGGATCATGTGGGGAGAAGGGACGCCACGGTACCGCGTCGCCGCGCGCCACGGGGAGACCCGGGCGGCCTGTGGCGCGCACATCGTGGTGGGCCGGGCAGCAGAATTGACGGTCATCTCGACCGTACCGACGACAGACACGGCTCGCGACCGGGGGCCGGGCAGCGTGAAAGGGCATGGTGAGACTCGGTGAAGGGATCCGTGGGCGAGTTGGGGGAGTTCGGGCTCATCAGAGAGCTCACCTCGCGGCTCACCTCCACTCCGGCCGTACGGCTCGGCCCCGGCGACGACGCCGCGGTCGTGTCCGCTCCGGACCGCAGGGTCGTGGCGAGCACCGACATCCTCCTGGAGGGCCGGCACTTCCGCCGGGACTGGTCCACCGCGTACGACGTGGGCCGCAAGGCCGCCGCGCAGAACCTCGCCGACATCGCGGCCATGGGCGCCGTGCCGACCGCGCTCCTCCTCGGCCTGGTCGTGCCCGCCGAGCTCCCCGCGAGCTGGCCCGCCGAGCTGATGGACGGCATCAGGGACGAGTGCCAGGTCGCGGGCGCGGCCGTCGTGGGCGGCGACGTCGTACGCGGCGACACGATCACCGTCGCGATCACCGCGCTCGGCGACCTGCGCAACCACGAACCCGTCACGCGCGCGGGCGCGCAGCCCGGCGACGTCGTCGCCGTGACGGGCTGGCTCGGCTGGTCCGCGGCCGGGCACGCGGTGCTCTCCCGCGGCTTCCGCTCACCGCGCGCCTTCGTGGAGGCCCACCGCAGGCCCGAGCCGCCCTACCACGCGGGACCCGCGGCGGCCGGCCTCGGCGCGACCTCCATGACGGACGTCAGCGACGGCCTGATCGCCGACCTCGGGCACATCGCCGAGTCCAGCAAGGTACGCATCGACGTCCGCTCCGGAGACGTCGACGTGCCCACGCAGATGAACGACATCGGCCAGGCCGTCGGCGTCGACCCGCTGCAGTGGGTGCTCAACGGCGGCGAGGACCACGCGATCGTGGCGACCTTCCCGCCCGACGTGAAGCTGCCCGCCCGCTGGAAGGTCATCGGCGAGGTCCTCAACCCCTCGGCGCTGCCCCAGGTGACCGTCGACGGCGCGCCCTGGGCCGGCAAGGGCTGGGACCACTTCGGGGACGACGGGGACGCCGAGTGACCGCCCCGCCGCGGGTCCTCACCGTCGCCGGATCCGACTCCGGCGGCGGCGCGGGCATCCAGGCCGACCTGAAGACGATGCTCGCCCTCGGGGCCCACGGCATGAGCGTCATCACGGCCGTCACCGCGCAGAACTCCCTGGGCGTGCAGGGGGCCTGGGAGCTCCCGGTCGACGCGGTGCGGGCGCAGTACCGCAGCGTCGTCGACGACATCGGCGTGCAGGCCGTGAAGACCGGCATGCTCGCGTCGGCGGAACTGGTCGAGGCGGTCGCCGAGTTGCTCGCGGGCACGGACGCCCCGACGGTCGTCGACCCGGTCGGCGTCTCCAAGCACGGCGACCCGCTGCTCGCCGCCTCCGCGCTCGACTCGGTACGCACCAGGCTGCTGCCGGCCGCCACGGTCGCGACGCCCAACCTCGACGAGGTGGCCCAACTCACCGGTGTCGCGGTCGAATCGGAGGACGGCCTGCGGCGCGCGGCGGCCGCCGTCCTCGCGTACGGACCGAAGTGGGTGCTCATCAAGGGCGGCCATCTCAGCGGCGACGCCGTCGACCTCCTCACCGACGGCTCCGAGGAGCACGTCCTGCGCGCGCCGCGCCACGACAACCGGCACACGCACGGCACGGGCTGCACCCTCGCCAGCGCGATAGCGTCGCGCCTCGCGATGGGCGACGGCGTCCCGGAGGCCGTGCTGGCCGCCAAGGAGTACGTCACCGGGGCGATCGCCGCCGGATTCGCGCTCGGCGGCGGGATAGGCCCGGTGGATCACGGTTGGCGGTTCAGGGGGGTGTAGTCCTGGTCGGCTCGGTACTGGTCGGCGCGGTCCTGGTTCGCGTAGTCCTTGAGGGCGAGGTCGCTCGCGGTCCTTTCCGTCAGCCTCTTGAAGAGGCCCGCGAGCAGGCGTGAGCTGAGCACGCGGTACGCCCGGTCGCGGCTGCGGATCTTCCTCTCGGTCGCCGGGGCGAGGAAGGCACCGGCGTTGGCCGAGGACTTCTGGCAGCCCCTGGCGTAGGCGAGGATCTCCGCCTCGTACGCGGCGAAGCCGGCCCGGTGGTCGCCCCGCGCCGCCGCGAGCTCACCGGCCAGGACGTACGCGGAGACCAGCGCGGTGCCCGTCCCCATGCCGCCCATCGTCGCGCCGCACCCGGCGTCGCCGAGCAGCACCACACGACCGCGGTGGAGCCGGTCGAGGTGGATCTGCGCGATGGCGTCGAAGTACAGGTCCTCGGCGTTCTCAAGGCCTTCCAGGGCCGTGGCGGCGTGCCGGTAGGCCAGGCCCGCGCACCGGTCCGCGATGAGCTTCTTCAGCTGGGCGGTGTCGTGCCGGTCGTAGTCGAGCCGGTCGGACCGGAAGACCAGGGCCGCGCCCGCCCTGGCGGGATCGCCGTCGTAGTTGTTGAGCATCAGGGTGCGGCCCGGCTCGCTGTAGATGCGGGCGGTGCGGTCGAGGCCGAGGTGGTTGGGGACGCCGAAGCACGCCACGTAGTAGCCGAGGAACCGCAGGTGGCGCGACTCGTCGCCGAAGACCAGACGGCGGGTGTGGGAGTGCAACCCGTCGGCGCCGACGACGATGTCGAAGCGGCGCGGAGCACCGCGGTCGAAGGTCACGTCGACGCCTTCGGAGTCCTCGGTCAGCGAGGCGACGGAGTCCCCGAAGACGTACTCCACCCGGTCCTCGGTGCGCTCGAAGAGGATCTTGGACAGATCGCCGCGGAAGATCTCCACGTCGCCGCTCATGAAGAACGCGGGCAGATCGAACCGCTCCTTGTCGTCGGCCTCCACGACGATCTGGCGGCCCATGTGCGTCTGGCGGCGGTGGACCTCGTCCCAGATGCCCATGCGGCGCAGCACGGTGCGGTGCGTCTCGCCCCTGAAGTCGACGGCGAAGCCGCCCTCGCGCAGGGCGGGCGCCTTCTCCAGGACGGTGACGCGGGCCCCGTAGCGGGCCAGCCAGAGGGCGAGCGCGGGGCCCGCGACGCTGGCGCCGGAGATCAGGACGTCGAGGTGGGAGAGGGGCGTGGGGCTCGGATTGGGGTCTGCGTTCCGGTTCGTCATGCCGGGAAGCATCGGGGCCGCCGCTGACCGCCCGCCTACCGTTCCCTGACCGCCGCCGACCGCAGGCGCCGCCCCTGCCCGAAGGCCTTGTCGTACGCCCCCGGGGAGAGCCGCGCGCGAGCCGCCTCCTCGACCCGTACGACGTCGGGATCACCGGCGATCGACAGGCCGCGCAGGCCGTGCGCGGCGCCGAGCAGCCGGGCCGCGTCCTCGGGGGACGCTGCGACGGCCGCCAACGCCTCGGCCACCTCGGCCAGTTCACCGGCGTCCGAGACCCGCGCACCGAGGCGCGTAGAGGGCTCCGCCCCGCAGGACAGCGCCCGGGCCTGCTCGAACCAGTCGGCGGCCTCCTCCGTGCGCGACTCGGCGAGCGCGGCGCGGCCGAGGCCGATCAGGATCCGTACGCTCTGCCCGAGGCTGAACCAGTTGGCGGCGCACTCCTGGAGAGCCGCCGCATAGTGCTCACGCGCGCGTGCCGGGTCGCCGGACAGGCGGGCCACGTCCCCGAGCCCGCGCCGCGCGGCCGCCACCTTGTCGGGGACGCCGACCGTGCGGGCGAGCGCGGCGGAGTGCGCGTACTGGGCGGCGGCCCCCTCGAGATCGCCGCGGTGCATCAGGACCGTGGCGCGCCGGTGCAGCAGGTCCGCGGCCTCCTCGGGCGCCGCCAACTCCGCCACGTGCACCAGGCCTTCGTCGAGCAGCTCCAGGGCACGCTCCCGCTCACCGCGCCAGTCGGCGAACATGCCCAACGGGTCCAGGCAGTTGGCCATGCCCCAACGGTCACCCGTGATCCGAAAGCCCTCCAATGCCCGCGTGAAGGCCGCCTCGGCTGCTTCGGCGCGGCCCGCGAACAGCTCCTGGAAACCCTCCCCGAGGCCGAGGAGAGCCACTCCCCAGGGATGGCCGTCGACCTGCTCCCGCGCCTCGTCCCGCATGGCGCGTGCTGGACCGCCCGCGATCGACCAGAGCACCACCAGGTAGGGCAGCCGCAGCGGACCGGGAAGAGCGGCGAACAGGCTGTCCGCGCGCGCGAGGCGGTCCGGTTCTGCCGGGTCGTCGCCGTCCCCCGCGATCGTGTTGATCAGACAGAGGACGTACTCCTCGTACAGGCCTGCCGGCGGCTGCGGGCCCACCGCCTCCAGCAGGTCGACGGCGAGCTCCGTCCGCTCCCCGTAGCGGCCGCGCAGCCGCCAGAACCAGGAGAGCGCGGCCATCATCCGCAGCCCGTCGTGCGGCGCGGTGCGGGTCAGGTGGCGCAGCGCCGCGTCCACATTCATTCGCTCGGCGTCGAGCGCCGCGAGCCAGGGCAGCTGCTCGCCGCCGCGCAGCCGGGGCTCGGCCGCCTCGGCCAGCCGCAGGAAGTACTGGGCGTGCGCGGCCCGCAGGCGACTCTCCTCACCCGCCCCCGCCAGCTGCTCGGCGCAGAAGGCGTGGATGGTCCGCAGCATGCCGTAGCGCCCGTCGGTCACGCCGAGGAACGACTTCTCCACGAGGGAGGCGAGGAGGTCCTCCGGACAGGGGATGCCGCACATGGCCTCCACCGCGTCACAGGTGGCCCCTCCGGAGAACACGGTCAGCCGTCGGGCAAGCTCCCGCTCCTCGTCGTCGAGCAGCTCCCAGCTCCACTCCACGACCGCGTGCAGGGTGCGGTGCCGGGGCGCCTTCGTCCGGTCCCCGCGCGAGAGCAGCCGGAAGCGGTCGCCGAGGCGGGCCGCCAGCTCGTCCAGGGTGAGGGTGCGCAGGCGGGCCGCGGCCAGCTCGATCGCCAGCGGCAGACCGTCGAGCGCCGCGCATATCCCGTCGGTCAGGCGCCGGGCGTGCTCGTCTGCCGGGCCCGCGAGGTCCGGCCGCACGGCGGCTGCCCGGTCCGCGAAGAGCAGGGCGGCGGGCCCGGCCCCCAGCGGCGGCACCGGCCACACGACCTCGCCCGTGATCCCGAGCGCCTCCCTGCCGGTGGCGAGCACCCGCACGCCGGGGCAGGCCCCGAGCAGCAGCCCCGTGACCCGCGCCGCCTCGTCCACGAGGTGCTCGCAGTTGTCCAGGACGAGCAGCAGCTCGCGGCCGTGCAGCGCCGCGAGCAGCCGCTCCGTGGCGTCGCCGCCCTGGCTGTGGAAGCCGTCGCGCACCCCTAGCGCGGTGAGGATCGCGTACGTCACTCCGGAGGCGTCGGCGAGCGGGGCCAGCTCCACGAAGCAGACGTCGGGCAGCGCGCGGGCCGCTTCGATCGCGAGCCGCGTCTTGCCCGCCCCGCCGGGACCCGTGAGGGTCACGAGCCGCGCCTCGGTGAGCAGGGCGCCGATCCGCGTGAGCTCGTCGGCCCGCCCGATGAACCGCGTCAGCTGCGCGGGCACGCCCCGCTGCCGTGCGGGCTCCCGGCCCTGGAGCAGTTCCAGGTGGAGCGCGGACAGCTCGGCGGAGGGATCGGTGCCGAGCTCGTCCGCGAGGACGCGGCGCGCCTCCTCGTAGGCGGCGAGCGCCTCCGCGGGCCTGCCGTCCGCGTGCAGGGCCCGCATCAGCTGGCCGTGCAGCCGCTCGCTCAGGGGGTGGTCGGCGAGCAGCCCGCGGACCTCGGGCACGAGTTCGGCCCCGCCGCCCAGCGCGAGGTCCGCGTCGAGGCGGTCCTGCACGGCGGCCAGGCGTGTCTCCTCCAGGCGGGTGGCGAGGGGAGGGGCGTCCGGCAGCTCGGCGAGGGCGGCCCCACGCCACAGGCCGAGCGCCTCCCGCAGGAGACCCGCGGCCCGCGCGGGGTCCCCGGAGCCGAGGGCCTCGCGTCCCTCACGGGCCAGCCGCTCGAAGCGGTGCAGGTCGACGTCGTCGGGGTGGACGGCGAGGCGGTAGCCGGTGGGGGTGGCTTCGATGGCGAGGCCGAGCCGTTTGCGCAGCCGGGATACCTGGGACTGGAGCGCGTTCGCCGCACCGGCGGGCGGCTCGTCGCCGTAGAGCCCGTCGGTCAGCGCCGCCGGCGACACCGTGCGGCCCGGGTCCAGGAGCAGCAGGGTGAGCAGGGCACGGGGGCGCGGCCCACCGGGGTCCAGTGGGGCGCCGTCGGGGGAGCGTACGTCGAGGGGGCCGAGGATGCCGAAGCGCATCCGGCAGAGTCTGGCAGGCCGCTACGCGCGCGTGGGCGGTCGGACGGTTACGCGCGCGTGGGCGGTCGGACGGCTACGCGCGCGTGGGCAGACGAAAAAGCCGGCCCCCCTGAGGGGACCGGCTGATTCAGCAACCAGCTAGGTGGCCGCGCTGGCGTCAGCGCGAGACCTTGCCGGCCTTGATGCACGAGGTGCAGGCGTTGAGGCGCTTCGGCGTCCCGCTCACCACGGCACGCACACGCTGGATGTTCGGGTTCCAGCGACGGGGCGTACGGCGGTGCGAGTGCGAGATGTTGTTGCCGAAGCCCGGCCCCTTGCCGCAGACGTCGCAGTTGGCAGCCACGGGTCACTCCAAAGACTTCAGATGCACTTACGGTTAATCCCGGCATGCCGAGATCAGTGCAATGATCGGAGTGGCGTTGCCAGGAGGAATGTCCCGATGTGTATCGGGCAACCGGAGCAGCATACAACGACTGCTTCGATAGAACGAAACTACCACGGACGGCCCCGCCCCCGCCCCGGCCCCCGTGTTCACCCCGGGTCTACGCTGCGTCCATCCCGGATGGTCAAGGAGGCGAACAGGTGCCGCAGAACCTCGACGCGGTCGCGGTGCGCGCCTGGTGCCGACTGGCTCTGGACGCCCTCGGCAGGGCCCGCGAGGAGATCGACGCCATCAACGTCTACCCGGTCGCCGACGGGGACACCGGGACGAACCTCTATCTGACCCTGGAGTCCGCCTCCCAGGCGGTCGACGCGGCCTTCACGGGCCACGATCCCTCCCTCCCTTCGCTGGCCGAGACGGTGCGCGCGATGGCGCACGGGGCCCTCCTCGGGGCCCGGGGGAACTCGGGCACGATCCTCTCGCAGCTGCTGCGGGGGATGGCGCAGGTCATCGGCGGCCCGGAGATCACCGGTGGCTCGCGGAGCGAGGACGGCCGGTCGCGGAGTGAGGCAGATCACGCCGACGGCCGGGTCCTTGAACGTGCGCTGCGCCGGGCCGCCGAAGCCGCGTACCAGGCGGTCGCCCACCCCGTGGAGGGCACCGTCCTGACGGTGGCCACCGCGGCGGCGGACGCGGCGGCCGACGCCGGGGACGACTGCGGGGCGGTGGCCAGAGCGGCGTACGACGGGGCCCGCAAGGCTCTGGACGCGACGCCCGGCCAGCTCGCGGTGCTCGGCCGCGCCGGAGTCGTGGACGCCGGTGGGCGGGGCCTCGTGGCGGTCCTCGGGGCGCTGGTGGGCGCCCTGTCGGGCGAGAGCGTGACCCTCAGGAGCGCGGGTGGCCCCGCCACGCGCGCCCAGGAGCCGTCGCCCTCCACGCGCGTGGAGGGCGTCGAGTGCGAGGAGCCGTCCGAGGACGGGGGCGGGCCCGCCTTCGAGGTGATCTACCTCCTGGAGGCCGACGACACCGCGGTCACCCGGCTGCGGTCGCGGCTCGACCGGCTCGGCGACTCCCTCGTCGTGGTCGGCGGCGACGGCCTCTGGAACGTCCACGTCCATGTCGACGACGCGGGCGCGGCCGTCGAGGCGGGCGTGGAGGCGGGCCGCCCGCACCGCATCCGGATCACCCACTTCGGAGTGGGTGACGCGCACACCACCGCGGCGCCGCCCCGGGAGCGTGCGCAGCGGGCCATCGTCGCCGTCGTGCCGGGAGAAGGCCTCGCCGGGCTCTACGCCGAGGCCGGGGCGACCACCGTGCCCGCGCGCGTGGGGGAGCCGCCCGCGAGCGGCGAGCTCGTCGACGCGATCCGGCGGGCCCACGCCCGCGAGGTGGTCCTCCTGCCGAACGACGAGGAGCTGCGGCACACCGCGGCCGCCGCGGCGGAACAGGCCCGCACCGAAGGCGTACGGGTCGCGCTGATCCCCACCCGCTCCGCGGTCCAGGGCATCGCGGCGCTCGCCGTGCACGCGCCCGACCGGCGTTTCGACGAGGACGTCGTCGCCATGACCTCGGCGGCCGGCGCGACGAGGTACGGCGAACTGGCCGTCGCCGAGCGGCAGTCCTGGACCATGGCGGGCATCTGCCAGGCCGGTGACGTGCTCGGCATGATCGACGGCGATGTGGCCGTGATCGGCTCCGAGGTGGCCCGCACCGCGGCCTCCGTCCTCGACCGGATGCTGTCGGCGGGTGGCGAGATGGTCACGCTGGTGCTCGGCGAATCGGTGCCCGAGGCCGTCGCGGAGCACCTGGAGAAGCATGTGCGCGAGGCGTACCTGGCGGTCGACACCGTGGTCTACCGCGGCGGACGCCAGTCGGCGCTGATGCTGATCGGCGTGGAGTAGCGCCAGGACCGGCCGCACCGCGCCGGTGCGCTGTGCGGGCCGATCCGGGGGACCTGACGCGGATTGTCAGTGGCGTGGTGTGCAATGGATCTCGTGCCCGCGCTCGAAGAACCCCTGAAGAAAGTGGTCGGCCCCGCCACCGCGAAGGTGATGGCCGAGAACCTCGACCTGCACACGGTCGGCGACCTCCTGCACCACTACCCCCGGCGGTACGCCGAGCGCGGTGAGCTCACCCGCCTCGCCGACCTCCCGCTCGACGAGCACGTCACGGTGGTCGCCCAGGTCGCGACCGCGCGCATCCTGAAGTTCAACGGCGGCAGGGGCCAGCGCCTCGAAGTCACCATCACCGACGGCAGCGGCCAGCTCCAGCTCGTCTTCTTCGGCCGCGGCATCCACAAGCCGCACAAGGACCTGCTGCCCGGCACCCGCGCGATGTTCGCGGGCAAGGTGTCGGTCTTCAACCGCAAGATGCAGCTGGCCCACCCGGCGTACGAACTGCTGAGGGCCGAGGGCGACGAGGTCGGCGAGGCCGTCGGCTCCTGGGCCGGCGCCCTCCTGCCGATCTACCCGGCCACCGCCAAGCTGGAGTCCTGGAAGATCGCCAAGTCGGTCGACATGGTCCTGCCCAGCGCCCAGGAGGCCGAGGACCCGCTGCCGCCCGCCCTCCGGGACGGCCGCGGCCTCGTCCCGCTCCCCGAAGCCCTCCTGAAGATCCACCGGCCGCACTCGAAGACGGACATCGCCGCCGCCCGCGACCGCCTCAAGTGGGACGAGGCCTTCGTCCTCCAAGTGGCCCTGGCCCGGCGGCGGTACGCGGACGCGCAACTGCCCGCCGTGGCCCGCAGGCCCAAGGACGGCGGCCTCCTCACCGCCTTCGACGCCAAGCTGCCGTTCACGCTGACCGAGGGCCAGGAGAAGGTCTCCAAGGAGATCTTCGACGACCTCGCGACCGAACACCCGATGCACCGCCTCCTCCAGGGAGAGGTCGGATCGGGCAAGGCGCAGCCGCTCGACTCGTTGGTGCTGACTCCCGAGGGTTTCCGGCCGATGGGTGACATGAGGAGCGGTGATGTCGTCGTCGTGCCCACCGGGGAGACCGCCGTCGTCAGCGGGGTCTTCCCCCAGGGAGAGCGTGACGTGTGGCGCCTGACGCTCTCCGACGGCAGCTCTGTCGAGTGTGACGACGAACACCTCTGGATCGTCGGTACCAGCTGCGGTTGGCATCGAGGCCAGCCGCCGAAGGTCCTGACGACCAGAGAGATTCGCCTGGACCTCCACAAGGCGAACGGCTCGTCGAAGTGGTACCTCCCCGCCGCGACCCCGACCGACCTGGGACACGACGAGTTGCTACCGCTCGACCCCTACCTCTTCGGTCTCTTGCTGGGCGACGGGGCGTTCCGCCACAACTTGCGGTTGTCCACGGCCGACGAGGAGATTCGCGCCGCGGCGGCCGACGCCGTGGCACCGGAATGCCGTCTGGTCCCCGTGGCCGGTTCCGCGTGCGACTACACGATTCAGCCGACACACCGTACGGGCGGCACGCGCGATCCCGTCATCCAAGTGCTGCGCGACTTGGAGCTGTGGGGTGTGACCTCACACGGGAAGTTCGTTCCCGAGATCTTCAAGAACACCTCGATCAAGAATCGACTGGCTCTGTTGCAGGGGCTACTGGACACAGACGGCACGATTCAGGCGGACGGACTGAGCATTTCGCTGTGCTCGGAGTCTCTCCGGCTCGCTGAGGACGTCGCCTGGCTCGTGCGCTCACTGGGAGGCAGAGCCAGGGTGCTGCCGAAGAAGTCGGCATTCAACGTGTCGATCGCGTTGCCCGAGGAGTACATGCCGTTCCGGCTGACGCGCAAGGCGGAGCGCGTGTGCACGAGGCCGAAGCACAACACGTTCCGACGGGGAATCCGCAGCGTCGAGTTCGTCGGGCGGAAGCCGGTCCAGTGCATCAGCGTCGCTCACCCGAGCAGTGCGTACATCACGGACAACTTCACGGTGACGCACAACACGATGGTCGCCCTGCGCG
The DNA here is from genome assembly GCF_056433985.1 of Streptomyces sp. NPDC044106. Taxonomy (NCBI): domain Bacteria; kingdom Bacillati; phylum Actinomycetota; class Actinomycetes; order Kitasatosporales; family Streptomycetaceae; genus Streptomyces; species Streptomyces sp. NPDC044106. The sequence continues at coordinate 15,647 of NZ_JBWKFZ010000017.1, forward strand.
CCATGCTCGCCGTCGTGGACGCGGGCGGGCAGGCCGCCATGCTCGCGCCCACCGAAGTGCTCGCCCAGCAGCACCACCGCTCCATCGTGGAGATGATGGGCGAGCTCGCCGAGGGCGGCATGCTGGGCGGCGCAGACCAGGCCACCAAGGTCACGCTGCTCACCGGCTCCATGGGGGCCGCCGCCCGCCGCAAGGCCCTGCTCGACCTGGCCACCGGCGAGGCCGGAATCGTCATCGGCACCCACGCGCTGATCGAGGACAAGGTCCAGTTCCACGACCTGGGCCTGGTCGTCGTCGACGAACAGCACCGCTTCGGCGTCGAGCAGCGCGACGCCCTGCGCGGCAAGGGCAAGCAGCCCCCGCACCTCCTGGTCATGACCGCCACCCCCATCCCGCGCACGGTCGCGATGACGGTCTTCGGAGACCTGGAGACCTCGGTCCTCGACCAGCTCCCGGCCGGGCGCTCACCGATCGCCAGCCACGTCGTCCCCGCCGAGGACAAGCCGCACTTCCTCGCCCGCGCGTGGGAGCGCGTGCGCGAGGAGGTGGAGAAGGGCCACCAGGCGTACGTGGTCTGCCCGCGCATCGGCGACGACGCCGACGAAGCCGCGGAGCCCAAGAAGGCCAAGAAGAAGGCCGAGGCGGAGGCCACCGCCGAGAAGCGGCCCCCGCTCGCCGTCCTCGACGTCGCCGAGCAACTCGCGCACGGACCTCTCCAGGGGTTGAAGATCGAGGTTTTGCACGGCCGGATGCAGCCCGACGACAAGGACGCGGTCATGCGCCGCTTCGCCGCGGGCGAGACCCAGGTCCTGGTCGCGACGACGGTCATCGAGGTCGGGGTGAACGTCCCGAACGCCACCGCCATCGTCATCATGGACGCCGACCGCTTCGGCGTCTCCCAGCTGCACCAGCTCCGCGGCCGCGTCGGTCGCGGCGCGGCCCCCGGGCTCTGCCTCCTGGTCACCGACATGCCCGAGGCTGCCCCCGCCCGCGCCCGCCTCGGCGCCGTCGCCTCGACGCTCGACGGCTTCGAACTCTCCCGCATCGATCTGGAGCAGCGCCGCGAGGGCGACGTGCTCGGCCAGGCGCAGTCCGGTGTCCGCTCCTCCCTGCGCATGCTCGCGGTCATCGAGGACGAGGAGATCATCGCCGCCGCCCGCGAGGAGGCGGTCACCGTCGTCGCCGACGACCCCGAGCTCGAACGGCTGCCCGCGCTGCGCACCGCCCTGGACGCCCTGCTCGACGCGGAGCGCGAGCAGTACCTCGACAAGGGCTGACCGGGGGGTACGCCATATCGTGGAGACAGCCCACCAACGTGGCGCATACCGGCCAGCCAGAAGGAACCAGATGACCCGCGTGATCGCCGGTGCCGCCGGCGGACGCCGCCTGACCGTCCCGCCGGGCAACGGCACCCGCCCCACGTCCGACCGCGCGCGTGAGGGCCTCTTCTCCACCTGGCAGGCCCTCCAGGGCACGCTCGACGGCGCCCGCGTCCTCGATCTCTACGCGGGCTCCGGGGCCGTCGGCCTCGAAGCGCTCTCCCGCGGCGCCGCGCACACCCTGCTCGTCGAGGCGGACGCCAGGGCGGCACGGACCATCAGGGAGAACGTGAAGTCGGTCGGTCTGCCCGGCGCCGAGGTCAGAGCGGGCAAAGCCGCCCAGATCGTCCGGGGCGGGGCCCCCACCACCCCGTACGACCTGGTCTTCCTCGACCCTCCGTACGCCGTCGGCGACGACGATCTTCGGGAGATCCTCCTCACACTCCGCTCGGAGGGCTGGCTCACGCCCGAGGCGCTCGTCACCGTTGAGCGCAGTACAAGAGGCGGTGAATTCGGCTGGCCGGAGGGTTTCGAACCCCTCAGGTCCCGTCGCTACGGCGAGGGGACGTTTTGGTACGGTCGCGCCGCCTCTACGTGCGACGACTCAAGCGTCGCGCCATGACCGGACCGGAGAGCGAGGGACTCACGTTGCGCCGCGCCGTATGTCCGGGGTCTTTCGACCCCATCACCAATGGACACCTCGACATCATCGCCCGCGCCTCCAAGCTGTACGACGTGGTGCACGTCGCGGTGATGATCAACCAGTCGAAGAAGGGCCTCTTCGGGATCGACGAGCGGATCGAGCTGATCCGCCAGGTCACCGCCGACTTCGGCAACGTCGAGGTGGAGGCCTTCCACGGACTCCTCGTCGACTTCTGCAAGCAGCGCGACATCCCGGCCATCGTCAAGGGCCTCCGCGCGGTCAGCGACTTCGACTACGAACTCCAGATGGCCCAGATGAACAACGGCCTCTCGGGCGTCGAGACCCTCTTCGTCCCGACCAACCCCACCTACAGCTTCCTCTCCTCCTCGCTGGTCAAGGAGGTCGCCGCCTGGGGCGGTGACGTCGCGCACCTGCTGCCGCCGGTGGTCCACGAGGCGCTCGTCGAACGGCTGGGCGAGAAGTGACCTTCCGCCGGGCCCACTGACGGCTCGTCACCCGGTGTCGGACGGGCGGCCACTGGCCTTACAGTCGTCCCGTCCGTCTCCCAACCAGCTGTAGAGAGTGGCGAGCACACGGTGGACGTGCAGAAGAAGATCGACGAGATCGTCCAGGCGGTCGGCAGCGCCCGGTCCATGCCCATGTCGGCCTCGTGCGTGGTCAACCGCGCCGATCTCCTCTCGATGCTCGAAGAGGTGCGCCAGGCCCTGCCGGGCTCCCTGGCCCAGGCCCAGGAGCTCATCGGCGGCCGGGAGCAGCTGGTCGAGCAGGCCCGCCAGGAGGCGCAGCGGATCATCGAGAGCGCGCACGCCGAGCGCGGCTCCCTGATCTCCGACACGGAGGTCGCCCGCAACTCCCAGGGCGAGGCCGAACGTATCCTCGCCGAGGCCAGGCAGGCCGCCGAGCAGGTCCGCGCCGAGGCCGACGACTACGTGGACAGCAAGCTCGCCAACTTCGAGGTCGTCCTCACCAAGACCCTCGGCTCGGTCGGCCGCGGCCGCGAGAAGCTCCTCGGCACCGGCCCCGGCCTCGACGAGCAGGGGTACGAGGACGAGGACGCCCCCGAGCGCAGCCACGACCCCGAGACGCTGCGCCGCGACGCCGACGCCTACGTCGACGCCAAGCTCGGCGCCTTCGAGGCGGTCCTCGCCAAGACCCTGGACGCCGTCGGCCGGGGCCGCCAGACCCTGCACGGCCGCGCCCCCGCCGACGAGCTCGGCACCCTCGGTGAGGGCCCCGGAGCCCAGGGGCACACCACCGACGCCGAGTACCTGGCGGACCTCGCGGGCCCCGCGCCCGCCGAGCAGCCCGTGCCGCGCCCGCCCGCCCAGGCCCCGCCGGTCCCGGTCCAGCAGCCCTACGCGCCGCCGCAGCAGCAGCCCGACCCGTACGGGTACCAGCACCAGCCCCAGGACCAGTACGGGTACCAGCACGCGTACGACCGGCAGGACCAGGCCTACGGCGCGCAGGACCCGTACGCGTACCAGCAGCACGATCAGTACGGCTACCCGCAGCAGGACTACGACCAGGGGCAGCCGCAGCAGCCCCAGCACCAGGCGCAGCCCCAGCAGCCGGCGGCCCTCGACGAGACCAGTCTCTTCGACACGACCATGATCAGCGCGGAGCAGCTGCGCCAGTACGAGCAGGGCCGTTAGCAGTCCGAAGCGACCGGATTGGGCCGAGAGCGGATGGTCAAGTATCCTGGCTCTTCGGTCGCGCATACGTCCGCGACTCAGGCTGCCCACCCAGGCATCACTTTTGCCGCGTCGGTGCGGCGGCCCTCCCTGAAACCTTGGATTCGAAAGCAGGAACAGCCCTGAGCACGCGCCTCGACCACCGGAACCCCCTCGTGTTCGACACACACGAGCTGGGGCGGCGTCCTGGTGCCATGCAGCGGGTGACCCGCGAGATCGAGGCGCCCGGCCCGCCGAGCGCCTTCGGTATCGAAGGGGTCGTCGGAGTGCCGAAGGGCGCCCCGGTCCAGCTGGAGGTCCGTCTCGAGTCGGTCATGGAAGGGGTGCTTGTCACAGGCACCGCCCGTGCAACCGCCGAGGGGGAGTGCGTAAGGTGTCTGGAGCCGCTCGAGCTTGAGCTCGACGCGGACTTCCAGGAGATGTTCTCGTACCCTGACGCCGACGACCGGGGCCGCACCGCGGAACCGGCCGGCGACGCCGGGGAATCCCCAGAGGACGAGGACAGGCTCTACCTCGAGGACGGCATGTTCGACCTCGAGCCCGTGCTGCGTGATGCGGTGGTGCTCGCACTGCCGATGCAGCCGGTGTGCCAGGACGACTGTCCGGGCCTGTGCTCCCAGTGCGGAGTGCGGCTCGCGGACGACCCGGACCACCACCATGACGCCGTCGACATCCGTTGGGCGGCTTTGCAGGGACTCGCTGGCACCATCCAGGACGGCGAGAAGGACGAGATGAGCGGCGCCGAAGCGGAAGCGGGCGTCGACGAGAAGCAGGAGAAGTAGCCGTGGCTGTTCCGAAGCGGAAGATGTCGCGCAGCAACACGCGCCACCGCCGGTCGCAGTGGAAGGCTGCGGTCCCCACCCTGGTTTCGTGTGAGCGTTGCCAGGAGCCCAAGCAGCAGCACATCGCGTGCCCGAGCTGCGGCACCTACAACAAGCGCCAGGTCCTCGAGGTCTGAGCGGCTGGTGAGAGGCACCGTGTCTAGCCCCAAGAAGGCGGAAGACGCCAAGAAATTGGCGGAGACAACGGCCTCGTCCCACACGCTTCTGGAAGGGCGGCTCGGGTACAAGCTCGAGTCCGCCCTTCTGGTGCGTGCGCTGACCCACCGTTCGTACGCGTACGAGAACGGCGGTCTGCCGACGAATGAGCGGCTCGAGTTCCTCGGGGACTCGGTGCTCGGTCTCGTCGTCACGGACACGCTCTATCGCACCCACCCCGACCTGCCCGAAGGCCAGCTGGCCAAGTTGCGGGCCGCGGTGGTCAATTCGCGTGCGCTGGCGGAGGTCAGCCGTGGCCTCGAACTCGGCTCCTTCATCCGGCTCGGCCGGGGCGAAGAGGGCACGGGAGGCCGGGACAAGGCATCCATCCTCGCCGACACCCTGGAAGCGGTGATCGGCGCGGTCTATCTGGACCAGGGTCTGGACGCTGCGGGCGAGCTGGTGCACCGGCTCTTCGACCCGCTGATCGAGAAGTCCTCGAACCTGGGTGCGGGCCTGGACTGGAAGACCAGCCTCCAGGAGCTCACCGCGACGGAGAGCCTCGGCGTGCCCGAGTATCTCGTCACGGAGAGCGGCCCGGACCACGAGAAGACCTTTACTGCTGCCGCCCGCGTCGGAGGCGTCTCGTACGGCACCGGCACCGGCCGCAGCAAGAAGGAAGCGGAGCAGCAGGCCGCCGAGTCCGCGTGGCGCGCGATCCGTGCCGCCGCGGACGAGCGGATCAAGGCGGCCGAGGCCGCCGTCGCTGCCGCGCAGTCCGAGGGGATCGCCGACACCCCCTCGGCCTGACGGCCGCCCATCCTTCGGTGCCGGTCGCCCCCTTCACGAGGGCGGCCGGCACTGTGCTTTCCCGAACCCACCCACCCCACCTCTCCCGGAGCGGACATGCCCGAGCTGCCCGAAGTCGAAGTCGTCCGACGTGGTCTGGAGCGCTGGGTCAGCGGGCGGCTCATCGGTGAGGTGCAGGTGCTGCACCCGCGCGCGGTGCGGCGGCACGTGGCGGGCGGTAAGGACTTCGCGGCCCGGCTGACCGGGCACCGGATGGGGCTCGCCCAGCGGCGCGGCAAGTACCTGTGGCTGCTGCTCGCCGACTCCGAACAGTCCGTCCTGGCCCATCTGGGCATGAGCGGCCAGCTCCTGGTGCAGCCCCAGGAGGCCCCCGACGAGAAGCACCTGCGGATCCGGATGCGCTTCGCGGACGAGCAGGGCACCGAGCTCCGCTTCGTCGACCAGCGCACCTTCGGCGGGCTTTCGCTGCACGACAACACCGCCGACGGCCTCCCTGACGTCATCGCGCACATCGCGCGCGACCCGCTGGACGCCGCGTTCGACGACGACGCCTTCCATCAGGCGCTGCGCGGCCGTCGTACGACGATCAAGCGGGCGCTGCTCGACCAGTCGCTGATCAGCGGCGTCGGCAACATCTACGCGGACGAGGCGCTGTGGCGGTCGAGGCTGCACTACGAGCGGCCCACCGCCACCTTCACGCGTCCGCGCACGGCCGAACTCCTGGGCCACGTACGGGACGTGATGAACGCGGCGCTCGCCGTCGGCGGCACCAGCTTCGACAGCCTCTATGTCAACGTGAACGGTGAATCAGGCTATTTCGAGCGGTCGTTGGACGCCTACGGCCGGGAGGACAAGCCGTGCCGGCGCTGCGGGACCCCGATGCGACGACGCCCCTGGATGAACCGGTCCAGCTACTTCTGCCCCCGCTGTCAGCGGCCGCCGCGCGTCTCGTCGTAACGCTCCCTGGCCTTGAGGACCTCGTCCTGCCTGCCCTCCACGAAGCGGATCAGGGCGAGGAGGCGCTCGGCGACGCCCTGTCCCAACGGGGTGAGCCGGTAGTCCACGCGGGGCGGGTTGGTCGGCTGCGCCTCGCGGTGCACCAGGCCGTCGCGTTCCAGCGCGTGCAGGGTCTGGGAGAGCATCTTCTCGCTCACGCCGTCGACGCGGCGGCGCAGTTCGTTGAAACGGAACGTGCCGTCGTGCAGGGCTCCGAGGGTGAGGGCTCCCCAGCGTCCGGTGACGTGCTCCAGCGTGCTGCGCGAGGGGCACTGCCGGGAGAACACGTCGTACGCCAGGTCCGCGTGTTCCGCGCGGCCACCATGGGATTCCATGCGCTCCAGCTTACTCCCGCACAGCGCTAACCATTGGTTAGCGCTTGCCTGGGATTACGAGCGCCGTTCGCGGCCCCCGCCCGTCAGAAGCCGAAGTCCTGCGTCCACCACGGGCCGCCCGGGCCGAAGTGCACACCGACGCCCACGGTCTTGTAGTCGCAGTTGAGGATGTTGGCGCGGTGGCCCGCGCTGTTCATCCAGGCGTCCATCACGGACCGGGCGTCGGCCTGCCCGCGGGCGATGTTCTCGCCGCCGAGGCCGGAGATGCCGGCCTTCTCGGCGCGGTCCCACGGCGTCGCGCCGTCCGGGTCCGTGTGGCTGAAGAAGTCGCGCTCGGCCATGTCGGCGCTGAAGTCGCCGGCCAGCGCCGCGAGCCGGTCGTCGGCCCGCAGGGGACGGCAGCCGGCCTTGGCCCGCTCCGCGTTGACCAGCGTGATCACCTCGGCCTCGGCCTTGACCTCGTCGGTCGAGGAGGACGTGTCCGCCGGGGGAGCCTTGGGCTTCTCCGCAGGCGTACGGGACGGGCTCGGCGTCGCCTTCTTGCCGGTGTCCGGCTTCGGCGCCCGCGGCGACGGCTTCTCGGACGGCGCCTTCGAGGGCTTGGGGTCGGCCTTGGACGGCTCGGCCTTGGGTTCGGGCTTGGGGGCGGCCTCGGAGTGGCCGGCGCCACGGCTCGGCGAGGGCTCGGCGCGCTCGGCGGTGCCGTGCGAACCGCCCTGGGTGTCGACCCCGGTCGGCGCGGCAGCGGAGCGTACGTTGCCGGAGTCGTCCCCGCCGCCGAGGCGGTAGCTGTCGCTGCCCGGCAGTACGCCCGCGGCGACCGCGACGGCGCCCATCGCGACGGCGGCCGAGACGCCGAGCAGGCCCGTGCGGACCGGGGCGGAGGCGCGGCCCCCGCGGCGGTGCGGCACGGCCCCCGGACGGTCCTCAGGGGTGGCGGCCTGTCCAGCGCCGGAGCGTCGGTGGCGTCCCATCTCCTGGCCTTTCGTCCTTATGATCAACGTGACTCACCCATATGGGTGAGGCTCATCGAGTCGCGACTGTACGCGATGACGCATGGGGACGAAGTGCTCCCAGAGCAATTGGCCGGTTAGCGTGCAGGCATGAACGAAGACGTGCGACTCACCGCCTGGGTGCGAGGACGCGTACAGGCCGTGGGATTCCGTTGGTTCACCCGGGCCAAGGCCCTGGAGATCGGCGGGCTGAGTGGTTTTGCTCTCAATCTGGAGGACGGCCGCGTACAGGTGGTCGCCGAAGGCCCACGGCCGGGCTGCCAGAAGCTGCTCGACTGGCTCCGTGACGGCGACACACCCGGGCGAGTCGACGGTGTCACCGAGATCTGGGACACACCACGTGGCATATACGAGAGCTTCGCCATTCGGTGACCGTGACCCGCGAAGACGCCCCCCGGGGCGGGACGGCGGGGTGCGCAGCGGGTGTCCCGGGCAACTGCCTGAGGCAGAAAAGACCTGGTGGTTGCCAAGAACCCCTTGCCGTGGCAGGCTCCGCGAGTAAGGATGATCTCCATGCCCCCAGGGCCCCGCAGGAGAGGCAGCGCCGCCCGTTCCCAGGCCGCGCACCCCCGGGCAGCCCGCCGATACGGGGCGTGATCGTGTTGACCGTCAAACTTTTTGGTGAGACTCTGGAAGCCCCGCGCACCTTAGCTGTTTGGCATGTGAGAACGGCCGGCAAGACCCAGCAGAACAAAGAGTGCCAAGCACCGCGGGTGCGAATCCCTCACGACCTACACCGCTTCGGTCGGTCACTCATTGTGGAGGACCATCCATCATGGCAAAGGCGCTTCTCGGTTACGTCGGCGGCAGCGACCCGCGACTCCTCGCCGAGATGCGACGGCTCCAGCAGCGCGTCCAGGACCTGGAATCCGAGCTCGGTCGGATCCAGGCGGAGAACGACGCGCTGGCGGCTGCCGCTTCTCACGAATCGCTCCTGGAGAGCATCGACGTACCCCAGGCGGAGCCTGCGCTCACCTGACCATCCCATCGATCACGTATTCACAGGGCTTTGTGCGCGATTAGCCGCTGCCCCTGATAAGCAACCGGTCAGGCTGTTCGTGTCAGCCGCTTGATTCAAGATCTGCAAGGGACGCTTCGGCGTCCCTTCTTTCTTTCCGGCCCCTGTGCGTTCCCGCATATGCCACTTCCTTTACCGTCTGATGTGCCCTGCACCTTCATCGGTGAAACGGCCACTGAAGGTAGAGTCCGACGGCGTGCATCTCAAGGCCCTTACCCTGCGCGGATTCAAGTCCTTCGCGTCCGCCACGACGCTGAAGTTCGAACCGGGCATCACCTGCGTCGTCGGACCCAACGGTTCCGGCAAGTCCAACGTCGTGGACGCGCTCAGCTGGGTCATGGGTGAACAGGGCGCCAAATCCCTGCGCGGCGGCAAGATGGAGGACGTCATCTTCGCCGGCACCACCGGGCGCCCCCCGCTCGGCCGCGCCGAGGTCTCCCTCACCATCGACAACTCCGACGGCGCGCTGCCCATCGAGTACGCCGAGGTCACCATCACGCGGATCATGTTCCGCAACGGCGGCAGCGAGTACCAGATCAACGGCGACACCTGCCGCCTCCTCGACATCCAGGAACTGCTCTCCGACTCCGGCATCGGACGCGAGATGCACGTCATCGTCGGACAGGGGCAGCTCGACGGCGTGCTGCACGCCGACCCGATGGGACGACGCGCGTTCATCGAGGAGGCCGCGGGCGTCCTCAAGCACCGCAAGCGCAAGGAGAAGGCGCTCCGCAAGCTCGACGCGATGCAGGCCAACCTCGCACGCGTCCAGGACCTCACCGACGAACTGCGGCGCCAGCTCAAGCCGCTGGGTAGGCAGGCCGCGGTGGCCCGCCGGGCCGCCGTCATCCAGGCCGATCTGCGCGACGCCCGCCTGCGACTGCTCGCCGACGATCTCGTACGGCTGCGCGAGGCGCTGAACGCGGAGGTCGCCGACGAGGCCGCGCTCAAGGAGCGCAAGGAGCGCGCCGAGGCCGAACTGAAGGCCGCCCTGCACCGCGAGGCGCAGCTGGAGGAGGAGGTGCGGCGCCTCTCCCCGCGCCTGCAGCGGGCCCAGCAGACCTGGTACGAGCTGTCCCAGCTGGCCGAGCGGGTGCGCGGCACCGTCTCGCTGGCCGACGCGCGGGTCACGAGCGCCACCGCGGCGCCGCCCGAGGAGCGGCGCGGGCGCGACCCCGAGGACATGGAGCGCGAGGCCGCCCGGATCCGCGAGCAGGAGGCCGAGCTCGAAGCCGCCCTGGAGGCCGCCGAGCACGCCCTGGAGGACACGGTCGCCCACCGGGCCGAGCTGGAGCGGCAGCTGGCGGTCGAGGAGCGCAGGCTCAAGGACGTGGCGCGGGCCATCGCCGACCGGCGCGAAGGGCTCGCCCGACTGCACGGACAAGTCAACGCCGCCCGTTCGCGCGCCTCGTCGGCGCAGGCCGAGATCGACCGCCTCGCCGTCGCCCGGGACGAGGCCGCGGAGCGCGCGGTCGTGGCCCAGGAGGAGTACGAGCAGCTCAAGGCCGAGGTCGACGGGCTCGACGCGGACGACGCCGAGCTCGGCGAGCGGCACGACGCGGCGAAGCGGGAGCTCGCCGAGGCCGAGGCCGCGCTCACCGCGGCACGGGAGGCGGCGACCGCGGCCGAGCGCGAACGGGCCGCCGTCGCCGCCCGGCACGACGCGCTCGCGCTCGGCCTGCGGCGCAAGGACGGCACCGGCGCGCTGCTCGCCGCCAAGGACCAGCTCGCCGGGGTGCTCGGCCCGGCCGCCGCGCTGCTCTCCGTGGCGCCCGGTTTCGAGGTGCCGGTCGCGGCCGCGCTCGGTGCCTGCGCCGACGCCGTCGCGGTGAGCGACCCCGGCACGGCCGCCGAGGCCATCCGGCTGCTCCGCAAGCAGGACGCGGGGCGTGCGGCGCTGCTCCTCGGCGGCGCCCCGGAGGAGCCGCGCGCGGAGCGCTCCGAGGGGCCGCCGCCCGTCGCCGATCTCGTGCGGGGCCCCGATGAGCTGCTGCCCGCCGTGCGGCGGCTCCTTCGGGGATTCGTCGCGGTGGGCACCCTTGAGGACGCCGAGGACCTGGTCTACGCCCGCCCGGAGCTGACCGCCGTCACCGCTGATGGGGACCTGCTGGGGGCGCACTTCGCGCAGGGCGGTTCCGCGGGGGCGCCGAGCCTGCTCGAAGTGCAGGCATCCGTCGACGAGGCCGCCGCCGAGCTGGAGGAACTGGGTGCGCGGTGCGAGGAGTTGGCGCGGGAGCAGCGGCGCGCGGGGGAGCGGCGCGATGAATGCGCGGCGCTCGTCGAGGAGTTGGGGGAGCGGCGCAGGGCCGCCGACCGCGAGAAGTCGTCCGTGGCCCAGCAGCTGGGGCGGCTCGCCGGGCAGGCGCGGGGCGCGGCGGGGGAGGCGGAGCGGTCCGCCGCCGCGGCGGCCAAGGCGCAGGACGCGCTGGACAAGGCCGTCGAGGAGGCCGAGGAACTCGCCGAGCGGCTCACCGTCGCACAGGAGGCGTCCCCCGCGGGGGAAGAGGAGGAGCCCGACAGCTCCGTGCGCGACCGCCTCGCCGCCGACGGGGCCAACGCCCGGCAGACCGAGATGGAGGCGCGGCTCCAGGCCCGTACGCACGAGGAGCGGGTCAAGGCCCTCGCAGGCCGGGCCGACTCCCTGGACCGGGGAGCCCGCGCCGAACGTGAGGCACGCGCGCGTGCCGAACAGCGTAGGGCCCGGCTGCGCCACGAGGCGGCGGTCGCCGGGGCCGTCGCGTCCGGCGGGCGCCAGCTGCTCGCTCACGTCGAGGTGTCCCTCGTACGGGCCGAGGAGGAGCGGGCCGCGGCCGAGCGCGCCAAGGAGGTCAGGGAGCGCGAGCTGGCCGCCGCGCGGAACCAGGGCAGGGAGCTCAAGGCGGAACTCGACAAATTGACTGATTCAGTTCACCGCGGCGAGGTACTGGGTGCCGAGAAGCGGCTGCGGATCGAGCAGCTTGAGGCCAAGGCACTGGAGGAGCTCGGTGTGGAACCGGCGGGACTCGTGGCCGACTACGGCCCGGATCAGCTCGTGCCGCCCTCGCCCCCCGCCGAGGGCGAGGAGCTGCCCGACGATCCGGCGCATCCGCGCAACCAGCCGGTGCCGTTCGTCCGCGGTGAGCAGGAGAAGCGGCTCAGGTCAGCCGAACGGGCGTATCAGCAGCTCGGAAAAGTGAATCCGCTGGCGCTCGAGGAGTTCGCGGCGCTGGAGGAACGGCACAAGTTCCTGAGCGAGCAGCTCGAAGACCTGAAGAAGACACGGACGGACCTCCTCCAGGTGGTGAAGGAGGTCGACGAACGGGTCGAGCAGGTCTTCACCGAGGCCTACTACGACACGGCCCGGCAGTTCGAGGGCGTCTTCTCGCGGCTCTTCCCCGGCGGTGAGGGCCGGCTGATCCTGACCGACCCGGACAACATGCTCACCACCGGCGTGGACGTCGAGGCCCGGCCGCCCGGCAAGAAGGTCAAGCGGCTCTCGCTGCTGTCCGGCGGTGAACGGTCGCTGACGGCCGTGGCGCTGCTCGTTTCGATCTTCAAGGCGCGACCGAGTCCGTTCTACGTGATGGACGAGGTCGAGGCGGCGCTCGACGACACCAACCTGCAGCGGCTCATCCGCATCATGCAGGAGCTGCAGGAGGCCTCGCAGCTCATCGTGATCACGCACCAGAAGCGCACGATGGAGGTCGCCGACGCGCTCTACGGCGTCTCGATGCAGGGTGACGGCGTCTCGAAGGTGATCAGTCAGCGGCTCCGCTAGGCGCTCTACAAGACTTCAATACTTGAACGAACCAGGCCTCAAAGTGCCCATAAATTCACAACGACCCACCTCTTGACTTCGTAACTTGAAGGCATAGTCTCTGCAATGTTGCTTTTACCTTCAGGTGGTGGGCGGCGTGAAGTTGTGCGCCACTTGAAGAGCTCGCCCCCACCCCCGGCGACGTTGCCGGTGGCCCGAGGAGTACACGTGACCAGCACATCGCAGGCGCCTCAGTCCGGAGCCAGAGAGGCCCACCCGGACCATCTCGGACATGTCATCTTCATTACGGCGGCCGCCGCGATGGGTGGCTTCCTGTTCGGCTACGACAGTTCGGTGATCAATGGCGCGACCGTCGCCATCCAGCACCGCTTCGACGTCGACGCCAACGTGCTCGGCTGGATCATCGCCACCGCGTTGCTCGGCTGCGCCGTGGGCGCCGCGGTGGCCGGACGCATCGCCGACCGCATCGGCCGCATCCGCTGCATGCAGATCGCCGCCGTGCTCTTCGCGGCCAGCGCCGTCGGCTCGTCCCTGCCCTTCGCGGCCTGGGACCTCACGGTGTGGCGCCTGATCGGCGGCATCGGCATCGGCATGGCCTCGGTGATCGGCCCGGCGTACATCGCCGAGGTCGCGCCGCCCGCCTACCGCGGCCGGCTCGCCTCGTTCCAGCAGGCCGCGATCGTCATCGGCATCGCCGTCTCCCAGCTGGTCAACTGGGGCATCCTGAACATGGCTGACGGCGACCAGCGCGGCAAGCTGATGGGCCTTGAGGCCTGGCAGTGGATGCTCGGCGTCATGCTGGTCCCGGCCCTGATCTACGGCCTGCTGTCCTTCATCATCCCGGAGTCGCCGCGCTTCCTGGTCTCCGCGGGCAAGAAGAAGGAGGCCAAGAAGGTCCTCGGCGAGGTCGAGGGCACCTCCATCGACCTCGACGCGCGCGTCGACGAGATCGAGCGGGGCCTGCACCGCGAGCACAAGCCGTCCTTCAAGGACCTGCTCGGCAAGGTCGGCTTCCTGCCGATCGTCTGGATCGGCATCGGGCTCTCGGTCTTCCAGCAGCTCGTCGGCATCAACGTGATCTTCTACTACTCGAACCAGCTGTGGCAGTCGATCGGCAAGGACCCGTCCAGCTCGTTCCTGTACTCGTTCGAGACGTCGATCGTGAACATCATCGGTACCGTCATCGCGATGATCTTCGTCGATCGCATCGGCCGCAAGCCGCTCGCGATCATCGGCTCGGCGGGCATGGCGGCGGCGCTGTTCACCATGGCATGGGCCTTCTCGTACCGGTCCGGCTCCGGCGACGACGTCTCGCTGCCCAACGCGCAGGGCCTGACCGCGATCATCGCCGCCAACGCCTTCGTGCTCTTCTTCGCCCTCTCCTGGGGCGTGGTGGTCTGGGTGCTGCTCGGCGAGATCTTCCCGAACCGGCTCCGCGCCGCCGCGCTCGGTGTGGCCGCGTCGGCCCAGTGGCTCGCCAACTTCGCGATCACCAAGACGTTCCCGAGCATGTCCGAGTGGTCGCTGACCGGCTCGTACATCATCTATGGCGCCTTCGCCGCCATCTCGATCCCCTTCGTCATGAAGTTCGTCAAGGAGACGAAGGGCAAGGCCCTGGAGGAGATGGGCTAAACCCCCGCTGCCCCCTCCTCTTCAGGAAGCTGCCCCGGCCGAAGGACTCGTGCTCACGTGTCCTTCAGCCGGGGCAGTACGTTTTCGCAGAAGTGGTGCAGGCTGCGCCAGCCCTCGTCGACGGGCATCCCTCCGGAGAGCGGGTGCAGGACGAGGCTGCCCGCGCCGTTTCGCGCGTACGTCACGCACTCGTCCGGCGTCAGGATGCGGTAGACGCCCTCCTCGCGCAGCTCCCGCACCGTCGTGGCCGCCGACTTCACCGCCGAGCGGATGTCCTTGGACTGCCAGGAGGCGTACGTACGCGCCTCATGCAGGAAGTGCTCGCCGTGCTCGGCCCAGGCGCGGTCCGGGTCGTCCGCGATGTGCAGGAGCGTGGTCTCGGCGGCGGGCATCATCGTCCAGCCCTCGGTGCCGTGCTCCGCGAGCTGCGCGGTGTAGTACGCCGCCAGCTCCGGCAGATGGGCGCTGGGGAAGAACGGCAGGCCGAGCCGGGCCGCGCGCCGGGCCGCCGCCTTCGAGGAGCCGCCGACCAGGAGCAGCGGGTGCGGCTGCGTGAAGGGGCGCGGTGTGACGCGCGCCGTCCGGCCGCGGAAGGTGAAGGGCTCGCCCCGCCAGGCCTTGAGCAGCGTCTCCAGAAGCTCGTCCTGGAGCTTCCCGCGGCTCTTCCAGTCGACGCCCGCCTGCTCGTACTCCTCGGGCCGGTAGCCGATCCCCGCCACCGTGACCAGGCGTCCCGCGCTCAGCAGGTCCAGTACGGCGATGTCCTCGGCGAGCCGCAGCGGGTCGTGCAGCGGGCCGATGACCGCGGACACCGTCACCGCGATGCGCCGGGTCGCGCCGAAGACGGCGCCCGCGAAGGTGAACGGCGAGGAGATCCAGTTGTTTGCCGTGCCGTGGTGTTCCTCGGTCTGGATGGTGGAGATGCCGCGGTCGTCGGCGTAGGCGGCCATCTCCAGGGCGGTCCGGTAGCGCTCGCTCAGCGAGGCGGGCGTGGCCGCGGGATCGACGAGGTTGAAACGTACGACTGTGGCGGGCATGGAAACGTCCCCCTTCACCGTGCGTGGGCGGCGAAGGGGGACGTTAGTTGACGTGGTGTCAGATGGGTAGTCCCGTACGGGAGCGGGATCGTCCCCTATGGGAGCCGGATCGTCCCGTACGGGAGCCGGCGCCGGTCAGGCGGAGATCAGCTCGGTGTCGCCCTTGCCGCCCGTCGCGTCCTTCTCGACCGGCGGGGTCTTCGGCAGGACCGCGTACAGGACCGCGGCGACGACGATCGTGGTCAGCCAGCCAAGGCCGTGACGGCCGGTCCAGGAGGTGGCGAGCGGGCCGCTGAACCAGTCGACCTTGGTGAAGAGCAGGCCCACCACCAGGGCGATCGCCCACGCCGTCATGGCCTGCCAGGCGAAACCAGCCTTGTACCAGTACGCGCTGGTGCGCTTGGTGTCCATCAGCGCCTCGCCGTCGTAGGTCTTGCGGCGCAGCATGTCGATGCCGAAGACGCCGATCCAGGCGGAGAACGCGACCGCGAGCAGGGTGAGGAAGGAGATGAACGAGCCCATGAAGCTGGTCGCCACGTTCATCAGGATGTAGCCGAAGATCAGGCTGATGACGGCGTTCACGCTGACCGCCCACGCGCGCGGGACCTTGATGCCGAGCGTCATGGCGGTGAAGCCCGCGGAGTACATCGACATCGAGTTGATCAGCAGCATGCCGACCAGGGCCATGATCAGGTACGGCACGGCGATCCACGTCGGAAGCAGCGAGCCGAGGAAGGAGACGGGGTCCGCGGCGGTGGAGAGCTTCGGCGCGGAGACGGCCATGACGGCGCCCATCAGGACCATCGGGACGACGACGATGGCGGCGCCGCCGACCGCGTGGCCCACCAGCGGCTTGTTCGAGGTGGTGCGCGGGAGGTAGCGGGTGAAGTCGGGGCCCGTGGGGACCCAGCTGATGCCGCCGGCGGCGATCGTGCCGACGCCCGCGACCATCATCGCCGTGGAGCCCGCGGGCTGGTCGAAGACCTCGGACCAGTCGGTCTCGGCGAGGAGGTAGATCAGTACGAGGACGCTGAACGCGCCGAAGGCGTACGTCGACCACGTGCTGCAGATGTGCAGGATCTTCCGGCCGAGACCGCTGATCAGGAACGTGCAGGTGACGAAGCAGACCAGCGTGACGACGGTCAGCCAGGTGCTGGACTTCACGCCGAAGCAGATGTCCAGGACGGTGATGATCGCGTACGCGCCGGTGACCGCGTTGATCGTCTCCCAGCCCCAGCGGGCGACCCAGATCAGCGCGCCGGGGAAGAGGTTGCCGCGCTGGCCGAAGACCGCGCGGGAGAGCGTCATGCCCGGCGAACCGCCGCGCTTGCCGGCGACGGAGATCAGGCCGACCATGCCGTAGCTCAGCAGGGGCGAGACGAGCGCGACGATCAGGACCTGCCAGAAGTTCAGGCCGTTGGAGACGATCAGGCCCGCGCCCATGGTCAGCAGCAGGACGCTGATGTTGGCCGCTACCCAGGTGGGGAAGAGTTCACGGGTCTTGCCCGTGCGCTCGGCGTCCGGGACGGGCTCAAGGCCGCGTGTCTCGAGGGCGCCTTCGGATTCGGCGGTGGTGCTGCTCATGGGGGTGGGTCCGTGCCTCTCGCTCGGATCGCAACGTCGCGATCCGCCGGTGGGGGTGATTCGCGATGGACTCTACGCGCGTTGATGCGGGGACCTCCATCGTACTTTAGTCCGAGTAGTGCCCTCCCGGGGCTTATGTTCTTTGGAGGAAACTCCAATCTGGGCCTCTCCTGGTGGCATGGCCGATACTGGACGAGTTATGGAAATCGTCATCCTTGCTGTAGTCATCGCCGTGGTCGTGATCGGCGCGCTCGGCGGGCTCGTGATCGGCAGCCGCAAGAAGAAGCAGCTGCCCCCGCAGGCCCCGTCCAGCACGCCCACCATCACCGCCCCTCCCGCCGAACCGAAGGTCGGCGACGAGGCCGAGACGCCGCGCGACGAACCGCGCCGCACGATCGAGGAGGTGGAACTCCCGCTCGCCGAGCCGTCGGCCACGGCCCCGGTCGTCGTCGAGGAGCCGGTCGCCGAAGAGCCGGCCGCGCCGGAGATCGAGACCCCCGAGCCCGCCGCGGGACGCATGGTGCGGCTGCGCGCCCGGCTCTCCCGCTCGCAGAACGCGCTCGGCAAGGGACTGCTCACGCTGCTGTCCCGCGAGCACCTCGACGAGGACACCTGGGAGGAGATCGAGGACACGCTGCTCACCGCGGACGTCGGTGTCGCGCCCACCCAGGAGCTCGTGGAGCGGCTGCGCGAGCGCGTACGCGTGCTCGGCACCCGCACGCCGGACGAGCTGCGCACACTGCTGCGCGAGGAGCTCCTCACGCTCGTCGGCGCCGACCTCGACCGCACCGTGAAGACCGAGTCCGGCCTGGAGACGCCGGGCATCGTGATGGTCGTCGGGGTGAACGGCACCGGCAAGACCACCACCACGGGCAAGCTCGCGCGCGTCCTCGTCGCCGACGGCCGCTCGGTCGTGCTCGGCGCCGCCGACACCTTCCGCGCCGCGGCCGCCGACCAGCTCCAGACCTGGGGCGAGCGCGTCGGCGCCCGTACGGTCCGTGGCCCGGAGGGCGGCGACCCGGCGTCGATCGCCTTCGATGCGGTCAAGGAGGGCATCGCGGACGGCGCGGACGTCGTCCTCATCGACACCGCGGGCCGGCTGCACACCAAGACGGGCCTCATGGACGAGCTCGGCAAGGTCAAGCGCGTCGTCGAGAAGCACGCCCCGCTCGACGAGGTGCTGCTCGTCCTCGACGCCACGACCGGCCAGAACGGCCTGGTGCAGGCGCGCGTCTTCGCAGAGGTCGTCAACATCACGGGCATCGTCCTCACCAAGCTGGACGGCACCGCCAAGGGTGGCATCGTCGTCGCTGTCCAGCGCGAACTGGGCGTGCCGGTCAAGCTGGTGGGCCTCGGCGAGGGCGCGGACGACCTGGCCCCGTTCGAGCCCGAGGCGTTCGTGGACGCGCTCATCGGGGACTGAGGTCCGCGGTCCGTCGTACGCGGACGTGTCACACGCGTGAAGAGAAGGGCCCCTCGCACGGTGCAGGTGCGAGGGGCCCTTCCGTATCCGGGCGGGGCCGTCCCTAGGGAGACCGGTGCGCCACGTACGCCAGGGTGCCGAGCAGGAGCCGCGCCTGGGGCGGGTTCGTCGCCGTGTCGAGCGCGGGGGAGCGGAGCCAGCGGACCGGGCCCAGGCCGCCGCGGTCGGACGGGGGCGCGGTGATGTGGGTACCGTGGCCCAGACCGTGCAGGTCCAGGGCGGCGCCGTCCCAGCCCATGCGGTACAGCAGCCGGGGGAGTTCACTCGCGGCGCCGGGGGCGACGAAGAACTGCGCCCGGCCCTCGGGCGTGACCGCCACAGGACCCAGTGGAAGGCCCATCCGCTCCAGCCGGACCAGGGCGCGCCGCCCCGCGGCCTCCGCCACCTCCAGGACGTCGAAGGCGCGCCCGACCGGCAGCAGCACGGCGGCGCCGGGGAACTCCGCCCAGGCCTCGGTCACTTCGTCGAGTGTGGCCCCGGCCGGGACCTCGGGGGCGAAGGCCAGCGGGTGGGCGCCGGGGGCGGCACAGCCGGCGGTTCCGCACGAGCAGACGCCGTCCACGGCCCGGGCGCCGGGCACCGCGTCCCAGCCCCAGAGGCCGGTGTACTCCGCCACCGTGGTGCGGTCCGACGTGCGGCCGCGCCGCCGTGATCCGGTGCGGGGCCTGTCGGTTCCCCGGATGCCGCCGATCGTGAAGCCCATGCCCCCTCCAACGGGTCCAGCGTGTCGCGGTTACGTGACGGAATCGGATCGTTACCCTCTGCTGTCGCGACGGGCGCCCGAAGAATTTACGGGGAGTGCGCCCGGTCCCACACGCCCCGGTGCACTCCGCTCCGCCCGCTTTCGTTTGCCCTGTGTCAAGTGAATCGCTTGTGGCGGCCCGGGAGTTCATTCGAAGGGGTGGCGAATGGTGGCGTTTCCGCGATCGCCCTCGCCGGACGGGTGATCGTAGGATTACTTTCGGTGCATGGCCCTGTGAGTTCGAGCACTCGTGGGTATGCCGGAGGCAAGTCGGTTTCCTGTTCGACGGGTGACATTCTCCGGACGGACCGGCGCAAGGCGCGGCATTCTGTTAGGGCTTGGCGTGGACAACGCACAAGTGGCTTGAGGGATGGGGGCGTTCCAGTGGGCGGCAACGACGGAGGTGGCGTGAGCGCCGAGAAGCGCCCCAACGAGATGCTCACGTCCTGGTTCGTGCGCAGCGGCTGGTCGAAAGGCGAGCTCGCCCGCCAGGTGAACCGCAGGGCGCGGCAGTTGGGTGCCCACCACATTTCCACGGACACCTCACGGGTCCGCCGCTGGCTGGACGGCGAGAATCCGCGCGAGCCGATCCCCCGCATCCTTTCCGAGCTGTTCTCCGAGCGGTTCGGCTGCGTCGTCGCCGTCGAGGACCTGGGCCTGCGCGCCGCGCACCGCACCCCCGCCTCCTCCGGCGTCGACCTGCCCTGGACCGGGCCGCAGACGGTCGCGCTCATGAGCGAGTTCTCGCGCAGCGACCTGATGCTCGCCCGCCGCGGCTTCCTCGGCACCTCGCTCGCGCTCTCCGCGGGCCCCGCCCTCATCGAGCCCATGCAGCGCTGGCTGGTGCCCTCACCGTCCGCCGCCGCGCCGCGCGAGCCCGAGACCGCCGCCGCGCAGCGCCGCCCCTCCCGGCTGTCCAAGCCGGAGCTCGACCTCCTGGAATCCACGACGGTGATGTTCCGGCAGTGGGACGCCCAGTGCGGGGGAGGGCTCCGGCGCAAGGCCGTCGTCGGGCAGCTGCACGAGGTGACGGACCTGCTGCAGGAGCCCCAGCCCGAGGCCACCTCCCGGCGCCTCTTCAAGGTCGCGGGCGAACTGGCGGAGCTGGCGGGCTGGATGAGCTACGACGTGGGCCTGCAGCCCACCGCCCAGAAGTACTTCGTCCTCGCCCTGCACGCCGCCAAGGAGGCGGGCGAGAAGCCCCTCGGGTCGTACATCCTCTCCAGCATGAGCCGCCAGATGATCCACCTCGGCCGGCCCGACGACGCACTCGAACTGATCCACCTCGCGCAGTACGGCAGCCGCGACTGCGCCAGCCCGCGCACCCAGGCCATGCTGTATGCGATGGAGGCCAGGGCGTACGCCAGCATGGGCCAGCCGGGCAAGTGCAAGCGGGCCGTGCGGATGGCCGAGGACACCTTCGCCGACGCCGAGGACTTCGGCGGCCCCGAGCCGGACTGGATCCGCTTCTTCTCCGAGGCCGAGCTGAACGGCGAGAACGCCCACTCGTACCGCGACCTGGCGTACGTGGCGGGCCGCAGCCCCGCCTACGCCTCGCTCGCCGAGCCCGTCATGGACCGCGCCGTGGAGCTCTTCGAGAGGGACACCGAGCACCAGCGTTCGTATGCGCTGAACCTCATCGGCAAGGCCACCGTCCACCTGCTCCAGCGCGAGCCCGAGCAGAGCACGGTCCTCGCCGGGCGGGCCCTCGACATCGCCAAGAAGGTCCGCTCCGAGCGGGTCAACACGCGTCTGCGCAAGACCGTCGACACGGCCGTCCGGGACTTCGGGGACGTCGCCGAAGTCGTCCAGCTCACCGAGCGGCTCGCCATCGAGATGCCGGAGACCGCGGAGGCGGTCTGAAGCCCGGTACCCCCCGGCCCCGGCCGCGGCGGGACCATCCCTAACAGCCCGACTCGGCTCCCCCATGCCAGGTCAGCCGGATGGCCGCCGCGGCCGGTTCTCATGCCGTGCGAGGGGTGTGCGAGCGCACCCCGCGTGACCCGGCAGTTCATGGCCGTGTAACACGCACCGCGTCTTCGTCACTGCTGCGAAACACCGAGGCGCCTCCGTGGAAACCGCGCTGGGCCAATCTCTGGCGCATAACCGGCCCACGGCCCCGGCACTCATCGAACGGGGCTCCTCGGCACCGCACAGGTCCGCCCGCGCGGGCCGCATACGAAGACGAGGAGACGCCGATGCCCCCAGGCATCACGATCGCCGCAGACGCCCCGGAGCTGTCTGCCGCCAACACCGGGTTCATGCTCATCTGCTCCGCCCTGGTGATGCTCATGACGCCGGGACTCGCCTTCTTCTACGGAGGCATGGTCCGCGTCAAGAGCACGCTGAACATGCTGATGATGAGCTTCATCAGCCTGGGCATCGTCACCATCCTCTGGGTGCTGTACGGCTTCTCCGTCGCGTTCGGCACCGACCACGGCAGCCTGCTGGGCTGGGAAGGCGACTACGTAGGCCTCAGTGGGCTCGGCATCAACCAGCTCTGGGACGGCTACACCATCCCCGTCTACGTCTTCGCCGTCTTCCAGCTGATGTTCGCCGTCATCACCCCCGCGCTGATCAGCGGCGCCCTCGCGGACCGCGTGAAGTTCACGTCCTGGGCCCTGTTCGTCGCCCTGTGGGCCACCGTCGTGTACTTCCCCGTCGCGCACTGGGTCTGGGGCGCCGGCGGCTGGGCCTTCGAGCTGGGGGTCATCGACTTCGCGGGTGGCACGGCCGTGCACATCAACGCCGGTGCCGCGGCGCTCGGCGTCATCCTCGTCATCGGCAAGCGGGTCGGCTTCAAGAAGGACCCGATGCGGCCTCACTCGCTGCCCCTGGTGATGCTCGGCGCGGCCCTGCTCTGGTTCGGCTGGTTCGGCTTCAACGCCGGATCGTGGCTCGGCAACGACGACGGCGTCGGCGCGCTCATGTTCGTCAACACGCAGGTCGCCACCGCCGCCGCGATGCTCGCCTGGCTCATCTACGAGAAGCTCCGGCACGGCGCGTTCACCACGCTGGGCGCCGCGTCGGGCGCCGTCGCCGGCCTCGTCGCCATCACCCCGTCCGGCGGTTCCTGCTCACCGCTCGGCGCCATCGCCATCGGGGCCGTCGCCGGGCTGCTGTGCGCCATGGCCGTCGGACTCAAGTTCCGGTTCGGGTACGACGACTCCCTCGACGTCGTCGGCGTCCACCTGGTCGGCGGGATCGCCGGTTCGGTCCTCGTCGGCTTCTTCGCCACCGGCGGCGGGCAGTCCAAGGCGCAGGGCCTCTTCTACGGCGGCGGCCTGGACCAGTTGTGGAAGCAGCTCGCGGGTGTCGGCGCCGTGCTCGCGTACTCCCTCGTCGCCTCTGCGGTCCTCGCCCTCCTCATCGACAGGACGATCGGGATGCGGGTCGCCGATGACGACGAGGTCACGGGCATCGACCAGGTGGAACACGCCGAGACCGCGTACGACTTCAGCGGGGCGGGCGGCGGTACGGCTTCGCGTACGGGGCTTCCGGCGCCGGGTGCGGCTGTGGGTGCGGGTGTGGGTGCTGGTGGTCAGGCGCCGGCGCAGGCTCAAGGTCAGAGGAACAAGAAGGTGGACGTATGAAGCTCATCACCGCGGTCGTCAAGCCGCACCGGCTCGACGAGATCAAGGAAGCGCTGCAGGCCTTCGGTGTCCAGGGGCTGACCGTCACCGAGGCCAGCGGCTACGGACGGCAGCGCGGACACACCGAGGTCTACCGGGGTGCCGAGTACACGGTGGACCTCGTGCCGAAGATTCGTATCGAGGTTCTCGTCGAGGACGACGACGCCGAGCAGCTCGTGGAGGTCGTGGTGAAGGCGGCCAGGACCGGCAAGATCGGGGACGGCAAGGTGTGGAGCGTGCCGGTCGACACGGCTGTGCGGGTGCGGACGGGGGAGCGGGGGCCTGACGCGTTGTAAGAGGTGCGGGAGGGGCATGGGCCGCGGCGTGTGGATGAGGGGCGCGGGGTGAGCGGTGCGGGGGGCGGGTGTGAGACGTCGGGCGAAATGAACTGAGTGGGACCGAACAGGAGCTGCTGGGTGACGAGTGTGGACGTACCTACCGAAGCGAAACCGGAAGAATCCGGACCCAGCGGCTACGCGGCGGCCCGGCTGCGGCTCCTCCACGAGGAGTCGCGGTCAGGGCCGCCGCGCCGTTCCGCCCTCGCGGAGCTGACGGACGACTGGCTGGCCGGGCTCTTCCGGGCCGGTGGCGGCGACGGTGCGGGGTCCGCGGGCGTGCCGCGGGGCGTCGCGCTCGTCGCGGTGGGCGGCTACGGGCGCGGCGAGCTGTCGCCCCGCAGCGACCTCGACCTGCTCCTCCTGCACGACGGCAACGCGGCCGGCGCCGAGGTGGCCGCGCTCGCCGACCGCCTCTGGTACCCGGTCTGGGACCTCGGCCTCGCACTCGACCACTCCGTGCGGACGCCCGTGGAGGCCAGGAAGACCGCCGGTGAGGACCTCAAGGTGCACCTCGGGCTCCTCGACGCCCGCCATGTCGCGGGCGACTCCGGGATGAGTGCCGCGCTGCGCACCGTCGTGCTCGCCGACTGGCGCAACCAGGCGGTGAAGCGGCTGCCGGAGCTGCGCGAACTGTGCGAGGAACGGGCGGAGCGCCAGGGCGAGTTGAGCTACCTCCTCGAACCCGACCTCAAGGAGGCGAGGGGCGGGCTGCGCGACGTCACCGCGCTGCGGGCCGTCGCCGCGTCGTGGCTCGCGGACGCGCCCCGCGAAGGGCTCGCCGACGCCCGCAGGCACCTCCTCGACGTGCGCGACGCGCTGCACCTGGCGACCGGCCGGGCCACCGACCGGCTCGCCCTCCAGGAGCAGGACCAGGTCGCCGCCGAACTTGGCCTGCTGGACGCCGACACCCTGCTGCGGCAGGTCTACGAGGCGGCGCGCGTCGTCTCGTACGCCAGTGACGTGACCTGGCGCGAGGTCGGGCGCGTGCTGCGGGCGCGGGCCGGGCGACCGCGGCTGCGGACGCTCCTTGGCGGTGGCGGCGGGCGTGGCCGCGGAGCGGTGGCGGAGCGGACGCCGCTGGCCGAGGGGGTCGTCGAACAGGACGGGGAGGCCGTGCTCGCCCGCGCCGCCCGGCCCGAGCGGGACCCCGTCCTGCCGCTGCGGGCCGCCGCGGCGGCGGCGCAGGCGGGACTCCCGCTCTCGCTGCACGCCGTGCGCCGGCTGGCCGCCGCCGCGCGCCCCCTGCCCACGCCGTGGCCGGCCGAGGCCCGCGATCAGCTCGTGACGTTGCTCGGCGCGGGCCGGACGACGGTCGACGTGTGGGAGGCGCTGGAGGCCGAGGGGCTCATCACGCGGATGCTGCCGGACTGGGAGCGGGTGCGGTGCCGGCCGCAGCGCAACGCCGTCCACACCTGGACGGTCGACCGGCACCTGGTCGAGACGGCGGTACGGGCGGCCGAACTCACCCGGCGAGTGGGGCGGCCCGATCTGCTGCTCGTCGCGGCGCTGCTGCACGACATCGGCAAGGGGTGGCCCGGGGACCACTCCGAGGCCGGGGAGGTCATCGCCCGCGATGTCGCGGCGCGGATCGGGTTCGACGCGGACGACGTCGCGGTCGTCGCGCGCCTGGTCCGGCACCACCTGCTTCTCGTGGAGACGGCGACACGGCGTGACCTCGATGATCCCGCGACGGTACGCGGGGTCGCCGAGGCGGTGGGTTCCGTAGGGACGCTGGAGCTCCTGCACGCCCTGACCGAGGCGGACGCGCTGGCCACCGGGCCCGCGGCCTGGTCGGCGTGGCGGGCCTCGCTGGTCGCCGATCTGGTGCGGCGGGTGGCGGCGGTGCTCTCCGGGGACGCCGTCCCTGAGGATGCCGCCGAGGACGCGGCGCCGACGGCCGAGCAGGAGCGGCTCGCGATGGAGGCGTTCCGTACGGGTGGGCCCGTGCTGGCGCTTCGGGCGCGGGCGGAGAGGGCGGGGGAGGTCGAGGTCGACGGGGAGGTCGAGGGGGAGGCGGACCCGCTCGGGGTGCGGCTGCTGGTCGCCGTGCCGGATCAGCCGGGGGTGCTGTCCGCGGTGGCCGGGGTCCTCGCGCTGCACCGGCTCGCGGTGCGGACCGCGGAGCTGCGGGAGGTGACGCTGCCCTCGGGCGTCGAGTCGTCCTCGGTGCTGCTGCTCAGCTGGCGGGTGGCGGCGGAGTACGGCCCGCTGCCGCAGGCGACGCGGTTGCGGGCCGATCTCGTGCGGGCACTCGACGGCTCACTCGACATCGAGGCGCGGCTCGCGGAGCGGGAGGCGGCCTACCCGCGCCGCCGCGGCCCGGCCGCCCCGCCGGCCCGGGTGACGGTGGCCCCGGCGGCTTCACGCCTCGCAACGGTGATCGAGGTGAGGGCCCAGGACGCCCCGGGCCTCCTGCACCGGATCGGGCGGGCGTTGGAGGCGGCGGGGGTGGTGGTGCGGAGTGCGCATGTGTCGACGCTGGGGGCGAACGCGGTGGATGCGTTCTATGTGACGGGGGCGGATGGGGGGCCGTTGGCGGGGGAGCGGGCGGTGGGGGTTGCTCGGGGGGTGGAGGGGGGGTTGCGGGGGTAGGGGGGTGCGGGGGTAGGGGGTGGGCTTGGGTGGCGTGGGCGGTTGCGTGTGCGGTGGCGTGTGCGGCTGCGCTGGGGCTGGGGTCTGCGCCTGTTGTTCGTCTGTGGGGCGGGGCCGCGGGGGTATGTGCGTACTCGCTGTCCCTGCGTCGCGCTGCACGGACAATGGGGCTACAGGATGCTCGGTGCTCCGTTCGCACATACCCCCACGTCCCCTCGGGAGCGCGTGCGACCGCGGCCCGGTTAGGGTGCACCTACTGGCTCCCCTGTCTCGCTCCCCTGTCTCGGCTGTACGTCGCGGGTCCCTCTCCGGCACCTGCTCCCGCTGCGCGTCGCGGGGGCGTACCCGCCCCTCCCGGGGCCCCGCTCCCGCTGTGCGTCGCGGGGATGTTCCCCCCCCCGGGCCCTGCTCCCATCGTGCGTCGCGGGGTCGTACCCACCCCCCGGCTCCTGCTCCCAGCGTGCGTCGCGGGGTTGTACCCGCCCCCCGGGTCCCTACTTCCGTCGTGCGTCGCGAGGTTGTACCCGCCTCCGGGGCCCCCGCTCCCGCCGTGCGTCGCGGGGATGTTCCCACCCTCGGCCCTGCTGCCATTCGTGCGTCGCGGGGTTGTACCCGCCCCCCGGCCCCTACTCCCGCCGTGCGTCGCGGGGTCGCACCCCCGCCCCTACCCCCGCCATGCGTCGCGGGGCAAACGGGTGGGTGGGAGACATCCGCCGCGGAGCGGCGGGCCCGTTCGTACCTGCAGACGGAGGCGGGGGAGCACACCCATCGGAGCCCACCGGAACGCCACCCCGCCAGGGGCCCGCGCAGAACAACCGCCCAAGCCCATCGCACGGTGCCCTCGGTCGACCGATACTCTGGAAGGCGACCTGTTCCCCTTCCCCCGACCCGAGGATTCGCGACCGCCGTGTTCGATACTCTCTCCGACCGCCTCGCAGCGACATTCAAGAACCTCCGGGGCAAGGGCCGCCTGTCCGAGGCGGACATCGACGCCACGGCGCGCGAGATCCGCATCGCCCTCCTCGAGGCGGACGTCGCCCTGCCCGTCGTCCGCGCCTTCATCAAGCAGATCAAGGAGCGCGCGACCGGCGCCGAGGTCTCCCAGGCCCTCAACCCCGCCCAGCAGGTCATCAAGATCGTCAACGAGGAGCTCGTCGGCATCCTCGGTGGCGAGACGAGGCGCCTGCGCTTCGCCAAGACGGGCCCGACCGTCATCATGCTCGCGGGCCTCCAGGGTGCCGGTAAGACGACC
Organism: Streptomyces sp. NPDC044106; assembly: GCF_056433985.1. NCBI lineage: Bacteria > Bacillati > Actinomycetota > Actinomycetes > Kitasatosporales > Streptomycetaceae > Streptomyces > Streptomyces sp. NPDC044106. Next base: position 42,519 of record NZ_JBWKFZ010000017.1, read on the forward strand.
CTCGCGGGCAAGCTCGGTCTCTGGCTGAAGGGCCAGGGCCACGCGCCGCTGCTCGTCGCCTGCGACCTCCAGCGCCCCAACGCCGTCAACCAGCTGAGCGTGGTCGCGGAGCGCGCCGGCGTCGGCGTCTACGCCCCCCAGCCGGGCAACGGCGTCGGCGACCCGGTGCAGGTCGCCAAGGACTCGGTCGAGTACGCGAAGACCAAGCAGTTCGACGTCGTCATCGTCGACACCGCGGGACGCCTTGGCATCGACCAGGAGCTGATGCAGCAGGCCGCGGACATCCGCGACGCCGTCAGCCCGGACGAGGTCCTCTTCGTCGTCGACGCCATGATCGGTCAGGACGCGGTCAACACGGCCGAGTCCTTCCGGGACGGCGTCGGCTTCGACGGCGTCGTGCTCTCCAAGCTCGACGGTGACGCCCGCGGTGGTGCCGCGCTCTCGATCGCGCAGGTCACAGGGCGTCAGATCATGTTCGCCTCGAACGGCGAGAAGCTGGACGACTTCGACGCGTTCCACCCGGACCGCATGGCGTCCCGCATCCTCGGCATGGGCGACATGCTCACGCTGATCGAGAAGGCCGAGCAGACCTTCTCGCAGCAAGAGGCCGAGAAGATGGCCTCCAAGCTGGCCTCCAAGAAGGGTGTGGACTTCACCCTCGACGACTTCCTGGCCCAGATGGAGCAGGTCAGGAAGATGGGCAGCATCAGCAAGCTGCTCGGGATGATGCCCGGGATGGGGCAGATCAAGGACCAGATCGCCAATCTGGACGAGCGGGACGTGGACCGTACCGCCGCCATCATCAAGTCGATGACGCCCGCCGAGCGTCAGGAGCCGACGATCCTCAACGGCTCGCGCCGGGCCCGTATCGCCAAGGGCTCCGGCGTCGACGTCAGCGCCGTGAAGAACCTCGTCGAGCGGTTCTTCGAGGCGCGGAAGATGATGTCCCGCATGGCCCAGGGCGGCGGCATGCCGGGTATGCCCGGGATGCCGGGCATGGGCGGCGGCCCCGGCAGGCAGAAGAAGAAGCAGAAGCAGGCCAAGGGCAAGCGCCGCTCCGGCAACCCGATGAAGCGCAAGCAGGAGGAGCAGGAGGCGGCCGCCCGCCGCGAGCAGGCCGGTCAGGACGGCGGCGCCTTCGGGCTTCCGGGTGGCCAGGCCGGCCAGAACTTCGAGCTTCCCGACGAGTTCAAGAAGTTCATGGGCTGACGTTCGTCGAGTGGACGGAACCGCCCGCCCGATCATGGGCTGTTCCGTCCCGTACGCCAATGGGGCGCCCCTTTACGGAGGGGCGCCCCATTGACGTTTCCCGGCTCCCCGGAGCAGGTGCCCGAGGCCAATTTCTGACGTAACGTCCGGATATGAGCAACCCTGTGCCGCCGCGCCAGGCGCCCGATCCGCCGTGGCGTTCCGAGGGCGCGCCGCCGCCCGACCCGACGCCGCCGCCGAAGAAGAAGATGCCGGGCGGCTGGGGCGGCCTGGTCCTGACGGCTCTGATCGTGTATCTCATCGCCAACCTCGTCCTGTCCTTCTTCAACGACGGCGACGAGCCGACGATCTCGTACACGGAGTTCGCCAAGCAGGTCGACTCCGGCAACGTCACGAAGATCTACTCCAAGGGCGACGCGATCCAGGGGCAGCTCAAGAAGGAGCAGTCCAAGCCGGACGGTGACAAGGGGAAGTACACCAAGTTCACGACGCAGCGCCCCGCCTTCGCCGACGACAAGCTCTGGGACGACCTGACCAAGCACAAGGTCACCGTCACCGCCGAGCCAGTGGTGCAGGAGCGCAGCTTCCTGTCGAACCTGCTCATCTCGCTCGCCCCGATGCTGCTGCTCGTCGTGCTCTGGATCTTCATCGCCCGGCGCATGGGCGCGGGGATGGGCGGCGGGGGCGGCATGCTCGGCCGCAAGACGCCGCCGAAACCCGTCGAACTGGAGCCCGGGGCGAAGCGGACCACGTTCGAGGACGTGGCGGGGATCGACGAGGTCGAGGGCGAGCTCAACGACGTCGTCGACTTCCTGAAGAACCCCGACGCCTACCGCAGGATGGGTGCCAGGATGCCGCGCGGCGTGCTGCTCGCGGGGCCGCCCGGCACCGGCAAGACGCTGCTCGCCCGCGCCGTGGCGGGCGAGGCGGGCGTGCCCTTCTTCTCCGCCTCCGCCTCGGGCTTCATCGAGATGATCGTGGGCGTGGGCGCCTCGCGCGTACGCGAACTCTTCGCCGAGGCCCGCAAGGTCGCGCCGTCGATCATCTTCATCGACGAGATCGACACCATCGGGCGCGCGCGGGGCGGCGGCAGCGGAATGGGCGGGCACGACGAGCGCGAGCAGACGCTGAACCAGATCCTCACCGAGATGGATGGTTTCTCCGGCGCGGAAGGCGTCATCGTGCTCGCCGCCACCAACCGCGCAGACGTCCTCGACCCCGCCCTCACCAGACCCGGGCGCTTCGACCGCGTCGTCAACGTCTCACCGCCCGACCGCGGCGGCCGCGAGGCCATCCTCAAGATCCACACGCGGGCCATCCCACTGGCCGACGACGTCGATCTCGCCCAGGTCGCCCGTACGACGCCGGGCATGACCGGCGCCGAACTCGCCAACCTCGCCAACGAAGCGGCCCTCGTCGCCGTCAAGCGCAAGCAGCGAACGGTCACCCAGTCCGACCTCTCCGAAGCCATGGAGAAGGTCCAGCTCGGCGCCGAGCGGCCGCTCGTGATGCCGGAGGACGAGCGCAGGCGCACCGCGTACCACGAAAGCGGCCACGCCCTGCTCGGCATGCTGCAACCCGGCGCCGACCCGGTCCGCAAGATCACGATCGTGCCGCGCGGGCGTGCGCTGGGCGTGACGCTCTCGACTCCCGACTCCGACAAATACGCGTACACCGAGGAGTACCTCAGAGGTCGCATCATCGGCGCCCTGGGAGGCATGGCCGCCGAACACGTCGTCTACGGAGTCGTCACCACCGGCGCCGAGAACGACCTGGAGCAGGTCACCAACATCGCGCGCGGCATGGTCGGCCGCTGGGGCATGAGCGAACTCGTGGGCCGCCTCTCGGCCCTGCCGAACGACGCCCAGCAGGCGTACGGGCTCGCGGCCGCCCCCGGGACCCTCGACACCATCGACGGTGAGATGCGCCGGATCGTCGACGAGTGCTACGAGAGCGCCTGCCGCCAGCTGCGCGACCATAGGGACCAACTGGACGCCCTGGCCGCGGCATTGCTGGAGAACGAGACGCTGGAGGAAGCGCAGGCGTACCGGGTGGCGGGCATCACGCGGATGGCCAAGGACGGCTAGGGCCTGTGACCTTGGCCCGGGTCGGCAGTTTCGGCCGCCGCGGGCGGCTAGGGCGTGCGGGCGATCAGGTAGCGGAAGACGTTCGGCATCCACACCGTGCCGTCCCCGCGCCGATGCGGATGCAGCGCCTCCGTCAGCTCCTTGTCGACCTGCACCTGGTCCGTCGCGCCCACCGCCGCGTCGAACAGCCCCGTCGACAGCAGCCCGCGCGCCGCGCTCTCCACGTCCGCGTATCCGAAGGGGCACGCCACCCGGCCCGAGCCGTCCGGCTTGAGCCCCGCCCGATGGGCGACCTCCTCCAGGTCGTCCCGGAGCGCGGGGCGCCAGCTGCCCGTGGACCGGAGCGGATCGGCGAGCTTCGTCGCCACCCTCAGTACTGAGGAGGTCGCACAACGCTCCGGAGGACCCCAGCCGGCGAGTACCACCGGGGCGCCGCGCCCGGCGAGCGGGGCCGCCGCCTCCAGGAGGTCGGACAGCCCTTCGGAGTCACCCGCCATGCAGCCGATCGGCTGGAAGGCGGTGACGAGGTTGTACGCGGGCAGCTCCGGGTCCGCCGCGTCCGCCGGGCCGCCTTCCACCAGGCGGGTACCGGCACGCGCGCGTGCTGCCTCCCCGCCGTCCGCCAGCAGGCGTTCGCGCGCGAGAGCGAGGCGTTCGGGGTGCGCGGGGTCGACGCCGGTGACCGCGGCGCCGCGGGAGAGGGCCATCAGCAGAGCCAGTCCGGAACCGCAGCCGAGGCCGAGGAGCCGGGTGCCTCCATTCACTTCGAGCCGTTCGTACACCGCTTCATAGAGCGGGACCAGCATCCGTTCCTGGATCTCCGCCCAGTCACGCGCGCGTGCACACAGGTCCACACGGGGCGAAGCGCCCGCGCGGGGGAGGTGCGACTGCACGAGTGTTGGTGTCATCGAAAGCGCCCCAATCAAACGAGAGTTGGTGCAGTGCCGGAATTCAACGGTTCATCCGCCCCCGTGCAGTGCGCTCGCACTCCCCCCGTATGCCAGAGAACTCCGCATCCGTCGTGGAGTCCAGAGGTTGTCGGGCAATGCTTGCGTGCCACCGTTGTGCGCCCCTCCCGGGTACGCCGGACCGCGGGCCGGTGCCGGACGCCGATGAGACCCCGGGTAACGTCGCTGTCGTCGCCCGCTCCCACCCGGCGCGAGGACATGGGCTACGCGCTGGGGCGTACGCGCCGCTACGTACCGGCTTGATGCGAGCTGTGAGGCTTCTCCGCAGATCAGCGCACCCGCCCTCGTCCGGACGCATCAATGGCAACTGACGGGTACGTGCAAATTATTTGGGATGCCCCGGAATGGAACCCCCGGGGCACTCGGCTCGTTGTCACGACGTGAGCACGACACCACCTGTTCTCGCCGCAGAGCTGGCACAGGCGTGGGCCGACATTCAGCGGCACCACCCCGAGCTGCCCGACCTTGCCGCGCCCGAATCCCTGATCGGAGAGTCGTCGTCCGCCTGTGGCGCCGAGCTCTCCTTCGAGCGACTGCTTCACGAAGCAGTCCATGGCATCGCCGCCTCGCGCGGTGTACGCGACACTTCACGTGCCGGCCGCTACCACAACCGCAGATTCCTCGCGATCGCCGAGGAGCTGGGCCTCGACCACCCCGAGGAGCCACATCCGAGCAGCGGCTTCTCCCTGGTCACGCTCAACCCGGAGGCGAAGAAGCTCTACCGCCCGACGATCGAGCGCCTGCAGCGCGCGCTGAAGGCGCACACCGCGGCGACGACGGCGGACACCGCGCGCAGCTTCCGGGGCCCCGCCGCCCGGCACGGCTCCTCAGGAGGAGGCGTGCGAGTGAAGGCGGTCTGCGACTGCGGGCGCAACGTCCGCGTCGTCCCCTCGGTGCTCGCCCAGGCGCCGATCATGTGCGGCGGCTGCGGGAAGCCGTTCCGCATCCCGGACGTGGTCGCCGTGGGTGTGGGCTGAGCCCGGCCGGGGCGCCCGGTCCGGGTTCGGGCGCCCCGGGGACGTATGGCACAATGGCTAGCTGTACTCGACAGTCGCACAGGACCCCTCTCTCCTCCGGCTGACGCGTCCATCGGGCACTCGAGTACCGCAACCCCACGCGGCATCACTGTTGTGCCCACCCACGTCAAGACCAGGAGACACCACTCCCGTGGCAGTCAAGATCAAGCTGAAGCGTCTGGGCAAGATCCGTTCGCCTCACTACCGCATCGTCGTCGCCGACTCCCGTACCCGCCGTGATGGCCGGGCCATCGAGGAGATCGGTCTGTACCACCCGGTGCAGAACCCCTCGCGCATCGAGGTCAACTCGGAGCGTGCCCAGTACTGGCTGTCCGTCGGCGCCCAGCCGACCGAGCCGGTCATGGCCATCCTGAAGCTCACCGGCGACTGGCAGAAGCACAAGGGCCTGCCGGCCCCGGCGCCGCTGAAGGTCGCCGAGCCCAAGGACAAGCGCGCCGCGTTCGAGGCCTTCACCAAGGGTCTCGAGGGCGACGACGCCAAGGGTGAGGCCATCACCCAGAAGGCCAAGAAGTCGGACAAGAAGGCGGACGAGGCCGAAGCCGCGTCCACCGAGTCCACCGAGGCCTGAGCATGCTCGAGGAGGCTCTCGAGCACCTCGTGAAGGGCATCGTCGACAACCCCGACGACGTGCAGGTTGCCTCGCGCAACCTGCGCCGCGGGCGCGTCCTCGAGGTCCGGGTCCACCCTGACGACCTCGGCAAGGTGATCGGCCGCAACGGCCGCACCGCGCGTGCCCTGCGCACGGTCGTGGGCGCCATCGGTGGCCGCGGTGTCCGCGTCGACCTCGTCGACGTGGACCAGGTTCGCTGAACCGGGTTCGCAGAACCACAGCAGCACCGGCTCGGGCCGGGGAGGGCTCCAGGGCCTTCCCCGGCCCGTAGTCGTTGGATGAGGAGAAACGCAGTGCAGTTGGTAGTCGCCCGCATCGGCCGTGCCCACGGCATCAAGGGTGAGGTCACCGTCGAGGTCCGCACCGACGAGCCGGAGCTGCGGCTCGGCCCCGGTGCCGTCCTCGCCACGGACCCCGTCTCCGCAGGCCCGCTGACCATCGAGTCGGGCCGGGTGCACAGCGGCCGACTGCTGCTGCGCTTCGAGGGCGTACGCGACCGCACCGGCGCAGAGGCGCTGCGCAACACCATCCTGATCGCCGAGGTCGACCCGGCGGAGCTCCCCGAGGACGAGGACGAGTTCTACGACCACCAGCTCATGGACCTCGACGTCGTCCTGGAGGACGGCACGGAGGTCGGCCGGATCACCGAGATCTCGCACCTGCCCTCGCAGGACCTCTTCATCGTGGAACGGCCCGACGGCAGCGAGGTCATGATCCCCTTCGTCGAGGAGATCGTCACCGAGATCGACCTCGATGCCCAGCGCGCGGTCATCGATCCGCCCCCCGGTCTCATCGACGACCGCGCCGAGATCGCCTCCGCGCGGGACGAGGCGTAATGCGGCTCGACGTCGTCACGATCTTCCCCGAGTACCTGGACCCCCTGAACGTCTCCCTCGTCGGCAAGGCACGCGCGCGTGGGCAGCTCGACGTCCAGGTGCACGACCTCAGACAGTGGACGTACGACCGGCACAACACGGTCGACGACACCCCTTACGGCGGCGGCCCCGGCATGGTCATGAAGACCGAGCCCTGGGGCGCGGCCCTCGACGACGTGCTCGCCGACGGGTACGAGGCGGGGGCCCACGGGCCCGTCCTGGTCGTCCCCACGCCCAGTGGCCGCCCCTTCACCCAGGAGCTCGCCGTGGAGCTCTCCGAGCGCCCCTGGCTCGTCTTCACCCCCGCGCGCTACGAGGGCATCGACCGCCGCGTCACGGACGAGTACGCGACCCGCATGCCCGTCTACGAGGTCTCCATCGGCGATTACGTCCTCGCCGGCGGGGAGGCCGCCGTCCTGGTCGTCACGGAGGCCGTCGCCCGGCTCCTGCCGGGCGTGCTCGGCAACGCCGAGTCCCACCAGGACGACTCCTTCGCCCCCGGAGCCATGGCCAACCTCCTGGAGGGCCCGGTCTACACCAAGCCTCCCCAGTGGCGCGGGCACGGCATCCCCGACGTGCTGCTCAGCGGCCACCACGGCAAGATCGCGCGCTGGCGGCGGGACGAGGCGCTGCGGCGCACCGTCCGCAACAGGCCCGATCTCATCGAGCGCTGCGAGCCCGGGGCCTTCGACAAGAAGGACCGCGAGATGCTCTCGATCCTGGGGTGGCGGCCGGGGCCCGACGGCCGATTTGGGCGAGACCCCCAAGCCGTGGAAGAATAGGCCGCTGCTGTACGTCCAGCGTGCGCCCCTGCCACAGGGGGATCGGCCGAAGCTCTTCTCCCCGCTCGGCGGGGAAGGCCAAGACGCCCGCCCGACGCGAACAGCTACCGAATCCTCATCATCACATCCCACTGATGACCTGTGGCATCAGTGAAGAAAGCAGACGATCATGGCTAACCTGCTCGACTCCGTCGACAGCGCGTCGCTGCGCAGCGACGTCCCGGCTTTCCGCCCGGGTGACACCGTCAACGTCCACGTGCGCGTCATCGAGGGCAACCGCTCCCGTGTGCAGCAGTTCAAGGGCGTAGTCATCCGTCGCCAGGGTGCCGGCGTGCGCGAGACCTTCACGGTCCGCAAGGTCTCCTTCTCCGTCGGCGTCGAGCGCACCTTCCCGGTGCACACCCCGATCGTCGAGAAGATCGAGCTCGTCACCCGCGGTGACGTGCGCCGCGCGAAGCTGTACTACCTCCGTGAGCTGCGCGGCAAGGCCGCGAAGATCAAGGAGAAGCGCGAGCGCTGAGCTCCCGCGCGGGTCCACAGCGGGGCCGGATAGCATCTGGCCCCGATGGACACCGAAGCACAGCACACGGAGCGCGACCGCTCCTCCCCACCCTCCGATTCCGGCGACGTCCCGCACGTCGCCGCAGCATCCGAGGAGACGGAGGAACGGTCGCGCTCCGTTTTCGCGTTCCTCACCGACTGGCTGCCGGGCGGCGGATGGACCCTGACGTTCCTGCTGTGCATGGGTTTCCTGCTCGTCATCAGCACCTTCGTGGTGCAGCCCTTCCAGATTCCGAGCGGCTCCATGGAGCCCGCGTTCCGCTCCGGGGACCGGGTACTCGTCAACAAGTTGGCGTACCGTTTCGGTTCCGGACCGCAGCGGGGTGACGCGGTCGTCTTTGACGGCAGCGGGTACTTCGGAGACGCCGACTACATCAAGCGCGTCGTCGGAACCGGGGGAGACCGGGTGGTCTGCTGTGACAAGCGGGGGAGGATCAAGGTGAACGGCGAGCCCGTCGACGAGCCGTACCTCTACCCGGGCAACCCTCCCTCCAAGGTGCCCTTCGACGTCGTCGTCCCCGAGGACAGCCTCTTCCTCCTCGGCGATCACCGCAGTGACTCCAGGGACTCCCGCGACCACCTCGGCGAGCCCGGCGGCGGCATGATCCCCGTCGACGAGGTCATCGGCAGGGCCGACTGGATCGCCTGGCCGGTCGGTCACTGGACCTCCCTGAAGCGTCCCGACGGCTACGCGCGCGTGCCCGGACCCGGCGGCGCGCATGGGTAACCGCGGCCGGACGCGCGGCGCCGAGAACAGCGCGCACACACTACTGCCCACCGGGTCCCGGCCGACCGACGGCCCCGTACTGCCCGGCCGGGCCGACCGGCGCAAGCTCGCGAAGAAGGTGAAGCGGCGCAGGCGGCGCTCGGCCATCAAGGAAGTGCCCCTCCTCATAGGGGTGGCCCTGCTGATAGCTCTGGTCCTGAAGACCTTCCTTGTGCAGGCCTTCGTGATCCCTTCGGGATCCATGGAGCAGACGATCCGGATCGGCGACCGGGTACTGGTCGACAAGCTCACGCCGTGGTTCGGGGCGAAGCCGGACCGCGGTGACGTCGTCGTCTTCAAGGACCCCGGCAACTGGCTCGAAGAGGAGCAGGGCAAGAAGAATCACGACCCCGTGGTCGTCAAGCAGATCAAGGAGGGCCTGACCCAGATCGGTCTGCTTCCCTCCGACAGCGAGCGGGACCTGATCAAGCGTGTGATCGGCGTCGGCGGCGACACCGTGAAGTGCTGCGACAAGAACGGCAAGGTCACCGTCAACGGCACCCCCCTCGACGAGCCCTACATCCACCCCGGGGACAAGCCCTCCGCCTTCGCGTTCGAGGTGAAGGTCCCCGAAGGGCGCCTCTTCATGATGGGCGACCACCGGAGCGACTCCGCCGACTCCCGTTTCCACCGCGCCGAGAAGTTCCACGGCACCGTCTCCGAGGACGAGGTGGTGGGGCGCGCGATCGTCATCGCCTGGCCCTTCGGCCACTGGCGCAAACTGGACGAGCCCGCCACATTTGCGTCAGTTCCCGACGCGCGTGCGGGAAAGGCCGTGGCCACAGGTGTGTCGCATAGGGTGGCCCCCGGCGATCGATATGGATTGATCCGGCTCCCGACCCCTGCGGAACTCCCGCTCGTTATGGGAGTGGTGGGCCTGCATCGCATCTGGGGCAGGCGGCGGCACGGACTGAGGAGTGGATGTGGGGGATTTGGCGGTCGGCGCACGATCCGGACACGAGGGGCCCGAGGAGCGGCCGGAGCGATCCGACGAGCCGGGCGTCGAGGGCGTCGAAGGCGGTGCCACCCCCGGGAATGACGGCACGGACGCCGACGGCGCCGCCGGCGGCGCGACGAAGGAGCAGGGCGGCAAGCAGCGGAAGAAGCCCCGCTCCTTCTGGAAGGAGCTCCCGCTCCTCATCGGCATCGCCCTGGTCCTGGCACTGGTCATCAAGACCTTCCTGGTCCAGGCGTTCTCGATCCCGTCGGACTCGATGCAGAACACGCTGCAGCAGGGCGACCGCGTCCTCGTCGACAAGCTGACGCCGTGGTTCGGATCCGAGCCCGAGCGCGGCGAGGTCGTCGTCTTCCGGGACCCCGGCCACTGGCTGGACGGCGAGCCCACGCCCGACCCGAACGCGGTCCAGCGGGTCCTCGGCTGGGTCGGCCTGATGCCGTCCGCCGACGAGAAGGACCTCATCAAGCGCGTCATCGGCGTGGGCGGCGACACCGTGGAGTGCAAGGGCACGGGCCCGGTGAAGGTCAACGGCAAGGCGCTGAACGAGCCGTACGTCTTCGCCGGCAACACCCCTTGCAGCGTCGACGACCAGGGCGGCCAGTTCAAGGTCACGGTACCCAAGGGCAAAATCTGGGTCATGGGTGACCACCGGCAGAACTCCCTGGACTCCCGCTACCACCAGAACCAGCCCGGGGGCGGCGCCGTCCCCGTGGACAACGTCGTGGGCCGCGCCATCGTGATCGCCTGGCCGCCCACCCGCTGGACGACCCTGCCCAAGCCCGACACCTTCGACCAGCCGGGCATCAACGCGCTCTCCAGCGCTGCCCCGAGCGTCCTCGGACTCGCGGGAGCCGTCCCGGTCGTGCTGTGGCGCAGGCGTCGACTCACGGTGGCCGCCGCGCGCGACGCGAGGGTTTCTGGCGGCAGTACCGCCGGGTAGGGTGCCGTCCCAGATCGCCGATCTTCCGCCGCCCGCAGGGGCGGCGGGGTCGTCTCCGAAGCGGGGGAGCACTGGGATGAGCAGGACACGTCGTACGGACGAGGGCCGCGGAAGGCTCGGCAGCGTGCTGTCGGGCATCGCCGTGGCCCTCGGCTGTGTGCTCTTCCTCGGCGGGTTCGCCTGGGGCGCCGTCCAGTACCAGCCGTACACCGTCCCCACCGGATCGATGACACCGACGATCGGCTCCGGCGATCGGGTGCTCGCACAGCGCATAGACGGCGACGACGTGCGCCGCGGTGACGTCGTCGTCTTCAAGCAGTCGACCTGGGGCGATCTGCCGATGGTCAAGCGCGTCGTCGGCATCGGCGGCGACAAGATCGCCTGCTGCAAGGACGGCAAGCTGACCGTCAACGGCAAGGAAGTCGCAGAACCGTATCTGCCCGAGGGGCAGGGCGCCGCGGCCACCGGCATCCCCACCACCACGGTCCCCGAGGGCCGCCTCTTCCTCCTCGGCGACGAGCGCAGCGGTTCCCTGGACTCCAGCGTGCACCTGGGCGACGCGGACCACGGCTCGGTGCCGCGCGACGCCGTGCGGGCGCGGGTCGACGCGGTGGCCTGGCCGATGGACGAGTTCGGCATGCTGGAACGGCCCAAGGGCTTCGCGGACATGCCGGGCGGCATCTCGCGGCCGGGACCGCTGCGCATGGTGGTGATCGCTGTCGTGGCGGGCATGGTCCTCGTCCTGGGCGGTGCGGCGTACGGGCCGGTGGCGAAGCGTCTGGGCCGTCGACGCGGCGGGAGCCGTGCCGGGGAGACCGCGAGTGCCTGCTGAGAGCGCGGCGTCACTGTCGGGGCGGCCGTTGCGCCGGGTCGCGCGCGTGGTCCTGCTCGACCGGGACGACCGCATCCTGCTGCTGCACGGCTATGAGCCCGGGAATCCGGCGGACGACTGGTGGTTCACGCCGGGCGGCGGCGTGGAGGGCGACGAGACGCGGGAGGAGGCGGCCCTGCGCGAGCTGCGGGAGGAGACCGGCATCACGGACGTCGAGCTTGGCCCCGTCCTGTGGCGGCGGGTCTGCTCCTTCCCGTTCGCCGGGCGGCGCTGGGACCAGGACGAGTGGTACTACCTGGCCCGCACGTCACAGACGCGGACCGTCGCCGAGGGCCGCACGGAACTGGAAAGACGCAGTGTCACCGGAGCACGTTGGTGGACGTGCCGAGAACTGACCGAGGCTCATGAGACGGTGTATCCGACCAGGCTCGCCGGGCTGTTCCGCAGACTGCTCGACGAGGGGCCCCCGAATCGGCCCGAGATCCTCGACACGGAAATCGTGTAGGGGTTCGCGGGGCTGACGCACAATAGGGGGACGCACGGCTGAAGGGGAACATGCCATGAGCGCCGAGGACCTCGAGAAGTACGAGACCGAGATGGAGCTGAAGCTCTACCGGGAGTACCGCGATGTCGTCGGTCTGTTCAAATACGTGATCGAGACGGAGCGCCGTTTCTACCTCACCAATGACTACGAGATGCAGGTGCACTCGGTCCAGGGCGAGGTCTTCTTCGAGGTGTCCATGGCGGACGCCTGGGTGTGGGACATGTACAGACCCGCGCGTTTCGTCAAGCAAGTGCGCGTTCTCACATTCAAGGACGTGAACATCGAGGAGCTCAACAAGAGCGATCTCGAGCTGCCGGGCAGCTGAGGCGGCCAGGACTGCCGCCAGGACCGGCGCCCTCGGGGCGAGCCGGAGCGCGGTGGAATTCACTCGCAGGGGTGGCGGAGTTTTCCACAACCGGTGAGTAGTGCACCAAGATCCAACAGGTGCGGGCCGACGCGTGACTGTGGGTGCCGGAGGTGGTGCCGACATGAACGCACGGGGAGCAATCGGCAGGTACGGCGAGGAGCTGGCCGCACGGCGGCTGGTCGAGTCGGGGATGACGGTTCTGGAGCGCAACTGGCGCGCGGGCAGAACCGGTGAGATCGACATCGTGGCCATGGACGGCGAGGCCCTGGTCGTCTGCGAGGTCAAGACGCGCAGGGCGGGCCGGGACGGCTCCGTACCGTTCGAGCATCCGATGGCGGCCGTGGGACGGATCAAGGCGGAGCGGCTGCGGAGACTGGCCGAGCGCTGGATCGAGGAGCGCGGCGGCCCACCGCCGGGCGGCGTCCGCATCGATCTGGTCGGCGTCCTGATCCCGCGGCGCGGTGTCCCCGTGGTCGAGCACGCGCGGGGGGTGGCGTGATGGGTTTCGCGCGCACATGTTCCGTCGCCCTGGTCGGTGTCGAGGGCGTGGTCGTCGAGGTGCAGGCCGATCTGGAGCCCGGAGTCGCGGCGTTCACGCTGGTGGGACTGCCGGACAAGAGCCTGACCGAGAGCCGCGACCGGGTCCGTGCCGCCGTGGTCAACTCCGGCGGCGAGTGGCCCCAGAAGAAGCTCACGGTCGGACTGAGCCCGGCGTCGGTGCCGAAGGGTGGCAGCGGATTCGACCTCGCGGTCGCCTGCGCCGTCCTCGGAGCGGCCGAGCGGATCGACCCGAAGGTCCTCGCCGACATCGTGATGATCGGGGAGCTGGGCCTCGACGGCCGGGTTCGGCCGGTCCGGGGCGTGCTGCCCGCGGTCCTCGCGGCGGCCGACGCGGGGTACGAGCAGGTGGTCGTCCCGGAGTGCACGGCCGCCGAGGCCGCGCTGGTGCCGGGCGTATCCGTCCTCGGCGTGCGCAGCCTGCGGCAGCTCATCGCGGTGCTCACCGATGAGCCGGTGCCGCAGGAGGAGCCGGACGAGACGGGCCGGCCCGATCCGATGCTCGCCGGACTCTGCGTGCCCGGCACCGGCTTCGGCACGGGCCTCAGCGGCGCCCTGGACGACACCCATGCGCTCGACCTGGCCGATGTCGTCGGCCAGACGCCGGCCAGGACCGCCGTCGAGGTCGCCGCGGCAGGGGCGCACCACCTCTTCCTGCAAGGGCCGCCGGGTGCCGGAAAGACGATGCTCGCGGAGCGGCTGCCCGCCGTCCTGCCCCGGCTGACCCGGGAAGAGTCCCTGGAAGTCACCGCGGTCCACTCGGTGGCGGGCATGCTGCCACCGGGCAAGCCACTGGTCGACATCGCGCCCTACTGCGCACCGCACCACTCCGCGACGATGCAGTCCCTGGTGGGCGGCGGCAAGGGAGTCCCCCGGCCGGGGGCGGTGTCCCTCGCTCATCGAGGAGTGCTCTTTCTCGACGAGGCGCCGGAGTTCAGCAGCCAGACCCTGGACTCCCTGCGCCAGCCCCTCGAATCGGGACACGTGGTGATCGCGCGCAGCGCCGGAGTGGTGCGGCTGCCCGCGAAGTTCCTGATGGTGCTCGCGGCCAACCCCTGCCCGTGCGGCCGCCATACGCTGCTGGGCGACGGCTGCGAATGCCCCGCCTCCGTCATCCGCCGCTATCAGGCCCGCCTCTCGGGACCGCTGCTCGACCGGATCGACCTGAAGGTCGTCGCGGAGCCCGTCACCCGGTCCGAACTGGCCGGGTACGGCACGCGCGGGGAGTCCACCCAGACCGTCGCCGACCGGGTGCGCGCCGCGCGGGAGAGAGCGGCGGCCAGGCTGACCGGCACCGGCTGGCGGACCAACAGCGAGGTTCCCGGCCATGCGCTGCGCACCCGCTGGCCCGCCGACCCCGGCGCGCTGGACGCGGCCGAGCTGGACCTGGAGCGCGGCTTCCTGACCGCCCGCGGCCTTGACCGCGTCCTGCGGGTGGCCTGGACCGTCGCGGACCTCGCGGGACACGGCAGGCCCACCGCGCAGGACGTCGCCCTGGCGCTGCAATTGCGTACAGGGGTCTCACGCGGCGTGCCGATGACGATCGGGGCGCCGGCGTGATCGCCGATGCGCCGCCGGACGACGAGCGGCTCGCCCGGGTCGCCCTGACCCGGGTCCTGGAGCCGGGGGACGCGGTCGGCGGACGGTGGCTTCGTGAGCTGGGCGCGGCCGAGTTGCTGCGCAGGCTCGGCGGGGAGGAGGAGCGGCCGGCCGGGGTGACCGCGCGGCGCTGGGAGGGACTGCGGGCGCGGGCGGCCGAGGTGCGGCCGGAGCGGGATCTGCGGGTGGCGGCGGACGTCGGGGGGAGGTTCGTGTGTCCGGGGGACGCGGAGTGGCCGGTGCCGCTGGACGACCTGGGGGACGCGCGGCCGGTCGGGCTCTGGGTCAGAGGGCGGCCCTCCTTACGGATGTGGGCGCTGCGCTCGGTGGCCGTCGTCGGGGCGCGGGCCTGCACGGAGTACGGCGCGCACATGGCCGCCGGGCTCGCCGCGGGGCTCGCGGAGCGCGGCTGGGTGGTGATTTCCGGCGGGGCGTACGGGGTGGACGGTGCCGCGCACCGCGGGGCGCTCGGCGCCGGTGGCGCCACCGCGGCGGTGCTGGCCTGCGGCGTCGACCGGCCCTATCCGAGCGGGCACGCCGAGCTGATCGGCCGGATCGCGGAACAGGGTCTTGTCGTGGGCGAGTTGCCGCCGGGGGATCACCCGACACCGAGCCGGTTCATCCAGCGGAACAGGCTGATCGCGGCGCTGACCCGGGGGACGGTGGTGGTTGAGGCCGCGTACCGCAGTGGGGCGCTCGCAACGGCACGCAGCGCTCAGGAATTGGGACGCTTCACGATGGGGGTGCCGGGGCCCGCGACCAGCGGTCTCTCCGCGGGGGTGCACGAACTGCTGCGGGGTGACGGTGTCCTGGTGACCGACGCCGCCGAAGTCGTCGAGCTCGTCGGTGACATGGGGGAGCTCGCGCCGGCCCGGCGGGGCCCCGTCGTGCCGCGTGACCTGCTCGCTCCGGAGGTGCAGCGCGTCCTGGCGGCGCTGCCGGCCCGCGCGCGGGTGGCGGCGCGGGATGTCGCGGTCGGCGCCGGGACGACGGAGGACGAAGCGGTCGGGCGACTGTACGAGCTTCAGTCGTTGGGGTTCGTCGAACGACATGGCGACGGCTGGCAGTTGACACGCCAGGCGTTTCGGTCCGTCTTCGCCGATGGAGGTGAATCGTGACCCAGTGTGTTGCGCCGGACGGATGACCCTCGACAGCCTTGGGAAATAACGCAGTTGATACGCCGCCGCCATCACGCAGAGCGACGGATCTGCCCCTCGGGGGCGCTCAGCGGAACGTATCTGCGCCCTCAGGACCCCATACTGTTCGCACACTGCGACACTTCAGTCACGCTACGCTCACAAGTCTTCCGGCACGGACGGACAACCAGACGGTCGGCACGGACGGACAACCAGACGGACAACCTCATTCACCCCACGCACACTCTCCACCGCACCGGCGTGACCGACGCCGGCGTTCCGAACGGCTCGCGCGACGTCACCGGCCCGTGCGACCCCACCGGCTCACGCGACCTCACCAGTTCACGGCAGAACGGCTCAAGGCGACGAATGCCCCAGCACACCTCAGGGTCCGACCGGGCAGCGGTTCCCCCCGCCGCTCGTAGCGGCGAGCGGGAGCGGCCCCCCGCGCCGTCGTCGCTGGACGAGCTGTGGCGGTCGTACAAGGAGACGGGCGACGGGCGGCTGCGGGAGCAGCTGATCCTGCACTACTCACCGCTGGTGAAGTACGTCGCGGGACGGGTGAGCGTGGGGCTGCCGCCCAACGTCGAACAGGCCGACTTCGTCTCGTCCGGGGTATTCGGGCTGATCGACGCGATCGAGAAGTTCGACATCGAGCGGTCCATCAAGTTCGAGACATACGCGATCACGCGCATCCGCGGCGCCATGATCGACGAACTGCGGGCGCTCGACTGGATCCCCCGGTCCGTGCGGCAGAAGGCGCGCAACGTCGAGCGGGCCTACGCCACGCTGGAGGCGCAGCTGAGGCGGACTCCCTCGGAGGGGGAGGTCGCCGCCGAGATGGGGATCGCACTGGAGGAACTGCACGCGGTTTTCAGCCAGTTGTCACTGGCGAACGTGGTGGCCCTCGAAGAGCTGCTGCACGTCGGCGGCGAGGGCGGCGACCGGCTCAGCCTGATGGACACGCTCGAGGACCACGCGGCCGACAATCCGGTCGAGGTCGCCGAGGACCGGGAGCTGCGGCGGCTGCTGGCGCGGGCGATCAACACGCTGCCGGAGCGTGAGAAGACCGTCGTGACGCTCTACTACTACGAGGGCCTCACGCTCGCCGAGATCGGCAATGTGCTCGGCGTGACCGAGAGCCGGGTGAGCCAGATCCACACGAAGTCCGTGCTGCAGCTGCGGGCGAAGCTGGCGAGTTTTGGCCGCTGAGCACGGTGAATGGTCCCTGCCCCGGCGGCGCGGGCACGGCAGCGGCTCCCGCCCGCGGCGCGCCGTCCGTAAAGTGGAGCCGTGCCAAGGATTCGAGCGGCCTCAGTGGCCGAGCACCGGTCGATGCAACGCGGCGCCCTGCTGGACGCCGCGCGTTCCCTGCTGTCCGAAGGCGGTACGGAGGCGCTGACCTTCCCCGCCCTCGCCGAGCGCACCGGGCTCGCCCGGTCCTCCGTGTACGAGTACTTCCGGTCGCGGGCGGCCGTGGTGGAAGAGCTGTGCGAGGTCGACTTCCCCGTCTGGGCGGCGGAGGTGTCGGCGGCGATGGAGGGTGCGGAGTCGGCCGAGGGCAAGGTCGAGGCCTATGTGCGGCGACAGCTCGCCCTGGTGGGTGACCGGCGGCACCGGGCCGTGGTCGCCATCTCCGCGAGCGAGCTCGACGCCGGGGCGCGGGAGAAGATCCGTGCCGCGCACGGCGGCCTCATCGCGATGATCGTCGAGGCGCTCGAGGAGCTGGGGCACGAGCAGCCGCGGATGGCGGCGATGCTGCTGCAGGGAATCGTGGACGCGGCGGTGCGGCGGATCGAGCTGGGCGCCGCCGAGGCCCCGACCGCCATCACCGAGGCGGCCGTGGCCATGGCTCTGCGCGGCGTGCGGGGCTGACGGAGGCCTCATGTTCCGGGGCTCACCGGTAGCAGGCGGGACGGGCCCCGGTATCGGAGCCACGGGGGCAGCAGGCTCAACGGGTCCAGATAGGTCCCGGCTCTGCGCAGGCCCCAGTGCAGGCAGTTCCGCGGGCAGTGGCCGGCCGGGAGCTCCAGGGTGCCGATCTCGTCGCCCGCCCCGACCTTGTCGCCCTTCTTCAGCGATGCCCTGACCGGTTCGTATGTCGTGCGCAGCGGCGGGTCGCCCGTGCCGTCCAGTTCCACCGAGACCACGCCTCTGCCCGCCACCCGGCCCGCGAAGACGATGTGTCCCGGGGCCGCCGCCCGTACCGGACTGCCCGGCGGCGCGGCCAGGTCCACGCCGCGGTGGCCCGCGCCGTACGGGGTCGACGGCGGGTCCCAGCCGCGTACGACCTGGGGCCGGCCGGTCGGTGCGCCCACCGGCCAGACGGCGGCCGGTAGTGAGGCCGACGGCGGGGCCGGGAGCGGGCCAGGGGCCGGGGTGGCGGGCAGGACCGTCGCGAGCAGGGTTGCCAGCGTCGGCAGCAGGAGTCCGAGATGCATGGGAGAACCGTCCTGCGCCGGACGCCACCGCGGGGATCATGGTCCGGATCTGTGGACGGCCGGCCGGTTGTGGACAGGCGCGTCACCCGGTCGTGTGAGGCGCGGCCGCCGTCCGGACACCGCCGGGACCTGGGCATCGACGGCGGCGTCACCCGGTACCCCGCGGGTCCCGTACACTTCTCGTGGCGATCCGGGTCACCGGGTCGACTTCGCACGCCCCGGCACCAGGCCATGAAACAGCCGGTGTCAGCGCCCCTCGGTCCCTCGTGGGCACGGCGCACAGCGGGCGTCAGGCGCGAGTGCCGTCCGGCACACGCGGCACAACCGAGATTCTCAAGGAGAGCGGCCATGGCCGTCGTCACGATGCGGGAGCTGCTGGAGAGCGGCGTCCACTTCGGTCACCAGACCCGTCGTTGGAACCCGAAGATGAAGCGCTTCATCTTCACGGAGCGCAACGGCATCTACATCATCGACCTGCTCCAGTCGCTGTCGTACATCGACCGCGCCTACGAGTTCGTCAAGGAGACCGTCGCCCACGGCGGCACGGTCATGTTCGTCGGCACGAAGAAGCAGGCGCAGGAGGCCATCGCGGAGCAGGCCACCCGCGTCGGCATGCCCTACGTGAACCAGCGCTGGCTGGGCGGCATGCTCACCAACTTCTCGACCGTCTACAAGCGTCTGCAGCGCCTCAAGGAGCTCGAGCAGATCGACTTCGAGGACGTCGCCGCGTCCGGTCTCACCAAGAAGGAGCTTCTCGTGCTCTCGCGCGAGAAGGCCAAGCTGGAGAAGACCCTCGGTGGTATCCGCGAGATGTCCAAGGTGCCCAGCGCCGTCTGGATCGTGGACACCAAGAAGGAGCACATCGCGGTCGGCGAGGCCCGGAAGCTCAACATCCCGGTCGTCGCCATCCTCGACACCAACTGCGACCCCGACGAGGTCGACTACAAGATCCCGGGCAACGACGACGCGATCCGCTCCGTCACCCTGCTCACCCGCGTGATCGCCGACGCCGTCGCCGAGGGCCTCATCGCCCGTTCCGGCGTGGCCACCGGTGACTCGAAGCCGGGCGAGAAGGCCCAGGGCGAGCCGCTCGCCGAGTGGGAGCGCGACCTGCTCGAGGGCGAGAAGAAGGCCGACGAGCCGAAGGCCGCCGAGGCCGACGCCGAGGTTCAGAAGTCCGCCGAGACGGAGAAGGCCGCCGACGCCGAGCAGGCCGAGGCTCCCGCCGAGGTTGCCGCCGTCGAGGCGCCCGCCGCGGACGCCGAGCAGGCCTGACCGCACAGGTTCGGTAAGTGACGGCGGGGGCCATCGGCCCCCGCCTTTCACCCGTAGACCTTCGTAGATCTTTCAGACTTCGAGAGAGAAATTCGATCATGGCGAACTACACCGCCGCTGACGTCAAGAAGCTCCGTGAGCTCACCGGCGCCGGCATGATGGACTGCAAGAAGGCGCTCGACGAGGCCGAGGGCAGCGTCGACAAGGCCGTCGAGGCGCTCCGCATCAAGGGCCAGAAGGGCGTCGCCAAGCGCGAGGGCCGCTCCGCCGAGAACGGCGCCGTGGTCTCCCTCATCGCCGACGACAACACCTCCGGTGTCATCGTCGAGCTGAAGTGCGAGACGGACTTCGTCGCCAAGGGCGAGAAGTTCCAGGCCGTGGCGAACAACCTCGCCGCCCACGTCGCCAAGACCTCCCCGGCCGACCTCGAGGCGCTCCTCGCCTCCGAGATCGAGGCCGGCAAGACCGTCCAGGCGTACGTCGACGAGGCCAACGCCAACCTCGGCGAGAAGATCGTCCTGGACCGCTTCGCGCAGTTCTCCGGCGCCTACGTCTCCGCGTACATGCACCGCACGATGCCCGACCTGCCCCCGCAGATCGGTGTCCTCGTCGAGCTGGACAAGGCCGACGCCGACGTGGCCAAGGGCATCGCCCAGCACATCGCCGCCTTCGCGCCGAAGTACCTCTCCCGTGAGGACGTCCCGGCCGACGTCGTCGAGTCGGAGCGTCGCGTCGCCGAGGAGACCACCCGCGCCGAGGGCAAGCCCGAGGCCGCCCTGCCGAAGATCGTCGAGGGTCGCGTCAACGGCTTCTTCAAGGAGGCCACCCTCCTCGGCCAGCCGTACGCGCTGGACAACAAGAAGTCGGTCGAGAAGGTTCTCGCCGAGGCCGGTGTCACCCTGAAGCGCTTCTCGCGCATCAAGGTCGGCATCTGAGTCCGTACCGCGATCGACGGTAGACCCCGCTAGGGTCGACAGCGGTCGCCCGCGCACGGCACTCGTGCGTGACGTACGACCGCAGGATCTGACGAGGAGGCCACTGCCGAGCATGGGATGCGAACGACACCCCGCCGGCAGTGGCCTTCTTCGCATGTGTGCCAAGTAAGAGAAGCGAGAACCACATGACCACCAAGGCCGACTCGAAGAGTGACGACGACAAAGTTGCCGGACGCTTCCTGCTGAAGCTCTCCGGCGAGGCGTTCGCCGGTGGAGGCGGCCTCGGGGTCGATCCCGATGTGGTGCACGCCATCGCCCGCGAGATCGCGGCCGTCGTCCGTGACGGCGCGCAGATCGCCATCGTGATCGGTGGCGGCAACTTCTTCCGCGGCGCCGAGCTCCAGCAGCGCGGCATGGACCGGGCCCGCTCCGACTACATGGGCATGCTCGGCACCGTCATGAACTGCCTCGCCCTCCAGGACTTCCTGGAGAAGGAGGGCATCGAGTGCCGCGTCCAGACCGCCATCACCATGGGCCAGGTCGCGGAGCCGTACATCCCGCTGCGCGCCGTGCGCCACCTGGAGAAGGGCCGCGTGGTCATCTTCGGCGCAGGCATGGGCATGCCGTACTTCTCCACCGACACCACCGCCGCGCAGCGCGCCCTGGAGATCGACGCGGAGGCGCTGCTCATGGGCAAGAACGGCGTGGACGGTGTCTACGACTCCGACCCCAAGACCAACCCCGACGCCGTGAAGTACGACGCCCTCGGCTACGGCGAGGTCATCACCCGCGATCTCAAGGTCGCCGACATGACCGCGATCACGCTGTGCCGGGACAACAAGCTGCCCATCCTCGTCTTCGAGCTGCTCTCCGAAGGCAATATCGCCCGGGCCGTCAAGGGTGAGAAGATCGGCACACTCGTGGGCGACCAGGGAAGCCGGGCCTGACCCGAGGGACCTGGGCCAGTCTCAAGAGACGGACGCGAGACGTCACTTGAGGGGATGGACAAAGCCCTGCCGGTCGGACACCGTGCAGGAAAGACACGCGACGCAGCCGGCCGCCCCGTGCCGGCCGGGCCTACTCAAGACACGCAGGAGCAAGTGGTGATCGAAGAGACCCTCCTCGAGGCCGAGGAGAAGATGGAGAAGGCCGTCGTGGTCGCCAAGGAGGACTTCGCCGCGATCCGCACCGGCCGTGCGCACCCGGCGATGTTCAACAAGATCGTGGCTGACTACTACGGCGCGCTGACGCCGATCAACCAGCTGGCCTCGTTCTCGGTGCCCGAGCCGCGGATGGCCGTGGTGACCCCGTTCGACAAGAGCGCGCTGCGCAACATCGAACAGGCGATCCGCGACTCCGACCTCGGCGTCAACCCGAGCAACGACGGAAACATCATCCGTGTGACGTTCCCTGAGCTGACCCAGGACCGCCGCAAGGAGTACATCAAGGTCGCCAAGACCAAGGCCGAGGACTCCAAGATCTCGATCCGGTCGATCCGCCGCAAGGCCAAGGAGGCCCTCGACAAGGCGATCAAGGACGGCGACATCGGCGAGGACGAGGGCCGCCGCGGCGAGAAGGAGCTCGACGACACCACCGCGAAGTACGTCACGCAGGTGGACGAGCTGCTCAAGCACAAGGAAGCCGAGCTGCTCGAAGTCTGAGTCTCGAGTCCGAGG
Source organism: Streptomyces sp. NPDC044106 (assembly GCF_056433985.1). Taxonomy (NCBI): domain Bacteria; kingdom Bacillati; phylum Actinomycetota; class Actinomycetes; order Kitasatosporales; family Streptomycetaceae; genus Streptomyces; species Streptomyces sp. NPDC044106. The sequence goes on from NZ_JBWKFZ010000017.1 coordinate 64,675, forward strand.
AATCAGGAACCGATCCGTGAACGACTCTTCCTGGGGGGCGCCGCCCAGAGCCGGGTATTGGGGGCCGCCCGACGCGGGGCCCGGTCAGGGGGCGACCCCGTCAGGTCCCGCGTACGATGCGCAGGACGCGCTGTTTCCGTCTGAGACGCAGCCCATGCCCATCGTGCCCGACGTACCCGTCAACGGCGGAGACCAGGACGACGGCCGGGGGGCCACTCGGACGGGCGGCCCCCTGTTCCGTGACGAGCCTCCGCAGGAGCCCATGCCCAGCGCACCACAGCCGCAGCCGGCCCCGGCCGCACCGCAGAAGAAGAGCGCGGGCCGCGATCTCGGGGCGGCCATAGGAGTCGGTGTGGGACTCGGCGCGGTGATCATCGCGTCGCTGTTCATCGTGAAGGCCGTCTTCATCGGCGTCATAGTGGTCGCCGTCGTGGTCGGCCTCTGGGAGCTCACCTCGCGGCTCGAGGAGCGCAAGGGCATCAAGGCGCCGCTCGTGCCGCTCGCGGTGGGCGGTGCGGCGATGGTCGTCGCCGGTTACGTGCGCGAGACCGAGGGCGCGTGGGTCGCGATGGCCCTCACCGCCCTCGCGGTCCTCGTCTGGCGCATGACGGAGCCGCCGGAGGGCTATCTGAAGGACGTCACGGCGGGGGTCTTCGCCGCCTTCTACGTTCCTTTCCTCGCGACCTTCGTGGCGCTGATGCTGACCGCCGAGGACGGCGCCATGCGGGTGCTGACCTTCCTGCTCCTGACCGTCGTCAGCGACACCGGGGCGTACGCGATCGGCTGGCGCTTCGGCAAGCACAAGCTGGCGCCGCGCATCAGTCCGGGCAAGACCCGGGAGGGCCTGGTCGGCGCGGTCACCTTCGCGATGGCCGGGGGCGCGCTGTGCCTGCAGTTCCTGATCGACGACGGCCAGTGGTGGCAGGGCCTGGTGATCGGCTTCGCCGTCGCGGCGAGCGCCACGCTCGGTGACCTCGGCGAGTCGATGATCAAGCGGGACCTCGGCATCAAGGACATGGGCACGCTGCTGCCGGGCCACGGCGGCATCATGGACCGCCTCGACTCGCTGCTGCCGACGGCCCCCGTGGTCTGGCTGCTGCTGGTCATCTTCGTCGGTTCGGGCTGATCCATACCTGTCTGACCTGCGTAAACGTGCGTGAGGGGTTCGTTGTCCACAGGGCGGCGAGCCCCTTCGCGTATGTCTGCGACACTGGAAGGACCATGCCTGTACCCGGAGAACTCACCTTCGTCGCGCCCCGCGGAGCCAAGAAGCCCCCGCGGCACCTCGCCGACCTCACGCCCGCCGAGCGCAAGGAAGCCGTCGCCGCCACCGGCGAGAAGCCGTTCCGCGCCAAGCAGCTCTCGCAGCACTACTTCGCGCGGTACGCCCACGACCCGGCGGAGTGGACCGACATCCCCGCCGGTTCGCGCGAGAAGCTCCGTGAGGCGCTGCTGCCCGATCTGATGTCCGTGGTGCGGCACATCAGCTGTGACGACGACACCACCCGCAAGACGCTCTGGCGGCTGTTCGACGGGACGCTCGTCGAGTCGGTGCTCATGCGCTATCCGGACCGGGTCACCATGTGCATCAGCTCCCAGGCGGGCTGCGGCATGAACTGCCCGTTCTGCGCCACGGGACAGGCCGGCCTCGACCGGAACCTGTCGACGGGCGAGATCGTGCACCAGATCGTCGACGGCATGCGGGCGCTCAGGGACGGCGAGATCCCGGGCGGGCCCGCGCGCCTCTCCAACATCGTCTTCATGGGCATGGGCGAGCCGCTGGCCAACTACAAGCGCGTGACCGGCGCCATCCGCCGCCTCACCGACCCGGAGCCGGACGGCCTCGGCCTGTCGCAGCGCGGGATCACGGTGTCGACGGTGGGGCTCGTGCCGGCCATCCACCGGTTCTCCGACGAGGGCTTCAAGTGCCGCCTCGCGATCTCGCTGCACGCGCCGGACGACGAGCTGCGCGACACGCTCGTTCCCGTCAACACGCGGTGGAAGGTGCGCGAGGTGCTCGACGCGGGCTGGGAGTACGCGGCCAAGTCGGGCCGCCGCCTCTCCATCGAGTACGCGCTGATCCGCGACATCAACGACCAGGCATGGCGTGGTGACCGGCTCGGGCGGCTGCTCAAGGGCAAGCCGGTGCACGTGAACCTGATTCCGCTGAACCCGACGCCGGGCTCGAAGTGGACCGCGTCGCGCCCCGAGGACGAGAAGGCGTTCGTGGCGGCCATCGCGGCGCACGGTGTACCGGTCACGATTCGGGACACCCGGGGTCAGGAGATCGACGGAGCGTGCGGTCAGCTCGCCGCCGCCGAGCGGTAGACGGCGAGCGCCAGACGGCCGGGAGGTAGTCTGGCGGGCGTACGCCTCGTACATACATCTGCATATTCCGACAGGGGAGCGCCACAGCGCTGAGAGTGCGGCACCTTGGACAGGTGGGCCGCAGACCCTCTGAACCTCGCCCGGGTCATTCCGGGTAGGGAGTTCGGGCATGACTCAAGCTGTAGCGCCCTGCCCGCAGGCCAGTCGGCCGGCGGGCGGGGCCGCGTCTCTTCCTGGTCACCCAGGAGGAAGTTTCAGTGAGCACCACCAAGAAGGTCACGTATACCGCCGTGGCGGTCGGCATCGGGCTCGTCGCCGTCTCCGCGTGCGGCAGCTCCGACGACGGTTCGGGGAAATCCGACTCCAAGAGCGTGACGCTCGTCAGCCATGACTCCTTCAACGTGTCCAAGGACGTGCTGAAGGACTTCGAGAAGCGCTCCGGCTACCGCGTGCACGTCCTGAAGGACGGTGACGCGGGCGCCGCCGTCAACAAGGCGATCCTCTCCAAGGACAACCCGCAGGGCGATGTCTTCTTCGGCGTCGACAACACGCTCCTGTCCCGGGCGCTCGACAACGGCCTCTTCCAGTCGTACGAGGCCAAGGGGTCGGACAAGATCGGCTCGCAGTACCGCGTCGACCAGGGCAAGCACCGGGTCACCCCCGTGGACAGCGGCGACATCTGCGTGAACTACGACAAGAAGTACTTCGCCGACAAGAAGCTGGCGCCGCCGAAGTCCTTCGACGACCTCGCCAAGCCCGCGTACAAGAACCTGCTGGTCACCGAGAACGCCTCGACCTCCTCGCCGGGCCTCGGCTTCCTGCTCGGCACGGCCGCCAAGTACGGCGACGGCGGCTGGGCGGACTACTGGAAGAAGCTCAAGGCCAATGGCGTCAAGGTCGTCGACGGCTGGGAGCAGGCCTACAACGAGGAGTTCTCCGGGTCCGCCGGCGGCAAGAAGGCCAAGGGCGACCGGCCGCTCGTCGTCTCCTACGCCTCCTCGCCGCCCGTCGAGGTGCTCTACGCCGAGCCGCAGCCCAAGGAGGCACCGACCGGCGTCGCGACCGGCACCTGCTTCCGTCAGGTCGAGTACGCGGGCCTGCTCAGCAACGCGGGGAACGCCAAGGGCGGCAAGGCGCTCCTCGACTTCCTCGCGGGCAAGGAGTTCCAGGAGGACATGCCGCTGAACATGTTCGTGAACCCGGTGCGCGAGGGCACGAAGCTGCCCGAACTCTTCACGGAGCACGGAGTGACGGTCGACAAGCCGCAGACCATGGATCCCAAGAAGATCGCCGACAACCGTGAGCCGTGGATCAAGTCGTGGACCTCGCTCGTACTGAAGTAGCGAAGTCAGGGGAGGGGGCGGGGTCGGAGTCGGACGCGGAGCCGAAGGTGAAGCCGTCGTCGCCGAGCCGCCCGCGCGCGGGTCTGCGACGCGCGGGCGCGGCGCGGCTCGCTCTGATGGCCCTGCCCGTCGCGTTCTTCGCGCTCTTCTTCGCCTACCCGGTCACGGCGATCGTCGCGCGCGGGCTGCACGTCGACGGGGCCTGGCGCTTCGGCCGGATCGCGGACGTCCTCGGGCAGTCCGACATCCGGCACGTGCTGTGGTTCACCACCTGGCAGGCGCTCGCGTCGACGGCGCTCACGCTGCTGATCGCGCTCCCCGGCGCGTACGTCTTCGCGCGCTTCGACTTCCCCGGCAAGCGGGCGCTGCGGGCCGTCGTCACCGTGCCGTTCGTGCTGCCGACGGTCGTCGTCGGGACGGCCTTCCTCGCGCTGATCGGGCGGGGCGGGCTGTTCGACGAGCTGTGGGGCGTACGCCTGGACACCACCGTCTGGGCGATCCTGCTCGCGCACGTCTTCTTCAACTATGCCGTCGTCGTCCGCACGGTCGGCGGCCTCTGGTCGCAGCTCGACCCGCGGCAGGAGGAGGCCGCGCGGATGCTCGGCGCCTCGCGCTGGACGGCGTGGCGGACGGTGACGCTGCCCGCGCTCGGCCCCGCGGTGGCCGCGGCCGGGCTGATGGTCTTCCTCTTCACTTTCACCTCCTTCGGCGTCGTGCAGATCCTCGGCGGACCCGCGTACTCGACCCTCGAAGTGGAGATCTACCGGCAGACCGCACAGCTGCTGGACCTGCCGACGGCCGCGGTCCTGACGATCGTGCAGTTCGCGGCGGTGGGGCTGATCCTCGCCGTCCATGCCTGGACGGCACGGCGGCGCGAGAGCGTGCTGAAACTCGTCGACGCCTCCGCGGTGGCGCGCCGGCCGCGCGGCGCCGGGCAGTGGACGCTGCTCGGGCTCGTCATGGCGACGATCGCCCTGCTGATCCTGCTGCCCCTCGGGGTGCTGGTCCAGCGGTCCTTCGAGGGCCCCGAAGGCTTCGGATTCCAGTACTACGAGGAGCTGACCTCGGCGGACGGCGGCGCTTTCCTCGTACCGCCGATCGACGCGATCTGGAACTCCCTGCAGTACGCGGTCGTGGCCACGGCCATCGCGATCGTCATCGGGGGACTCGCCGCCGCCGCGCTCACCCGGCGTGCCGGACGCCTGGTCCGCGGCTTCGACGCGCTGCTCATGCTGCCGCTCGGGGTCTCCGCGGTGACGGTGGGCTTCGGGTTCCTGATCACGCTGGACGAGCCGCCGCTCGATCTGCGGACCAGCTGGATCCTCGTACCGCTCGCCCAGGCGCTGGTCGGTGTGCCCTTCGTCGTACGCACCATGCTGCCCGTCCTGCGCGCGGTGGACGGACGGCTTCGCGAGGCGGCGGCCGTGCTCGGGGCGTCGCCGCTGCGGGTGTGGCGAGAGGTCGACCTGCCCATGGTGCGGCGGGCGCTGCTGATCGCCGCCGGGTTCGCCTTCGCCGTGTCGCTCGGCGAGTTCGGGGCGACCGTCTTCATCGCGCGGCCGGACAACCCGACGCTGCCGGTCGCCGTGGCGCGGCTGCTCGGCCGGGCTGGTGACCTCAACTACGGGCAGGCGATGGCCCTTTCGACGATCCTCATGGTGGTGTGCGCCGTGTCTCTGCTGCTCCTGGAACGCATCCGTACCGACCGTACGACGGGGGAGTTCTGATGGCGGACGGGACGGGTGTGACCGGCGTGACGGACGTGAGGGACGCTTTGCTGAGTCTGCGGGACGCGACGGTACGTTTCGGGGCGCGGGCCGCGCTGGACCGCGTCGACCTCGATGTCGAGGAGCACGGAATCGTCTGCGTGCTCGGGCCGAGCGGCAGCGGCAAGTCGACGCTGCTGCGGGTGGTGGCCGGGTTGCAGGGGCTGGACGCCGGACGCGTCCTGCTGGACGGTCGCGATCAGCGCGGGGTGCCCGCGCACAAGCGGGGCGTCGGCCTGATGTTCCAGGACCATCAGCTCTTCCCGCAGCGTGACGTGGCGGGCAACGTCGCGTTCGGGCTGCGTATGCACGGCGCGTCACGGGGTGAACAGGCCGACAGGGTCGCCGAGTTGCTGGAGCTCGTCGGGCTGCCGAACGCGCAGCGGCGGGCGGTCGCCGCGTTGTCCGGCGGTGAGCAGCAGCGGGTGGCGCTCGCCCGGGCGCTGGCCCCGCGACCGCGCCTGCTGATGCTGGACGAGCCGCTCGGTCAGCTCGACCGCTCGCTGCGGGAGCGCCTGGTCGTCGAATTGCGGGAACTCTTCGACGAGTTGGGCACGACGGTGCTCGCCGTCACGCACGACCAGGGCGAGGCATTCGCCCTCGCCGACCGTGTCGTCGTCATGCGTGACGGCCGGATCGCCCAGTCCGGTACGCCCCTTGAGGTCTGGCAGTACCCGGCGGACGAGTTCGTGGCGCGCTTCCTCGGCTTCGACAACATCGTCGACGCGACGGTGCGGGGCGCGGTCGCCGACACGGTGTGGGGCGCGATCCCGGTACCGGAGCGGACGCCCGCCGGACGGTGCAAGCTCCTGGTCCGGCCCGCCGGGATGCGGCTCGTGCCCCTCGACGAGGGGCTGCCGTGCGAGGTGGTGGCGCGCACGTTCCGCGGCACCCATGTCGCGGTGCGGCTGCAGCCGAAGGAGGGGCCGCGCCTGGAAGCGGCGTGCGCGCTGCGTGCGGCACCGGAGGTGGGGGAGACGGTGGGGGTCGGATTCGACGCGGCGGATGTCGTGGTCCTCGGCGGGGCGGGCTGACGCTGGTCGCCCCGGCACCGTGCCGCCCCCGCGCCTACACCGCCCCCGCGCCTACACCGCCCCCGCGCCTACACCGCCCCCGCGCCTACGCCGACCCTGCCCCTACACCGATCCAGCCCCTACCCCGTCCCGCGCCCCTACACCGACCCCGCCGAACCGCTCGGCGCGCGGCCGCTCAGCAGGGCGTCGAGCGCGGCCGGTGCCTCCTCCACCCGGTCCACCAGCGCGATCCGCGACTCCATCGGCCTGCCGCGGGCCAGCGACTGGAGCAGCGGCCACACCGGCAGGTGCTCGGTCCAGTGCGTGCGGTCGACCAGGACCATGGGGGTGGGTTCGCCGCGCGACTCGTAGTAGTTGGGGGTGGCGTTGTCGAAGACTTCCTGGACCGTGCCCGCGGCGCCCGGCAGGAAGACGACGCCCGCGTTCGAGCGGGCGAGCAGACCGTCCTCGCGGGTGGCGTTGGCGAAGTACTTGGCCAGGTGGGAGGCGAACGCGTTCGGCGGCTCGTGGCCGTAGAACCAGGTGGGGATGCCCACCGAGGAGCCGCCGGCGGGCCAGCGCTCGCGGACCGCGAAGGCCGCCCGCGCCCAGTCGGTGACCGACGGCGTGAACGAAGGCGCCTTGGCGAGGAGTTCGAGCGCCTCGTCCAGCACGGGATCGCCCAGGGGCGCGGCGTAGGCGCCGAGATTCGCGGCCTCCATCGCGCCGGGGCCGCCGCCCGTCGCGACCGTGAATCCCGTGCGGGCCAGCGCGCGCCCGAGCCGCGCCGCCCCCGCGTAGGCGTCCGTGCCGCGCGCCATCGCGTGGCCGCCCATGACGCCCACCACCCGCGCCCCGGCCAGGTGCTCGTCGAGGGCGTCCGAGATCGAGTCGTCGTGGATGGCGCGCAGCATCGACGAGAAGACGTCACCGTCGGCCTTGGTCCGCTGGAACCAGGCGTACGCGTGGGCGTCCGGCGTCACCTCGTACCCACCGTCGGCGAGCCCGGCGAACAGGTCGCCGGGCGAGTACAGCAGACCCCTGTACGGGTTGAACGGCAGCCCCGGAACCGGCGGGAAGACCAGCGCCCCGCCCGCCCGCACCTTCGCCGCCGCGTCCTCGCGCATCGGGCAGCCGAGGAAGACGGCGCCCACGACATCGGCGGCGAGGAGCGCGCCGGTGCGCTCCGTCAGATCGACGGCCTGAACCCGGCACCCCGCGAGGCCACCGCGGCCGCAGATCTCGTCGAACTCGGCAAGGGTCTCGATCTCACGGTCCCCGTCGGGAAGTTGCGGACTGGACGCGTGGCGTTCGGGGCTCGGCTGCATCCACCCATGCTATGCAGGCGGTCGGCGAGGGGGGCCATCGCCTGACGGGGTCCTGCCCTGCCCCATGCCCACAACGGCCAGCTCTCCTCAGCCGCCCTGGACCTCCGACGGGTCCATCCACATGATTTCCCAGGTGTGGCCGTCCAGGTCGTCGAAGGCGCGGCCGTACATCGTGCCGTAGTCCTGCACCTGACCCGCCGTGCCGCCTGCGGCGAGCGCCTTGTCCACGAGTTCGTCGACCTTCTCGCGGCTCTCGGCGCTGAGGGCGAGGAGCGCCTCGCTGGTCTTCGTGGAGTCCGCGATCTCCTTGCCGGTGAAGTCCGCGTAGCGCTTCTTGCTCAGCATCATCGCGAAGATGGTGTCGCTGATCACCACACAGACGCAGTCGTCGGACGTGAACTGCGGGTTGACGGTGTAGCCGAGCTCCGTGAAGAAGGTCTTCGTCGCGGCGACGTCGGACACGGCCAGGTTCACGAAGATCATCTGCTGGTACATGAGTGTCTCTCCCGGTGAGTGCGTGCGGCTTACGGAGGGGTAGACACGCGTTCGAGTCGGAACTCATCGGCCGTCGTGAAAGTTTTTCCACGAGTTTCGCGGGCGCGGATTCGCCACACGTCTCGCGGCGCGGGCCGTTCCGTCAGCGTTGCAGCGGCAGCGCCGCCAACTCCGCGACGATCCAGGTCAACGGTCCGAACACGGCGACCAGCGCGCCCGCCCGCAGCGCCGCGGAACCGCGCAGCAGTGTCGCCGGTGCCCCGAGCCGCAGCAGTGCGCCCGTCGTGTCCGAGCGGGCCTGCCTCGCCTCGACCGCGGCCGTCGCCAGGGTCAGTACCGCGCAGCCCGCGACGAGCAGTCCGCCGAGTGCGGTGAGCGGGCCCGCCCGGGAGCCCGTCCCCGCGTACGGCACGGTCGAGGCGTACGCGCCCGACGCCACCGCGCACAGCACGCCGAGCGGCTGCCCGATGCGCCGCGCCTCCTCCTGCAGCACGCGTCCCGCGAGCAGACGCAGCGCCCCGGGCCGCGCCGCCTGCAGGAGCCGCCCGCTGAAGTAGGTCACGCCGGGCCCCGCGAGTACGAGGCCGAGCGCGGTCAGCGCCCAGCCGGCGAGCACCCCCGCCGAACCGCCGCCGGCGCCGCCCGGCATGGGGAAGCCACCGCGTACGGTGCCGCCGGAGCGGCTGGCGTAGGTCTCCACGGCGAGACCCGCCGCGAGCAGCGCGACTCCCCACGGCAGTCCGTTCGGGGGGCGGACCGGGGCGTTCGGGTCCGCGGCGGGCGCCGGGCCGGTCTCCGCGCCCGGCTCCGCGGGGGCGGGCTTGGCGGCCCCGGTGGCCCGGCGCGGGCGCAGCACGAGCGCGCTCGTCGCCGACGCCGCGATCGGGACCAGGGCGAGCAGGGTCAGCGCGCCGGCCAGCGGCAGCGGTTCGTCGCCCGCGAGCAGGTCGGTCGCCGCGCCGTCGAAGGGCAGGCCGCTGATGTCGCCGCGCAGGTGCAGGAAGAAGAGCAGCGCCAGCACGGAGCCGAGGGTGCAGGACACAGCTGTGGAGATCGCCGCGAGCACCATCAGGCGGCTGGGACCGAGGCCCACCGCGGAGAGCCCGCCGCGCGGCCGGGTGCCGGGGTCGGTACGGGCCACGGCGACGGCGAAGTACACGGTGGCGGCGATCGGCGCGAGGCACCACGCGAGGCGTAGCGCCGCCCCCGTCCCGGGGTGCTCCATCGCGTACGCCAGGGTGCACAGCAGCAGGAAGCCGGTGCCCGCGGACGCGGCGGCGACGAGGAGGCGCCGCAGCTGGACGAGCGGGTGGGCGCCGCGGGCTAGACGGAGAGCGAGCACGCGGCCCGGCCTTCCGTGCTGACGGTGCCGAGGGCGACGATGCCACCGGCGCCGTCGACGGCGCCCTCGACGGCGCCCTGCCTGCCGGCTGCGTCGGGCGCGCGGAGGGCTTTGGCTGTCTTCGCCGGGCGGGGAGTGGCGGGGGCCTCAGCGGTGCTTGGTGCGGTGGGTGCGGTGGGTGAGGTAGGCCCGGTGCGGGGTTCGGTGTCGGGCTCGGCGTTGGATTCGGTGCCGGGCGTGCCTGAAGCATCCGCTGACGCGTCAGACGCGTCAGACGCGTCAGACGCGTCAGACACGGCCGTCGTGCCGTCCTCCGCCCCCGGCAGGTGCACCGTGTTCACGCGGCGCCCGTCGAGCAGCGTGATCGCTCGGTCGGCGAGGGCGGCGACGTCCGGGTCGTGTGTGGCGAGGACGACGGTGATGCCGTGCGAGCGGGCCGCCGTCGTCAGTGTGCGCAGCGCGTGGGCGCGCTCGGCGCGATGCAGGGTGGCGGTTGGCTCGTCGGCGAAGAGTACGGACGGCATGGTGACCAGGGCGCGGGCGATGGCGACGCGCTGGCGTTCGGACTGGAGGAGGGCGTGCGGGCGCTTGCGGGCGCAGGCGCCGATGTCGAGGCGGTCAAGCCACTCCAGGGCGGCGGGCTTGGAGACGCGGTGGGAGGCGCCGCGCAGCATCAGCGGCAGGGCGACGTTCTCCCAGGCGGTGAGTTCGGGGACGAGCTGCGGTCCGGGGTCGATCCAGCCGAAGCGGTCGCGGCGCAGACGTTCGCGCGCGAGCGAGCGCATCGTGTGGACGGGGGTGCTGTTGAACCAGACCTCGCCCTGCTGGGGGAGGAGCTGCCCGGAGAGGCACCGGAGGAGCGTCGTCTTGCCGCAGCCGCGCGGGCCGTTGACGGCGAGGATCTCGCCCTCGCGGACACCGAGCGAGACGCCGGTGAGGGCGGGGGAGCCGTTGTGTGTGACGTGCAGGGTGCGTGCCCACAGCACGTCGTTGTCCGGCGGAGCCACCATCACGTACACCTCGGTTCAGATCAGTTGCCTCCCCCGTACGGGGGAACGAAGGCGGGGCCGATCGGTCACTTGGCACGCTAGGGAGCCGGGCGTACCTGCCCGGAAAAGACGCGGCCCGGGGGCGCCCGTTCTCACTCGAACGGACGCCCCCGGGGCCGGTGTTGATCACTCGATCATACGAGGGACCGGATGACGGTCAGAGCTTCGTCCACGCCTCCGTGAGCACCTGGCGCAGGATGCCCTCGATCTCGTCGAAGGTGTCCTGCGTGGAGATCAGCGGCGGGGCGAGCTGGACGACCGGGTCGCCGCGGTCGTCGGCACGGCAGTACAGGCCGTTGTCGTAGAGCGCCTTGGAGAGGAAGCCGTACAGGACGCGCTCGGTCTCCTCGTCGTTGAAGGACTCCTTGGTGTCCTTGTCCTTGACCAGCTCGATGCCGTAGAAGAAGCCGTTGCCGCGGACGTCGCCGACGATCGGCAGGTCGAGCAGCTTGCGCAGGGTCTGGTAGAACGCGTCCTCGTTGTCCAGGACGTGCTGGTTCAGGCCCTCCTTCTCGAAGATGTCGAGGTTGGCGATGCCCACCGCGGCCGACACGGGGTGGCCGCCGAAGGTGTAGCCGTGCAGGAAGGTGTTGTCGCCCTTGTAGAACGGCTCGGCGAGCTTGTCCGAGATGATGCAGGCGCCGATCGGGGAGTAGCCCGAGGTCATGCCCTTGGCGCAGGTGATCATGTCCGGGACGTAGCCGAACTTGTCGCACGCGAACATCGTGCCGAGACGGCCGAAGGCGCAGATGACCTCGTCCGAGACGAGCAGCACGTCGTACTTGTCGCAGATCTCGCGCACGCGCTGGAAGTAGCCGGGCGGGGGCGGGAAGCAGCCGCCCGCGTTCTGCACCGGCTCCAGGAAGACGGCGGCGACCGTCTCCGGGCCCTCGAAGAGGATCTCCTGCTCGATCTGGTCGGCGGCCCAGCGGCCGAAGGCCACAGGATCATCGGCGTGAGCGTGGCTCGGGGCGCGGTAGATGTTGGTGTTCGGCACCTTGTGCGCGCCCGGGACGAGCGGCTCGAAGGGTGCCTTCAGGGCCGGCAGGCCGGTGATGGACAGGGCGCCCTGCGGGGTGCCGTGGTAGGCCACCGCGCGGGATATGACCTTGTACTTCGTGTGGTTGCCGGTGAGCTTGTGGTACTGCTTCGCCAGCTTCCACGCGGTCTCGACGGCCTCGCCGCCACCGGTGGTGAAGAAGACCTTGTTGAGGTCGCCCGGCGCGTAGTTCGCGAGGCGCTCCGCGAGCTCGACGGCCTTCGGGTGGGCGTAGCTCCACACCGGGAAGAAGGCCAGCTCCTGGGCCTGCTTGTAGGCGGTCTCGGCGAGCTCGTGACGGCCGTGACCGGCATTGACGACGAAGAGGCCGGACAGACCGTCCAGGTACTTCTTGCCCTTGTCGTCGAAGATGTAGGTGCCCTCGCCACGCACGATGGTGGGGACGGGCGCGTTCTCGTACGACGACATGCGGGTGAAGTGCATCCACAGGTGGTCGTAGGCGGTCTGGCTGAGGTCCTTGCTCACGGCTATCGGGTTCCCCACATATAGGTCTGCTTCTTGAGCTTGAGGTAGACGAAGCTCTCGGTGGAGCGCACGCCGGGGAGGGCGCGGATGCGCTTGTTGATGACTTCGAGCAGGTGGTCGTCGTCTTCGCAGACGATCTCCACGAGGAGGTCGTGCGAGCCCGCGGTCATCACCACGTACTCGGCCTCCGGCATGGCGGCCACGGCGTCCGCGACCGGGTCCACGTCGCCCTCGACGTCGATGCCGACCATTGCCTGCCTGCGGAAACCCACGGTGAGCGGGTCCGTGACGGCGACGATCTGCATCACGCCCTGGTCGAGCAGCTTCTGGACGCGCTGGCGCACGGCCGCCTCGGAGAGGCCCACGGCCTTGCCGATGGCGGCGTACGGACGGCGTCCGTCCTCCTGGAGCTGTTCGATGATCGCCAGGGAGACGGCGTCCACGGGGGGAGTGCCGTTCCCATTGCCGCTTCCGCCCGGGTTTCCGGTGCGGGAGCCGCGGGGGCCACTGGGGTCTGCGCTGCGACTTGCCACGACCTCACTGTGCACGACGTCTCGTCACTTCCGCAAGGCCAGATCGATGAAATTCGTTGTCTGTGACTTCAATAGTCACGGATTCCGCAGTTCTGGGCCGCTGGGTATGTTGAAAGCGTCGGTGCAGCGACTAGGGTGGGTGTCTCATCCACTGGACATCTGACTTGGAGGGCCGCGGAAGTGACCACCGAGCTGCGCCGTCTGCGCAACTACATCAACGGAGAATTCCGGGACGCGGCCGACGGACGGACCACCGAGGTCATCAATCCGGTGACCGGCGAGGCGTACGCGACCGCGCCGCTCTCGGGCGAGGCCGACGTGGACGCCGCCATGCAGGCCGCCGCCGCCGCGTTCCCCGCCTGGCGCGACCTGACGCCCGCCGAGCGGCAGAAGGCTCTGCTCAAGATCGCCGACGCGTTCGAGGAGCGGGCCGAGGAGCTCATCGCCGCCGAGGTCGAGAACACGGGCAAGCCGATCGGACTCACGCGGTCCGAGGAGATCCCGCCCATGGTCGACCAGATCCGCTTCTTCGCGGGTGCGGCCCGGATGCTCGAGGGCCGCGCCGCCGGCGAGTACATGGAGGGTCTGACCTCCATCGTCCGCCGCGAGCCGATCGGTGTCTGCGCACAGGTCGCGCCGTGGAACTACCCCATGATGATGGGCGTGTGGAAGTTCGCCCCGGCGCTCGCCGCGGGCAACACCGTCGTCCTCAAGCCCTCGGACACGACCCCGGCGTCGACCGTCCTGATGGCCGAGATCATCGGCTCCATCGTGCCGCCCGGCGTCTTCAACGTCGTCACGGGCGACCGCGACACCGGCCGCCTGATGGTCGAGCACAAGACCCCGGCGATGGCCTCCATCACCGGCTCCGTGCGCGCCGGCATGCAGGTCGCCGAGTCCGCCTCCAAGGACCTCAAGCGGGTCCACCTGGAGCTCGGCGGCAAGGCGCCCGTCGTCGTCTTCGAGGACACCGACATCGCCAAGGCCGTCGAGGACATCTCGATGGCGGGCTTCTTCAACGCGGGCCAGGACTGTACGGCCGCCACGCGCGTGCTCGTCCACGAGTCCATCCACGACGAGTTCGTGACGGCGCTCGCCAAGGCCGCCGCCGACACGAAGACCGGTCAGCCGGACGACGAGGACGTGCTCTACGGCCCGCTCAACAACGCCAACCAGCTGAAGCAGGTCACCGGCTTCATCGAGCGGCTGCCCGCGCACGCGCGCGTGGAGGCCGGTGGACAGCGGGTCGGCGAGAAGGGCTTTTTCTTCGCGCCGACCGTCGTCTCCGGCCTCAAGCAGGACGACGAGATCATCCAGAACGAGGTCTTCGGCCCGGTCATCACCGTCCAGTCCTTCACGGACGAGGCGCAGGCCGTCGAATACGCGAACGGCGTCGACTACGCGCTGGCGTCCTCGGTGTGGACCAAGGACCACGCGCGCGCGATGCGCATGTCCAAGGTCCTCGACTTCGGCTGCGTCTGGATCAACACGCACATTCCCCTTGTCGCCGAGATGCCGCACGGTGGCTTCAAGAAGTCCGGCTACGGCAAGGACCTCTCGTCGTACGGGTTCGACGACTACACGCGCATCAAGCACGTGATGACGTCGATCGAGGGATAAATCGTGTGACCGCCTGTCCGCCCCCGCGTACCGTTGCGTACGCGGGGGCGGCTCCGTGGTGTGCTTCCTTCTTCTTCTTATGCAAAAAGATACGTAGCGCACCCACTCCCCGCCCCCGCCTTCTTCTGCGCTACGGGGGTGGGACCTGATGACGACGACGGCGACCGGCGAACTCGCCGGGGTGCTGCTGCGACGCCGGCAGAGCGTGTACGTTCCCGAGGGCCCCGGACGGACCGCCGTGACCGACGCGGGCGTGGTCGTCCTGGAGGCCGAACTCGCCGACCGCGGGCACCTGTTGACCGTGCCGCTGCGCCGCGCGCTGACCGCGCTGTCCGTCGACGGCCTCGCCACCACCGGGCGCCGACTGATCGCCGACGTCGACGCGCTGATGGGCTCCGACCGGCGCCACGCCCCGCTGTTCGCGCGGTTCCCCGCCGAGACCGCGTACCAGCCCGCGTACGAGCGCTACACCTCCGTCGTCGCCCGGCACCTCGCCGCCCAGCCGCACCAGCCCTGCATGAACTGCGCGGGGACCAAGGCGGGCGTGCGCGCGCTGCGGCCCTGCGCCCATCTGCTGTGCGACGACTGCCTCGGCAAGAAGCGCGGCCACTGGTACTGCTGCGACCAGTGCTGCGAGTGGTACGCCTGCCCGATCTGCGACAAGCGCTACGAGACCGAAGGGCCCGTCGACCCCTGGCTCGACACCGGCTCCGGCCTCGGCGGTGACGGCGGCGAGATCCTGCGCGCCCTGCGGCTCGGCGCGCCAGGCGACGCCGCCGCCGAACTGACGGCACTGCTCGCCCGCCGTACGCCGCTGAGCCCCCAGGACCACGACGACCTGGTGCTGCTCCTCGGGAACGCCGACCCGGCCGGCGCCGCCGACTGGCTCCCGGCCGAGATCCCGCTGCGCGAGAGCAAGGCCCTCGCCCTCGCGCCGCTCCTCGACCTCCCCGGGGCGTGGCCGCGGATCACGCGGTACGCGGACACCGCCACGGACGTGCTGCGGCTGCTCGTCGTACGGTCCGGGGGCGACCCGGACCTGCTCGAACTCCCGCGCCTGCGCGGCCTGAAGCGCCCCGTGCGCCGCGCACTCCTCGCCCTCCTCGACGGGTTCGACTTCCGGCGCCTCATCGAGGACATGAACCGTCACCCGCGCGCGTGGAAGTGGGTCGGCGAAATCCTGCACCCCTTCGAGCAGGCCCACCGCCACGCGCGCGTGGCGCTCGCCTTCGCGGTCCTGCGCGGGACACGCGTCGGCGACGGCGCGCTCGGCGAGGTGCTGCTCGCCGAGGCGGCCCGCCACGAGGACGTCAGGCTCGCCGGTGACCGGCTGCGGACCGTCACCTGGCAGGGACGCGTCGAGGAGGCCCTCGCCCGCTGGGACGTGCAGGGTGCCGCCCGGCTCCTGCGCGAGCGCCCCGGTGAGCTGCTTCGCCGCCTCGACGTGCTGCTGGCCCGCTCCGGCGCGACGACGCTCCCCGACACGGTCGGCGATGCCCTCGCCGACGCCCTGCCGCGCTCAGGCCCGGGTCCGCTGCTCGGCGCGTACGGCCGGATGAAGATCCGCGCCGTGCCGGGGCACCGCCGCGTCTTCTTCCCGCGCGGGCGCGTCACCAAGGCGTACGCCGTCGAGGACCACCGCCCGCCGCTGCCCGCACGGGTCGCGGGCCGGGCGGGCGAGCTCATCGCGGCCGAGGCCGTGCGGCGCCTCGCCGAGCGCGCCGGTGAGCGGTACGACGTGGCCGTCCTTGACGCCTCCCTCGCCGACCTGCCCGTGCCGTTCGCGGAGCGCGCGTCGGCGGCCTCGCTCGTCGCGGTGCCGCGCGGCAGCTCGCTGCCCATGCCCGCCGACAGCGAGACCGTGCGGCTCTTCCTGCACTGGACGCAGCCCAAGGGCACACGCGTCGACCTCGACCTCTCCGTCGCGCTCTACGACGACCTGTGGCGCTTCGTCGGCCTCTGCGACTACACGCAGCTTGAGTACGCGGGCGGCGCCGCCCGGCACTCCGGGGACCTGACCTCCGCGCCCGCCCCGCACGGCGCCACGGAGTACCTGGACCTCGACCTGCCGCGGCTGGCCCACACCGGGGTGCGGTTCGTGGTGCCCGCGGTCATCGCGTACAACGACGTGCCCTTCGACGAACTACCGGACGCCTTCGCCGGGTTCATGGCGGTGCGGGGAGAGGAGCGGGCCGTCTACGACCCCCGCACCGTCCGGCAGCGCTTCGACCTCGGGGGCGACGCGAAGTTCCGCGTACCGATGGTCGTCGACCTGCGCACCCGACGCGCGTGGTGGGCCGACGTCACCCTCGCCACCGTCGGCACCGACCACGACATGTGGCGGTACCGCGGGCAGGTCGGGCGGATGGGGAACGACCTGCTCGACACCTTCCAGCCGTGCGGCAGGGCCACCCTCTGGGACCTCGCCTGCTGGACGGCGGCGGCCCGCACCGACGGTGACGTGTACGTGCGCGGCCGCGGCCACGTGCTGTGGGGCTACCGCCGCGCGAAGGACGAGCCGCGCGCGGACTTCGCGCTGCGCATACGGGACGGCTGGGAGCCGGACGTGCTCCGCGCCGAACCGGATCTTGCGGACCGACGGGCCCTTCTCGTACTGCTGCACGGCGAGTTGGCGGGGGCCGAGGACGCCTCGTCGGGCACGGCGTACCGCCTGTACCCCGGCCCGGTCGACGCGGCGCCGCTGGAACGGATCACGGCGGGGGACCTGGCGGGGTGGCTGGAGCCGGTGTGAGCAGGTGTCTTGAACCCTGGCTATGAGGCATTGGCGGCTGGACGATCTGCCCGGTGTGCGGTCGGCCGTGGGCGATGGGGGTGAAACAGGCGAAGTCGGCGGTGCACTGCTCCAATCGGTGCCTACGAGTCCGGAACCCGCACCCGGGCAGGAGCGTGCACGGGTGCGGGTGTGGACGGCCAGGGCCCGCCCGGTCAGTCGGCTTGCAGACCTGTGCCGACGCGCTGTGGCCGAACATCCCCGTGGGCGCCCACAGCGCCGCCCACGCGGTCCGGCTGGTGAGCAAGCCCTGCGCGCAGTCCGGGCGAACACTCCGGACGGGGCGGCTCACAGGTGCTTAAAAGTAGCCGCCGTAGACCCATCCGGTCACGGTCTTGTACGAGGGACTGCTGACCTTCCCGTACCACCACGTGTTGCCTGCCTTGTTCTTGGCAGTGCAGTACCGGTAGATGCGGCCCGAGAGGCTCTCCAGGGTACCCACGCGCTTGTAATTGGAGGCGGGGCCTGAGCGGACCGGCAGGTCCTCCGTATTGACAGACACGAACGTCTTGTTGCGGGTGTTGTGATCGCAGGCACTGCCCCCCACTGCACTTGCCGTAGGTGCTGCCGTCATAGCAGCGCCGCAGAGCAGAGCAGCCGCTGTCGCGATCGTGGCCGAACGCCTGATCCTTGCGGCGCCGGTAGTCGGCCGTGAAGAAATGAGCACGTCAATCCTTTCGGTAGTCGGACCGGATGGTACGCGATGGCGGTCACGCGGAGACCAGGCAGTTCGACGTCAGCGTCGAGGGCCTGCGGGCCAGCCTGGCCGGCGCCGAAGACAGGCTCAGTGGGCTCGTCCCGCCCACCCGGCGGTCGGCGCCGTACCCCGTGCCGGATGACCGGCGCGTCGTATCGCACGCCCGGTGATCGACAAGGTGTCGGCTCCACGGGGCGCGGCTCGACGCTGCGTCCATTGTCCGGCGCGGGCGCGAGGGCGCATGCTGCCGGGGTGCGAGCGAACCCCGGCCCCATAGCCTCCCCCGTGTCCCGCCGTTCCCTGCTGCGCGCCCTGGCCGGCGGGGCGGCCGTCAGTACGCTCGCGGGGTGCGGGGTGCCCGCCGCGTACATCGCACCGGACGAGCGCTCCGCCGGTGACCGCTCCGCGCGGGACAAGAAGCTGACGTTCGCCAACTGGCCCCTGTACATCGACACCGACGACGAGAACAAGACGAAGCGCCCCTCACTCGATGCCTTCGAGAAGCGGACCGGGATCGACGTCCGCTACACGGAGGAGATCAACGACAACGACGAGTTCTTCGGCAAGATCAGCCCGGCCCTGATGAACCACCAGGAGACCGGCCGCGACCTCATCGTCATCAGCGACTGGATGTGCGCCCGCTTCGTACGGCTCGGCTGGGTCCAGGAGATGGACCGCGCGCACCAGCCCAACGTCACCAGATACCTCGACCCGCAACTGCGTTCGCCGCACTTCGACCCGGGGCGCAAGTTCACCGTGCCCTGGCAGTCGGGCATCACCGGCATCGCGTACAACAAGCGCAGGCTCGGCCGCGAGATCAAGCACGTCTCCGACCTGTGGGCCGACGACCTCAAGGGCCGCGTCACGCTGCTGTCCGGCCTCGACGAGGCGTTCGCGCTGCTGCTCCAGGGCGACGGCGTCGACATCACCAAGTGGACGGCGGACGACTTCCACCGGATGTGCGACAAGGTCGAGAAGCTGGTGAACAGCCACCACATCCGCCGCTTCACCGGCAACGACTACATCAAGGACCTCTCCAGCGGCGACGTCCTGGCCTGCCAGGCCTACAGCGGCGACGTCATCCAGCTCCAGGCGGACGATCCGGACATCGAGTTCGTCGTCCCCGAGGAGGGCGCGGAGCTGTGGGCGGAATCCCTGATGATCCCCAACCTGGCCCGCCACAAGCGCAACGCCGAGCGGCTCATCGACCACTACTACGAGCCGGAGGTGGCCGCGGAGCTCGCGGCCTGGGTCAACTACGTCTGCCCCGTCCCGGCCGCCCGCGACATCCTCGCCTCCTCCAAGGACAAGGAACGGGCCGCCCTCGCCGAGGACCCGCTGATCTTCCCGGACGACACGATGCGCAAGCGGCTCGTCATCGCGCGGGACATCAGGTCGAAGGAGCGGACGGAGTTCGCCAAGCGGTGGAACGCGTTGGTGGGGCTGTAGACCGGCCGCGGCGCTCTCCGGCCGATCCGCTGCCACGGCCCCGCCCGGGACTACCGCCCGGACTGCCTCCCGGACCTCTGCTTGAACCGTTGTTCGGGCCGCTGCTTAGAGCCTGTGTCATATCCCCGGCCGGGTGGTCGCCGCCTGGCACGCACGCTCGCCGCGTTGCCGAAAAGCCCTAGTAGCTCCTCCCCCAGGCCTGAAGGGCCCGGGGGGACCCCCACCGAGGACTTCCCGGCGCCTTGCGATCGCACGCACCAGACGACGCCCACTGATCCGACCGGGGATATGACACAGGCTCTTAGACTGCCGTCACAGGAAGCGACAGGAGAGGCGCAGCACGATGGAGGACCGCGACGTCGTCGCACTCGACGACCCGGTGGGCGGATCGCTCCGCGGCTCGCACGCGCGTCTGGGCCGCCGGGCCGGACTGGCCGCCACCTATCTGCCGGACGTCGCGACGTTCTCCGCGGTGCCCGCCGACGCGGATGCGGCGGCGTGGGACGACCTCGCCCGGCTGCTCGGTCCCGACGCGTTCGCGGACATGTTCAGCTGCCCGGCGATCCCGCCGCCGGACTGGGAGCCGGTCTTCGTGCTCGAGGGCCGTCAGATGGTCTGGCCCGGCAGCGGGCGGCCCGGCCCGCCGGACGCCGGGACCGATGACGGCGCCGACACCGGCGTGGTCGAACTCGGCGCCGACGACGTGCCCGACATGCTCGCCCTCGTGGAGTCGGCCCAACCGGGCCCGTTCTGGCCGCGCACCCATGAACTCGGCACCTACCTCGGCATACGCGAGCGGGGGAGACTGGTCGCGATGGCGGGCGAACGGCTGCGGCCGCCGGGCTGGACGGAGATCAGCGCGGTCTGCACCCTCCCCGAGGCCCGCGGGCGGGGGCACGCCGCCCGCCTGGTGAGCGCGCTCGTCACGCACGTCCTGGCGCGGGACGAGCGGCCCTTCCTGCACGTGGCCGAGGCGAACGACGGCGCCATCGCCCTCTACGAACGGCTCGGCTTCAAGACCCGCAAGCAGGTGACGTTCCGCGGGTTCCGCACTCCCTGAGACTGGGGTTCAAAGGCAGGCCCTGACAACTGTGGCGGGAGCCCCTCGCGGTGATACGCAGCTGATACACGCTCGCGCGACGGCCGAAGCACGGCGCTGACCGGGCCGAAGCGCGGCTCCCTCAGTCTGTGGACGTACCCCGTGTCCGGCGTACACCCACCAGGCTCAGGGAGGCGACTGTCGTGTTCACACGTGAGCGGAATTCTTTCCGTGGCGTGCCGTGGAGATCAGTGCGGGGCCTTTCGGGCGGGACCGGCCTCCCGTGGCGGAAGGCGGACCAGGTCGCCGTCGCTTTCGCCCTGCTCTCCGCCCTCGTCATGGCCCTGCACGCCCGCATACCGAACGGGATCGGCAACCTCGGGAGCCTTCTGCAGACGGTGCTGCCCTGGACGGGCCTGAGCGTGGTTGCGCTCCTCGCGGTCGCGGTGGCCCGGCGCTCCGCCCTCGTCGCCGTCGCCGTCCTCGTGCCCGCCGTCACCTGGTGCTCCCTCTTCGCCGGCACGTTCGCCGACAAGCGGTCGGGCGGCGGAGACTTGACCGTGGTCAGCCACAACGTGAACGAGGAGAACCCCGACCCGGCCGGGACCGCGCGGAAACTCGCGGCCTCGGGCGCCGACGTGCTGGCGCTGGAGGAGCTGCCCCGCAAGGGAGCCGCGGCGTACGAGCGCGAACTGGCCCGCGGCTACCGGTACTCCGTGGTGCTCGGCGGGGTCGGCCTGTGGAGCAAGTACCCCCTTGCGGCCGTGGCGCCGGTGGAGATCATGCCCTGGACACGGGCCCTGCGCGCGACCATCCGGACGCCCGAGGGACCCCTCGCCCTCTACGCCGCCCACCTCGCCTCCGTCCGCGTCCACCCGGGCACCGGCTTCACCACCGCCCGCCGCAACGAGGCGGCCGTGAAGCTGGCCGCGGCCGTACGGGCGGAGCGGCTGCCCCGGACCGTCGTGGTCGGCGACTTCAACGGGTCCACCGGTGACGCGGCCCTGCGGCCCCTGACCGCGGGGCTGCGCTCCGCGCAGGACGAGGCGGGGAAGGGGTTCGGCTTCACCTGGCCCGCCGCGTTCCCGGCCGTCCGCATCGACCAGATCCTGGTGAAGGGCCTGGTCCCCGCCTCCGCATGGACCCTTCCGGCTACCGGCAGCGATCATCTGCCGGTAGCCGCCGCGCTGCGTCTGTGACCCGCCGGTACGGTCACCATGGACGCTGGGCCGCTCGCGCGGAGCCGCGAAGCCGCGAAGCCGCAGAGCTGCCAAGCCTCAGAGCTGCCAAGCCGTGCGTACCCGGAAAGGTGAGTCTTGACTGCATCCCGTGGCCCCGACCCGGCGCACGCGCCGGTCGTCAGCGTGCTCGTCGTCGAGGACGACCCCGCCATCCGCCGCTCCGTACAACTCGCCCTGGAGCGCTACGGGTACGAGGTCTCGGTCGCCGGTGACGGGCTCGACGGCCTGGAGGCGTTCCGTGCGGGGCGGCACGATCTGCTGATCCTCGATGTGATGCTGCCCGGCCTGGACGGTATCGGGCTGTGCCGGCGTATCCGTGAGGAGAGCCTCGTACCGGTTCTGATGATGTCCGCGCGGGGCGACGCCCTGGACGTCGTGGCGGGGCTTGAGGCCGGGGCCGACGACTACGTCGTGAAGCCCGTCGACATCGGCGTCATGGTCGCCCGCATCCGTACGCTGCTGCGGCGCGCGACCTTCGACGCGTCAGCGGCCTGGAGGCAGACCCCGGAGACGGAGACCGAGACCGAAACGGAGAAGCCGCTCGTCTTTGGTGACCTGAGCCTCGACACCCGCGGTCTCGAGGTGCGCAGAGCGGGCGAGCCCGTGCCGCTCACCCCCACCGAACTGCGCCTGCTCCTGGCCTTCGCCGAGCACCCCGGCAGCGTCCTGGACCGGCGCCGGCTGCTGCGGGACGTCTGGGACTACGGCTGGGAGGGCGACACCCGGGTCGTCGACCTGGCCGTGGTGCGGCTGCGCAAGAAGATCGGCGCCGGCCGCATCGAGACCGTCCGCGGCTTCGGCTACAAACTCGTGCGGGGCTGAGACGGCGGTCATGGGACTCCTCAACCCGCGCGCCCTGCGCTGGAAGATCGCGGCGCTGACCGCGGCCGCCTGCTGCGCGGTCGCCGCCGTGGTCGGCCTGCTCGTCCACGAGGCGACGCAGCAGCACGGACTGCGGGCGGGGCGCGACCGGTCGTACACGCAATTGCACGCCGCGGAGCAGGAGTACGCCCGCACCGGCAAACGTCCCGCCGCCGCCGAGCTTCTGACACGGGACGAGGTTCCCGCACCGCTGGCCCGCGACCTCGCCGCCCGGAGCGAGCCCGGTGCGTACGCCGACTGGTACGACAGGAAGCACCCGAACTGGTACTGGATGTGGGCGGCCGTCGCCGTCGGCGACCACGTCCTCGCCGTCCGCACGGACATGAGCGCCGAGGTGCGCGCCCTGCAGCTCCTCGACCGCAGCATCGTCAGGGCCGTCCTCGCCGCCCTCGCCGTCGTCGTCCCCCTCGCCGCGCTCGCCACCGAACCGGTCAACCGGCGGCTGCGCCACGGCGCCCGCACCGCCCGCCGGATCGCCGACGGCGACCTCGACGCCCGTATCGGCAACCGGGGCCGGGCCCGCGACGAGATCACCGAGATGTCCGCCGCCATGGACGCCATGGCGGCGACCCTGCAACGCAGACTGGAGTCGGAGAAGCGCTTCACCGCCGATGTCGCCCACGAACTGCGCACCCCCCTGATGGGCCTGGTCACCGCGGGCGGCCTGCTCCCCGAGGACGACGAGGTCGCGGATCTCGTACGCGAACGGGTGGCGGCCCTGCGCGGCCTGACCGAGGACCTGCTGGAGATCTCCCGCCTCGACGCGGGTGCCGAGCGGGCGAGGCTCGACGACGTTCCGCTGGGGGAGCTGGTCGCCGACGTGGTCCGGCGCGGCGGGACGGACACCGAGGTACGGGTGGAGACCGGAGCCGCCCGGGTCGTACGCACCGACCCGCGCCGCGTCGAACGCGTCGTCACCAACCTCGTCACCAACGCGCACCGGCACGGCGAGGGGCCCGTCCAGGTCACGGTCGACGGCGCGCGCGTCACCGTGCGGGACCACGGCCCCGGCTTCGGCGCCGACCTGCTGGCCCACGGGCCCCGCCGCTTCCGTACGGGGACCGCCGAGCGCGGCCACGGGCACGGCCTCGGCCTGACCATCGCCCTGGGCCAGGCCGAAGTGCTCGGCGCCCGCCTGACCCTCGCCGACGCGCCGGGCGGGGGAGCGGTCGCCACCCTCCAACTGGAAGACAGGCCTTAGGTCCGGGACACGTGCTCGCCCAGCAGGTCCTTCATCGACTCCGCCGCGCGCACCGCCGCGTCCGCGCAGCAGTTGTTGAACAGGACGTGGACCTCGTCGGCCCGCTCGGCCATGTCGCGCACGCGCGGGAGCCACTCGGCGAGTTCCGTTCGCGCGTAGGTGTGCCGGAACTTGTCCTCCTTGGAGCCGGTGCCCCATGCCGCGCTCCGGCCGTGGAAGCGGATCACCGCGTGCCGGGGGGCGGTGACCGGGGCCACCGGAGGTATGGAGTGCGGCAGGCCCTGCGCCGTGTCCACCGCGACCGCGGCGAGGTCGAGTTCCGTCAGGAGCGCCGCGGTCCGGGCCCCCTGGTGCGCGCTCCACCAGTCCGGGTGCCGGAACTCCACCGCGACCGGCCAGCCCGCGGCGCGCCGCGCGCACTCCTTGAGCGCGTGCTCCGCCCGGCTGCCCGGCGTGAACCACGGCGGGAACTGGAACAGCAGGGTCCCGAGGCGGTCCGCCGCGCGCAGCGGTTCGAGCGCGTCGGTGAAGCGCTGCCACACGGTGTCGAGGAGTTCCGGCCCCTCGGCCAGTCCCCGCAGGTCGGGCGGGAGAGCGGCCTGCCGCGTCGGATGCCCGGTGAGCATCGAGAACGCCTTCACGTCGAAGCGGAACCCGTCCGGCGTGCGCTCGGCCCACTGGCCGCAGGTGCGGCTGCTGGGCAGCGCGTAGTACGTCGAGTCGACCTCCACCAGCGGGAAGCGGTCGGCGTAATGGCGCAGCCTGCCCTCCGCGTCCCTGCGCCCCCGCGGGTACCAGCCGCTGGTCAGCAGCGCGCGGTCCGTCCACGAACAGGTCCCTACCAGAATCTCGCTCTCGCTCATCCGGCCCGGGTACCCCGAAGAGCGGGGGTACCCCGAGGACCGCGGATATCCGGAGGATTCAGGACATGCGCAGCGAGGTCAGGACGTCGACGCGGTTGGTGGTGATCGAGTCGGCTCCCGCGTCGATCAGGCGGCGCATCGAGCGGCGGGTGTCGGGGGTCCAGGCCGAGACGAGCAGGCCCTGGCGGTGCACCTGCAGGACGAGTTCGCGGTCGACCAGGGGGAAGCGGTAGTTGAGCCAGCGCGGCTTCACCGCGTCGAGCAGGACGGGGCGGGGCGGGGCGAGGGTCGTCCAGGTCAGCGCGATCTCGGCGGCAGGGTCCGCGTCGCGCACGGCGAGCATCGTCTGCCCGCCCGCGCAGTAGTACACGCTCTCGGTCGCGCCGCACTCCGCGACCACGCCGACGACCGTGCGGACCGCGTCGTGCGTCGCGCCCGGCAGGTCGATCATGAGCCGGTGTCCCTCGGTCGCCTCGATGGCCGCCGCGAGGGTCGGTACGCCGCCTTCGGTGAGGCCGTCGAGCTCGGCGGCGGACAGGGCGGCGAGCGGCCGCTCGTACCCCCACAGGCGCTTGAGCGTCGCGTCGTGCAGCAGGACGGGCACGCCGTCA
Source organism: Streptomyces sp. NPDC044106 (assembly GCF_056433985.1). Classification (NCBI taxonomy): domain Bacteria; kingdom Bacillati; phylum Actinomycetota; class Actinomycetes; order Kitasatosporales; family Streptomycetaceae; genus Streptomyces; species Streptomyces sp. NPDC044106. Next base: position 89,791 of record NZ_JBWKFZ010000017.1, read on the forward strand.
CTGCTCAGGCGGACGTCGATCTCGACCGCGTCCGCGCCCAGGTCGAGCGCGGAGCGCAGGGACGGGAGGGTGTTCTCGCGGACGCGGTAGGGATCGCCTCGGTGGGCCACAGCTGTCACGGTGCGCATGGGCCCATTGTGGTCACGGGAGGCGGATTACCGCGCGAGCCACGTCTCCGTGTACGTGTCGATCTCGGCGGCGATCGCCGCCTTGCCCGCCGGGTCGAGGAAGGACGCCTCGACGGCGTTCTTCGCGAGGGCCGCGATGCCGCGCTCGTCGAGGCCGAGGAGGCGCGCCGCGACCGCGTACTCGGTGTTGAGGTCGGTGCCGAACATGGGCGGGTCGTCGGAGTTGACCGTCACGACCACCCCCGCCTCGACGAACTGCCTGATCGGGTGCTCGTCGAGGGTGCGGACCGCGCGGGTCGCGATGTTCGACGTCGGGCAGACCTCCAGCGGGATGCGGTGCTCGGCGAGGTGGGCGAGCAGCTTCGGGTCCTGGGCGGACGTGGTGCCGTGGCCGATGCGCTCGGCCCCGAGGTGGGTGAGCGCGTCCCAGACCGTCTCGGGTCCCGTGGTCTCGCCGGCGTGCGGGACCGAGCGCAGGCCCGCCGCGCGGGCCCGGTCGAAGTGGGGCTTGAACTGCGGGCGCGGCACGCCGATCTCGGGCCCGCCGAGCCCGAAGGAGACCAGGCCCTCGGGGCGCAGCCTGTCGGTGGTGGCGAGCCGGACCGTCTCCTCGGCCGCCTCGAGCCCGGCCTCGCCGGGGATGTCGAAGCACCACCGCAGTACGGTGCCGAACTCGTTCTCCGCGGCCTTGCGGGCGTCCTCGATGGCGTCCATGAAGGCACGGTCGTCGATGCCGCGGCGGACCGAGGAGAACGGGGTGAGGGTCAGCTCGGCGTAGCGCACGTTCTGCCGCGCCATGTCGCGGGCCACCTCGTAGGTGAGCAGGCGCACGTCGTCCGGGGTGCGGATCAGGTCGACGACGGACAGATAGACCTGGATGAAGTGCGCGAAGTCCGTGAACGTGAAGTACTCGGCGAGCGCCTCGGGGTCGCTCGGCACCGTGGAGTCGCGGTGCCGGGCGGCGAGCTCGGAGACGATGCGGGGGGAGGCCGAACCGACGTGGTGCACGTGGAGTTCCGCCTTGGGCAGCCCCGCGATGAAGGCGTGCGGGTCTCCGTCTTGCGCGGCTGCGGTCTGCTGCTCGGTCACGGGTTCCTCCCCAGGAACGGGCTTGATCGGCTGATCGGTGGGTCGGGGATCATCGTAGGCGGCGGTCGCCGCGGGAAAATCGAGGGCCGTAGCATGACGGAACGTACGAAAGAGGGTGATCCGATGTCCGCCGAGTCCGAGTCCGAGTCCGAGTCCGAGTCCGAGGGTGACGTCGTGCCCGGTGCCGGCGCCGGTGCTGGTGGCGCGGAGGAGCGGGACCCCTGGGCGCCGCCGGTCGAGGACGCGAGGCCGGCGGGGCCGCCGCCCCCGGTGCACGGTCAGTGGACGCTCACGTCGATGCCGGGGTCGTTCCCGCCTCCGCAGGGCGGTGGCGCTCCGTTCGCGGCGCCCGGGGAGCCGGTGCCGCCGCCTCCGGTCTCGCCGGAGGGGCCGGGGCAGGTGCCGTACGGGTATCCGGGGCCGCAGGGCGGGTACCCGGGGCCGCAGGGCGGGTACCCGGGGCCGCAGGGCGGGTTTCCCGGGTACGGGTATCCGGGCTACCCGGGGCAACCGGGCCACCCGGGCGGTCAAGGGGCACCCGGCTACGGCTGGCCCGGCATGCCGATGGCGCCCGCGAACGGGATGGGCGTGGCCGCGCTCGTCCTCGGGATCATCGCGGCGGTCGGCTTCTTCCTGTGGCCGCTGGCGATCGTCCTCGGCATCCTCGCGGTGATCTTCGGCGCGGTGGGGCGCGGCAAGGCGCGCAGGGGCGAGGCGACGAACGGCGGCCAGGCGCTCGCGGGGATCATCTGCGGGGCGGCGGGCATCGCGCTGGCCGTGGCCATGCTGGTGCTCCTCGTCGTGGTGACGGACGACGACTCGGACGACGGCGCGGCACGGGACGACGACCCCGGCTACTCGGCCACGGCGGCCACGACGGCCGCACCGGCCACCTCGGCCGTGCTTCCCGTCCGGGCGTAGTCCCGCCCTGCGGCGTCCCGCCCCACGGCGGCGGACCCGGCCCGCCTCACCCGCCGTACGCTCACCCCCCGTACGTCGCCTCCGACTCCCCGAGCACGGCGGCGAAGTCCGTGGCAAGGCGGGGCGCCTCCGCCACCTCCAGCGTAGACGTCGTGACGCGCACGGCGGTGGGCGTGGCGATGCGGAATCGCGCCCCCGCAGCCACCCACCACCCCCGCGAACGCAGCCCGTTGACCACCGCGGACTCGTCCCGCACGGGCACCCACACGTTCATGCCGCTGGCCCCCCGCGCCGGGATCCCGCGCAGCGCCAGCTCGCGGATCAGCGCTTCACGGCGCTCCGTGTAGGCGCGCTCGGCCCGGCCCACCACCTCGCGCGCCGCGGCGTCCGTCATCGTCCGCTCGACCGTTTCCTGCAGTACGTGACTGACCCACCCCGAGGTGAGGAGCATCCGCCCCTCGTGCCTGGCGAGCGTGGTGGCGTCGCAGGCCAGGGCCGCCCATCGCAGGTCGATGCTCAGATGCTTGGAGACGGTGCGCACCTGCGCCCAGCGTGCGAGTCCGCCGCTCGCCAGTGAGTGCGGGGCCGCCCCCGCCACCTCGGCGTTGTGGTCGTCCTCGATGACGAGCACGTCGGGGAAGCCGCGGAGCACCTCGAGCAGCGCATCCCGCCGCTCCGCCGTGAAGCGGCCGCCCACCGGATTCTGCGCACGCGGGCTGCACACGACCGCCCTGGCGCCCGCGCGCAGCGCGGCACGCAGCGCTTCCGGCCCGATCCCCTCGTCGTCCACGGCCACCGGCGCCATCCGCAGCCCCAACGCCGGTACGAGGTCGAGGAGATGGTGAAAGCCCGGGTCCTCCACGGCCACCGTGTCGCCCGGCTTCAGCTCCACCGAGAGCAACCGGGCCATGCAGTCGAGCGCTCCGTGGGCGAAGGTCACCCGGTCGTCGGGCACCCCGTCCCGCGCGAACCACTCCCGTGCCACTTCCTCGAGTCGCGCGAGGCGCGGCGCGGCGCGGTGCGAACCGCCCACCGGCTCCACGCGCGCGGGCGGTGTGAGCACCGGCAGCAGCCGCGAATCCGGATGCCCGCCCGCCAGATCGCGCACCCCGTGCGGCGCCCTGGGCGGCCGACGGGTCCCGACCGACGGGGCCTGCGCCACGACCGTCCCGCCCCGGCCGCGGGTCACCACGATCCCGCGCTGCCGCAGTTCCTTGTACGCCGTCGCCACCGTGCCCGCGCTGACGCCCAGGTCGTCGGCGAGCCTGCGTACCGGAGGCAGCGCGGCGCCCGGCGTCAACCCGCCGTCGGCCACCGCCTGTTCGACCGACGCCGTAATGCCCTTGGCGGTCGACCCACTGATCACATATTGTGCTGCCACGTAAGTGATTATGTAACAGTACAAAATCGCCAGTCAAGTCGGAACCACGGAATCATTCGCGAGCCAAGGGGGATTGGTGAGCTTCAGCCGTAAGCGGTCCGCGCTGTACGCACGCATACCGGGAGGTGCCGACGGCCGCCGCATGCTCTGGATCGCCCTGATCAACAAGGCCGGGACCGGCCTCTGGATGGGCGCGGCCGCTCTCTACTTCACCCTGGTCACGGGGCTCTCCGTCGCGCAGGTCGGCGTGCTCATGGGTGTCTCGGGCGCCGTCGGCATCGCGGGCGCACCGCTCGCGGGCCACCTCGCCGACCGCTTCCCGGTCACCCGCATCATCATCGCCTCCCAACTCCAGCAGGCCGTCGCACTGCTGGCGCTGCTGACCACGGACAACTTCGCCCTGCTCCTGCTGTACTCGGCCGTCAACAGCCTCGCCGACCGTGGCGCCAACGTCCTCACGAAGCTGTACGCCGCCCGCATCGCGGGCCAGGACCGCACCAGGTACCAGGCAGTGCAGCGCACCGTCTCCAACGCGGGCTGGGCCATCGGCGGCCTCGCGGGCGCGCTCGCTCTCGCCGTCGGCACCACCCACGCCTACCAGGCACTGCTCATCGGCAACGTGGTCAGCTTCCTCGCCGCCGCGGTCCTCACCCGGCGCTGCGCCGAACCGCCCTCACCGTCCCGCGTGGTCACCGGCTCCACCGCGCCCGCCCCCGCGGCCCCGCAGTCCAACCCCTGGCGCGACCGCTCCTACCTGCTCTTCACCGGGACCGAGGCGGCCCTCTTCCTCGACGACGCGGTGCTGCAGGTCGGCATCCCCCTGTGGATCGTCCACGCCACCGATGCCCCGCCCGGCCTCGCGCCGCTCCTCATGGTGCTCAACTGCGTCCTGGTCGTCTGCTGCCAGGTGCCGCTGTCCCGGTTCGGCAGCACCCCGGAGCGGGCCCGCGCTCTCCTCGTCCCCCTCGCGGCGTGCTTCGTCGTCGGATGCGCCGCGCTGACCGTCTCCACGGCCGGCGGCACCTGGCTCGCCGTCGCCGCCCTCACGGTCGCGGCGACCGCCCTCACCTTCGCGGAGATCCTCCACGCCATCGCGTCCTGGGAACTCTCGATCGCGCTCGCCCCCGACGACGCCCAGGGCGCCTACCTAGGGGTGCACGGACTGTCCTCGTCGGCCCAGCGCAGCGGCGGCCCGCTGCTGGTCACCGCCGTGATCGCCGCGGGACCCCTCGCCTGGCCGGTCCTCGGCGCGGGCGTGATCGCGACGGTGGCGGCACAGAGGCGTCTCGTACGGAAGCGGTTGACCCGGCGAAGCCCCGCGAGAGACCGCGCCGTGGCGCCCCGGACCACTTGAGGCGCCCCCGGTCAGAGCCGGGACCGTGCCTCCATCAGGGCGAAGCCCAGCAGGTTGGGGCCCCGCCACTTCGTGGGGTCCTCCGCTCGCGGGTCGTCGGCCGCCAGGCCGATGCCCCAGACACGGTCCAGGGGGCTCGCCTCGACCAGGACGCGCCGGCCCGTCCCGGCGAGGAACTGCCGGAGTGCGGGGTCGGAGGCGAACTTGTGCGTGCTGCCCGCGACCACGACGCCGAACCGCTCGCGCTCCCATATCGCCTCGTCGAAGCCCTTCACGAGCCGTCCCGCGTTCTTCGCCTCGGCGGGTGTCCGGGCCGCGATGGCCGCCCCCTCCGCGTCCGCGTCGTCGAAGAGGCGGGCCTTGGCCGCCATCATCCAGTGCTCCGCCGTCGCGTACTCCACGCCGTCCGCGGTGAAGGGCGAGGGCCACCACTGGCTGAGGCAGCTCGGGCCCAGCGAGCCGTCCCTGCGCGGGGTATGGCCCCAGAAGTGCAAGTACTTCACCTTCTCGCCCGCGCGCACCGCGCCGACCAGGGCTTCCACCGAGCGGACCGAGTCCGTCTTCGTCATGCACGCGAGTCTGGCACGCACCACTGACACTCCGTCCCTGGTTTTTCGCGTCGACTCGACACTTGGTCGACAGATTCCGTCGCGTAACCAAAAGGCAACAACGGAATCACTTGTTGGGCCACCGGTGCTCTGTCAGGATCGGCACTCAAATCGATCTGGAGCTACGCCGACCCCTGCGCTACGGGGAGGGCGGCGGAGGAGAGCGTCATGCACAACTTCCAGGCGCGGGACCACTTCGCGGACGGCGCGCAGTACATCGCCGGGCGGCTGACCAAGGGGACCTCCGGCAACACCCACGCGGTCGTCGACCCCGCCACGGGCGAGGCGGTCCACTCGTACGAGCTCGCGGGAAGAGACGACGTGGACGCCGCCGTCGCCGCCGCCGTCGAGGCCTTTCCCGGCTGGGCGGGCGCCACCCCCGGCGAGCGCTCCGACGCCCTGCACCGCTTCGCGGGCGTCCTTGCCGAGCGCGCCGAGGAGTTCGCGCAGGCCGAGTCGGTGCAGTGCGGCAAGCCGATCAAGCTGAGCCGGGAGTTCGACGTCCCGGGGACCGTCGACAACGCTGCCTTCTTCGCGGGCGCGGCCCGTCATCTGCAGGGCCAGTCGGCCGGTGAGTACAGCGGGGACCACACCTCGTACATCCGGCGCGAGCCCATCGGTGTCGTCGGGTCCATCGCCCCCTGGAACTACCCCCTCCAGATGGCCGCCTGGAAGGTGCTCCCGGCGATCGCGGCGGGCAACACCATCGTCCTGAAGCCCGCCGAGCTGACGCCGTTCACCTCGCTGCTCTTCGCGCGGGCCGCCACCGAGGCGGGCATCCCCGACGGGGTCGGCAACATCGTCACGGGCGCGGGCAAGGACGCCGGCGAGCACCTCGTCGGCCACCCCGACGTCGCCATGACCTCCTTCACCGGGTCCACCGGCGTCGGCAAGCGCGTCGCCGAGATCGCCACCGCCACCGTCAAGCGCCTCCACCTGGAGCTCGGCGGCAAGGCGCCCTTCGTGGTGTTCGACGACGCCGATCTGGAGGCCGCCGTGCACGGCGCGGTCGCCGGCGCGCTCATCAACTCCGGGCAGGACTGCACGGCCGCCACGCGCGCGTACGTGCAGCGTCCGCTCTACGACGCGTTCGTGCAGGGCGTCGCCGACCTCATGGAGACGGTACGGCTCGGCGACCCGTTCGACCCGAACACCGACATGGGGCCGCTCATCTCGCACGTGCACCGCGACCGCGTCGCCGGTTTCGTCGACCGGGCCCGGTCCTACGCGCGCGTGGTCACCGGTGGCGAGGCCCTCACGCATCCCGGCGCCTACTACAAGCCCACCCTCATCGCCGACGCCGCGCAGGACAGCGAGATCGTGCAGTCCGAGATCTTCGGCCCGGTCCTCGTCGTGCTGCCCTTCGACTCCGACGACGAGGGCATCCGGCTCGCCAACGACACCCCCTACGGGCTCGCCGCATCCGCCTGGAGCCGCGACGTGTTCCGCGCCAACCGCGCGACCCGCGAGATCAAGGCGGGCTGCGTCTGGGTCAATGACCACATCCCGATCCTCAGCGAGATGCCGCACGGCGGCTACAAGGCGTCCGGTTACGGAAAGGACATGTCCGCGTACTCGTTTGAGGAGTACACGCAGGTCAAGCACGTCATGTTCGACAACACCGCGGTGGTCCGCAAGGACTGGCACCGCACGATCTTCGGGGACCGATAGCCGACAGGCCGCACGACCGGCGGCCGCCTTCCTCCCGAAAGGGCAACCACGCGTATGCAGCAGTACGAGCCCGACCGTCCGTCCCCGGCCCAGCTGGCCGCCATGCACCGCAGCCTGCGCTCCGGCAGGGGAGCCCTGACCCGCCGTTCGCTGCTGCGCGGCTCCGCGGGCGGCGCCTTCGCCGTCGGCGGGCTCGGTGCGCTGAGCGCCTGCGGCATCCCCGCGGCGGGCAAGGAGCAGGGCGAGGTCTCCTCCGACGACCACTCGGCCACCGAGAAGCGGATCACCTTCTCCAACTGGACCGAGTACATGGACGTCGACGAGAAGGACGCGAGCAGGCGGCCCACCCTGGAGGCATTCACCGAGCGCACCGGGATCCAGGTCAAGTACACCGAGGACATCAACGACAACGTCGAGTTCTTCGGCAAGGTCAAGCCGCAGCTCGCCGCGGGCCAGGAGACCGGACGCGACCTCATCTGCGTCACGGACTGGCTCGCGGCCCGGCTGATCCGCTTCGGCTGGGTCCAGAGACTCGACCCGGCCAACCTGCCGCACGCGTACACCAACCTGTCGGCCCAGTTCCGCAACCCGGACTGGGACCCCGGCCGGGCGTACTCGTACCCCTGGACCGGCATCTCGACCGTCATCGCCTACAACAAGAAGGCGACCGGCGGGAGGAAGATCACTTCGGTGTCCGAGCTGCTCGACGACCCGGAGCTGAAGGGGCGCGTCGGCTTCCTCTCCGAGATGCGCGACACCGTCGGCATGACCCTTCTCGACATGGGCAAGGACCCCGCGGACTTCTCCGACGACGACTTCGACGCGGCCATCGCCCGCCTCCAGAAAGCCGTCGACAGGAAGCAGATCCGCCGCTTCACCGGCAACGACTACACCTCCGACCTCGCCAAGGGCGACATGGCCGCGTGCCTGGGCTGGGCCGGTGACATCGTGCAGCTGAAGGCCGACAACCCGGACATCGGCTTCCACGTCCCCGACCGGGGCTACATCACGTCCACGGACAACCTCCTCGTCCCCAACAAGGCGCGGCACAAGTCCAACGCCGAGCGGCTCATCGACTACTACTACGAGCCGGAGCCGGCGGCGCGCCTCGCGGCGTACATCAACTACGTGTGCCCGGTGGACGGTGTGCGGGACGCGCTCGCGAAGATCGACGCGGACGCCGCGTCGAACCCGCTGATCATCCCCGACAAGGAGATGAAGGAGAAGTCGCGGGCGTTCCGGTCGCTCACGTCGAAGGAAGAGACCGCGTACGAACAGAAGTTCGCGCGGCTCAGCGGCGCGTAGCACCGCGCCGGGTGGTGCCCGTTCGTCTGCCGGCCGCATGTGGCTTGTCGCGCAGTTCCCCGCGCCCCTGAAGGGGCGCCCCTGTTGCCCCTCGATTCCCCCTGGACCCACCATGACCTCTGCTCAAGACACCGGCGGCGACGTCCGGCTCACCGGGATCAGCAAGACCTACGGCTCGTTCACCGCCGTGCATCCGCTCGACCTCACCGTGCCGCAGGGCTCGTTCTTCGCGCTGCTCGGCGCGTCCGGCTGCGGCAAGACCACCACGCTCCGCATGATCGCGGGCCTGGAGGAGCCCAGCTCCGGCACGGTCCACCTCGGCGACCAGGACGTGACGGCCCTGCCGCCGTACAAGCGGCCGGTGAACACCGTCTTCCAGTCGTACGCGCTCTTCCCGCACCTGGACATCTTCGAGAACGTCGCCTTCGGCCTGCGCCGCCGCGGCATCAAGTCGGTGAAGACGCAGGTCGGTGACATGCTCGACCTGGTCCAGCTCGGCGAGCAGGCCCGCAAGAAGCCCCACCAGCTCTCCGGCGGCCAGCAGCAGCGCGTCGCCGTCGCCCGCGCCCTCATCAACCACCCCAAGGTGCTCCTCCTCGACGAACCCCTCGGCGCCCTCGACCTCAAGCTGCGCCGCCAGATGCAGCTGGAGCTCAAGCGCATCCAGACCGAGGTCGGCATCACCTTCGTGCACGTCACGCACGACCAGGAGGAGGCCATGACGATGGCCGACCGCGTGGCCGTGATGAACGGCGGCCGCGTCGAGCAGCTCGGCGCCCCCGCCGACCTCTACGAGAACCCGCGCACCACGTTCGTCGCCAACTTCCTCGGCACCTCCAACTTCATCGAGGCGGAGATCGGCGCGAAGAACGGCGACGACCTGACCGTCAAGGCGGGCGACTGCAAGCTGACGCTGCCCACCGCCCGATGTAGTGGCCCCACCGTCACCGGCGCCAAGCTCCTGGTCGGCGTACGGCCCGAGAAGATCTCCCTCACGCACGCCGACGACGCGGGGCGCGTCCCCGAGGGCCGCAACCGCATCACGGGCCGCATCGCCGACAGCAGTTTCATCGGCGTCTGTACGCAGTACGTCGTCCGCAGCCCCGTCTGCCCCTCCTTCGAGGTGTACGCGCAGAACATCGAGCGCGACCTGCGCCTCACCCCCGGCGCCGAGGTCGTCCTGCACTGGAACCCCGCGCACACCTTCGGCCTTGACGCCGCACAGGACGTCGAGGCGGGCGTCGAGAAGGTCGAGGAGGAAGCCTCCGCATGACCACCGTGACCGACGCGCCGCCCCCGGCCCCCGGGGCCGCCCCCGAGGACGGCACCGCACCCCCGCGCAAGCTCCGCAAGCGCGGCCGGCTCGTCCCCTACTGGCTGCTGCTCCCCGGCATCCTCTGGCTGATCGTCTTCTTCGCGCTGCCGCTGGTCTACCAGGCGTCGACCTCCGTACAGACCGGCTCGCTCGAAGAGGGCTTCAAGGTCACCTGGCACTTCGCCACCTACTGGGACGCCCTCACCGACTACTGGCCGCAGTTCCTGCGCTCGGTGCTCTACGCGGGCGCCGCCACGGTCCTGTGCCTGCTGCTCGGCTACCCGCTCGCCTACCTCATCGCGTTCCGCGCGGGCCGCTGGCGCAACATCATCCTCGTCCTGGTCATCGCGCCGTTCTTCACCAGCTTCCTCATCCGTACGCTGGCGTGGAAGACGATCCTCGCGGACGGCGGCCCCGTCGTGGGCGCCCTCAACTCCCTGCACGTCCTGGACGTCACCAGCTGGCTGGGCGTCACCTCGGGCGACCGGGTCCTCGCCACGCCGCTCGCGGTGATCTGCGGACTCACGTACAACTTCCTGCCGTTCATGATCCTGCCGCTCTACACCTCGCTCGAACGCATCGACGGACGGCTGCACGAGGCAGCGGGCGACCTGTACGCCAGGCCGTCCACGACCTTCCGCAAGGTGACCTTCCCGCTCTCCATGCCGGGCGTCGTCTCCGGCACCCTGCTCACCTTCATCCCGGCGGCCGGCGACTACGTGAACGCGGACCTCCTCGGATCCACCGACACCCGCATGGTCGGAAACGTCATCCAGACGCAGTTCCTGCGCATTCTGGATTACCCGACGGCCGCCGCGCTCTCCTTCATCCTCATGGCCGCCATCCTCTTCATGGTGACCTTCTACATCCGCAAGTCAGGGACGGAGGATCTCGTCTGATGACCGCCTTCTTCCGCTGGCTGCGCCGCAATGCCGTCGTCATCGCGGGCCTGCTGACACTCGCGTATCTGCTGCTCCCCAACGTCGTCGTGACGGTGTTCTCCTTCAACAGGCCGAAGGGGCGCTTCAATTACTCCTGGCAGGAATTCTCGCTCGACGCGTGGCGGAATCCGTGCGGCGTCGCCGACATGTGCGGGTCCCTCTCGCTGAGCCTGCAGATCGCGACCTGGGCGACGATCGGCGCGACCGTGCTCGGCACGATGATCGCCTTCGCGCTGGTGCGCTACCGCTTCCGGGCGCGCGGCGCGATCAACTCGCTGATCTTCCTGCCGATGGCGATGCCCGAGGTCGTCATGGCCGCCTCGCTGCTCACGCTCTTCCTCAACATGGGCGCGCAGCTCGGCTTCTGGACGGTCCTCATCGCCCACATCATGTTCTGCCTCAGCTTCGTGGTGACCGCCGTCAAGGCGCGCGTCATGTCGATGGACCCACGGCTCGAACAGGCCGCGCAGGACCTCTACGCGGGTCCCGTGCAGACGTTCCTGAGAGTCACCCTTCCGATCGCCGCGCCCGGTATCGCGGCGGGCGCGCTGCTCGCCTTCGCGCTCTCCTTCGACGATTTCATCATCACGAATTTCAACGCGGGCTCGACTGTGACGTTCCCCATGTTCGTCTGGGGATCCGCGCAGCGGGGTACGCCCGTTCAGATCAATGTGATCGGTACGGCGATGTTCCTCGTGGCCGTGCTGCTCGTGCTCGCCGGAATGCTGATCGGCAAGCGCCGCAACAAGCAAGCGAACTGACGCTCTTCCCTTTTCTGAAGGAGTGGAAATCATGGCCCCTCGCGCCATGACCCGTTTCACCGAGTCCCTCTCCGACGCCCGGCCCGTCCCGTACTGGCTGGACGACCCCGGCAGGCCCGCCCCCGAGCCCGCCCTCACCGGCGACGACCGGTGCGACCTGCTCGTGGTCGGCGGCGGGTACAGCGGACTGTGGACCGCCCTGATCGCCAAGGAGCGGGACCCGGGGCGCGACGTCGTCCTCGTCGAGGGCCGCGAGGCGGGCTGGGCCGCCTCCGGCCGCAACGGCGGCTTCTGCGCCGCCTCCCTCACGCACGGCATCTCCAACGGGCTGTCCCGCTGGCCCGGCGAGATCGAGAAGCTGGAGGAGCTCGGCGCCCGCAACCTCGACGAGATCGAGGCGGCCGTCAAGCGCTACTCCATCGACTGCGACTTCGAGCGCACCGGTGAGATCGACGTCGCCACCGAGCCCCACCAGCTGGCCGAACTGCGCGAGATGTACGCGGAGATGGCGGAGCACGGTCTGGCGGGGGGCTCCGAACTGCTCGACGCGGACGCCCTGCGCGAGCACGTCGACTCGCCGACCTTCCTCGGCGGCCTCTGGGACCGCGACGGCGTCGCCATGCTGAACCCGGCGAAGCTCGCGTGGGGCCTCAAGCGGGCGTGCCTGGCGAAGGGCGTACGCGTCCACGAGCACACGCCCGCGCTTGAGCTGGCCTCCGCCGGCGCCGGGATGGCGGTCCGCACCCCCTACGGGAGGGTCTTCGCCCGGCAGGTCGCGCTCGCCACGAACATCTTCCCCTCGCTGGTCAAGCGTCTGCGCGCCTACACCGTCCCGGTCTACGACTACGCGCTGATGACGGAGCCGCTGAGCGAGGAGCGGCTGGCGGCGATCGGCTGGAAGAACCGCCAGGGCCTCGGCGACAGCGCCAACCAGTTCCACTACTTCCGGCTCTCCGCCGACAACCGCATCCTGTGGGGCGGCTACGACGCGATCTACCCGTTCGGCGGCAAGGTGCGTGCCGAGTACGACCACCGCCCCGAGACGTACGCGAAGCTGGCCGAGCACTTCTTCACCTGCTTCCCGCAGCTGGAGGGCGTCCGCTTCACCCACGCGTGGGGCGGCGCGATCGACACGTGCTCGCGGTTCTCGGCGTTCTTCGGCACCACCCACAAGGGCCGCGTCGCCTACGCGGCCGGGTACACGGGCCTCGGTGTCGGGGCCACTCGGTTCGGCGCCGACGTGATGCTGGACCTGCTCTCCGGCGAGCGTACGGAGCGTACGGATCTGGAGATGGTCCGCACGAAACCGCTGCCGTTCCCGCCCGAGCCGTTCGCGTGGACCGGCGTCGCGCTGACCAAGTGGTCCCTGGCGCGGTCCGACGCCAACGGCGGCAAGCGGAACCTCTGGCTCAAGACGATGGACAGACTGGGCCTCGGCTTCGACAGCTGACGGTACGGAGGTGCACTTCGCTGCCTCTTCGAGGTGCCGCTGAGCGGGGCGTGATCAACCGGCGCACGCCCCGCCCGCCCCGTGCGCCTCCTCACGCCACCAACTGGTGGCCGTAACCCGCGTAATGCTCCGCCCCAGGACCTCTCTCCCCTGTGAACGCACTGTTGTCGTACAGAAGAGAGAGGTCCTGCCATGACCGGCACGCGTGGCTCAGGTGGCTCAGGCGGCAGGGGGGCGAAGGCGGCGGTCGCCTGGCTGGCGTCGGTGGCGCCCGACCCCGACGCCTGCCGCAGGGAGTGGGAGCGCAACCCCTTCGGGATCACGCTCCTGCCCGCCGGGCAGCGCTGGGACGTGCTGATCCTGCCCGAAGGACTCGGCTATCCGACGCTCGACGTGCTGACCCGCTGCGTCGACCACCCTGGCCCCGTGCTCGCCGGTTTCGGCGATGAGCGCATGGGGTTCTTCGTGCCGCCGGGCACGGTGTCCCACTGGCTCGGCACGGGCGTACGCGGCGCGGGCAGCGGCACCTGGATCGTCGTGCCCTACCCCGGCCGGGCCACGGGCGGCATCCGCTGGCTGGTCCCGCCGGACGGCTCGGGGACGCTGACGGACCCGGTGCTGCTCGAACTCGCGATGCACGAGGCGGCGGCGCGGCTCGCCCGGGAGGGAGAGGCGTGAGCTGCCGGAACCCTTGACAACTCTATTGGTCTGGACCAAGTTGTGCGCGACCCGCCCTCTAATCCCCCCATACCCGGAGGCAGTTGTGGACCGCTCCGTCTCGCCCCGAACCGCCCGCCCGAGCCGCGTCGGACGCCTGACCGGGGTCGCCGTCGCGGCCTGCGCGCTCGCCGCGTCCGGGCTGCTCTCGCCCGGCGCGACGGCGGCGCCCGGACCGACGGCGACCGCCGCCCCCGCAAGTCACACCCTCGTCGGCTACCTGCACACCAGCTTCGCCAACGGCTCCGGCTACACCCGCCTCGCCGACACCCCCGACAGCTGGGACATCATCGACCTCGCCTTCGGCGAACCGACCTCCACGACCTCGGGCGACATCCGCTTCGGCCTCTGCCCGAAGAGCGAGTGCCCGAACGTGGAGACCAAGGACGAGTTCAAGGCCGCCGTCAAGGCGAAGCAGGCGGCGGGCAAGAAGGTCCTGATATCCATCGGCGGCCAGAACGGCCAGGTCCGGCTCACCACCACCCAGGCCCGCGACACCTTCGTGGCGTCGGTCTCCGCGATCATCGACACCTACGGCCTCGACGGCCTCGACATCGACTTCGAGGGCCACTCGCTCTCTCTGAACGCGGACGACACGGACTTCAGGCACCCGAAGACCCCGACGATCGTCAACCTCATCTCGGCGGTGAAGACGCTCAAGGCCAAGTACGGGCCCGGCTTCACGCTCACCATGGCGCCCGAGACCTTCTTCGTGCAGCTCGGGTACCAGTTCTACGGCACCGGGAAGTGGGGCGGCCAGGACCCGCGCGCGGGCGCGTACCTCCCGGTCATCCACGCCCTGCGCGACGACCTGACGCTGCTGCACGTCCAGGACTACAACTCGGGGCCGATCACGGGCCTGGACAACCAGTACCACTCGATGGGCGGCGCGGACTTCCACATCGCCATGACCGACATGCTGCTCACCGGCTTCCCCGTGGCGGGCGACAAGAACAACGTCTTCCCGCCCCTGCCGCCCCAGAAGGTCGCCATCGGCATGCCGGCCTCCGTCAACGCGGGCAACGGCCATGTGCCGACGGGCGAGGTCGACAAGGCCCTGGACTGCCTGACCAAGGGCAGCAACTGCGGTACGTACAAGCCACACGGGACCTGGCCCGACCTGCGCGGCCTGATGACCTGGTCGATCAACTGGGATCGCTTCAACAGCTGGGAGTTCTCGAAGAACTTCGACGCGTACTTCGGCTGATCACCGCCGACATCGCGTGCAACAGCGCCACGGACAGGCACCAGGCGGCCACCACGTCCAGCGGCCAGTGGTAGCCGCGCCGCACGAGGCCGAAGCCGACCGCGACGTTCAGGAGGCAGCAGCCGATGACCAGTTCGCGGCGGCCGTACGCGCCGCGCAGCGACGGCAGCAGAAGCAGGAGCGCCGCGCCGTAGGCGACCGCGGCGGTCGCCGCGTGGCCCGAGGGGAAGAAGCCGTCGTGCCCGGACATGCCGGGCGGGCCCGGGCGGTCGATCAGCGCCTTCAGCGGAGCCACGAGCGTGGGCACCCCCGCCATGGCGCCGAGCGCGGCGGCCCCGGGCACCCACCAGCGGTACGCGCCCACCCGCCGGGCGCGCCAGGCGGTGTACGCGAGGACGGCGAGCAGGACCGGCACGGCGACCGTGGCGTTCCCGAGGTCGGCGAGGAACTCCGCGGCGCGGTCCGGCAGGCGGCTCCCGGTGAGGGCACCCGCCGCACGTTCGTCGACGCGGCGCAGCGGCCCGCCGACGACGACCTGCCAGGCGAGGAGCGCGAAGAGAAGCGCGCACAGGGAGAGGGAGAGGGAGAGGGCGGGGGGAGCCGGCCGCCGTGGCGCGGGCGGGGAGACAGACATGTCCCCAGCCTGGCAGGGATGATCGCCCGGGGCGCGGGAGCCCCACCAAAAGCTCCGGTAGGAGTCCCGCACCACCCCGTCACACGGGCCGGAAGGCCTCAGTGCCCATGCTCGCAGCAGCGGTTGCGCAGTTGCTTGCCCGTCCGGGCCCAGTGCGCCCGGTCCTTCGCCGCGACCGGCACCGCGGGGACGGACGCGACCAGGTCCCGCTGCTCGTACGGCACTCCGCCCCGCATGACCGACACCGTCCGCACCAGCGAGTCGAAGTCGGTGAAGGGGTCTCCGTCGATGACCGCGAGGTCGGCGAGCTTGCCCACCTCCAGCGTGCCGAGGTCGCGGTCGAGGCCGAAGATCCGCGCGGGCGCGGCCGTCGCCGTGCGCAGCGTATCGGAGACCGTCAGGCCGCCGCGCCGCAGGGCGCGCAGCGCGATGTGGACGCCGAGACCGGTCGGGATGCCGGGCGAGTCCGTGCCGACGGCGATCAGTCCGCCGGCGGCCGAGATCCTGCGGTAGATGTCGATCTCCCGCGTGAGCGTGGCCAGTTGGGCCTCCGTGGGTGGCTGCGCGGCGAGGCTCTGGACCTGGGAGGTCTCCCACGGCGGCATCAGCCGGGTGACCCGCTCGTCCTCGGCGAGGCCGGGCGCCGCGCCGATCAGCGGCGCGGCCGAGAACGGCGTGGCGACCAGGTGGAAGTCGCCCGTGGCCGTGTAGATCTCCGTCACGTCCTGGTAGGCGAGCTCGCCCGCGGACGTGGCGTGGCCGAACTCGGCGCGCTGGGTCGCCTGCAGGTGCGTCGTCAGGTCCTGGCCGAGCTGGATGCCGGGGGAGAGGTTATGGCTGCCGCAGCGCACGCCCAGCTGCTCGTGCGCGAAGCGGGCGGCCTCCTCCATCACCCAGCCCGGCGCCCGGACGTAGGTCTTGACGAAGTCCCAGTCGAGAGCCTTGCCCCGGGAGAGGGTCAGGCGCAGGCCCTCGCGGGTGGCGTGGACGCGGTTGTCCCACGCGACGCGCGAGCCGTCAAGGACCTCACTCGCGGTCACGAGGCGGGGACCGGCCAGCTCCCCGGCGGCGGTGGCCTCGCGGAGCCTCGCCCCCTCGTAACCGGCACCGCCCATCGACATGGCGCTCGTGACGCCGTAGGAGAGGAACAGGGCGGCCTGCCTGCCGCCGTAGAGGTTGGGCTGGGGGTGCATGTGCGCGTCCCACAGGCCGGGGATCACGGTCTGCCCGGACGCGTCGATACGGCGGCCCGCCGTGCGGCCGGACCGGTGCGGCCCGACGGCGGTGACGCGGCCGCCGCGAATGGTGATGTCGACGTCCTCGCGGACCGACGCGTCGTCGCCGCTGCCGTCCCAGAAGCGGCCGGCGTGGATGACGGTGTCCTCGGGGGCGGGACGCCGGTGCTCCAGCGGCAGGCTGACCGTGCGGACGCTGCCGTCGGCGACGGTGAGGAGCCGGAGCCTGCCCGCCGAGAGGTACAGGACGTGGCTGCCGTCGCCCGACCAGGTCGGGTGGTCGGCGGCCTCGCCGGGGAAGGTGCGGGGCTTGCCGTCGGGAGTGCCGTCGGCGCGCACCGGAAGGAGCCACAGCGCGGACTCGACGACGACGGCCATGTACCGGCCGTCGGGGGACCAGACGGGGCCGTTGCTGGTGCGGTCGGAGATGGAGGCGTGCGGCGCCACGGCGTGGGTGGCGGCGGAGCCGTCGGTGGTGTCGATGACCCGGATGAGGTTGTAGCCCTCGCGGAACCGCTGGTTGACGCGGCCCCGGAAGCTGACGGCGACGTAGCGTCCGTCGGGGGACCAGCTGGGCCGGCCGGAGAGCTCACCGCTCGGCGGACTGGCCGCGAGCACCTTCTCCTTCCCGGTGCGCAGATCCTTGAGCATCAGGTTGGTCGCGAGGTCGAAGGAGGCGAGGCGGCCTCCGTCGGGGGAGAGCACCGGCTGGATGCGGCCGCCGGAGGCGAGCACCGTCTCCTCGCCGCTCTCCAGCTCCCGTCTGCGGACGGCGGGCACGCCGTCGCGGTCGTCGGAGTACAGCAGTGCCTTGCCGTCGGGCGTCCACGCGGCCGCGTAGAGGTACCCGGTCGCCTTGGCCCGCGTCACCCGGCGCGGCGCCCTGCCGCCCGAGACGCCGCCGACCCAGAGGGAGTTGAGGGCGGTGAAGGCGACCTGCTTGCCGTCGGGGGAGAGCACGGGCAGGTCGAAGGCGCGCACCGGGCGGCTCGCGGTGCCGTCCAGGTCGAACGACTTGAGCCGGTAGCCGGGGCGTTCCACGGGCAGCGGCGCCGTGAAGGGGATGTTCTCGCGCCGCGCGGGATCGTCGGGCCGTACGACGGTGAAGTGGCCGTCCACCGTCAGGAGCAGCTCCTTGGAGGAGACCCAGCGGGGCGGCACGGGCCCGATGTCGCCGCCCACCGCCACCGGCTCGCCGCCCACGACGAGGGCGCATCCGGCGTTCGGCGCGGGGGTCGTGCGCAGGTAAGCCAGCGTGCCGTCCGGGGAGACGGCGGGGGTGAGGACCTGGGCGGTGCTGGTGTCGGTGTGCTCCACGGTGACGGCGCCGCCGCCGTCGGCCGCCACCGACGCGATGGTGCGGGCGTCGAGCGCCCCCGACGCCACCGCGGCGCGGACGAACAGCACCCGCTTGCCGTCCGGCGACCAGACCGGGTCGAAGTCCTCCCACGCACCGTCCTGCACGGGCCCCGACTGGCCCGGCCGCCCGGTCAGCCGGGTCAGCTCGCCGGTCGCCGGCTCAAGCACCCAGATGCGGAAGGGGGCGCCCGCCACCGGGTCGCCGCCGCGCTCGGAGGAGAAGGCGATCCGCTTGCCGTCCGGGGACCAGGCGGGGCCGCGGTCGTCCCACGGGCCCTCGGTGCGTTGGGTCAGCCCGGAGCCGTCCGGCTTCAGCGTCCAGATGTGGTAGTTGCCCGAGCGGAACGCGCAGACGGCGATCAGCCGGCCGTCGGGGGAGTGCACCGGACGCGTCGGTTCCAGGTCCGCGGGAGTGAGCGGCACGGCCTCGCCGCCCGCACGCGGCAGGGACCACAGCACGCCCTGCACCTCGGCGATCAGCCGGTCCCCGGCGAGCGACGCGGCTCCGTTGGTGGCGGCGGTGAAGCGCAGCGACGTCGCGCCCGCCGCCGTCGTCGCTGCGGTGGAGGCCGCAGCGTGGGCGGAGCCGGCGCCGACTCCCGTGAGCGCGCCCGTCGTGGCCACGGCTCCGACCGCCGTCGTCGTCCGAAGGAAGCGGCGGCGCGATATCTGAGGCTTGGACAACTGATTCTCCCCGTAAGCCTGTTGGGTCCCGCAAGGGTCTTCCGCTGGGGTCACCCCTGGCGGGCGACCACGCGTCGCGATCTTCATGCAGCCGCAGGGCGACGAGGAGGGCTGTGCAGGATCCGGACGAAAATGACCTCCGTCGTGCAGGACCGGGGCGTTATACAGGGAGTTGTGAGAACCGATTCGTCGACGGGGGCCGAGGGCGAGTCGCTCGTACCGGATTCGCGGGTGGACCGCCTCGACCGGCAGATCGTCAACGCCCTGCAGATCGAGCCGAGGGCGTCATGGAGCAAGGTCGGAGCGGTGCTCGGGGTGGACGCCGTCACCGCCGCGCGCCGGTGGAACCGGCTGCGGGCGGCGGGCCTGGCCTGGGTCACGGCCCACGCGTCGGGGGCCGGCGCCGCACGCCTCGCCATCGTGGAGGTGGAGTGCGCGGGCCACCCCCTTGAGGTGGCCGGGACGCTCGTGCACGACCCGGAGTGTCTGACGCTCGACATCACGTCCGGCGGGCGCGACCTGCTGATCGGCGTGGGCGTGGCCGACGAGGCGGCGCTCGCCGACTACGTGCTGCGGCGTCTCGGCGCGGGGCCGCAGGTCAGGGCCGTGCGTACGCAGATCGTCGCCTCGTTCGTCAAGGAATCGGTCGACTGGCGGCTCGGGGAGCTCGACCCTGAGCAGCTCGGGCGGTTCACCGCCCAGGGAGCCAGGGGCGATCCCGCCGGTTCGCGGGCGCCGACGGAGCCGGGCCCCGCGGCGCTGACGGAGCTGGATCGCGAGGTACTCGCCGTCCTCGGCGAGGACGGGCGCACGTCCGCCACCGAGATCGCGGCCCGTACGGGCGTTCCCGTACGGCGGGTGCGTGACGTGGTGCACCGCCTCCTCACCCGGCACCGGGTGGTCCTGTGGACGGACGTCTCCCGCGCGATGACCGGGCGGTCCGTGCAGGCCTGGTACTTCATCCGTGTCTCGGCCCGGCGGCTCGCGGGGGTCGCCGCGCAGCTGGCCCGCCTCGAGGAGGCCCGCCTGGTGGTCTCCACGATCGGCACGTACAACCTGGTGGTCTGCGTCTGGATGCGGGACCTGACCGAGGTCACCCGCCTGGAGGCGCAGATCGAGGACGGTCTCGACGGCGTACGGATCGTGGACCGCTGCGTCACGCTGCGGACGGTGAAGCGGGCGGGGAACCTGCTCGACGCCCGGGGCCGGACGGCGGGACCCGCGGCCGGTGCGGAGCGGGACGTGTGGTGAACATGCCGAAGGGCCGGCGCAGGGGGGGAGCGCGCCGGCCCTTCGGTGGCCGACCAGCCCGGCCTGTCCGAGCCGGCCTGCTGACGCGGGTCCGTCGGGTGAGGCGCCGAGGCGGCCTTCCGGACCGGTGGCCCGCACGCCCCGGGGGGTGTGGGGCGGGCGGCCGTCCGATCGGTGAGGAGTTCCGGAGCCGGGGCTCCGGGTGTGTGCGCGAGGGCACGGCCAGGACGGGGCTGGGGAGGCTCCGCCATGGCGTCGCCCACAGTCCCCTGTGGGCGGTTCTTCTCAACTGCGGAAACCGTACGGCAGGTGATTGCGGGCCGACAGGCGGAACGGCAACCCGTCATGGGGCCCGCACACGTTCTTCACACGCTCCGACGGTCGCTGTCGGACGCGGCGCCGCCACGGAGCGGATGCCCGCAGGCCAGGACGGTCCACCGCAGCACGGAGGCCCGCACGGAAGGAGATCCGCACGGGCCTCGCACATCGGGTCGACGGGACCCGGCGCCGGGACGCTCAGATGCCGGCGAAGGCGCCCTCGATGATGTCCAGGCCCTCGTTGAGCAGGTCGTCGCCGATGACGAGCGGCGGCAGGAAGCGCAGGACGTTGCCGTAGGTGCCGCAGGTCAGCACGAGCAGACCCTCCGCGTGGCAGGCCTTGGCCAGGGCGGCGGTCGCCTCCGGGTTGGGCTCCTTGGTCGTACGGTCCTTGACGAGCTCGATGGCGATCATCGCGCCGCGGCCGCGGATGTCGCCGATGACGTCGAACTTCTCGGCCATGGCGGCGAGGCGGGCCTTCATGGTGGCCTCGATGTTCTTCGCCTTGGCGTTGAGGTCGAGCTCCTTCATGGTCTCGATGGCGCCGAGCGCACCGGCGCAGGCCACCGGGTTGCCGCCGTAGGTGCCGCCGAGGCCGCCCGAGTGCGGGGCGTCCATGATCTCGGCGCGGCCCGTGACGGCGGCGAGCGGCAGGCCGCCCGCGATGCCCTTGGCCGTCGTGATCAGGTCGGGGACGATGCCCTCGTCCTCGCAGGCGAACCACTGGCCGGTGCGGCAGAAGCCGGACTGGATCTCGTCCGCGACGAAGACGATGCCGTTGTCGTTCGCGAACCTGACGATCTCCGGCAGGAAGCCCTTCGCGGGCTCGATGAAGCCGCCCTCGCCGAGCACCGGCTCGATGATGATCGCGGCGACGTTCTCGGCACCGACCTGCTTGTTGATCATGTCGATGGCCTGCTGGGCCGCCTCGGGCCCGGCGTTCTCGGCACCGGTCGGCCAGCGGTAGCCGTAGGCGACGGGGACGCGGTAGACCTCGGGCGCGAACGGGCCGAAGCCGTGCTTGTACGGCATGTTCTTGGCGGTCAGCGCCATCGTGAGGTTGGTGCGGCCGTGGTAGCCGTGGTCGAAGACGACGACGGCCTGGCGCTTGGTGTACGCGCGGGCGATCTTGACGGCGTTCTCGACGGCCTCGGCACCGGAGTTGAACAGCGCCGACTTCTTCTCGTGGTCACCCGGCGTGAGCTCCGCGAGCGCCTCGGCGACGGCGACGTAGCCCTCGTACGGCGTGACCATGAAACAGGTGTGGGTGAACTCCTCCAGCTGCGCGGACGCCCGGCGCACCACGGCCTCGGCGGAGGCGCCCACGGAGGTCACGGCGATGCCGGAGCCGAAGTCGATCAGGCGGTTGCCATCGACGTCCTCGATGATGCCGCCGCCCGCGCGGGCCGTGAAGACGGGCAGCACGGAGCCCACGCCACCGGCGACCACGGCGGTACGGCGGGCCTGCAGCTCCTGCGACTTCGGGCCGGGAATGGCGGTGACGACGCGGCGCTCCTGCGGAAGGGCAGTCATGAGGGGCTCCTGGGGGGTGGGGCGACGATACGGACGCGCTACTGCTTTCTTCGCAGGTTAGGGGCGGGGGCGGGGGGCGGGCATGCTCCATGGGGGAGTCGTTGGGCGGGGCGGTTGTCCGTGGTGGACATAGCGGGGGCGGGTCCCGCGCGGCCCGCGTGATTCCGGATCGCCGCTGGCCCGGGCGCGTATCCGGTGAACTCCCCCCGCAGGGGCACTAGATTGACCCGCGAACCAATAGATCGGCTGGTCAGGTCAGGGGGCTAGGGGCATGGACTCCGACGGCACGCACGACGCTCGCGGCACACACGCCGCACCGGTGCCGCGCCCGGCGGCTCCTCCGCACGGACCCGCGGCACCGCGCCCCGGGGCGGGGGCTCCCGGGCTGCCGCCCCGGCCCGTGCAGGCTCCCGGGGCCCCGCCGCTGCCCGAGGGGGCCGCCTTCCTCGCCTGGCTGCGGGCGCCGCGGCCCCCCGCCCCGCCCGGTGTCTGGCGGTTCGCGCACAAGCCGCGGCCCGAGCAGGAGCCCGAGCTCATCCCGACCCGGCAGCTGCTGAGCGGGGCCCTGATCGCCTTCCTGGTGGGATGGCTCCTCTGGTCCCTGCTCTGGAACGGGTACCTGGGCGGCTGGTGGGTGCTGCCGCTCGAACTGTTCCTGCCCGACGCCTGGATCTACACCGGCGACCGGATCGGCAACGCGGTCGTCTGGTACGGCTACTACACCGTCATCGTGGTCGGCATCATGATCGGCGTCGGCCGGATCGGCCGCTGGGGCGAGGTCTGGCGCCGCTTCGTCGCCCCCCGCCTGCGCCGCCCCGACGCACCCCCGCCGCCGCCCGCCCCCGAGGAGGACCCGGCCCGCTGGCCGCAGCTGCGGGCCGCGGGCGCCGACGCCGCCGCCGACCGGCTCGCCGCCGACGCGCGGGCCGGACTGATGCGGGACGTCGACCACGCAAGGATCGCGCGGGCCTGGCGGTCCGTGCGGGCCGGCCGCAGCCCGCTCGCCGCCTTCAGCGACGCCGTCGTACGGGACGGGGCAGGCGCCTGCCCGCATCCCTCGGGCGACCGTGACCTGCCCCAGCGCGCCGCCCGCCACGACCTGGCCACGGCGCAGGTGCGCCTCGGGACGACGGCCGACGACCCCCGCAACCCCTACGCCTACCGGGGCACCGGGCTCGCGCTCGGACCCGACCTGCTCGGCACCTCGCTGGTCGCCGTCGGGCCCGGCGGGTCCGGCAAGACCGCCCGCGTGGTGTGGCCGCTGGCCGAGTCGCTGTGCCTGGGGGCCCTCGCCGGGCGGGCCGCCGTGGTCGTCGTCGGCGCCGCGGGCGCGGGGCTCGGGCCCGCCGAGGACTACGACGTGGTGGTACGCGTCGGACACCCCGACTCCGAGTACGACCTCGACCTGTACGGCGGCACCGACGACCCGGACGAGGCCGCGGCCGTACTCGCCGAGGCCCTCGTCGGTGACCTCGTCGACCCGCACCCCAGCGGCGACAGCCGCCGCTCGACGACCTGCCTCGCCCAGCTCCTCGGCCCCTGGCTCGCCGTCCACCGGCGCTTCCCCTCCGTGCCGGAGCTGCGCGCCCTGCTCGACGGCTCGCCCGGCCCCCTCGGCGCGCTGCGCAAGGCGCTTCAGCAGTCCGGCCATGACGCCATGATCCGTGAACTCGACGCCCGCGAGCGCCAGTTGGGGCACCCAGGCGACCCCGGCGCGGTCCTCGCCGACCGCATCGCGCTGCTCGACCGCCCCGCCTTCGCCGCCTTCTTCGACACCTCGGGCCGCAGCACCCCGTTCTCGCTGCGGGCCCTCGACCACCCCGTCCGGGTCCGCATCGACCTCCCCGAGCGCGGCCACGCCGACGCCTCACGGATCCTGGCCCGCCTCGTCCTCGCCCAGTTCACCGCGAGCGCCGCCGCCCGCGAGGACCGCTCGCTCTTCGCCTGCCTGGTCCTGGACGACGCGTCCGGCACGGTCACCCCGGAGTCCGTACGCCGCATCCAGCGCCTGCGGTCCGCCAACGCGGGCGTCGTCATGACCCTGCGTACGCTCGACGACGTACCCCGTCCGCTGCGCACCCCGCTGCTCGGCGCGACCGGCTGCCGCATGGCGCTCTCCGGGCTCACCCCGTGGGACGGCCAGGACTTCGCGGAGGTCTGGGGCAAGGAGTGGACAGAGGCACGCGATGTCACCGACCGGCAGATCATCGCCGAGACCCCACTGGGCAAGACCGTGCACATACTGCGCCGGGTCATCACCGGCAACGCCCCGACGGCCCGCGCCGTCACCGTCCGCCAGGTCGAGCGCGAGCGCTGGTCCGCGTCCGAGCTGGCGCACGGGGTGCCGCCGGGGCACGCCGTGCTCTCGCTGACCGACGTACGGGGGGAGTACGCGCCCCCACTCCTCGTGGACCTGCGGGCCTGAAGCGCCGGGGACGGGGCACCCGGACGGCCCAGCGCGGGCGGGTTCCCGGCTCGTGGGGACGACGTGTTCGGTCCCGGGCGCACCGTACGGTGAGGCAGAATCGACACAGGTCGTTCATACGGACCGGCCAAAAGATCACACGCGAGGACCGAATCGTGAAGACGGACGTCACGACGACCGACATCGCGCGGATCCACACCCCGGCGCCCGACCCCCGGGGCCGGACAACCCGCCCGCCCCACCTGCCGCAGACCTGAAGGTCCCATGCCGCCCACGCTCGCCTCGCTCGTCCACCACTCCGCGCTCAAGCTGACCGTGCGCGCGGGCGAGGACCATCTGGACGCCGCCGTGCGCTGGGCGCACGCCAGCGAACTCGCCGACCCCGTGCCCTACATGGAGGGCGGCGAACTGCTCCTCATCACCGCGCTGAAGCTGGACGCGGAGGATCCGGAGGCCATGCGGCGCTATGTGAAACGGCTCGCGGGCGCCGGCGTCGTCGGGCTCGGCTTCGCCGTCGGCGTGCACTACCCCGACATCCCCAAGGCCCTCCTCGACGCCGCCACCGACGCGGACCTGCCGCTCATCGAGGTGCCGCGGCGCACCCCGTTCCTCGCCATCAGCAAGGCCGTGTCCGCCGCCATCGCCGCCGAGCAGTACAAGGCGGTCACCGCCGGATTCGCCGCCCAGCGCGAACTGACCAAGCAGACGCTGAGCGGCGGCCCCGAAGGACTGCTGCTCGCGCTCGCCGGACAGGTCGACGGCTGGGCCGCGCTGTACGACGCGTCCGGCGCCGTCGTCGCCACCGCGCCTGAGTGGTCCACCCGCAGGGCCGCCCGGCTCACCGCCGACGTCGAACGCCTCAGGGAGCGCCCGGCGCCCGCGAGCTCCGTCGTCGCGGGCACCGAGGACCGCGTGGAACTGCACTCACTCGGCACGGGACGCAGGCCGCGCGCCGCGCTCGCCGTCGGCACGGCGTCCACCCTCGGCACCGCCGAGCGGTACGCCGTGCACTCCGCCATCGCACTGCTCACCCTCACCACGGAGCGCTCCCGCTCGCTGCACGCCGCCGAGCAGCGGATCGGCGCCGCCGTGCTGCGGATGCTGCTCGCGGGGGAGCCCGACCACGCGCGGACCGTCGCGGGGAACCTCTACGGCGGGCTCCTGGACGCCCCCTTCCGCCTGGTCGTCGCCGAGGTGGCGTCCGCCTCGGCGGCCCGGGTGCGGGTCGGCGCCGAGGGGACCGGACCGCAGGAGGACGGGCCCGGCACCGCCTCCGCCGCGGTCCTCGCGGCCGTGGCCGACGTCTCGGGCGGCGGCGACCCGCTCGCCGCGCTCGTCGACGTCGTCGAGGCGGCGGCCGCGCGGTCCGGCGAGGCCCTGCTCGTCGTCCCGTACGGGGAACGCCTCGTACTGCTCGTCGTGGACGGCGGCACGGCGGCCCGTGCGTGCGCGCAGTACGCGGCCGCCCTCGAGGCGGGGCGCGGCGTCGCGGGGCGCGAGCCCGCCGCGTCCGGGGAGGAGGCCGAGCTGGTGATGGGGCTCTCCGCGCCGGCCGGGCCGATCGCCGCGGCCACCGCGTACAAACAGGCCGAACAGGCGCTCTCCGTGGCGCGGCGGCGCGGGCGCGCCCTCGTCGAGCACGAGGAACTGGCCGCCGGTTCCGTCCTTCCGCTGCTCGCCGACGACGCGGTGCGGGCGTTCGCGGACGGTCTGCTGCGGGCGCTGCACGAGCACGACGCGACCGGCCGCGGCGACCTCGTCGCCTCGCTGCGCGCCTGGCTCTCCCGGCACGGGCAGTGGGACGCGGCCGCGGCCGACCTGGGCGTCCACCGGCACACCCTGCGCTACCGCATGCGCAGGGTCGAGGAGATCCTCGGCCGCTCCCTGGACGACCCGGACGTCCGCATGGAGCTGTGGCTCTCCCTGAAGGCGACGTCGATGGGCTCGGACTGAGGGCGCCCGTCAAGGGGCGCGGGGAATGCGCGACCAGCCGCGACGGGCGCGCCGACGAGCCACGACGCCCCACGCGGCCCCGCACGCCCCGCCCCGTACAAACCGGCGCGGGGCCCGGGGCCAGTACTCCGCGTCGGACAAACGTCAGTGGCTCCGGCTGCCCCTACGGTGAGGGACGTACCCCCCAGAACACCACCGCGGAAGGGCCGGGAATCGACATGACTTCCATCCACGCCTTCTGGCTCGCCGGTCGCCAGACCACCGGCGAGACCACCCTCGACGTCACCTCGCCCTGGGACGGAAGGCTCGTCGCCAAGGCTGCCGTCCCGACCGACGCCCAGGTCGAGGAGGCCGTCGCCGCCGCGTACGCCGTGCGCGACGAGTTCGCCGCGACCCCGGCCCACGTCCGCGCCGCCGCCCTCGCCCATGTGTCGGACCGTCTGGTCGAGCGCACCGAGGAGATCGCCCAGCTGATCTCCGCCGAGAACGGCAAGCCCATCAAGTGGGCGCGCGGCGAGGTCGGCCGCGCCGTCTCCGTCTTCCGGTTCGCCGCCGAGGAGGCCCGCCGCTTCAACGGTGGGGAGGCCCAGCGCCTGGACACCGACGCCGGCGGCCAGGGCCGCCTCGCCCTCACCCGCCGCTTCCCCAAGGGCGTCGTCCTCGGCATCGCACCGTTCAACTTCCCGCTGAACCTCTGCGCGCACAAGATCGCCCCGGCCATCGCCGTCGGCGCGCCGATCATCCTGAAGCCCGCGCCGGCCACCCCGCTCTCGGGCCTGATCATCGGTGAGCTGCTCGCCGAGACCGAGCTGCCTGCCGGTTCGTGGAGCATCCTGCCGGTCGCCAACGACAAGATGGCCGCCCTGGTGCAGGACGAGCGGATGCCGGTCATCTCGTTCACCGGCTCCGAGAAGGTCGGCTACGCGATCATGGACTCGGTGCCGCGCAAGCACTGCACCCTGGAGCTCGGCGGCAACGGCGCGGCCGTCGTCCTCGCCGACTACTCCTCCGACGAGGACCTCGACTGGGCGGCCTCGCGCATCGCGACGTTCTCCAACTACCAGGGCGGTCAGTCCTGCATCTCCGTGCAGCGGGTGATCGCGGACGCCGCCGTCTACGACCGCCTGGTGCCGCGCGTGGTCAAGGCCGTCGAGGCGCAGGTCACCGGCGACCCGTCCGACCCGAAGACCGAGGTCGGCCCGCTGGTCAACGAGGACGCCGCCAAGCGCGTGGAGTCCTGGGTCGACGAGGCCGTCGCCGCGGGCGCCCAGCTCCTCACCGGCGGCAAGCGCGACGGCGCCGCGTACGCGCCGACCGTGCTCGCCGACGTGCCCGCCGACACCACGATCGCCCGCGAGGAGGTCTTCGGACCGGTCCTCACCCTCAAGAAGGTCGACGGCGAGGCCGAGGCGTTCGACGCCGTCAACGACTCCAAGTACGGCCTCCAGGCGGGCGTCTTCACCCACGACCTCCAGACCGCCTTCCGCGCCCACCGCGCCCTGGAGGTCGGCGGCGTGGTCATCGGCGACGCCCCCTCCTACCGCGCCGACCAGATGCCGTACGGCGGCGTCAAGCAGTCCGGCGTGGGCCGCGAGGGCGTCCGCTTCGCGATGGACGACTACACCTACGAGCGCGTCATGGTCCTGACGGGCCTCGCCCTGTAGCCACCACACCCACCGAGCCCAACGGCCGGAGCCCACTGTGCGGGGGCTCCGGCCGTTGCCGTACGGCGTCCGGCGGGCCGAATGGACCGAAGAGGACGACGTCTGAGCCGAACGCTGCGCGAGGACTGGTGCGGTTGGGGTGAATCGGGTACCAACGATCCAGTAGCACCAGTCAGTAACCGACCGGGCAGGACCGGGCCCACGGGTCCGGCGGCCCCACTCCGCGGCGAGGTGAGCTCCTCATGACCGCACCAACCCCCGAACCGTCAGTGAGCGAACGAGAGGCACGGCAGGTCGCCGAGGCCGCCCGTGAGCAGGACTGGCGCAAGCCCAGCTTCGCCAAGGAACTCTTCCTCGGCCGCTTCAGGCTCGACCTGATCCACCCGCATCCCATGCCGCCCGACGAGGACGCGCAGCGCGGCGAGGAGTTCCTCGCCAAGCTCCGCGACTTCTGCGAGACGAAGATCGACGCGGCCCGCATCGAGCGCGAGGCGAAGATCCCCGACGAGGTGATCAACGGGCTCAAGGAGCTCGGCGCGCTCGGCATGAAGATCGACACGAAGTACGGCGGGCTCGGCCTCACGCAGGTCTACTACAACAAGGCCCTCGCCCTCGTCGGCTCCGCGAGCCCCGCCATCGGCGCGCTGCTCTCCGCGCACCAGTCGATCGGCGTACCGCAGCCGCTGAAGATCTTCGGGACGCAGGAGCAGAAGGACGCCTTCCTGCCGCGGTGCGCGCGCACCGACATCACCGCGTTCCTGCTGACCGAGCCGGACGTCGGTTCGGACCCGGCGCGCATGGCGATGGCGGCCGTGCCCGATGGCGACGAGTACGTGCTGGACGGCGTGAAGCTGTGGACCACCAATGGCGTCGTCGCGGATCTGCTGGTCGTCATGGCCCGCGTACCGAAGTCCGAGGGGCACAGGGGCGGCATCACCGCCTTCGTCGTCGAGGCGGCCTCCGAGGGCGTCACCGTGGAGAACCGCAACGCGTTCATGGGCCTGCGGGGCCTGGAGAACGGCGTGACCCGCTTCCATGGGGTGCGCGTACCGGCCGCGAACCGCATCGGCCAGGAGGGCGCGGGTCTGAAGATCGCCCTCACCACCCTCAACACCGGACGGCTCTCGCTGCCCGCGATGTGCGTCGGCGCGGGCAAGTGGTGTCTGAAGATCGCCCGGGAGTGGTCGGCCGCCCGCGAGCAGTGGGGCAAGCCGGTCGCGTACCACGAGGCGGTCGGCAAGAAGATCTCCTTCATCGCCGCGACGACCTTCGCGCTCGAAGCCGTCCTGGACCTCTCCTCGCAGATGGCCGACGAGGACCGCAACGACATCCGCATCGAGGCGGCCCTCGCCAAGCTGTACGGCTCCGAGATGGCCTGCCTGATGGCCGACGAACTCGTCCAGATCCGAGGCGGCCGGGGCTTCGAGACCGCCGAGTCCCTCGCGGCCCGCGGCGAACGCGCCGTCCCCGCCGAGCAGGTCCTGCGCGATCTGCGCATCAACCGCATCTTCGAGGGCTCCACCGAGATCATGCACCTGCTGATCGCCCGCGAGGCCGTGGACGCCCACCTGAAGGTGGCGGGCGACCTCATCGACCCCGACAAGACGCTGTCCGACAAGGCGAGGGCGGGCGCGCGGGCGGGCGGCTTCTACGCCCGCTGGCTGCCCAAGCTGGTCACCGGGCCCGGCCAACTCCCCCGCTCATACGCGGAGTTCCACCCCGAAGGCCACGTGGACCTCTCCGGCCACCTGCGCTACGTCGAGCGCGGCGCCCGCAAGCTGGCCCGCTCAACCTTCTACGCCATGTCCCGCTGGCAGGGGAAGATGGAGACCAAGCAGGGCTTCCTCGGCCGCGTCGTCGACATCGGCGCGGAGCTCTTCGCGATGAGCGCGGCGTGCGTCCGCGCCGAACTCCTGCGCACCACCGAGGAGCACGGCCGCGAGGCGTACCAACTGGCCGACGCCTTCTGCCGCCAGTCCCGCATCCGGACCGACGAACTCTTCGACCGGCTCTGGACCAACACCGACGAACTGGACCGCAAGGTGGTCAAGGGCGTCCTCTCGGGGACGTACGGCTGGCTCGAAGCGGGCGTCGTCGACCCGTCCGGCGACGGGCCGTGGATCGCGGACACCGCGCTGCCGGAGAAGCCGCGCCCGGACGTGCGCAGGGTGATCAAGGAGGGATGATCGAGGGCCGGTGATCAAGGAGGGGTGGGGCCGTTGTCCCGAGGCCTCACCCCGACGCCCGCCGCGCGCCCGTGCAGGACCGCCAGCGCGCCGTCGATGGGGTGGGGCCGCGGCTTCCCCGCGGAGTTCAGGCTGTTCCACCGCATGAGATTGAGCGCGAAGGACAGCTGACGCCCGCCGTCGGCGCGGCTGAGGGACAGCGTGCCCGCTCCCCAGGCCGTGCCGTCGTGGCCCCAGAACATCCCGGCGCCGGGGACCACGACCCGGTGCAGGCCCAGGCCGTAGTCGAGCGTCTTGCTGCCGTCCAGGGCGCGGACCGGGACCGTGCGCTGCATCTCCGCCAGTGACGAGCGGTCCACGATCTCGCCGCCGAGCAGCAAGGCGTAGAAGCGGTTGAGGTCCGCCATGGTCGACACCAGACCGGCTCCAGTGCTCACCCAGGACATGTCGTAGACGCTGTAGTCGCGCGGCGGGTCGATCAGGCCGTACAGCGCCTCGTACATCCGGGAGTGCGGTCCCTCGATGTGCGGCCCCGAGGGGAACGAGGTGTGCCGCAGGCCGGCGGGCTCGTGACGTCGCGGGTGATGCACTCCTCGGGCGAAAGGCCTGTGACCTGCTGGAGGAGCTGGCCCAGGAGCAGGTAGTTGGTATTGGAGTACGTTCCGAGGGGGCCGCCGGGAGCGTTCCCGGGCGGCGCGGCGAGCCCCATCGCGATCAGTTCCTCGGGCGCGAACTCCCGGAACCGGTTGTCGTCCAGGCTCTCGGGCGAGGCGTCCGCCAGGGACGGGAAGCCCTTGAGGGAAGGGAACGCGCGGGGGAGGTAGTCGCTGAAGCCGCTGGTGTGGTTGAGCAGCATCCGCACCGTGATCTGCCTGCCGCGCTCTCCCGGCACCAGCCGCGGCAGATAGCCGCCGACCGGCGCGTCGAGCCGCACGAGGCCCCGCTCGGCCTGCTGGAGCACCGCGGCGGCGGTGAAGCTCTTGGTGACGCTGCCGACGCGCTGGCGCATGTCGGGGCCGACAGGACGGCCGGTGTCGAGGTCGGCGACCCCCGCGGCGCCCCTCCACACCTCCTCGCCCGCGCGCACTTCGGCGTAGATGCCGGGCATCCCCGCGCGGTGGGCCGCGTCGAGGGCGGACCGCAGTCCGGCGGGGTCGAGGCCGGTGGGTTCGCCCGTGCTGGTCGTCATCGTGTTCATGCCGCTCCTCGGCTCGTACGTGTGCGGGTTCTCGGCTCGTCGCGCGGGCGGGTTCCCGGCCCGTCCGGGCCGGTCATCGGCGTCTCATCCGGCCAGGGCCCTGCGCAGGACCGCACCGAGCTCGGCGACCTGGCGCTGGGAGACGTCGGCGGAGAGCAGGGCGTGCGAGCCGTGGAAGGTGCCGGGCCACTGGTGCAACTCCACGGAGACGCCCGCCCGGAGCAGCCGCAGCGCGTAGTCGATGTCCTCGTCGCGGTTCGGGTCGAACTCCGCGGTGGCGATGTAGGCGGGCGGCAGCCCCGAGAGGTCGGTGGCCCTGGCCGGGGCGGCGTAGGGCGTGGCGGGCCCGTCGCCGAGGTAGTGGCGCCACGACGCGGCGAGCTTGTCGCGGTCCATCCACGGCGTCCCGGTGAAGTTCCGCTGCGACCACGTCTCCTGGCGGTCGTCGAGTCCTGCCTGGTTGAGCAGTTGGAAGTGGATGGGCGGCCCCTGCTCGTCGCGGGCGCGCAACGCCGCCGCCGCCGCGAGGTTCGCGCCCGCGCTGTGGCCGCCGACCGCGACGCGGGCCGGGTCCACACCCAGCTCCGCCGCGTGCTCGACCACCCAGCCCAGTACGGCGTAGGCGTCGTCCAGGGCGGCGGGGAACCGGTTCTCGGGGGCGAGCCGGTAGCCCACGGAGACCACCACCGCCCCGGCGCCGTCCGCGAGCAGCGCGGCCGCCTGGTGCTCGCTGTCGAGGTCGCCGAAGACGAACCCGCCACCGTGCAGCCAGACGAGGGCGCCCCGCGCCTGGCGCGGCCGGTAGATCCGCACCGGCACGTCCGGGTCGGCGGGCACCGTGCGGTCCTCGGTCCGCAGGCCCGGGA
Source organism: Streptomyces sp. NPDC044106 (assembly GCF_056433985.1). Taxonomy (NCBI): domain Bacteria; kingdom Bacillati; phylum Actinomycetota; class Actinomycetes; order Kitasatosporales; family Streptomycetaceae; genus Streptomyces; species Streptomyces sp. NPDC044106. The sequence goes on from NZ_JBWKFZ010000017.1 coordinate 121,945, forward strand.
TGTCCGGCAGAGGGCGCAGGGCGACGTGCCCGGTGAGGCTCTCGCGCGCCGTGGCCGGATCACTCAGATCGGTCTCCGGCAACAGCGGTATGAATGCTTCGAGTTCGGGATCCATGACGGTCATCCTCACGGGCGCCCCCGGCCCGGTCACCCGCCATCCGTCGCGCGTACCGCCCGGACGGCGCACCGACCGGCGTCACCCCGGACGGGCGGCGCGGCGTCCGGTGTGACGATGCGAGATCGGCGTACACCGACCCGCGAAAGCCGCCCATGAGCCGACCTTTTCCATCCCCCTGACGCCCCATTCGCCGAAATATTTCGCGTGCGCCCTATTCCGTCCCGCCCGTAACCGTGCTGCTTGCTGAGGAGAGGGGGCCCGCCCACAATGAGCGGACCGGCATGAGAACCAGGAGGGGATCACGTTGTCCATCCTCAAACTGGAACGCCTCACCGGAAAAATCATGCGCGCGGGCGAAGGAAGAATGCTCCGCAGACTCGAACGGATCAGGGATCAGGTCAATTCCGTCGAGGCGGACATGGAGCGTCTTGGCGACAGCGAACTACGTGCTCTCACCGACGAGTTCAAAGAGCGCTACGCCGACGGGGAACACCTCGACGATCTGCTGCCCGAGGCCTTCGCGGCCGTTCGCGAGGCCGCCCGCCGCACCCTCGGAATGCGCCACTTCGACGTCCAGATCATGGGCGGCGCGGCGCTCCACCTCGGCAACGTCGCCGAAATGCAGACGGGCGAGGGAAAGACCCTCTCCGCCACCCTGCCCGCCTATCTGAACGCGCTGACGGGACACGGCGTCCACCTCGTCACCGTCAACGACTACCTGGCCGCGCGCGACGCCCGCTGGATGGGCCGCGCCTACCGGTTCCTCGGCCTGACCGTCGGCGTCATCAAGACCGAGATGAGCCCGGACGAACGCCGCGCCGCCTATGCCTGCGACATCACGTACGGCACCAACAACGAATTCGGCTTTGACTACCTGCGCGACAACATGGCCTGGTCGAAGAGCGAACTGGTGCAGCGCGGACACCACTTCGCGATCGTCGACGAGGCCGACTCCATCCTCATCGACGAGGCCCGCACCCCGCTGATCATCTCCGGCCCCGCCGACCAGCCGACGCAGTGGTACGGATTCTTCGCCGACGTCGTGCGGAGATTACGGGGCGTCGCGATCCAGGAGGAGAAGTTCACGACCCAGCAGCGCAAACTCGAACTGGCCGAGCTGCGCGCCGCGTACGACTACGAGTACGACCCGAAGAAGCGCACCGTCGCGATCCTCGACAACGGTGTGGAATTCCTGGAGGACCAACTCGGCATCGACAACTTCTACGACTCCGCCCACACCTCCCTCATCGGCCAGCTGAACAACGCCCTCAAGGCCAAGGAACACTTCAAGCGGGACAAGGACTACGTGGTCACCGACGGCGAGGTCCTGATCGTCGACGAGCACACCGGCCGCATTCTCGCCGGACGCCGCTACAACGAAGGCGTCCACCAGGCCATCGAGGCCAAGGAGGGAGTCACGGTCAAGGACGAGAACCAGACGCTCGCCACGATCACGCTGCAGAATTTCTTCCGCCTCTACGGGAAACTCTCCGGAATGACCGGCACGGCCATGACCGAGGCCGCAGAGTTCCACCAGATCTACAAACTCCAGGTGGTGCCGATCCCCACCAACAAACCGATGGTCCGCGCCGATCGGCCCGACGTCGTCTACCGCGACGAATCCGTGAAATTCGAGGCGGTCGTCGCCGACATCATCGAAAGGCACCGCACCGGCCAGCCGATCCTCGTCGGCACCGTCTCCGTGGCCAAGTCCGAACACCTCTCGGCACTGCTCACGGGGCGCGGCATCCGGCACGCGGTGCTCAACGCCAAGAACCACCGGAGCGAGGCGCAGATCGTGGCGCAGGCGGGCCGCAGGGGAGCCGTCACCGTGGCCACGAACATGGCGGGACGAGGCACCGACATCATGCTCGGCGGCAACCCCGAGGCCATCGCCGAGACCGAACTCCGGAGCGCGGGCCTCACCCCGGAGGAGGCCCCTGACCGGTACGGCGAGATCCTGCGGCGCGTCGAGGCCGCCGCGGCGGCCGAGCACACCGAGGTCACGGAGCTCGGCGGCCTGTACGTCCTCGGCACCGAACGGCACGAGTCGCGCCGCATCGACAACCAGCTGCGCGGCCGCAGCGGACGCCAGGGCGACCCGGGCCTGTCCCGCTTCTACCTCTCGCTCGGCGACGACCTGATGCGGCTCTTCCGCGCCGAACTGGTCGAACGCGTGATGCTCATGACCAACGTCCCCGACGACGTCCCCATCGAGAACAAGATGGTCACCCGCGCCATCGCCGCCGCCCAGTCACAGGTCGAGCAGCAGCACTTCGAGACCCGCAAGAACGTCCTCAAGTACGACGAGGTCCTCAACCGCCAGCGCAGCCTCATCTACGCCGAGCGCCGCCGCGTCCTGGACGGCGAGGACCTGCGCGGGCAGATCCACCACTTCATGGACGACACGGTCGAGGCGTACGTCGCCGCCGCCACCGCCGAGGGGTTCGCCGAGGAGTGGGACCTGGACCGGCTGTGGAGCGCCTGCCGGCAGCTCTACCCCGTCCGGGTCACCCCCGAGGACCTCGACGCGGCGGCGGGCACCCGCGCGGACGTGACCGCCGAGCAGGTCCGCGAGGCCCTGGTCGACGACGTCCACGAGCGGTACGCGGAACGCGAGCGCGCACTCGGCGAGGACGTCATGCGTGAACTGGAACGACGCGTGGTGCTGTCCGTCCTGGACCGCAAGTGGCGCGAGCACCTGTACGAGATGGACTACCTCCAGGAGGGCATCTGGATGCGGTCCTACCTCGGCAGGGACCCTCTCTTCGAATTCCAGCGCGAGGGGTTCGAGATGTTCGGCGCGATGATGGACGCGATCAAGGAGGAGTCGGTCGGCTACCTGTTCCACCTGGAGGTCCACGTCGAACAGCCGGAACAGCAGGAGCAACCGGAGCAACCGGAGCAGCAGGAGGAGCAGGAGCAGCAGGAGGAGCCGGTACGGGATGCCGTCGAGATCAGCGCCGAGGGGCTGCGGGCACGCAGGACCGAGGACCGGCTCCGCTTCACGGCGCCGACCGTGGACACGGCGGAAGGCGTCCTGGAGGGTGACTTCGGATCCCGCGGCGACGGACCGGCCACCCAGCAGGAAACAGGGCAAACGGGACGCGTAGCCCACTCCGGTGAAGGACCGGCGGGCGCACACCGCGACAAGCGGTGACCCCGCCGCGCGCCACACACGCCCCCAACCGGGCACGCCCTGTCGGACCGGAGGCGTGTTGCGGCCACAATGGGGGGATGAGCGACAGCCCATCCCCCCTCGCCGACCCGCATCTCGTCTTCGACCCCGTCGACGGCGACGGCCCGCGGGACATCGTGATCCTCGGCTCCACGGGATCGATCGGCACCCAGGCCATCGACCTCGTCCGGCGCAACCCCGACCGCTTCCGCGTCACGGCGCTCTCCGCCGCGGGCGGCCGAGTCGGCCTCCTCGCCGAGCAGGCACGGCAGCTGCGCGTGCGGACCGTGGCGGTCGCCCGCGAGGACGTCGTACCGGCACTGCGCGAAGCGCTCCGGGCCGAGTACGGCGCGGGGGAGCCGCTGCCCGAGATCCTGGCCGGAGCCGACGCCGCCACCCAGCTCGCCGCCTCCGCGTGCCACACGGTCCTCAACGGCATCACCGGCTCCATCGGCCTCGCCCCGACGCTGGCCGCCCTGGAGGCGGGGCGCACGCTGGCGCTCGCCAACAAGGAATCGCTCATCGTCGGCGGGCCCCTCGTGAAGGCCGTCGCCAAGCCCGGCCAGATCATCCCGGTCGACTCCGAGCACGCGGCCCTCTTCCAGGCGCTGGCGGCCGGCACCCGCGCGGACGTGCGCAAGCTCGTCGTCACCGCGTCCGGCGGTCCCTTCCGCGGCCGTACGAAGGCCGACCTCGCGCACGTCACCCCCGAGGACGCGCTCGCGCACCCGACCTGGGCCATGGGCCCGGTGATCACCGTCAACTCCGCGACGCTGGTCAACAAGGGCCTTGAGGTCATCGAGGCGCACCTCCTCTACGACATCCCCTTCGACCGCATCGAGGTCGTCGTCCACCCCCAGTCGTACGTGCACTCCATGGTGGAGTTCACCGACGGCTCGACCCTCGCGCAGGCGACGCCGCCCGACATGTCCGGTCCGATCGCCATCGGCATCGGCTGGCCGGAACGCGTTCCGGACGCCGCCCCCGCCTTCGACTGGACCAAGGCGTCGAGCTGGGAGTTCTTCCCCCTGGACAACGACGCTTTCCCGTCGGTCGGCCTCGCCCGGCACGTCGGAGAGCTCGCGGGCACGGCCCCGGCGGTGTTCAATGCCGCCAACGAGGAATGCGTGGACGCCTTCCTGAAGGGCGCGCTGCCCTTCAACGGCATCATGGAGACCGTGACGCGCACCGTGCGCGAACACGAGGAGCACGGTGCCGCGGCCTCCACCGCGTCGGGAACCTCCCTGACCGTCGCGGACGTCCTCGAAGCGGAGACCTGGGCACGTGCTCGGGCACGTGAACTGGCAGGCAAGGCGACCGCGGAGGCCCGTGCATGACGACTTTGATGATGATCCTCGGGATAGTCGTCTTCGTGATCGGGCTGCTCTTCTCGATCGCCTGGCACGAGCTGGGCCACCTGTCGACCGCCAAGATGTTCGGCATCCGCGTCCCGCAGTACATGGTGGGCTTCGGCCCGACCATCTTCTCGCGGAAGAAGGGCGACACCGAGTACGGCGTCAAGGCCATCCCCCTCGGCGGCTACATCCGCATGATCGGCATGTTCCCGCCGGGCGCGGACGGCCGCATAGAGGCACGGTCGACGTCGCCCTGGCGCGGCATGATCGAGGACGCCCGCTCGGCGGCCTTCGAGGAGCTGCAGCCCGGCGACGAGTCGCGCCTCTTCTACACGCGCAAGCCGTGGAAGCGCGTCATCGTGATGTTCGCCGGGCCCTTCATGAACCTGATCCTCGCCGTGGCGATCTTCCTCGGCGTGATGATGACGTTCGGCATCAGCAGCCAGACGACCCAGGTCGGCAAGGTCTCCGACTGCGTCATCCAGCAGAGCGAGAACCGCTCCAAGTGCGAGAAGGGCGACAAGCCCGCGCCCGCCAAGGCCGCGGGACTGAAGCCCGCTGACAAGATCGTCGCCTTCCAGGGGAAGCCCGTCGACGACTGGTCCTCGCTCCAGTCGAAGATCCGCGAGACCATCGGCCCGGCCACGATCACGGTCGAGCGTGACGGCAAGCGGGTGGACCTGCACGCCGACCTGATCAAGAACCAGGTCACCAAGACCGACGGCGACGGCGCCTACGTCGAGGGCAAGTACGTGTACGCCGGGTTCCTCGGTTTCACTCCCGCCACCGGCATCGTGCAGCAGTCCTTCGGCCAGTCCGTGGACCGCATGGGCGACATGATGGAGAACGGCGTCGAGTCGATCATCGCCCTGCCGTCCAAGATCCCCGACCTGTGGAACGCGGCGTTCGGCGACGGCGACCGCAAGCAGGACTCCCCGATGGGCGTGGTCGGCGCGGCCCGGGTGGGCGGCGACGTCTTCACCCTGGACATCCCGCCGGAGAACCAGATCGCGATGATGCTGTTCCTCATCGCGGGCTTCAACCTCTCCCTGTTCCTCTTCAACATGCTGCCGCTGCTCCCGCTCGACGGCGGCCACATCGCGGGCGCCCTGTGGGAGTCCGTGCGCCGCAACGCGGCGAAGGTCCTGCGCCGCCCCGACCCGGGCCCGTTCGACGTCGCCAAGCTGATGCCGGTCGCCTACGTGGTGGCGGGCATCTTCATCTGCTTCACGATCCTGGTGCTCATCGCGGATGTGGTGAACCCGGTGAGAATCTCCTGACATCACCGGGTGCTTCTTCGCAAGCGCCCGGTTACGAGGAGATTGCGGCGGCCCGGCACGCTATGTGATGGGCCGCCCTCCATTGGGTGGAGTTTCGGACGGGATGTGTTCGGCCAATACCCGGTGCCGTAATCTCGAAGCCTGGAGCCCGCCGATCTCGGGACCTCGACTCACGCTTCTTGTGATCCACACTCTTGGGGATGCTCGCCAGATGACAGCCGTATCGCTCGGAATCCCGTCCGTACCGACCAAGCTCGCCGACCGAAGGGTCAGCCGCAAGATCCAGGTCGGTGCGGTGGCCGTCGGTGGGGACGCGCCGGTGTCGGTGCAGTCGATGACGACCACGCGCACCTCCGACATCGGCGCCACGCTGCAGCAGATCGCCGAACTGACGGCCTCCGGCTGCCAGATCGTGCGCGTCGCCTGCCCCACGCAGGACGACGCCGACGCGCTGCCGATCATCGCCAAGAAGTCGCAGATCCCGGTGATCGCCGACATCCACTTCCAGCCGAAGTACGTGTTCGCGGCCATCGACGCGGGCTGCGCCGCGGTCCGGGTGAACCCGGGCAACATCAAGCAGTTCGACGACAAGGTCAAGGAGATCGCGCGCGCCGCCAAGGACGCGGGTACGCCGATCCGCATCGGCGTGAACGCGGGCTCCCTGGACGCCCGCCTCCTGAAGAAGTACGGCAAGGCGACCCCCGAGGCGCTCGTCGAGTCGGCGCTCTGGGAGGCGTCCCTCTTCGAGGAGCACGACTTCCGCGACATCAAGATCTCCGTGAAGCACAACGACCCGGTGGTCATGGTCAACGCCTACCGCCAGCTCGCGGCCCAGTGCGACTACCCCCTGCACCTCGGCGTGACCGAGGCGGGCCCCGCCTTCCAGGGCACCATCAAGTCGGCGGTCGCCTTCGGCGCGCTGCTCTCCGAGGGCATCGGCGACACGATCCGCGTCTCCCTGTCGGCCCCGCCGGCCGAGGAGATCAAGGTCGGCATCCAGATCCTGGAGTCCCTCAACCTCCGCCAGCGCCGCCTGGAGATCGTCTCCTGCCCGTCCTGCGGCCGCGCCCAGGTCGACGTCTACAAGCTCGCCGAAGAGGTCACCGCGGGCCTCGACGGCATGGAGGTCCCGCTGCGCGTCGCCGTCATGGGCTGCGTCGTGAACGGCCCGGGCGAGGCCCGCGAGGCCGACCTCGGCGTCGCCTCCGGCAACGGCAAGGGCCAGATCTTCGTCAAGGGCGAGGTCATCAAGACCGTCCCCGAGTCCAAGATCGTGGAGACGCTCATCGACGAGGCGATGAAGATCGCGGAGCAGATGGAGAAGGACGGCGTGGCCTCCGGCGAGCCGACGGTGGCGGTCGCGGGCTGACCCGCGCTCCCTCCTCTTTTTCGTGCCCCGCCGCTCGGGTAGCGGCGGGGCACGTTTGTACGCTCCCGGGGCCATGGCCCGCCGCTCCGCGCCGGTACGCGTGCCTTCCGGCGCCGTCGTCCCGTGCCGGGGCGTACGTTTCTCGGCGCCACGGGTGGCCGGCCGCCGCTCCGCGCCGGTGTCACACGGCCTCCGGCACCGCATCCGCCCCCGGCCCGCCGCTCCGCGGCGGTACGTGTGGTGCCCTGGGGGTAGGTGTGGTTCCCGGCGCCGCCAGTCTTGGGCCGCCGCTCCGCGCCGGCGTGTGTGGTGCCCCGTGCCGTCGTCCCGTGCCGGGGCGTGTGTTTCCCCGCGCCACGGGTGGTCGGCCGCCGTTGCGCGCCGGTACGCATGGCCTCCGGCGCTGCTTCCCCCGGGGCCCGCCGCTCCGCGCCGGTTTCCCCACCCACCCACCCGGCCCGCCACCGGTGGTCGGCTGCCGCTGCGCGCCGGTACACATGGCCTCCGGCGCCGCTTCCCCCGGGGCCCGCCGCTGCGCGCCGGTGCACACGACCTTCGGCGCCGCATCCGCCCCCGGCCCGCCGCTCCGCGGCGGTTTCCCCACCCACCCGCCCGGGCTGCCACCGGTGGTCGGCCGCCGCTCCCCGCCGGTGCACACGGCCTCCGGCGCCGCTTCCCCCGGCCCGCCGCTCCGCGGCGGTTTCCCCACCCACCCGCCCGGCCCCCCCGGCAGGCCTGCCGCTCCGCGCCGGTGCACACAGCCTTCGGCGCCGCATCCGCCCTGGCCCGCCACCGGTGGTCGGCCGCCGCTCCCCGCCGGTGCACACGGCCTCCGGCGCCGCTTCCCCCGGCCCGCCGCTTCGCGGCCGTTTCCCCATCCACCCACCCAGCCCCCGCACCCCTACGGCAACGCCACGTCGCGGGGTATACGGGTGGGTGGGTGGGAAATTGCCGCCGCGAAGCGGCGAAAAGGGCCCGCCCCGCCGAGCGGGCGGATGCACGCCCCCTCGCCCCGCAGCGGCGAACGCCCCTATGGGAAGGCCACGTCGCAGGGCAAACGGGTGGGTGGGTGGGCAGACCCGCCGCGAAGCGGCGAAAAGGCCCCCGCTCCCACAGGCGGACACGTGGGCGAGACCTGCCGCGCAGCGGCGAAAGAACGCCCCCCTCCGCCAACGGCACGGGCACCTGGGCGAGGCCTGCCGCGCAGCGGCGAAAGAACGTCCGTCCCACCAACGGGCAGGTGGGCAAGGCCTGCCGCGCAGCGGCGAAAAACGCCCCCCCACCGACGGGCACCTGGGCAAGACCCGCCGCGCAACGGCGGGAAAGACCGCCACCCCCACCGACAGAAACCCCGCCGACCAGCCCAGAGCCCAACGGACAAAAGGCACCCCCCGCACAAGGCGCCCCCGCCAGGTACAGTGCGGAGATCAGCAGACCGTATGGTGAGGCCCCCGCACGTGTTGACTCAGACCACCACCAGGGTGCTCGAACCGAGCGACCTGGACGCCGCACTCGCGGTGCTCGACCGCGAGCCGGTCGCGAACGCCTTCGTGGCCGCCCGCGTCCAGGTGGCAGGGCTCGACCCCTGGCGTCTCGGCGGCGAGATGTGGGGCTGGTACGAGGACGGCATGCTGGAGTCCCTCTGCTATGCGGGCGCCAACCTCGTGCCGATATGCGCGAGCCCCCGCGCCGTCCGCGGCTTCGCCGACCGGGCCCGCAGGGCGGGCCGCCGCTGCTCGTCCATCGTCGGCCCCGCGACCCCCACCGCCCAGCTGTGGCGGCTCCTCCAGCCGTCCTGGGGCCCCGCCCGCGAGGTCCGCGCCCAGCAGCCCCTGATGGTCGCCGACCGGCTTCCGGACGACATCACCCCCGACCCGTACGTCCGTCGCGTCCGCAAGGACGAGATGGAGACGATCATGCCGGCGTGCGTGGCGATGTTCACCGAGGAGGTCGGCGTCTCCCCGATGGCGGGTGACGGCGGACTCCTCTACCAGGCCCGCGTCGCCGAACTCGTCGGCTCCGGCCGATCCTTCGCCCGTATCGACCGGGACGGCAAGGTCGTCTTCAAGGCCGAGATCGGCGCCGTCACCCCGCAGGCCTGCCAGATCCAGGGCGTCTGGGTGGCCCCCGAGTACCGCGGCCGCGGCCTCGCCGCCCCCGGCATGGCGGCCGTCCTGCGCTACGCCCTCGCGGACATCGCCCCGGTCGCCAGCCTCTACGTCAACGACTTCAACACCGCGGCCAGGGCGGCGTACCGAAAGGTCGGCTTCCAGGAGGTCGGGGCGTTCATGAGCGTCCTGTTCTGAACGCGGGCGCCGCGAAGTAGGGTCGCCCTTATGACAGACGACGTCGTGATCGGGCCCCTCGACCTCGCCGCACGCGTGGACGACGCGCTGCGCGTCCAGGCCCACGCCTTCGGTCTGAGCGACGAGGAGATCGCCGTGCGACGGCAGATCGTCCTGCGCCACGTCACGTACCCCCGGGCCCGCGCGCTCGGCGCGACCACCCCCGACGACCGGCTCGTCGGCTTCGTCTACGGCATGCCCAACGACCGCGGCCACTGGTGGTCGACGGTCGTCGAGCCGTACCTGCGCAGCCGGGACGTGGACGACTGGCTGGACGACTCCTTCGTCATCACCGAGTTGCATGTGCACCCTGGCCACCAGAACCGCGGCATCGGCCGGGCACTGATCACCACCATCACGGAGGGCGTCCCCGAGCCCCGCTCGATCCTCTCCGCGATCGACGTCGAGAGCCCCGCCCGGGGCCTCTACCGCTCACTCGGCTACACGGACCTCGCGCGCCGCGTGCTCTTCCCCAGCGCCCCCAAGCCGTACACCGTGATGGGCGCCCCACTGCCCCTGCCGCGGCGGGTCTGAGTGATAACCGATTTCCGCCCGCACCGGCGCCCCGGCTAACCTCCTGGCATCACCCTCACGCAGCAGGAGTAAACAATCATGGCCCAGGTCCAGCGCATGTCCCGGTTGATGGTCAAGACACTGCGCGACGACCCCGCGGACGCCGAGACGCTCAACCACAAGCTCCTGGTCCGGGCCGGCTACGTCCGCCGTACCGCCGCCGGCATCTGGACCTGGCTGCCGCTGGGCAAGAAGGTCTACGAGAACATCGCCCGCGTCGTGCGCGAGGAGATGGACGCCATCGGCGGTCAGGAAGTGCTGCTCCCCGCGCTCCTGCCCAAGGAGCCCTACGAGGCGTCCGGCCGGTACGAGGAGTACGGCGACCTGCTCTTCCGCCTCAAGGACAGGAAGGGCGCCGAATACCTCCTCGGCCCCACCCACGAGGAGATCTTCACCCAGGTCGTCAAGGACCAGTGCTCGTCCTACAAGGACCTGCCGGTGATCCTCTACCAGATCCAGACGAAGTACCGCGACGAGGCCCGCCCGCGCGCCGGTGTGCTGCGCGGCCGCGAGTTCCAGATGAAGGACTCGTACTCCTTCGACACCACCGACGAGGGCCTCGCCGAGGCGTACGCGCTGCACCGCGGGGCGTACCAGAGGATCTTCGAGCGCCTCGGCCTCGACTACCGCATCGTCTCCGCGATCTCCGGCGCCATGGGCGGCTCGGCCTCCGAGGAGTTCCTGGCCCCCGCCCCGGCCGGCGAGGACACCTTCGCGGACTGCCCGGCCTGCGACTACGCCGCCAACACCGAGGCCGTGACCTTCGCGCTCGCCCCGGTCGACGGCTCCGCGCACGGCCCCGTCGAGGAGCTGGACACCCCCGACACCCCGACCATCGAGACCCTCGCCGAGCACCTCGGCGTCCCGGCGTCGGCGACCCTGAAGAATCTCCTGGTCAAGGTCGACGGCGAGATCGTCGCCGTCGGCGTGCCCGGCGACCGCGAGGTCGACCTCGGCAAGCTCGGTGAGCACCTGGCCCCGGCCGAGGTCGAGCTGGTCACCGCGGAGGACTTCGAGGGCCGCGACGATCTCGTACGCGGTTACGTCGGCCCGCAGGGCCTGGACAAGGTCCGCTACATCGCCGACCCGCGCGTCGCCCCCGGCACGGCCTGGATCACCGGCGCCAACAAGCAGGACAAGCACGCAAGGAACGTCGTCTGCGGCCGTGACTTCGAGGTCGACCAGTACCTCGACGTCGTCGTGGTCGAAGAGGGCGACCCGTGCCCGAACTGCGGCACCGGCCTCAAGCTGGACCGTGCCATCGAGATCGGCCACATCTTCCAGCTCGGCCGCAAGTACGCCGACACCTTCCAGCTCGACGTCCTCGGCAACCAGGGCAAGCCGGTCCGCGTCACCATGGGCTCGTACGGCATCGGCGTCTCCCGCGCGGTGGCGGCGCTCGCCGAGCAGACCGCCGACGACAAGGGCCTGTGCTGGCCCAAGGAGGTCGCACCCGCCGACGTCCACGTGGTCGCCGCGGGCAAGGCCCTCCAGACGGAGCTGGCCCTCGACGTCGCCGAGAAGCTGGGTGCCGCGGGCGCCCGCGTCCTGGTCGACGACCGGGCCGGGGTCTCCCCGGGTGTGAAGTTCACTGACGCCGAGCTGATCGGCGTCCCGCAGATCCTGGTCGCGGGCCGGCGCTCCGCCGAGGGCGTCCTGGAGCTGAAGGACCGCCGCACGGGCGAGCGCGAGGAACTCACGGTCGACGAGGCGATCGCCCGCCTGACGGCCTGATCCCAACCCCTCCGTCGTTTGAGGAGCGGGAGAGTTTGAGGAGCGGGGGAGCGGGGTCCGGAGGCGGAGCCCCCGGAGACGGGGCTGTAGGAGGGCGACCTCCTACAGCCACCCCGCGAACTCCAACAGCAACTCCGCGTCCTGCCCCCGCCCCACCCGCAGGGCCCGCACCCCCGACTCCACGGCCCGGAACAGCGTCCACCCCCGCAGCCGCTCCTGGTCCACCTCCAGGGACTCGGCCAGCTTCTTCACCCGGCGCCGGGTGATCGAGGCGCCCGACGGCGACGCGATCAGGTCCTCGACCCGGTCACGGACGAGCCGCGCCAGATCGAAGGCGCAGTCGCCGACGACCGGGTCGGGTCCCACGGCCAGCCACGGCAGCCGGTCCCCGGCGAGTACCTTGCTCTGCCGGAAGGTGCCGTGAAGCAGCCGCGGCTCCACCTCCGCGGCGAGCAGCTCGTCGCGGGCCGCGAGCGCCGCGTCGACCAGCGGTGCGACATCCGGCTGCGCGGCGGCGGAGGCCCGCATCGCGTCGGCCTGCCGACCCGTCCGCTCGGCGACCGTCTCGAACCGGTGCCCGGCGGGCGGCGTCACCCAGAGCCGCCGCAGCGTGCCAGCGGCCTCCAGGAGCGCCTTGGCCTCGGGCAGCGACCGCACCGACACGTCGCGGTGCAGCCGTTCGAGGAGCAGCGCCCCGTCCGAGCACTCGGGGTCGAGCAGCCGTGCGGCGCCGAGCCCGTTCCAGTGGGCGAGCGCGGCGCGCTCGCTCTCCGGCCGTGAGCGGGGCGGTACCAGCTTCAGCACGGCGGGCGTGCCGTCGGCCCGCCGCACCAGCACGACGAGGCTGCTGCGGCCGCCGGGAACGTGGACCCGCTCGACGGTCAACTCGCGTGCAGCGACGGACTGTTCCACTGCCCCGGGCAGCTTCTCCAGCCAGTCGTCGCCGTCCTGCGCCGTCTCGCCGAGTGCTGTGACGAGGCGCTGCGGCGGTTCGAAAGCCATGCGCGAGTCGTTCCCTTCCGGTAAAGCTCCTGAGCGCGTTACGCCTTGGGCGTTGCCGCTGCGGACGGCGGTGCCGACCGCTCCGCGAGCCCAGGGAAGGCTACGCTCCCGGCCCGCCACCGTGCCGCGCGGACCGCGGCCTCCCGCAGCGCGGTGGCCGCGGCGGCCCGCCGGGCGCCCGAAGCGGCCCGTACGAGATCGGAGTAGACCCCGGCGACCCGGTCCTCGAGCTCCGTGGCGAGCCGCACGGCCGCCGCGGAGTCCGGCACAGGGAAGGGCAGCGAGTACGCCGCGTCGGCGGCCCGCGGCTCACCGCCGAGGTCGCGCACCGCGCGCTGCAGCTCGTCGCGCCGGGCGCGGTGCGCGTCGTACGCCGTGCGCGCCTCGGACCTGCGCTTGTCGCCGATCCGGCCGCCGACGACGCCGTAGCCGTACACGGCGGCGTGCTCGGCGCCGAGTGCGGCCTGCAAGGCCTTCAGCTCCTGGTCCTTCGAGGTGTCGTCGCGGCTCACTTGTCGTCCTCCGGCTCCGTGAGGAGATAGGCGTGGGCCGCTCCCGCGGCGGCCACCGAGGCGAGCAGTCTGCTCTGCTCGGCGGAGGCGTCGAGGAGGGCGGCGCCCCGGCGGTCGGCGAGCTTCCGCTCGGCATCGGCGAGTTCGCGTACGGCATCGGCGGGCTCCGAGGCCACGGCACGCGGCGCCTTCGGCGTCCCGGAGGCGGAGGCGGAGACGGACGGGGAAGCGGGCGCGGCGGCCGGAGCGCCATGGTCGTCGAACGCCTCGGCGTGCTGCTTCACCTCGGCCCGCAGCGGCCCGAGCCGGCGCGCGAGCGAGGGGTGCGCGGCGAGTACGGCGTCGTAGTGCCGCAGGAGTTCCCCGCTCTCCTTCGCGGCCTTCGCGCGCAGCCGCCGCTCGGCGGAGAGACGCTTCTCGGCGTCGGCGTCGGCGGAGTCCGTGCTGCAGCCCGCGAGCAGCGCCGCCGACGCGACACCGGCGGCCCCCGTGAGCAGACTCCTTCGGCGCGGACCCGGGCGGGACCACGGGGCGGTGCGATACGACGGCACGGCAGACGTCCTCGGAAGGAAGGCCAAAAGGCGTGAGCGAGAAGTGAGTGGAAAGGAACAGAAAAGAACGGAAAGGGAGATCGGTGGGCACGGGCCCGGTGATCACCGTACCTTCGGACCGCCCCGGCACCGGCGAGCGGCTCGGACCGGAGCGGCGCATCGTCCGGTCCGTGGGCGGCAACACCCCTTCGGACCGGATACCCTTTGACCTGACACGCAGACTTGCAACGCACCCACAACAGCACACGCGGCCGAGGAGTCACCCGGATGAGCACCACCCAGAGCGAGAGGCTGCGGCAACTACTGGAACCGCTCGTCAGCTCCCAGGACCTGGATCTCGAAGAGATCGAAGTGGCCTCGGTCGGACGCAAGCGAGTGCTGAGAGTCGTGATCGACTCCGAGGACGGCGTGGATCTGGACCAGATCGCGGAAGTGAGCCGCCTGCTCTCCGCGAAGCTCGACGAGAGTGACGCCATGGGCGAGGGGGAGTACGACCTGGAGGTCGGTTCCCCCGGCGCCGAGCGGGCCCTCACCGAGCACCGTCACTATGTGCGGGCCGTGGGCCGCCTGGTGAAGTTCCAGCTGACCGAGGGCGGCGGCGAACTGACCGCCCGCATCCTCACTGTGGACGACGAGGGCCTCGACCTCGAGGTGCCCGGCGTGAAGGGCCGTAAGGCCACCTCCCGCCGCCTGGCCCACGACGAGATCGACAAGGCGCGCGTGCAGGTCGAGTTCAACCGCAAGGACAAGAAGGAAGAAGAGGAGGCGTAGCCGTGGACATCGACATGAGTGCCCTGCGGGGTCTGGTCCGTGAGAAGGAGATCTCCTTCGACCTCCTCGTCGAGGCGATCGAGTCCGCCCTCCTCATCGCCTACCACCGCACCGACGGCAGTTTCCGCCGTGCCCGCGTGAAGCTGGACCGCGAGAGCGGCCATGTGACGGTATGGGCGACGGAGGACCCGGCCGACCTCGAAGAGGGGCAGGAGGCCAAGGAGTTCGACGACACCCCGTCCGACTTCGGCCGCATCGCCGCGACCACCGCCAAGCAGGTCATCCTGCAGCGCCTGCGCGACGCCCAGGACGACGTGACCCTCGGGGAGTACGCGGGCCGCGAGGGCGACATCGTCACCGGCGTCGTCCAGCAGGGCCGCGACCCGAAGAACGTGTTGGTCGACATCGGCAAGCTCGAGGCCATCCTGCCCGTACAGGAGCAGGTGCCCGGCGAGGAGTACCCGCACGGGATGCGCCTGCGCAGCTACGTGGTCCGGGTGGCCAAGGGCGTGCGCGGCCCGTCCGTGACCCTGTCGCGCACGCACCCGAACCTGGTGAAGAAGCTCTTCGCGCTCGAGGTCCCGGAGATCGCCGACGGCTCCGTCGAGATCACCGCCATCGCCCGCGAGGCAGGACACCGCACCAAGATCGCGGTCCGCTCGACCCGCTCGGGGCTCAACGCCAAGGGCGCCTGCATCGGCCCGATGGGCAGCCGCGTGCGCAATGTCATGGCCGAGCTCAACGGCGAGAAGATCGACATCGTCGACTGGTCGGACGACCCGGCCGACATGGTCGCCCACGCGCTCTCCCCGGCCCGCGTCAGCAAGGTCGAGGTCGTCGACCTCGGCGCGCGCTCGGCCCGGGTGACCGTGCCGGACTACCAGCTCTCGCTGGCCATCGGCAAGGAGGGGCAGAACGCTCGCCTGGCCGCGCGGCTGACCGGCTGGCGCATCGACATCCGGCCCGACACCGAGCAGCCGGCCGACCAGTAGAGGACCCGTGGCGGGGCCGTCGCGGGAATAAAATCCCGGGCGGCCGACGCTTCGATCACGACAGTATGTGGCGAGTAGCCGTTCGATTCTTGCCCCAAAGGGGTGAGGTCGGTGCGGGGAGGTAGACTTAAGCGTGTCTGGCCGGACGCATACCCGCGCACGCCCTGAGCGCACCTGTGTGGGGTGCCGGGAGCGAGCGGCCAAGAGCGAACTGCTGCGCATCGTGGCGAAAGAGGGCGCCTGCGCCCCCGATCCAAGCGGTACGCTGCCCGGCCGGGGTGCCTATGTACATCCCGCCCCGGTCTGTCTGGACCTGGCGGTCCGCCGCCGGGCGTTCCCACGGGCCCTCCGAGCCCAGGGACCGCTCGACACGGAGGCGTTGCGCCGGGCTGTCGAGACAGTTGCCGAGTAGGCGACAGCGCAAGACGTGGTCGCACGGAACCCCGTGCGGCCTTGGTATTCCGCGAGTTGGAAGTAGGTCGAGATTGCGATGAGCACTCGATGAGCACGCGATGAGTACGCCCATGAAGTAGCGACGGTCCGGCGTAACCCGGACCTAAAAGGAGCGAAGTGGCTAAGGTCCGGGTATACGAACTCGCCAAGGAGTTCGGTGTAGAGAGCAAGGTCGTCATGGCCAAGCTCCAAGATCTCGGTGAATTCGTACGTTCGGCGTCCTCGACGATCGAGGCGCCGGTGGTACGCAAACTGACTGACGCATTCCAGCAGGGCGGCGGCAACGGCAAGTCCGCCGCCAAGCCCGGCGCGCCGCGCAAGCAGGCCGCCCCCAAGCCGCCGGCCCCCTCGGGCTCGGCGTCCCCCTCTCCCGCGCAGGCCGCCCGTCCGGGTCCGGCCGCGCCCAAGCCGCCGGCGCCCAAGCCCGCCGCGGCCGAGAAGCCCGCGGCCTCTCCGGCGACCCCGGGCCCGCGCCCGACGCCGGGTCCGAAGCCGCCGGCTCCCAAGCCCGCGCCGGCCTCGCCGGCTCCGGCCGCACCGGAGTTCACCGCTCCGCCCGCCGCTCCGGAGGCTCCTGCCGCCCCCGCGGCTCCGCAGGCCCCCCGTCCGGGCGCCCGCCCGGGTGCCCCGAAGCCCGGTGGCCGTCCGGCCCCCGGCCAGGGTCAGGGCCAGGGCGGTCGCGGCGACCGCAACGACCGTGGTGACCGCGGCGACCGTCAGGGTGCTCCGCGCCCCGGCGGCCAGGGCGGCGCTCCGCGTCCCGGCGGCTCCCGCCCCGCGGGCCCGCGTCCGGGCAACAACCCCTTCACCTCTGGTGGCTCCACCGGCATGGCGCGCCCGCAGGCGCCCCGTCCGGGCGGTGCCCCGCGTCCCGGCGGCGCCCCCGGCGGCCCCGGTGGCGCCCCGCGTCCGCAGGGCCAGGGCGGCCCCGGTGGCGCTCCCCGTCCGCAGGGTCAGGGCGGCGCCCGTCCGACCCCGGGCGGCATGCCCCGTCCGCAGGGCGGCGCTCCGCGTCCCGGCGGCGGTCCCGCCGGTAACCGTCCGAACCCGGGCATGATGCCGCAGCGTCCCGCTGCGGGCCCGCGTCCCGGTGGTGGCCCCGGCGGCGGGCGTGGTCCCGGCGGCGGCGGTCGTCCGGGCGGCGCCGGTGGCGGTCGTCCCGGTGGCGGCGGCTTCGCGGGCCGTCCCGGTGGCGGTGGCGGCGGCTTCGCCGGCCGTCCCGGTGGTCCGGGTGGTGGCGGCGGTGCCGGTCGTCCCGGTGGTGGCGGCGGCTTCGGCGGCCGTCCCGGCTTCGGTGGCCGTCCCGGTGGTCCCGGTGCCCGTGGTGGCACGCAGGGTGCCTTCGGCCGTCCCGGCGGGCCCGCCCGTCGCGGCCGCAAGTCGAAGCGGCAGAGGCGCCAGGAGTACGAGGCCATGCAGGCCCCGTCGGTGGGCGGTGTCATGCTGCCTCGCGGCAACGGACAGGTCGTCCGGCTGTCGCGCGGTGCCTCGCTGACCGACTTCGCCGAGAAGATCAACGCCAACCCGGCGTCGCTCGTCGGCGTGATGATGAACCTCGGCGAGATGGTCACCGCCACGCAGTCCGTCTCCGACGAGACGCTGAAGCTCCTCGCGGACGAGATGAACTTCGTCCTGGAGATCGTCAGCCCGGAGGAGGAGGACCGCGAGCTCCTGGAGTCGTTCTCCATCGAGTTCGGCGAGGACGAGGGCGGCGAGGAGATGCTCGTCTCCCGTCCGCCGGTCGTCACCGTCATGGGTCACGTCGACCACGGTAAGACCCGCCTCCTCGACGCGATCCGCAAGACGAACGTCGTCGCGGGCGAGGCCGGTGGCATCACCCAGCACATCGGTGCCTACCAGGTCGCGACCGAGGTCAATGGCGAAGAGCGCGCCATCACCTTCATCGACACCCCCGGTCACGAGGCGTTCACCGCCATGCGTGCCCGTGGTGCGAAGTCCACCGACATCGCGATCCTCGTGGTCGCGGCGAACGACGGTGTGATGCCGCAGACGATCGAGGCGCTGAACCACGCCAAGGCGGCCGACGTGCCGATCGTGGTCGCGGTCAACAAGATCGACGTCGAGGGTGCCGACCCGACCAAGGTGCGCGGTCAGCTCACCGAGTTCGGTCTGGTGGCCGAGGAGTACGGCGGCGACACGATGTTCGTCGACATCTCCGCGCGCCAGGGCCTCAACATCGAGCAGCTGCTCGAGGCCGTGGTCCTGACCGCGGACGCCTCGCTCGACCTGCGGGCCAACCCGGAGCAGGACGCGCAGGGCATCGCGATCGAGGCTCACCTCGACAAGGGCCGCGGCGCCGTCGCGACCGTCCTCGTCCAGCGCGGTACTCTCCGCGTCGGCGACACGATGGTCGCCGGTGACGCGTACGGCCGAGTCCGCGCGATGCTCGACGACAAGGGCGAGAACGTGGAGGAGGCGACCCCGTCGACTCCGGTCCTCGTGCTCGGTCTCACCAACGTGCCGGGTGCCGGCGACAACTTCCTGGTTGTCGACGAGGACCGTACGGCGCGTCAGATCGCCGAGAAGCGTGCCGCCCGTGAGCGCAACGCCGCGTTCGCCAAGCGCACCCGCCGGGTGTCCCTCGAGGACCTCGACCAGGTGCTCAAGGCGGGCCTGGTGCAAGACCTCAACATCATCATCAAGGGCGACGCGTCCGGTTCGGTGGAGGCTCTCGAGTCCTCGCTGCTCCAGCTCGACGTCGGTGAAGAGGTCGACATCCGTGTCCTGCACCGTGGTGTGGGTGCGGTCACCGAGTCCGACATCGACCTGGCGATGGGCTCCGACGCCATCGTCATCGGCTTCAACGTCCGTGCGGCCGGCCGTGCCGCGCAGATGGCGGAGCGCGAGGGCGTCGACGTCCGCTACTACTCGGTGATCTACCAGGCCATCGAGGAGATCGAGGCGGCCCTCAAGGGCATGCTCAAGCCGGAGTACGAGGAGGTCGAGCTCGGCACCGCGGAGATCCGCGAGGTCTTCCGCTCGTCCAAGCTCGGCAACATCGCGGGTGTCCTCATCCGTTCCGGCGAGGTCAAGCGCAACACCAAGGCCCGACTGCTGCGTGATGGCAAGGTCATCGCGGAGAGCCTCAACATCGAGGGTCTGCGCCGCTTCAAGGACGACGTCACCGAGATCCGCGAAGGGTTCGAGGGCGGTATCAACCTCGGCAACTTCAACGACATCAAGATCGACGACGTCATCGCGACGTACGAGATGCGCGAGAAGCCGCGCGGCTGATCGACCGCCTCACGGCAGTCCGATCCACGCGGTCAGCGTCGGGGCCGGTCGACGGGGAAATATCCCGTCGATCGGCCCCGGCCGTTCCGTGTACGGTTCTTGTGTCCCTGCCAAGCGGTTGGCGGGGCCTCTATCCCGTACCGGCGGGACATCCGGACACCTTATGTATGTGGGGACTCTGTCCTTCGACCTCCTCCTCGGCGACGTACATTCGCTGAAGGAGAAGCGCTCCGTCGTCCGTCCGATCGTCGCCGAGCTCCAGCGGAAGTACGCGGTGAGCGCGGCGGAGACGGGCGATCAGAACCTGCACCGCAGGGCCGAGGTCGGGCTGGCCGTGGTGTCGGGCGACTGGGGCCATCTCACGGACGTACTGGACCGGTGCGAGCGCCTCGTCGCCGCCCGGCCCGAAGTGGAGCTGCTGTCGGTACGACGGCGGCTGCACGGGGATGATGACTGAGAGCCACCCAGGCTCTGAACAAGGCAAGACAAGCCCCAGGGGACGCACCCGGGGAAAAGGGAGACGGAGCAGTGGCCGACAACGCGCGGGCGAAAAGGCTGGCGGACCTCATCCGAGAGGTGGTTGCCCAGAAGCTGCAGCGCGGGATCAAGGACCCGCGGCTCGGAACGCACGTGACGATCACGGACACCCGGGTGACCGGTGACCTGCGGGAGGCCACGGTCTTCTACACGGTCTACGGCGACGACGAGGACCGTGCGGCCGCGGCCGCGGGTCTGGAGAGCGCCAAGGGCGTGCTCCGCTCGGCGGTCGGCCAGGCGGCGGGCGTGAAGTTCACGCCGACGCTGGCCTTCGTCGCGGACGCCCTGCCGGACAACGCCAAGGCCATCGAGGACCTGCTCGACAAGGCACGGCTCTCGGACGCCAAGGTGCGGGAGGTCTCCGCGGGTGCCGAGTTCGCCGGCGGCGCCGACCCGTACCGCAAGCCCGAGGACGACGACGTGTCCGACGACGAAACGGACGGCGACGCCCCCGCATGAGCAAGAGCAGCACCACAACGCCGGACGGCCTTGTCATCGTCGACAAGCCGTCCGGCTTCACTTCGCACGACGTGGTGGCCAAGATGCGCGGGATCGCCAAGACCCGCCGCGTCGGCCACGCGGGCACCCTCGACCCGATGGCGACGGGCGTCCTCGTGCTCGGCGTCGAGCGCGCCACCAAGCTCCTCGGCCACCTCGCGCTGACCGAGAAGGAGTACCTGGGCACCATCCGTCTCGGGCAGAACACGCTCACCGACGACGCCGAGGGCGAGATCATTTCGTCCGCCGACGCCTCCAAGGTCACCCGCGCGGGCATCGACGCGGGCATCGCCGAGCTGTCCGGCGACATCATGCAGGTGCCGTCGAAGGTCAGCGCCATCAAGATCGACGGCAAGCGGTCGTACGCGCGCGCCCGCAAGGGCGAGGAGTTCGAGATCCCCGCCAGGCCCGTGACCGTCTCCGCCTTCACGGTGTACGACATCCGCGAGGCCGTGGCCGAGGACGGCACCCCCGTCCTGGACCTCGTCGTCTCCGTCGTCTGCTCCTCGGGCACGTACATCAGGGCCCTCGCCCGCGACCTCGGCGCCGGACTCGGCGTCGGCGGCCACCTGACCGCGCTGCGGCGCACCCGCGTCGGCCCCTACAAGCTGGACGCGGCCAAGACCCTCGACCAGCTCCAGGAGGAGCTGACGGTGATGCCCGTGGCCGAGGCCGCGAGCCGGGCCTTCCCGCGCTGGGACGTGGACGACAAGCGCGGGAAGCTGCTGCTCAACGGCGTCCGGATCGACATGCCCGAGGAGTACGCGGGTGTGGGCGCCGTCGCCGTCTTCGATCCGGAGGGCCGCTTCCTGGTCCTCGCGGAGGAGTCGCGGGGCAAGGCCAAGAGCCTCGCCGTCTTCGCGTAAAGGCGTTTGTGGGGCGGCGGAGTCAGGTCCGCCGCCCCACGATCCCCCCACTTAGAGATGTATCCACCGCCGGACGCCCATTCACCCTTTCGGACAGGCGCTCGGAGTGAACCGCGGGGTCGCAAGGGGGCGCGTTCGCGCTGCGGCCTGTCCCACTGATCACCCTCGACCTACGGTCGGAAGAGCAGGGCATAGTGGGGAGGTTCGAGCATGGCGGGACGCGGCCCGCGGGCCGGGGGCCCCGGGGATGCAGGGACGTCGGCCGGTTCCTCGGCCCAGGCGCCCGACCGCTCCCTGGTGCGGTTACGCGATCTCGCCGGACGCCCGCGGGGCACGGGCTTCGCCGCCGACGAGCACGGCACGGTCATCACCAGCCATGAAGCGGTCGAGGGACTGGCCAGGATCGTCGTGCACGGGCCGGACGAGCGCACCTGCGTGGTCTCCGCCGACGCCGTGGTGGCACTGCCCCGCGCCGGACTCGCCCTCGTCCGTACCGAAGGACTCGGGCTGCGGCCCCTCCCCGTCACCGTGCGGGACTCCGTGGCGACCGGCACGTACGTGCGGATCGACGCACGCGGCCGGCGCGAGGCGCGGGTCCTCGGCTCAGCGCCGGTGACGTACACGGCGACGGACCGCTTCCACCTCCTTGCGTCCGCGCTGGAGCTGGCGATCGGCACGGACGGCGCCGACGCGCTGCGGCTCGGCAGCGGGGCCGCGGGCGGGCCGGTCGTGGACGCCTCGACCGGCGCCGTCCTCGCCGTCCTCGGCACCGCTCTGCTGCCGCAGCGCCCCGGACCCGCCGAACCCGGCCAGGACGCCTTCACCCACCGCCCCGCGGGCTACGCGGTGCCGCTGCGGGACGCGGCCACCGCCGACCCGCACGGCCCGCTCGCCGAACTCCTCAGGCACAACGCGGCAACCGTGCCCGCCTACGGCCGGGACCTCAATCTCGCGGGCGCGCTCCATCTGACGGCCACCTCGATGGGCTCCGACGGACCGCCCGCCCCGCTCCGCGAACCGGTCGAACGCCCGGATGCCGCACGGGAGTTGGACGCCTTCACCGCCGGGCCCGCACGAGTGCTGGGACTCGTCGGCGACCCCGGCACGGGACGCACCACGGAGCTGGCCGCGCTCGCCGCGCGCAGGGCGCGGGGCGCGGAGCCCGCCCCCACACTGTGGCTGCGCGGCGCCGACCTGAGGAGTGCGGACGCGTCCGTGGCCGACGTGGTCCAGCGGGCGCTCGACCGCGCCGGGCGGATCCTGGAGGCGGCGGGGGAGGCCCCGACGGACCAGGGGACCGGTGACATCCCGGCCGGCCGGGTGGCACGGCTCGTACGGGACGCGGGCCGGCCGCTGCTCCTGCTGCTCGACGGCCCCGAGGAGATGCCGCCCGCGCTCGCGCACACCCTCGCGCGGTGGAGCGAGGGCACGGCCCTGTGGCTGCGGGACACGGGCGCGCGCCTCGTCGTCGCCTGCCGTACGGAGTACTGGGAACAGGCCGCGGCCCACTTCGCCACGGCGTCGCCGGAAGTGGCGTCGCCGCACGCGGCGGACGAGGGCGCGGGGCTGCCCGGTCGCGTACACCTAGGTGATCTCCCCGAGCCGCAAGCCCGCCGGGCCCGCGCGCTGTACGGCATCCCCGACGGCACGACGGCCCCCGCCGACGCACGGCACCCGCTGGCGCTGCGGCTGCTCCACGAGGTGCGGGCGGCCCTTCCCGGCGCGCCGCCACCGGGCACCCCGAACCGGGAGGAGATCTTCGCGGCCCACCTCGACCTGCTGTGCCTGCGGGTCGCCGAGCGGCTCGCAGCGGCGAACGGGCTGCGCGGCAACACGGTACGGCGCCTCGCGGCGGTGGTCTCCGGACGGGTCCACGAGGCGGCGCGGCGGTGCCTGGGGCCGGGCCAGGGGCAGCTGGACCGGGCGGGCTTCGAGGCGGTGTTCCCGTGGGGAGCGCCACCCGGCAAGGGAAGGGGAAGGGAGTTCCACGGCTGTACGGGGTGGGCGTCGGCCGTCCTCGCGGAGGGACTCCTCGTGCCCGCAGGCGCGGGCTACCGCTTCGCGCACGAGGAAGTGGCCGACTGGCTCCAGGGCACGCACCTGGACGTGGACGCGGCCCTGACGTCACTGGTCCACCGGCACCGGCCGGAACCCCGGAACCCGACGGTCCCGGAGCAGCGCCGCCGCGGGCCCGCCCCGGCCGCCGCCCGCCCGCTGCCGGTGCCGCGGCACCGTATCGGCCCGGTGATTCAGGCACTTCTCGCGCTGGGCCGCCAGCGGGGTGCGGCGGAACTGGCCTCGCGGCTGATCGGGCTGGCGGACGCGATGACGGGCTTCGCGGGCCTCGCGGGCTTCGCGGGCTTCGCGGGCTTCACGGAGAGGGCGGGTCCGGGCGCGGGGCGGGCCGAGGCAGCCGAGGGAGCGTCGGCGGACGGGCGTGCCGCGGTGGGGGAATCGGCGGGGGACACGGCAGGCGACACGGCGGATGCCACATGGTGGGCCGCTCACCTACTGAGGGAGGTGCTGCTCCGGGTTCCCGACGCGTCCCCGTACCTCGCCGTACTCGAACCGCTCGCCGAGCGTGGGGAGTTCGGGGCCCCCTTCTGGCTGGCGCTGCGGCTGCCCGCGGCCGAGCGGTTCGCGCTGCTGCGGCGGCTCATCGTGCGCGACGGCCCCCCGGGGACCCCGGACCGTTGCCTCGACGCCGTCGCCGACCTGCTCGCCGCCGACCCCGTGGGCGTACCGCCCCACCTCGTGGGCTGGTTCACCGACGAACGGCCGCTGGACGCCGCGCCCGACGCCACCGTCGCCTCCGCCGCGCAGGCGCTGCTCCACACCCACCGGCACCGCGCCATCGACGACCTCACCGAGACCCTGGCCGACTGCGCCCACGCCCGCGCCGACGAACTGCTGACCGCGCTCGCCGAGGAGGAGCCCGCCGCGATGTGCCGCGCCGTCGCCCGCTGGGCCCGCGACGAGCGCCCCGCCCGGCACGCCGCGGCCGCCGCCCATGCCCTGCACGCCGCCCCGCACGCGACCACCGGCAGCGACCGCGCGTACCTGCGGCACGCGGCGCTCGCGCTCCTGGCCCGCCCCGCCGACGACGCCCTGCACGGCCCCGCGCTCGCCCTCCTCGTCCGCGACCCGCAGACCCGCACCCGGTACCTGCCCCACGCCCTGCGCCGCTTCACCGCGGGCGACCCCCACCTGCCCGCGAGCGCCCCGGCCACCGCCCTGGCCACCCACCCCGAGCCCGTGCTCGACGCCTTCCGCACCCGCCTGCACGCGCCGGGGCCGGTGCCCGAGGACGTCCTGCCCGCCCTCGCCGACGTGACCACGCCCGCCCTCGCGCGCCGCGTGGCCGACCTCGTGCACGACCTCGTGGCGGCCAGGACCGAAGCGGCAGGGCCCACCGCCGCGTACATCGACCGGCGGCTCGAACACGGCCCCGCCGTACGTCCTGCCCTCTTTCCGCTGGTCACCGCGTTGCTGCGCGGCCACTGCGCGCAGGTGCGGGCCGCCCTCGCGCCCGTGCTCACCGCCCCCGGTACGGCCGCCTCGCGCGACCTGCGGGACGAGCTGCTCGACGTACTGCTCGGCCAGGAGCGGGACTCCGCGGTCCTGGAGGGCGTCCTGCGGGCGGTGGCGCACGGCGCGAGGGAGTGCGGCGAGGCCCGCACCCGCGAGCGCGTACACCGCACCGGACTGCTGCTCGTCCGCACCCCGGAAGGCGCCTCCCGCTTCGACCGGCGCCTGGTCGAACTCGCCCGCGAGGTGCCGGGTTTCGCCGTGCTCGTCGCGGGCTGGCTCGACGCGGCACCGCAGGACTGGGCCGCGGTGGTCGGCCCGAGCGCCCGCCGCACGATCGAGCGGTTCGTCGGTGGCGTCCGCATGCCCGCGTAGCCGTCGTACCGACGTAGTCGTACGGAACACCGGCGTAGTCCTACGGACCGGCCCGGAGTGACCCCCGCCACTCCCTCCGGTGCGAGCCGCCACCCGTCGGCATGGCAGTCTTAGTCCTGCGCAATCGGCAATGGGAACGTACAGATGTACGTGACGTATACGGGTTCGGCGAGGAGCAAAGAAGTGCAGCGCTGGCGTGGCTTGGAGGACATCCCCCAGGACTGGGGGCGCAGCGTCGTCACCATCGGTTCCTACGACGGCGTGCACCGCGGTCACCAGCTGATCATCGGGCGCGCCGTGGAGCAGGCGCGGGAGCTCGGCGTGCCGGCCGTGGTCGTCACCTTCGACCCGCACCCCAGCGAGGTCGTGCGCCCCGGCAGCCACCCGCCGCTGCTCGCCCCGCACCACCGCCGCGCCGAGCTGATGGCCGAGCTCGGCGTGGACGCGCTGCTGATCCTGCCCTTCACCACCGAGTTCTCGAAGCTGTCGCCCGCCGACTTCGTCGTCAAGGTCCTCGTCGACAAGCTGCACGCGCGCGTGGTCGTCGAGGGCCCCAACTTCCGCTTCGGCCACAAGGCCGCGGGCAACGTCGACTTCCTGGCCGAGCTGGGCCGTACGTACGACTACGAGGTCGACGTCATCGACCTGTACGTCAGCGGTGAGGCCGGTGGCGGCGAGCCCTTCTCCTCGACCCTGACCCGGCGCCTGGTCGCCGAGGGCGACATGAGGGGGGCGGCGGAGATCCTCGGCCGCCCACACCGCGTCGAGGGCGTCGTCGTGCGGGGCGCGCAGCGCGGCCGTGAGCTGGGCTTCCCCACCGCCAACGTCGAGACGCTGCCGCACACCGCCATCCCCGCCGACGGCGTCTACGCCGGGTGGCTGCACGTCGAGGGCGAGGCGATGCCGGCCGCGATCTCCGTGGGCACGAACCCGCAGTTCGACGGCGTCGAGCGCACGGTCGAGGCGTACGCGATCGACCGCGTCGGCCTCGACCTGTACGGCCTGCACGTGGCCGTCGACTTCCTGGCCTTCGTCCGCGGCCAGGCCAAGTTCGACTCGATCGACGAGCTGCTGGTGGCGATGGCGGACGACGTGAAGAAGTGCCGGGAGCTTGTGGAGGGGGCGGGGGGAGCGGGGGTGGTGTAGCGGGCCTCGCGCAGTTCCTCGCGCCCCTGGGGGGCCTGTGGGTGCTCGCACGGTTTTCGTGCCCCCCTGGGCCAACGCCCGCAGGGCGTTGGCCCAGGGGCGCGGGGAACTGCGCGACCAGCCCCCACCGGGGGCGAGCCGCAAACGAAACAACCCCCCGCACCCCCTACCGCGCCGCCGCAGCCCAGTGGCAGGCAACCTGCGTTCCACCCCCTCCGGACAGGAGCGGCAGATCCTCCCCCCGGCACCGCCCCGCGACCCCCACCCGCTCCGCCTCGCCGGAGGCGAGTACCTGGCAGCGGGCGTGGAAGCGGCAGCCGCCGGGGATGCGGGAGGGGTCCGGGGGCTCGCCCGTCAGTACCACCGGGTCTCCCGGCGCCTCGGGCAGGACGGACAACAGCGCCTGCGTGTACGGATGCTGGGGCGACGTCAGTACCTCCTCCACCGTCCCCGTCTCCACGATCCGGCCCAGGTACATCACCGCGACCCGGTCCGCGATGTTCCACGCGAGGCCCAGGTCGTGCGTCACCACCAGCGCGGACAGGCCCAGCTCTTCGCGCAGCCGCAGCAGGAGCGCCAGGATCTCACCTCGTACGGACGCGTCCAGCGAAGCCACCGGCTCGTCGGCGACGATGAGTTCCGGTTCGAGGACCAGCGCGCCCGCGATGACGACGCGCTGGCGCTGACCGCCCGACAGTTCGTGCGGATAGCGCAGGAAGAACCGCTCCGGCGGCCGCAGCCCGGCCCGCGAGAGGGCTTCGGCGACCGCCGCCCGCTCGTCGCCCCCGTACCCGTGGATGCGCAGCCCTTCCGCCACGGCGTCGTACACCGTGTGCCGGGGGTTGAGCGACCCGCTGGGATCCTGGAGGACCAGCTGCACCCGCTTCCGGTACGCCTTGAGCGCGCGCCCCGAGTAGTCGAGTGGCTTGCCGCCGAACGTGACCTTGCCGGATGTCGGGGGCACGAGGCCGAGCAGCGAACGGGCCAGTGTCGTCTTTCCGCACCCCGACTCGCCGACCAGGGCCACGATCTCGCCGCCCTTGATGTCGAGGTCGACGCCGTCCACGGCCCGTGCGGTCGGCGCGCCGCGGCGGCCGGGGAAGGCGATGTGCAGGTCGGCGGCGGACAGCAGGGGGCCGTCGGCCGCGGGCGGGATCGTGGATGCGGTCATGCGCGGTTCCTCTTCACGGAATCACTGGATCACGGGCTCACGGACTCACGGACTCACGGGCTCACGCGCTCATTGGCTCACGGGATGGCGGGATAGCGGGATAGCGGGATAGCGGAGACTCCCGGTCACGGCGTGCGCTCCGCCGCCGCAGGCGCCGACGTCGGCTGCGCGGGGAGCGGCGCACCCGCGTGGACACACGCGGCACGGTGATGCGGGCCCGCCTCCCGCAGCGCCTGGTCCTCCGTGGCGCAGACGTCGAGTGCGACCGGGCACCGGGGGTGGAACGTGCAGCCCGTCGGCAGGTCGGAGGGGTCGGGCGGGTCCCCCGGCAGACCGCGCGGGGCGAACCGCGACGCCGCGTCACCGATCCGCGGGAACGCGGCCGACAGGGCCTTCCCGTAGGGGTGCCGGGCGTTCTCGTAGACCTCGGTGGCGGGTCCCTCCTCGACGACGCGTCCGGCGTACATCACCGCGAGCCGGTCACACGTGTCGGAGAGCACCGCCAGGTCGTGGCTGATCATCATCAGGCCGAGGTCCTGCTCGTCCACCAACTGCTCGATCAGGCGCAGGATCTGAGCCTGGATCATGACGTCGAGCGCGGTCGTCGGCTCGTCGGCGATGATCAGGCGGGGGTCGCAGGCGAGGGCCATCGCGATCATCACGCGCTGCCGCTGCCCGCCGGACAGCTCGTGCGGGTACGCCCGCGCGCGGGCGGCGGGCAGCCCCACCTGTTCGAGGAGCTCGCCGACCCTCCTCTCCGCGCCCGCCTGCGTCGCCTTCTTGTGCAGCAGGATCGGTTCGGCGATCTGGTCGCCGATGCGGTGGACGGCGTTGAGCGAGTGCATGGCGCCCTGGAAGACGATGGACGCGCCCGCCCAGCGCACCGCGCGGACCCGCCCCCACTTCATGGTGAGGACGTCCTCGCCGTCGAGCAGGATCTCGCCGGACACCTTCGTGCCCGCGGGGAGCAGCCGGAGGAGGGCCAGCGCGAGCGTGGACTTTCCGCATCCCGACTCGCCGGCGACGCCGAGCTTGTGGCCCGCGTCGACGTGCAGGTTCACGCCGCGGACGGCGGCGGCGCCGTTCGCGTACGTCACTTCGAGGTCCCGCACGTCGAGGAGGCGGTGCCCTTCGGCCGCCGGGGCCACGTCCTCTCGTACGCCTCGTACGCCTCGTACGCCTCGTGCACCGGTCTTCTGTACGTCGTTCAACGGGTGGCCCCCAGCCTGGGGTTGAGCACGGATTCCACGGCGCGGCCGCACAGCGTGAACGCCAGCGCGACGATCGCGATGGCGAGACCGGGCGGGGCGAGGTACCACCAGTGACCCGCGCTGACCGCCCCCGCCTCGCGCGCGTCCTGCAGCAGCCCGCCCCACGAGACGTTGGTCGGGTCGCCGAGGCCGAGGAAGGCGAGCGTGGCCTCGGTGAGGATGGCGCCGGAGATGACCAGCGTGGTCTGCGCGAGGACGAGCGGCATGACGTTCGGCAGCACGTGGCGGGCCATGATGTGGCCGTGGCCGCCGCCGAGCGCGCGGGCGCGTTCGATGTACGGGCGGGACTCCACCGCGAGGGTCTGCGCGCGGACCAGGCGCGCCGTCGTCGGCCACGTCGTCACGCCGATCGCCAGGATGATCGTCCAGATCGAGCGGGACATCACGGAGGCGAGGGCGATGGCGAGCACCAGGGTCGGCATCACCAGGAACCAGTCGGTGACGCGCATGATGACGGTGGCGTACCAGCCCTTGAAGTGGCCGGCCGTGATGCCGACGAGCGTGCCGATGGCCACCGAGAGGACGGCGGCGAGCAGCCCCACCGAGAGTGAGATGCGCGCGCCCCACACGAGCAGGCCGAGCAGGTCGCGCCCGAACTGGTCGGTGCCCAGCGGGAATTCACCGCTCGGCGACTCCATCGGTCTGCCCGGCGCCTCGGTCACGCTCTGCGCGTCCGAGCCGACGAGCAGCGGCGCGAAGACCGCCGCGAGGGCGATCATGACGAGTACGGCGAGACCGAAGAGCCCGGCCTTGTGCGCACGGTACTCGCGCCAGAAGCGGACGAGGGAGTGCCTGCGCCGGGTCCAGGCCAGCGAGCGGGCGCTCTTGGCGGCAGGGGCCGCGGGGGTGGTCGGGGTGGTCGGTGCGGATTCGGTCGTCATCGGCCCACCCGGGGATCGAGCAGCGGATAGATCACGTCGGCCAGGGTGTTCATCAGGATCACCGCGGTGGAGAAGACGAAGAAGAGCCCCTGCACCAACGGCAGATCGGGCACGCTGAGCGCCGCGTAGAAGAGCCCGCCGAGCCCCGGCCAGGAGAAGACGGTCTCGACGAGGATCGCGCCCGCCACCACCGTGCCGAGATTGACGAACATCAACGTGACGGTCGGCAGCAGCGCGTTGGGGACGGCGTGCCTGCGCCGCACGAGATCATCGCGGAGCCCCTTGGCGCGCGCGGTCGTCAGATAGTCGCTGCCCATCTCGTCGAGCAGCGAGGAACGCATGACGAGCAGGGTCTGCGCGTACCCGACGGCGACGAGGGTGAGGACGGGGAGCACCATGTGGTGCGCGACGTCGATGACGTACGCGAAGCCCGTCTCGCCGCCCGACTCAAGACCACCCGTAGGGAACATCCCGGGAATGGGCCCTATCCCCACCGAGAAGGTGATGATCAGTAGCAGGCCGAGCCAGAACGACGGCACCGAGTACAGGGTCAGGGCGAGCCCTGTGTTGAAGCGGTCGCCGAGTCCGCCGTTGCGCCAGGCGGTGCGCGTGCCCAGCCAGATGCCGATGAGGGTGTAGAGGACGTACGCCGTTCCGGTGAGGAGCAGCGTCGCGGGCAGCGCGTCCGTGATCTTGTCCATGACGGGCGCGTGGAACTGGTACGACGTACCGAAGTCGCCGCTCAGTACCTTGCCGGTGTAGTCCCAGAACTGGGCCATGACCGGCTTGTCGAGGCCGAACTCCTTGCGCATCGCGGCCAGTTGCTCGGCCGAGACGCGTTTGCCGCCCGTCATCTGCTTGACGGGGTCGCCGGGGATCAGCCGGAACAGGAAGAAGCTGGTGACGAGCACGGCGAACAGCGACACGAGCGCGCCGCCGAGCTTGCCCGCCACATAGATGAGGTAGGCACGGGTGTCGCGGGCGCGCGGCCCGCGGGCCGACGGCGCCCCGGCCGGAGCCGGGTCGCCGTCGGCCCCGGGACCTTTTCGGCCCCCGGTGTCGAGCAGAGCGGGATTGCTGTCAGCGGTCATGCGTTACTCGCGGTCCTCTGCGGTCGAACGGCGGCGCCGGGCGAACAGGACTCCGCCGCCCACGAGCACCACCGCGGCAGCGGCGATACCGATGATGACACCGGTCGAGCTGCCGTCCTTGGAGGAACTCTTCCCATCCGCGGGCACTGCGGACCACCAGCTCCAATATCCGTCCTGGCCGTAGATGTTGCCCGCGGCCGTCGGCATGGTGGTGATGGACTTGATCTGGTCGGTGCGGTAGGCCTCGACGGCGTTCGGGTACGCGAGGACGTTCATGTACCCCGAGTCGTACAGCCACGACTGCATCTGCTTGACGATGGCGGCCCGCTTGCCGGGGTCGTACTCGGCGAGCTGCTTCTCGTACAGGCTGTCGTACTTCTTGTCGCAGATGAAGTTGTCGGTGGCGGCGCTCTCCTTGGCCTTCTCGGGCAGCGCGGCGCAGGTGTGGATGCCGAGCACGAAGTCGGGGTCGGGGTTGACGGACCAGCCGTCGAAGGCGAGGTCGTACTCACCGGCGTACCAGGGCACGGACACGTCATCGAGACAGTTGACCTTGAGCCCGATCCCGATCTTCCCCCACCACTCCTTCAGGTACTTTCCCACGGCCTTGTCGTTCGGGTCGGTGGCGTGGCACAGGATGCGGAGGTTGAGCGGCTTGCCGTCCTTGCCGACGCGCCGGCCGTTGTCGTCCTTCTGATAGCCCGCCTCGTCGAGGAGCCGGACGGCCTTCTTCGGGTCGTACGTCATCACCTGATCGGCGGACGGCTGCCAGGCGTACTCGGAGAAGCGCGGCGGAATGTACCCCGCGCCCTCGACCGCGTGTCCCTGGAACACCTTGTCGACGAGCGCCTTGCGGTCGACGGAGAGGAAGAGCGCCTGACGGACCTTCTTGTTCAGCAGCGCCGGGTTCCCGTCACCGAACTTCTTGCCGTCCCTGGTCTTGGCCCCCGGGTTGGTGGCGAGCGCGAAGAAGCGCCGCCCCGGACCCTCGTTGACCTTGATGTCGTCCTCGTTCTTCAGGGACGCGGCCTGCGCGGGCGTGAGCGCGGGCTGCCCGGCGACGAAGGACACCTCACCCTTGCGGAGGGCGGAGACGGCGGCGTCCTGGTCCTTGTACGTCTTGAAGACCAGCTCGTCGAACTTGGGCGCCCCCCGCCAGAAGCCCTTGTTGGCCTTGAACCTCACATACTGGTCGACCTTGTAGTCCGTCAGGATGAACGGTCCGTTGCCGACGACGGGGAAGTCCTTGTCGTTGTTGAACTTCGAGATGTCGTCGACCTTCTCCCAGACGTGCTTGGGGACGATCGGCACATCGAGCGCGGCCATCGTGGCCTGCGGCTTCTTCAGCTCGATGACCAGTTTGGTGGGGCTGGGTGCGGTCACCTTCCTGAAGTTGGTGACGAAGTTGGAGTTCGCGGTGGCGGTGCCCTCCTTGGACATCACCTTGTTGAACGTCCACGCGGCGTCCTCGGCGGTGGCGGGCTTCCCGTCCGACCACTTGGAGTCGTCCCGAATGGTGTACGTCCACGTCAGCTTGTCCGCGGAGGGCTTCCACTTGGTGGCGAACCCCGGAATCGCCTTGTTGTCCTTGGCGTCGTAGTTCGTCAGGTACTCGTACGTCAGCCGGTGGATGCTGGTGCTGAGCAGCCGCTGGGCGAGGAACGGGCTGAGCGAGTCGACGCTCTGCGCGACCGCGACGGTGAGGACCTTCTTTCCGCCGCCGTCCTTGGCCTGCGCCTGCTGCGGTGCCGGATTGAACGGCGTGGCAAGACCGGCCGTCAGAGTGAACGCGGCGACGCCACCGGCGAGCACGAGCCTCAGGCGGGGGCGGCGACGGGGGCGGGGCGGGGCTGCTCTCTGGGGAAGTGCTGCTCTGCCGTGCTGATCTTGTGTGTCCATGGGTCGGTGACCTCGCGTCATCGCTTGCACAGGGATGGCTGGTTGCACGCTGGTGGATCAAGGAACGTCAGCTGGTTGATGTGTGTTTACCAGCGCCAGTCTGCGCACGTCAACGCCGGGTGAACCCCATGTGGCCTGCGAAAACAACGAGTTGACCGTGATTTCATCCGCATTGGTCAAGACCGGTGACGCGTGGCTGGTGAGGGGGTGACGGTGGGGGCTGGTGCGGGGGCACGGCCCGAAGGTGCCGGGCTTCGGCAAAGGTGGCGAGACGCCGACGGGCCCGCGCCGAGGAACGGCGCGGGCCCGCTGATGAATCGAGGTCGACGTGGATGCCGACCCGCTACTGCTGAGGAGGCTGCGGCTGCTGGGGAGGCTGCGGCTGCTGCGGCCCACTCGGCTGCTGCGGCCCGCCCGGCTGGAAGGGTGCCCCGGGCTGGAAGGGTGCACCCGGCTGGGGGGCCTGGGGGGCCTGCCCGGGCTGGGGTTGCGGCGGCTGGCCGGGCTGGGGGTAAGCCTGCTGCGGCTGCTGAACCTGCTGAGCTTGCGGCGGCTGAGGCTGCCAGCCCTGCGGGGCCCCGGGCTGCTGGGGATAGGGCTGCTGTCCAGGCGCCGGTTGCTGCCCAGGCTGCGGTTGCTGACCGGGCTGCGGCTGCTGTGGAGCGTACGGCTGAGGCTGCCCCTGAGGCGGAGCCTGGTACGGCACCCCGCCCCCCGGCTGCCCCTGCTGCCCCGGCATCGGCGGAGCCACATGCGGCGGGGGATTGCCGTCAGACGTCCAAAGCCCCTGCTGCTGCTGGGCCCGCACGAAGTCCTCGGCGACCATCGCCGAGAGGTTGAAGTACGCCTCCCGCACCTTGGGCCGCATCATGTCGAGATCGACCTCCGCACCGGCGGCGAGATGCTCGTCGAAGGGGACGACGACAACCCCCCGGCACCGCGTCTCGAAGTGCGACACGATGTCGTCGACCTTGATCATCTTTCCGGTCTCCCGCACCCCGGAGATGACCGTGATGGACCGCGAGACAAGATCCGCGTACCCGTGCGCGGAGAGCCAGTCCAGCGTCGTCGACGCACTGCTCGCTCCGTCCACGGAGGGCGTGGAGATGATGATCAGCTGATCGGCGAGGTCGAGAACCCCGCGCATGGCGCTGTACAGCAGCCCCGTACCGGAGTCGGTCAGGATGATCGGGTACTGCTTCCCGAGCACATCAATGGCGCGCCGGTAGTCCTCGTCGTTGAACGTGGTCGATACGGCCGGGTCGACGTCATTGGCGATGATCTCGAGCCCGGAAGGCGCCTGCGAGGTGAAGCGCCGGATGTCCATGTACGAGTGGATGTACGGGATCGACTGCACGAGGTCACGAATGGTGGCCCCGGTCTCGCGCCGCACGCGACGGCCGAGCGTACCGGCGTCGGGGTTGGCGTCGATGGCGAGGATCTTGTCCTGCCGCTCGGTGGCGAGCGTCGCCCCCAGTGCCGTCGTGGTGGTGGTCTTGCCGACGCCGCCCTTGAGGCTGATGACGGCGATGCGGTAGCAGGACAGCACCGGCGTCCGGATCAGCTCCAACTTCCGCTGGCGCTCGGCCTCTTCCTTCTTGCCACCGAGCTTGAACCGCGATCCGCCGCCCGCGGGCCGACTGCTCTTGGCCTTGGACTTTGTATTGCGAAGGAGCCGGTCGGAGGAGAGCTCGACGGCGGCGGTGTAACCGAGGGGAGCCCCCGGGTTGGTCCGCTCCCGCTGATCGTGCTGGACGGGCTGCGGCCAGGCGGCACCGGTACGGGGGTCGACGGGCGGCTGCGCCTGTGCCTGCGGCTGTGGCTGTTGGTTGGGGAGGGGGAGGGGCTGCTGGCCGGGAACCGGTTGAGCAGGTTGCACCGGCTGCTGGGTCTGAGGCTGCTGTGCCTGAGGTTGCTGCGGGAAGCCGTAGCCTCCGGCTTGAGCGGGTGCCTGCGGCTGCTGGTTGGGGAGGGGCTGAGCAGGTTGCACGGGCTGGCCCGGTTGTACCGGCTGTTGGGCTTGAGGCTGTTGCGGGAAGCCGTAGCCTCCGGCCTGGGCGGGTGCCTGCGGCTGTTGGTTGGGGAGGGGCTGCTGGCCGGGAAGGGGCTGAGCAGGTTGCACGGGCTGGCCAGGCTGCACCGGCTGATTGACCTGCACTGGCTGCTGCCCCTGCGGCGGCGGAGGCTGCTGAGGAAACCCGTAACTACCGCCCTGCGCCGCCGGGTTGGGGGCGACGGGGTCGGCGGGCGCGACCGGAGCGGGCGCGAAAGGCGTACCGGGCGCGGCGGCCGGGGCAGGCCCCGACTGCGGGAACCCATAGCCCCCCTGCACCGACTCGGGCGTCGGCGTCGGCATCGGCGTCGGCATCGGCATCGGCGTCTCGGCGGCCGGGGCAACCGGGGCGACAGGGGCAGCCGGAGCGCCGGTTGCGGGCCAGGCGCCCGGCGCCGGCTGCGGAGCCTGCGGCTGTACGGGTTCGGGCCCGGGCGGCGGCGGCTGCACCGGGGGCGAGGTCGGCGCGGGCCACTGCGGCGCGGAGGTCGGAGCCGCAGGCTGGAACGCGGGCGGCAACGGCGGCAGCGCGTCCTGCGGCGCAGGCGGCGGCGGAGTCCACGACGACGGCACAGAATCCTGTACGGAGTCGTCGGCAGCGGACACGTCACTCTCGGGCGCAGCAGCGCTGCCGGAACCACCAGAACCGGCTTCCGCACCGACGGCTCCGGCCCCGGAGTCAGCGCCAGCGCCAGCCGCAGCCTCTTCCTCAGCCGCAGCCTCTTCCTCGGCCCCACCCCCAGCGTCACGGCCGACCGCGCCGTGCTCCTCGCTCGGCTCAGAGGCGTCGTCATCCGAATGATCGACGGATACGCCCTCGCCGGGGGCCTCATTGGGGGCCTCACTCACCGGGCGCTCAGAGGCCTCAGAAGCCTTGTCAGCCGCAGCCAGCTCTTCCATCTCCCGCTTCAGGGCACGAGCGGAGAACCGCATGGTGGCGCCACTCTCAAGGTCACCACTGCCGAAACTCTCACCGATGGACGTGACAGCAGGCTCTGCGGCTGCAGCGCCCTCCGTGGACTCAGCCGCAGCCATAGTGCCGACCGCAGCGTCCCCCGTCCCCTCACCCTCATCCTCATCCTCACCGGAGTCCTCGGCGTCGGCCTCCGCCCCGGACTCGGCCGCGACCAAGGCATCAACCTCACCCTTAGGTACGACCCCGGTCACATGCACCGAGGCGGAAGGACCGGCAAGGGCCCCGCTCCAATCGGCGGCGCCACCGCCGTTGGCCACCGATGGCACGGCGGGAGGGTCAGACGGCACGGCGCCCTTTTCCGTGGCCTCGTCCACCGTCGCCTCAGAATCCGCTGCGGGAGCCGCAGGCTGAAACCCACTGCCGACCGGCAGCTTCGGAACCGCACTGGGCACACCCGCCGAAGGCGGACTCAAAGGCGCGGGCGGAGCCGAGAAGGACGGCATGACGGGCGGCGGCGTCGAGACAGGCGGCGTAGAAACGGGCGGAGTCGAGACAGGCGCAGAAGCGGATCCAGACGCAGAACCGGATCCAGACACAGAAGACGTGGAGCCGGGCGCCGCCGAAGGCGTCTCACCCGCACTCCCCGAAGCGTTCTGCGTGTACCAGGCGGGCGGCGCGTAGTCGATGGTGAACTCGCCCGTCGTCTCGGCAGCGGACTCCGCGTCGGACTGATCATCGACGGGTGAGTCCCAGCCCCCGCGGATCTCGTCCCGATCGCTGTTCACAATGCCTCCTGATGTGGTCGAGCACCCTCGTGCCGTGGTGGGGGGCGACCGTTCCTGTCGTCCGATCCGCCTGGCTCTCCCCGTTGAGGGACGCGCACGACCCGCTGACGAGTTCTGGCGTCGCGCCCTGTCCCAGCCTAATCACCAAAACCAGCAGCACGGCAGGGCAGTCCACCTCACCAATGCTGTCCATTGCGTCACGCTCGACCCAGGAGTGATCGGCGTAGATCAAACCGTGCCGGACAAATCACTCAACGTCCGACACCACACCCCGAATCCCCCTCCAGCCCCCGTGGTTCAGTCCATCCGCCGAGCGGTACCCAACAATCCGGTCTCGACGTCGGTGGCCTGCGTCATCACGTACTGCCGGTCACGGTCGGCACACCACAACGTCACACCGTCGGCGAGCGTGGGCAACGAATCGACATCCCCACCGGCCAACCCCAACGAGCGCCCGATCTGGGTCGCCTCCTCCGGCGACAACCTCTGGCCGATCTGCCGGGAGAGCCTGTGACCGCAGGAGTCGAGACAGCCATCAGCGAGCGCCCCCGAGCGGAAGCGTGGAGAGCATCCCCGGCAGCTGTTCACCATCCAGCCGCACCAGTCCCGTCCCGGCCCGACGGGCAGCCTGCTCCAAACACCGTCTGACGGAGACGAGTTCGACGTCGCCGCGCCCCGTCACACGTAGGTGACCGCGCAAGGCGATCTCCTGTCGCGCGCCGCGCCCGAGCGTGAGGCTGAAGGTCGTGGTCAGTGCCGGGACCGCCGTGAGCAGGGCCACGAGCTGCGGCAGCGGAGGCGCCCCGGAACCCCCACAAGGCGTATGTCGCGAAGCGGCAGCAGTGGGACAAGCACGTCGAGGCCACCCATCGAGCGCTCGTCGACATCGGGCAGAAGGTCGGCCAGGCCGGCGGTGACTACCGGGGTGGCGATCTGAAGGGTGCCAGCTACTTCCAGTGAGCCTGGGCCGGTGCACCGCGTAGAAGGTGTGGGGTGGACGCGCGCGGGAGGCGTCCACCCCTTCTACGTAGCGCCAACACCCATGAGGAGGCCGGGCGTCACTCGGCCGCCGCGATCCCGCCATTGCGTACCGAAGGCTCCAGGTCGAACTCCCCGTCCCGGGCGCCGAGGACGAACGCGTCCCATTCCGCCTTCGTGTAGCGCAGCACGGTCTCCGGCTCCAGTGACGACCGCATGGCCACGGCGCCCTCGGGCAGGTACGCGATCTCCACCCGCTCTTCGTGTTCCTCGGTGCCCGGCGCGCTGTGCCAGTCGGCACCGGAGATGTCGAGGGCGTAGAGCTCTTCCTTCTCGCGCTCCTTGCGCGCCTTTGCCTGCGCCTCGGTTTCGGGTGCGTCGGTCATGGCGGAGGGTCCCTTCACAACGTACGAAAGAGCTGTAGGCCCACCTTACTTGGGGGCTCCTTCCCTGTTCAGAGGTTGGGAAGGCTCGTGAGGACTTCGGGCCGCCCCCCCGCCGGTCGCGGTCGGAAGTCCCCGGCCGCCAGCCCCGTCTGCACCCGTGCGCGGCGAGGAAACGCTGCATCGCGCCCGCGGTGAGCGGTTCCAGCTCGCCCGCCGGAGCGGTCTGCGGCGGCACGAGGGGAGTGGCGAGCGACTGTGGTCCAAGGCCGATGCGCACCTGTCCGAAGTCCGCGTCGCCCATGCGGCGCTCCCAGACCCGGCTGCCTTCGGCGACCAGCGCCCACAGCTGCTCGGGGGAGGGGTGGAGGTAGCACTGCGCGTCGCGCTGCGCCCGCGCGGTGTCGGTGGCGGCACGCTGGGCTTGCTCGCTGATCCCCAATTCCCCTGCCGTTGCGGGGTGTTCTGGGTTCCACCCCTGTCCGGGCGAACGTGGATCGCTGTGTGATCCTGCTGATACGCGTGGTAACAGCCCGACGGTAGGGTGCCTGGCGAGTGCGTGGGTGATTGCTGATCCGGCCAGTCGGCGTGCGGCTCAGCTGCCGGTACTGCCGGGGTATTTCGTGATACGGGGCGGGGGCGCGGCTCACGAACCAGTCAGGTGACCGAGTCTGCCCGGCGACGCGTCACGTGATGCGGCACAGTCGGCGAAGACGCCACGGGCGTGGCACCGGCAACACGGGCACCGCGGTTGCGAACGGGCAGCGGCAGCACGACGAGCGATGAGCATCAGCGACGAGGGGGAGCAGCAGGTGAGCACGGCGGCGTCCACAACGGTGGCCGGAACCGGGCGAGCCGACCGCGGAAACCCCGCCGGGGGCCCAGCCCACGACAGGAGCGGGGCCGGAGCCGGCACGGGCACGGCGTTCGGCTTCGCAGGGTCACCAGCGTCGCGCCCGGCAGCCGCATCGACGTGGCACTGCGCGACGACATCCCCGTCGCCGACATCTACCCGAAAATCCTGCGGTTCTCCCGGCAGAGCCCTGCCGAGGGCGCGCCGGTCGGCTACCACCTCGTCCGCCGCGACGGCGCTGTCCTCGACAGCGCCCGCACCTTCGCCGCCCAGCGCATCCTCAACGGCGAACTCCTCACCCTGCAACCCTTACCGCAGGAACTCGTCGACGCCGAACGCATCGCGGCCCAGGCCCGCCGTGGCCAGGAACCGCTCGTCGGTCTGCTCGTCGGTCTCGTCGGCGGCTGCGCGCTCGCGGCCGTCGGCTCGACCACGGTGCTCGGCTTCTCCGAGAAACGGGTGGAGGCAGCTCCTGGCCCTGGCCACCCGCATGGCGATGCTGATGAGGGCGCACCTTTTCCGCCGAAGGCCAGGGCCATGACCAGCTGACGTCCGCGCAACCGGCACCCGGGACCCCCATACGCCCCCAGAAAGGCCTCTCAGCGTGAGCTTCGGCCCGCCCCCGTCCCCCTACACCCAGTCCGCGCTGTCGGCCGCCGAGGGGAAGAAGCGTCGTACGGGGATCGTCATCGGCGTGCTCATTGCCCTGGTCATGGCCCTGGGCACGGGCGGCTGGGCCCTGTGGGGGCCGGACGGCGACCGCGTGTCGGATCAGCGCTCGGCTCCGGCACCGCAGCCTCCCGATGCCATCAGGGAGACCGTGGAGGCGCCTCCCAAGACCCCTGAGGGCGGGATCGCGGCCGAATACGTGGACAAGACCCTCAAGGAAGGCCGGACCGCCTCGACGAAGGGCACATGGGCCACCGGCAAGATCGTCGCCAAGGGGTTCGAGAATGTCGTCAAGGGCATCGGCATCGGTGACTCCGAAAAGGCCTGGGAGCTCGAGTTGCCGGGCCCCATATGCGCGGTGACCCGCCACGTCAGCGTGGACGGCAGAACGGCTGTCGCCTTCTCGGGCAGACGCCCCGAGAAGGAACCCAAGAAGGAAGAGGGCGGGACTGCCTGCGACCGCGTCGCCGTGTTCGACATCGACACGGGCAGAAAGCTCTGGGACAAGAAGCTGCCCGGCGAAGCCGCCCTCGCGATGAGCGTCAACGTGACGATGACGCGGGGGACCGTGCTCGCCACCACGGGGCAGGCCTCGGTCGCGTACGACATGACCAGCGGCAAGCGGCTCTGGGTGGACACCGATGCCTCGAACTGCACGGACCTGGGGTTCGCCGGGGGCCGGGGCCTGATCGCTCTCGTCCGGTGCGGTGACTCCGCGGACCCCGAGTTCCGGGTGCAGAAGGTCGCCCCGCGTACGGGCAAGGCCCGGTGGACGTACCGGGTCGCGCCCGGGATCAAGGGTGTCCACCTGGCCTCTTCGTCGCCGCCCGTCATCGCGGTCTCGGCAGGGGACCTGATCTCCACCAATCTGATCGCCCTCAGCGACAAGGGCAGGCAGCGCGGCACGATCCGGCTGGAGGGAAACCGCTACGTCCATGGCTGCGACGAGACCTTCAGCGCCGACGTGGAGCGCTGTACCGGCGTGGTCGTAGGCGCGCGGCAGCTCTACATGGCGACCAAGCCACGCGACTTCTCCCCGGAGGTGTCCCGCGGGCTGCCCTCTAACGAGGTCGTCGCCTTCGACCTGGCGACCGGGAACACCGTGCGCAAGTTCAGCGCCAGGCCCGGCCGCCCGATGTTCCCCCTGCGCATGAGCGGCGGCAAGGTGATCGCCTACCGGGAGGCGGCGAGCGCGCCTGCCGCGGCCGTCAGCCTGGACCCGGAGTCGGGGAGGGAAACCCTCCTGCTGCTGTTCGGGGAGAGCGAAGCTCCCGCGATGGACAGCACGGACCCGCCCGACGTCGTGTACGAGCGCGGCCGGATCTTCCTCGCCGCGACCAGCATCACGCGCGTCAAGGGCGACGGCGGCCCCCGGAGCTGGGTGATGAGAGGATTCGAGACCAGCGGCTGACGGCGACCGAGGTGGACCAGGGGTGAAGCGCCGGTACGCCGACTGGTAGCCTGTGTAACGACCGTCAGTCTGCGCACCCCAGGATCCCGCAAGGATCCGGACCGGAAGCGCGATGACCCGGACCCGCAGGGGCCCGCCCGGACGGCCCATCCCCGCCTCCCGAGTCACGGAAGCCCCCCTGAGACGTAGACCAGGGGCACTCGGAGGCACTCGAAGACATCACGAGGAGTACGCGTGTCGCTCGACGCCGCTACGAAGAAGCAGATCATGACCGAGTTCGGCCAGAAGGAGGGCGACACCGGCTCCCCCGAGGTCCAGGTCGCCATGCTTTCCCGCCGCATCTCGGACCTGACCGAGCACCTCAAGACCCACAAGCACGACCACCACAGCCGTCGTGGTCTGCTGATCCTGGTCGGTCAGCGCCGCCGTCTGCTGCAGTACCTGGCCAAGAAGGACATCCAGCGCTTCCGTGCCCTGGTTGACCGTCTGGGCATCCGCCGCGGTGCGGCGGGCGCGAAGTAAGACGTCGTGAAGGGAGCGGTTCCCACTCGAAGCACTCGAAGGGGGCCGCTCCCTTTGCCGTACATGCGCGCTGTCACCGACGCTTTGTAGTCTGGTGACGTACGCGGTCCTCGCGGGTAGCAGAACAGCGACCCCGGGACACCGAGCACCACCCCGACGAGGGAGGGGCGCACCAGCCGCCGCCGGTCCTCGGTAGTGGCCCCCGGGACACCCCGGGTGCTTCGATCGAAGACCGGCCCGCACACACGGCGCGCTTCTCCACCCGGTCCCGTGCCACGCAGGACGCGTGGACGTACGGGACACCGTCCCGGGCCACACGGGCCCAGGGGCGAGAAGACGAAACGTAGACACGTAGGAGAACAGTGGAGAACGAGACCCACTACGCCGAGGCCGTCATCGACAACGGCACGTTCGGCACCCGCACCATCCGCTTCGAGACGGGCCGCCTGGCCAAGCAGGCCGCCGGCTCCGCCGTCGCGTACCTGGACGACGACACCATGGTGCTGTCGGCCACCTCCGCTTCCAAGCGGCCCAAGGACAACCTCGACTTCTTCCCCCTGACGGTGGACGTCGAGGAGCGGCAGTACGCCGCGGGCAAGATCCCCGGATCGTTCTTCCGTCGTGAGGGCCGCCCCTCCGAGGACGCGGTCCTGACCTGCCGCCTGATCGACCGCCCGCTGCGTCCTTCCTTCAAGAAGGGCCTGCGCAACGAGATCCAGATCGTCGAGACGATCATGGCGCTCAACCCCGACCACCTGTACGACGTGGTCGCGATCAACGCCGCCTCCTGCTCCACGCAGCTGGCCGGCCTGCCCTTCTCGGGCCCGATCGGCGGCACGCGCGTGGCGCTCATCAAGGGTCAGTGGGTCGCCTTCCCGACGCACACCGAGCTCGAGGACGCCGTCTTCGACATGGTCGTCGCCGGTCGCGTCCTGGAGGACGGCGACGTCGCGATCATGATGGTCGAGGCCGAGGCCACCGAGAAGACCATCCAGCTGGTGAAGGACGGCGCAGAGGCCCCGACCGAAGAGGTCGTCGCCGCCGGTCTGGAAGCCGCGAAGCCCTTCATCAAGGCGCTCTGCAAGGCCCAGTCGGACCTCGCCGCCAAGGCCGCCAAGCCCACCGGCGAGTTCCCGGTCTTCCTGGACTACGAGGACGACGTCCTGGAGGCCCTGACCGCCGCGGTCAAGACCGAGCTCGCCCAGGCGCTCACCATCGCCGGCAAGCAGGAGCGCGAGGCCGAGCTGGACCGCGTCAAGGAGATCGCCTCCGAGAAGCTGCTCCCGCAGTTCGAGGGCCGCGAGAAGGAGATCTCCGGTGCGTACCGCGCGCTGACCAAGAAGCTGGTCCGCGAGCGCGTCATCAAGGACAAGGTCCGCATCGACGGCCGCGGCGTCACGGACATCCGTACGCTCGCCGCCGAGGTCGAGGCCATCCCGCGCGTGCACGGCTCGGCGCTGT
This sequence comes from Streptomyces sp. NPDC044106, assembly GCF_056433985.1. Taxonomy (NCBI): domain Bacteria; kingdom Bacillati; phylum Actinomycetota; class Actinomycetes; order Kitasatosporales; family Streptomycetaceae; genus Streptomyces; species Streptomyces sp. NPDC044106. The sequence continues at coordinate 164,727 of NZ_JBWKFZ010000017.1, forward strand.
TCGAGCGTGGCGAGACCCAGATCCTGGGCGTCACCACCCTCAACATGCTCCGCATGGAGCAGCAGCTCGACACCCTCTCCCCGGTGACGCGCAAGCGCTACATGCACAACTACAACTTCCCGCCGTACTCGGTCGGCGAGACCGGCCGCGTCGGTTCGCCCAAGCGCCGCGAGATCGGCCACGGCGCGCTCGCCGAGCGCGCGATCGTGCCGGTCCTGCCGTCGCGCGAGGAGTTCCCCTACGCGATCCGCCAGGTCTCCGAGGCCCTCGGTTCCAACGGCTCGACGTCCATGGGCTCGGTCTGCGCCTCCACGATGTCGCTGCTGAACGCCGGTGTGCCGCTGAAGGCCGCCGTCGCCGGTATCGCCATGGGCCTGATCTCCGAGGAGATCGACGGCGACACGCACTACGTCGCCCTCACCGACATCCTCGGTGCGGAGGACGCGTTCGGTGACATGGACTTCAAGGTCGCCGGTACGAAGCAGTTCGTGACCGCGCTGCAGCTCGACACCAAGCTCGACGGCATCCCCGCCTCGGTCCTGGCCGCCGCGCTCAAGCAGGCCCGCGACGCGCGTCTGCACATCCTCGACGTGATGAACGAGGCCATCGACGTTCCGGACGAGATGTCCCCGAACGCGCCGCGCATCATCACCGTCAAGATCCCGGTGGACAAGATCGGTGAGGTCATCGGCCCCAAGGGCAAGATGATCAACCAGATCCAGGAGGACACCGGCGCCGACATCACGATCGAGGACGACGGCACCATCTACATCGGTGCCGCGCAGGGCTCGCAGGCCGAGGCCGCCCGCGCCACGATCAACGGCATCGCCAACCCGACCATGCCGGAGGTCGGCGAGCGCTACCTGGGCACCGTCGTGAAGACGACGACCTTCGGCGCGTTCGTCTCGCTCATGCCGGGCAAGGACGGTCTGCTGCACATCTCGCAGATCCGCAAGCTCGCCGGCGGCAAGCGCGTGGAGAACGTCGAGGACGTCGTCGGCGTGGGCCAGAAGGTCCAGGTCGAGATCGCCGAGATCGACTCCCGCGGCAAGCTGTCCCTCATCCCCGTCATCGAGGGTGAAGAGGACGACGACAAGAAGGACGACACCGACAAGTGACGTCGCGTAGCACCACGACGACGGCCCGCACCTCCTCGGAGGCGCGGGCCGTCGCCCGTACCCAAACCCTCATCAAGGGCGAGCACGGCATCGGCACCGTCCGTAGGACGACCCTCCCCGGCGGCCTGCGCGTCGTCACGGAGACCCTGCCCTCCGTGCGCTCGGCGACCTTCGGCATCTGGGCCAACGTCGGCTCCCGCGACGAGACCCCGTCCCTGAACGGCGCCACGCACTACCTGGAGCACCTCCTCTTCAAGGGCACCAGGAAGCGCAGCGCCCTGGACATCTCCTCCGCGCTCGACGCGGTCGGCGGCGAGATGAACGCCTTCACGGCCAAGGAGTACACGTGCTACTACGCGCGCGTGCTCGACACCGACCTGCCGCTCGCCATCGACGTCGTCTGCGACATGCTGACGGGCTCCCTGATCCTCCAGGAGGACGTCGACGCGGAGCGCGGCGTCATCCTCGAAGAGATCGCGATGACCGAGGACGACCCGGGCGACTGCGTGCACGACCTGTTCGCGCACACGATGCTCGGCGACACCCCCCTCGGCCGCCCGGTCCTCGGCACCGAGGAGACGATCAACGCCCTCACCGCGGACCGCATCCGCCGCTTCTACAAGAAGCACTACGACCCGACCCACCTGGTCGTCGCCGCCGCGGGCAACGTGGACCACAACAAGGTCGTACGCCAGGTCCGTGCCGCCTTCGAGAAGGCCGGCGCGCTCGGGCGCACCGACGCGGTCCCCATGGCCCCGCGCCAGGGCTCCCGCACGCTGCGCACCGCAGGACGCGTCGAGGTCATCAACCGCAAGACCGAGCAGGCCCACGTCATCCTCGGCATGCCGGGCCTGGCCCGCACCGACGAGCGCCGCTGGGCCCTCGGCGTGCTGAACACCGCGCTCGGCGGCGGCATGTCCTCCCGCCTCTTCCAGGAGGTACGGGAGAAGCGCGGCCTGGCCTACAGCGTGTACTCGTACACGTCGGGCTTCGCCGACACCGGCCTCTTCGGCGTGTACGCGGGCTGCCGCCCCAGCCAGGTGCACGACGTCCTGAAGATCTGCCGCGACGAGCTCGACCAGGTCGCGGAGCACGGACTCACGGACGACGAGATCGGCCGCGCCATCGGCCAGCTGGCGGGCTCCACCGTCCTCGGCCTCGAGGACACCGGCGCCCTGATGAACCGCATCGGCAAGAGCGAGCTCTGCTGGGGCGAGCACATGTCGGTCGACGACATGCTGGCCAAGATCTCCGCGGTCACCCCCGACGAGGTGCGCGAGGTGGCCCGCGACGTGCTCGGCCACCGCCCGTCCCTGTCGGCCATCGGCCCGCTCAAGGACAAGCAGGCGGCCCGCCTCCACGACGCGGTCGCATAGCCGCGTGAGGGCCCGACTCCCTTAAGGAATGAAGGACATGAGCAAGCTGCGCGTGGCGGTCATCGGTGCCAAGGGCCGCATCGGCTCCGAGGCCGTGAAGGCCGTCGAGGCCGCCGACGACATGGAACTGGTCGCCGCCCTCGGCCGGGGCGACGATCTCGAGACGCTGGCGAAGGCCGGCGCCCAGGTCGCGGTCGAGCTGACCAACCCCGACGCCGTCATGGAGAACCTCGACTTCTGCGTACGGCACGGCATCCACGCCGTCGTCGGCACGACGGGCTGGACCGACGAGCGCCTCGCGCGGCTGCGTACGTCGCTGGACGCGTCCCCGGAGACGGGCGTGCTCATCGCCCCGAACTTCTCCATCGGCGCCGTCCTCACGATGAAGTTCGCGCAGATCGCGGCGCCCTACTTCGAGTCCGTCGAGGTCGTCGAGCTGCACCACCCGAACAAGGCCGACGCCCCCAGCGGCACCGCCACGCGCACCGCCCAGCTCATCGCCGAGGCCCGCAGGGAGGCGGGCAGCGCCCCGCAGCCCGACGCCACGACGACGGCCCTGGACGGCGCCCGCGGCGCGGACGTCGACGGGGTACCGGTCCACTCCGTGCGCCTGCGCGGCCTCCTGGCCCACCAGGAGGTGCTGCTCGGCGGCGAGGGCGAGACCCTGACCGTCCGGCACGACTCGCTGCACCACAGCAGCTTCATGCCGGGCATCCTGCTCGGCGCCCGCCGCGTGGTGAGCACGCCGGGCCTCACGTTCGGCCTGGAACACTTCCTGGATCTCGGCTGAGCCGGGAGCCTCGGCCGAGATCAGAGCTGAGAGACATGCGCGCAAAGATCACCTACGCCGTCACGGCCGCCGTCCTGGTCGTCTACTTCGTCCTGGTCGGCAGCCGCGGCGTGCTCCTGATCCAGCACGGCACCGTGCTCACCGTCACCTTCGGTGTCGCGGTGCTGATCCTGCCGGTCATCGGCGTCTGGTTCCTCTGGAAGAACACCCAGTTCGTCCAGCGCGCCAACCGCCTCGCCGCAGAGCTGGAGGCCGAGGGCGGCCTGCCCGTGGACGAGTTGAAGCGGACCCCGGGCGGCCGCATCGACCGCGACTCGGCCGACGAGGTCTTCGCCCGCCGCAAGGCCGAGACCGAGGACGCGCCGGACGACTGGCGCTGCTGGTTCCGGCTGGCGGTCGCCTACCACGACGCCCGGGACACCCCCCGCGCGCGAAAGGCCATGCAGCGGGCGATCGCCCTGCACGCGGGCCGGCCGGTGAACGTCTAGAGGTGGTGGGGCGTCAGGCGGTGGGCCGGTACTCGTCGGCCCACACCTCGATGGAGTCCGCCGCCCGGTCGAACGCCTCGTGCCGCGCCAGGAAGTCGGCGTTCCGGTCGGTCAGCAACAGCTGCGGCCCGGCGCCCCGCGGATCCTGATCACGTCGTACGAGGACGAGCGCCTGCCCCTGCACCGTCCGGGGCAGTCCCAGCCAGCGCACCGGCTGCTGCGCGGTGCGCACGGTCGACACCTGCGCCCACGCGACCGTCTGCGTCGACAGGAAACCGACCCTGCGCAGCCCCCGGGCGCTCACCCAGGTGCCCATGCGCAGCAGGCGCAGGGAGGCGGCGATGACGAGGACGGCGATGCCCGCACAGATCGCGCCGCCCATGAGTGAGCCCGCGAGCGCGATGATCACGGCGGCGAGGAGGACGAACGAGGCGGCAAGCAGCAGGAGCGCGGAGGTCCCGACCCGCCACGGGCCGGGACGGTAGGGCCGGCGCCAGTGGTCGCGGTCGGCGAAGGGCAGCGCGGCGTCCTCCGCCACGTCGTCGAAAGTGCGGTCCGCGGTCAGGAAGGGCAGGGGCACGGGCTGATCCTCACTCGATCCACACATGGGCTGTGCCCGGTGAGGTTATCGAGCCGTGTCCCCTGCTACCACCCTTGGGGGTCCGGACGAGTCAGGGCCGGACAGAGCCAGTCCGTGTCCGGGGTGATGTCCGGTTCAGCGTCCTTCGGAGGCTTCGGACTGCTGGTGATGCGCGGGTGACTGGTCGGCCGACATCGCGGGCATACCGAAGAGCAGGGACCCCACGAGGCCGGCCACCACGGTGAGGCCGATGAGCGTACGACCCATGATCTGGCTGGCCGAAGCGCGTTCTCGGGGCGGAGGAGTGACGTTGCTGCGGAACTTGTCGGCTTCGGCGATGAAGGCGAACGGGACGGGCTCTCGCCGACGGAACATGGGGCGCGCTTCTCCTTACGGGTCTCGAACGGAGCACTGTTGACTCTGTTGCCCAGTAGGACGCTCGAAACGCCCAAAAGGTGCCCTCTTTCGGCAAATTAGTCGAAGAATGTCGTGGCGGGTCACCGGACGGCCGATTGTCGGTGCCGGGTCATAGAGTGGGCGCCGCCCGAGAGATGCACATGGAAGGACCCCCGCCTGTGAGCGAGACCCCCACCGAAGACCTCAAGCCCAGCTTCCGCAGCGAGGTCACCGTCGAGCTGGTGAAGCATGCCGCTTCCGACTCCGACGTCCTGTGGGCCGCCCGAGTCTCCACGGCCGGCGAACAGTCCCTCGACGAGCTCCAGAAGGACCCGGAGCGGTCCAAGGGCCTGATCAACTACCTGATGCGGGACCGCCACGGCAGCCCCTTCGAGCACAACTCGATGACGTTCTTCATCAGCGCCCCCATCTTCGTCTTCCGCGAGTTCATGCGGCACCGCGTGGGCTGGTCGTACAACGAGGAATCGGGCCGCTACAGGGAGCTCCAGCCGACGTTCTACGTCCCCGACGAGTCCCGCAAGCTCGTCCAGGAGGGCCGCCCCGGGAAGTACGTCTTCGTGGAGGGCACCCAGGCGCAGCAGGAGCTCACCGGCCGCGTCATGGAGGACTCCTACCGCCAGGCGTACGAGGCGTACCAGGAGATGCTGGCCGCCGGCGTCGCCCGCGAGGTCGCCCGCGCGGTGCTCCCCGTCGGGCTCTACTCCTCGATGTACGCGACGTGCAACGCGCGCTCGCTCATGCACTTCCTCGGCCTCCGTACGCAGCACGAGCTCGCCAAGGTCCCCTCGTTCCCGCAGCGGGAGATCGAGATGGTCGGCGAGAAGATGGAGCAGCACTGGGCCGAGCTGATGCCTCTCACCCATGCGGCCTTCAACAAGAACGGACGTGTGGCGCCGTAAGGCACTGATGTGCGGGCGCGTCGCGCGAAGTGTCCGGATTGCGGCACTTCGTGAAGTTCACTTAGCCTGATCAAACGGACCCGGCACTGCCTGAACCCCCGAGCAGGCAGTGCCGGGCTCCACACTTGTCAGGTCCGCACACATCCCCCGAGGGGCGACCCCGCGCTGAGCAGCGAGTAGCGTGTTACCCATGGCTCCGACCTCCACTCCGCAGACCCCCTTCGGGAGGGTCCTCACCGCCATGGTCACGCCCTTTACGGCGGATGGCGCACTTGACCTCGACGGCGCGCAGCAGCTCGCCGCCCACCTGGTGGACGCAGGCAATGACGGCCTGGTCATCAACGGCACCACCGGTGAGTCCCCGACCGTCAGTGACGCGGAGAAAAACGATCTCGTACGAGCCGTACTGGACGCGGTCGGAGACCGCGCCCACATCGTCGCGGGCGTCGGCACGAACGACACCCGCCACAGCATCGAGCTCGCCCGCGCCGCCGAGCAGGCCGGCGCCCACGGCCTCCTGACCGTCACGCCGTACTACAACAAGCCCCCTCAGGACGGCCTGTTCCGGCACTTCACGGCGATCGCCGACAGCACCGAGCTGCCGGTCATGCTCTACGACATCCCCGGCCGCAGCGGCGTACCGATCAACACGGAAACGCTCGTCCGCCTCGCCGAGCACCCGCGGATCGTCGCCAACAAGGACGCCAAGGGCGACCTCGGCCGCGCCAGCTGGGCCATCGCCCGCTCGGACCTGGCCTGGTACTCCGGCGACGACATGCTGAACCTCCCGCTCCTGTCCGTCGGCGCGTGCGGCTTCGTCTCCGTCGTCGGCCACGTCGTCACCCCCGAACTGCGCGCCATGCTGGAAGCACACCTCTCGGGCGACGTACAGAAGGCCACGGAGATCCACCAGAAGCTGCTCCCCGTCTTCACCGGCATGTTCCGCACCCAGGGCGTGATCACCACCAAGGCGGCGCTGGCCCTCCAGGGGCGCCCCGCGGGCCCGCTCCGCCTGCCGATGGTGGAGCTGTCGCCCGAGGAGACGCACCAGCTCAAGATCGACCTCGCCGCCGGCGGGGTACAGCTGTAACCACAGACTTCACAACTGAATACGCGCAACACCGCGGGCGCGTCACGAGCTGCCGGCCGCCCGCACCCCACACAAACAACTGCTAATGCACGAACGTCATACGCGCCACGTGCCCGGGAGGTACGTGGCGCGCGTGGTGAGGAGAGTCTTTTGAGTCATCCGCATCCTGAACTCGGCGCCCCTCCGAAGCTGCCGAAGGGCGGCCTGCGGGTCACCCCGCTCGGCGGCCTCGGCGAGATCGGCCGCAACATGACCGTCTTCGAGTACAACGGTCGCCTGCTGATCGTCGACTGCGGAGTGCTCTTCCCCGAGGAGGAGCAGCCCGGAATCGACCTGATCCTGCCGGACTTCACGTCCATCAGGGACCGCCTCGACGACATCGAGGGCATCGTGCTCACGCACGGCCACGAGGACCACATCGGCGGTGTCCCCTACCTTCTCCGCGAGAAGCCGGACATCCCGCTGATCGGTTCCAAGCTGACGCTGGCCCTCATCGAGGCGAAGCTCCAGGAGCACCGCATCCGGCCGTACACGCTGGAGGTCGTCGAGGGCGACCGCGAGGCCCTCGGCCCGTTCGACTGCGAGTTCGTCGCGGTCAACCACTCCATCCCGGACGCCCTGGCCGTCGCCATCCGCACCCCCGCGGGCATGGTCGTCGCCACCGGTGACTTCAAGATGGACCAGCTGCCGATGGACGGCCGCCTGACCGACCTGCACGCGTTCGCACGGCTGAGCGAAGAGGGCATCGACCTCCTCCTCTCCGACTCCACGAACGCCGAGGTGCCGGGCTTTGTACCGCCCGAGCGCGACATCTCGAACGTGATCCGGGGCGTCTTCGCGGGCGCCCAGAAGCGCATCATCGTGGCCAGCTTCGCCAGCCATGTGCACCGCATCCAGCAGATCCTGGACGCCGCACACGAGTACGGCCGCAGGGTCGCCTTCGTCGGCCGCTCGATGGTCAGGAACATGGGCATCGCCCGTGACCTCGGCTATCTGCGGGTGCCGCCGGGGCTCGTCGTCGACGTCAAGACGCTCGACGACCTCCCCGACAGCCAGGTCGTGCTTGTCTGCACGGGCTCCCAGGGCGAGCCCATGGCCGCGCTCTCCCGCATGGCCAACCGCGACCACCAGATCCGCATCGTCCAGGGCGACACGGTGATCCTGGCGTCGTCCCTCATCCCCGGCAACGAGAACGCGGTCTACCGCGTGATCAACGGCCTGACCCGCTGGGGTGCGAACGTCGTCCACAAGGGCAACGCGAAGGTGCACGTCTCCGGCCACGCCTCGGCCGGCGAGCTGCTGTACTTCTACAACATCTGCAAGCCCAAGAACCTGATGCCGGTCCACGGCGAATGGCGCCACCTGCGCGCCAACGCCGAGCTCGGCGCCCTCACCGGCGTCCCGCACGACCGCATCGTGATCGCCGAGGACGGCGTGGTCGTCGACCTCGTCGAGGGCAAGGCGAAGATCGTCGGCAAGGTCCAGGCGGGTTACGTCTACGTGGACGGGCTCTCCGTGGGCGATGTCGGCGAGCCGGCGCTGAAGGACCGCAAGATCCTCGGCGACGAGGGCATCATCTCGGTCTTCGTCGTGGTGGACTCCAGCACCGGCAAGATCACTGGCGGCCCCCACATCCAGGCCCGCGGCTCCGGCATCGACGACGGGGTCTTCACCACCGTCATGCCGAAGGTCCAGGAAGTCCTGGAGAAGTCGGCCCAGGACGGTGTCGTGGAACCCCACCAGCTGCAGCAGCTCATCCGCCGCACGCTGGGCAAATGGGTCTCGGACAACTACCGCCGACGCCCGATGATCCTGCCCGTGGTCGTCGAGGTCTGATCCTCCCGACAGCACGAGCTCCGGAGCGGGGCGCCTCGATTTGCATCGAGGCGCCCCGCTCCGTTAGGTTTACGGCTCCGCCAGCGAGGGAAGCCCCGAGCACTCATGTGCTTCGGATCGACCCGAGCGGGGCGGGAAATCCGACTCAGAACTTCTGATAAAGTCGGAACCGCCGGAAAGGGAAACGCGAAAGCCGAAAGGCCGGAGCGGGAACCGGAAAGGCACCGAGGAAGTCGGACACGAAAGAGTCTGATAG